>CAYGUE010000020.1:0-33227 GCA_964352885.1 uncultured Pirellulaceae bacterium
CGGTGAATTCGGTAAAATGCTTTTGCGTCGCGAGTTTCCACGAAATCTGCAAGGATATTGGAACCACAACACGACCATCGCATACAGTGCGTTACTGAGGCCGAAAGACGAATCCCTGGACGACATTCGCGTCGTTTTGACTCGGCAATTAGCGTCCATGCATGTCGCTGACCTTTCACCCGGGATTCCTCGATGGTTTTCTGACGGCATGGGTTTTCGCGTCGCCTCGGAGTTGTACAAGAAAGACCCGAAAGTCGTGGCTTGGGAAAAGGATGCGATTGCCGCGGCGAATTCGATGACTCGAATCGATGACTTTCTGATGAACCGCATGGACGAAGACAAGTCGGGACTGGTCAGCTTCCTTTTTGTTGGCCAGTTGAAGTCAGACCGCGGACGGTTCAAGGAACTGATGAGGGGCTTGAAAGATGGCAAGAATTTCGATTCCGTTTTCGCAGAGGTATACGGCGGAACGCCGGAGAAACTCTTTGGCGACTATCGAGGCAGATAGACGCGTTAAAACACTGACCCAACAGACAGTCGCCCACATCATGCATCCAAAATACCAGCGAGCAAACAATCTTTGCAGGGAAGTCATTGGTGCAGCAATTGAAGTGCATCGCCTCAAAGGTCCAGGACTGCTAGAGTCGATTTACGAAAATGCCTGAGTCGAGAATTCGAAATCCGAAACCTAAAAAGTTGCCAGCAGGTTCCAGTTGAAATTGAATACAAAGGCATTGTTTTCAATGAGTCACTGAAGCTAGACATTGTCATTGAGGATTGCTTGATCGTCGAACTCAAAGTCGTGAAGGAATTGCTACCAATTCACAAGGCTCAACTGCTTAGTTACATGACGCTGATGGACATGCCGATCGGTCTGTTGATCAACATTCATCAACTTAGACTTGTAGTTGGAGTTAGCCGAATGATCCTTCCCGGAGCTGACCAACAAGATCCAACAGAAGGACGCGAAGGAAGCAAAGAATAAATACAAACCGACGCAAACTCTACCTTCAGTTCCTTTGCGTTCTTTGCGACCTTCTGTAAATATTTGACGCCAAGATCCCAAAAGCATCGAAGCAACCAATCACCGCGACTTCTGTCCGGCCATCGTTAGCTGGTCAATGATGTACTGGCCGGCCGTTGAACGCACCGAAGTTGCAATATTCACATTGTCTCGCCATTCTGGTCGAACTCGCTGATCGAGAACCAAGACTCCGCGAGTCAACGTTCCATCAACTTCAACATCAGCACCGATCGGCTGAAACTCAAACAGCTGAGGCTCCAGCAAAGCTAACGCACCAACAGCATCGTTGAGCACAATTTGCTCCAAACCCAATTGCTGACGACTGGATCGAAAAGTGAAAGGGACAACGCGATTCAAGAAATCTCCGACTCGCGAACCCTCTTTAGGCAAGTCAGCCAAGAAACCCACATCAAATTTGACTTCGCTGGAAACGTCTAGCGGCAGAAGCATCTTCGTCGTTCGCGACTGCAGCACTTCGCGAGCGCTCTCAGGATCGAAGTAGAAATTGAACTCCGCAGCTTGCGTGATGTTTCCGCTGGCGGTCAGGCTACCTCCAGTCATAACGATCCGATCAATCATCGACGGCAGGTGCGGATCACGACGGAACGCTCGGGCAAGATTGGTCAACGGACCCAGACACAAAATGGTAACTTCGTCGGGGGCGGATCGGACAGTATCGATAATCAGCTTTTCGGCTGAACGTGCATTCTGGGGAACGGATACATCGAAATTCGAGTTCCCGAGCCCATCCTCTCCGTAGAGGAATCTAGAATCGATCGCTGGAGCGTTCTCGACTGGGATAGCCAGCCCGACCCGGGGGTAGCGGTCCGGATCCAGCAAAGTGAGGACGGCTTGCAGATTCACGTTGGCCTGAGCAGCGGCCACGCAGCCTTCCGTCGCGGTAATGGCGACGACTTCGAATCGATCGTCGAACAGTAGCATGCACAACGCCACGACATCGTCGGTCCCCATGTCGCAATCTACGATGACTTTTCTTGGCACGATGGTTAGGCAGGTAGAAGAATTTGAAGGTTTTTAGGCAAGGCGAGGCCGATTGTAGGACCGCTCACCGCCGCCAACAAGAGAAATCCTGTTTGAAGGGCAGAATCCGAAGGCCTTGTCTGTTAAAATCCACCGATTAAGCAAAACGACAACTATTCAAATCCCTTTTTTGGAGCCCAAAGTGATTCGCGAAGCTACTCGACAGGTCACCAGCGGAGATTCGCTGGACCAGAAACAAATGACCGAAGTCGTCGACGGCATCATGGACGGCAAATGCAAGGCATCAGAAATTTCCGCGTTACTGGTTGCCCTTCATGAAAAAGGCGAATCTGTAGAAGAGCTTGCTGGTGCCGCGATGGCGATGCGAAAGCACATGACGCCGATTAACACCAAACGTGAAAATCTGGTCGACACATGTGGAACCGGCGGCGGAATGTCGGGCACATTCAACATCAGCACTGCAGCCGCCATTGTTGCTGCCTCTGCGGGAGCCTCTGTTGCAAAGCACGGCAACATTAAATCGACCAGCAAGTCTGGCTCAGCCGACGTGCTCAAGGAACTCGGCGTTAACATCGAGTGCCCTGTCTCTACGGTCGAAAAGTGCCTTGATCAGCTAGGCTTGTGTTTCTGCTTTGCCCCACTGCTTCATCCTTCGGTGAAGCATGTCACGAGCGTTCGGAAAAAACTCAAGCATCCAACGATCTTCAATTTGCTTGGGCCTCTTTGCAATCCTGCAAACGCACAGTTTCAACTGCTGGGTGCGGGACGAAGCGAAACAAGAGAAAAGCTGGCAAGAGCCTTGGCTCTGCTAGGTACCGAGCGATCCATGGTCGTTCATTCTCGCGACGGATTGGGTGAAATTTCGATTGGAGCCACCACCGATGTCTCCGAGATCCTCGGGAAACAGGTTCGCACAGCAGAACTCGCCCCGAAAGATTTTGGTATGGAAGAAAGCAGCTTGGTCATGTTGAAAGTCAACAACCCGGCAGAAAGTGCTGACGCTATTCGCAGGGTTATGGATGGTCACTCTGGTCCAAAACGGGACATCGTTGTGATGAACGCGGCGGCGGCACTGTGGGTTGCCGGCATTTGTGACGGATTGGCGATCGCGGTTGAGCGATGTCGCACCGCAATCGACAACGGCCAAGCGAAAGAGATGCTCAAAGATCTCGTCGAACTCACAAACAAAGGCTATTGAGCTCAACCTGCGTTCGGCCCGACTCAAGCAACCACTGCAAAAGCAAGACGACCAATGCGACTCTTCGAAGGTACTCAATGGGACGCGCCACCTCGCTGCGATCGTTGTGAAGAATTGGAGTCCGATTGCAAATGTCCGCCGCTTCCCAAGCCGCCCCAAATTGTGGATCCGGGGAAGCAACGACTTAAGATCCAGGTGGAACGACGGAAACGCGGCAAGGTCGTCACCGTGATTCGCGGTGTTGCCGATGACGATTCTCGGGCAGCATTGCTGACGGACTTGAAGAACGTGGTCGGCTCTGGTGGTACCGTTCGCGAAGATACACTCGAAGTCCAAGGCGACCACGTGGAGACGCTCTCTCAAATGCTGGCTCAACGGGGGTATCAAATCCACTAGATTGGCGGACTTTAGGGCATTGCAATCGCGACGAAAAGTTCGGTTGGCATCCCCGGCCACTTCCGGTTAAGCCTTGACAATGTTTGAACCGATAGAATTTCTAGCCGGTTGCTGAGCCAGACAATTCTGTCCCAATCATCACATCCCGCTTATCTTGACATCCGAAAAACAGCGCACTACATTTCAGTGAAAGGCCGACGGGCCAAAAGCATGAAATACTGGAGATAGAATGACACACGTAGTTACCCAACCTTGCGATGGATGCCGTTACACCGATTGCGTCGTGGTTTGCCCCGTCGAATGTTTCTACGAGGGGGAAACGATGTTGTACATTCACCCAGATGAGTGCATCGACTGTGAGGCTTGCGTGCCAGAATGCCCTGTGGAAGCGATTTTCCACGAAGACGATACTCCGGAAGAGTGGCAGAGCTTCATTCAGCTCAATGCTGACAAATGTGAAGATGCCGAGAATATCACAGAGCGGAAAGAGCCTCTCAAGAAGGACGAATAGTCTTCACTTTTGGCATGAAACAATAAAGTGGCTCAGCAAATGATTTTGCTGAGCCGTTTTTTTTGAAACACTGCCTGGATCCAAAGTTAACGATTCAACTCCACGATTCGTTTCGCCTTTCGATACTTGAAGTCGGGCGACTCAAACGCGTCAGCCTGCGCTTGCATGCTCCACAACTCCAACTCGATGGAGTCTAAACTGCTAAACGAATCCACACTCGCCGCCGCAAACGAATCAGCGGATGCATCTATTTCAGCTTCTTGCAACTCCGCCACACGACTATCCAACGCAACAATATTCAATTCCCAATATTCATTTGTAAAGAGACCTGAGGAATCCAGCCCTCTTGTGAAGTCCAATGCTCCGAGGTCTTCCCAAGAGAGCATTGAGAATTCAGGATTGGATTCTGCAAGGACCATGTCAGCTGCCGGTTCATCATTTTCTGTACCGAATAGAAAAACGACGATGTCGGCATTGCAACTCGAAAGCACAATCAGAACGAGACAAGACAACACGGCGAGCGCGCAGATAGCTTTCACAACGACCTCAAATGTTTGGGAATTGTTGAGGCTCGAAACCTCCTAACTTTTCCTTCGTCTGAGGGAAGGCTGCGAACCAGATAAAAACTCAACTGTTCTGAATGCGATTCGAATCGGCTCCGTTTGAGGCTAATCCCGCATCGACGCCAGCGAGAACACGCAGGCAAGTGCAACTGAAGTGGTGCAGATCGCAGAAAACAAAAATGCGCAACTGAAGCTAAGAAAATTCAGCGGAAGCCGCATTCATCCGGCTGGCCATTGCGACGATTGAATGACATCGCAGAACAAGCGTCTTCGACGAAACTTGCCAATCATGTACATCAGGCTCTGGGATCACTGCGCCAACGAATTTTATCGCAGCCGTCCCCAACGTGACTCCTCAGTCCTGAACCCGAGGCTACTTTGCTTGACGGTTCGCAAGCCATCTAGACGAAACGGCCGTTCTCCAAACGAATCGTCCTAGAAAAGTCACTGGCCAATCTGCTGCTGTGGGTTACGCAAACGAGAATCGCATTCGACTGTTGCTGTACTTCCAACAAGAGTTGGCCGAGGGATTCAGCATTGGCCGAATCCAGCGAACCCGTTGGCTCATCGGCGAGCAATAAGACGGGTTCACAGATCAGAGCTCGGGCCACGGCAACGCGTTGTTGTTCGCCGCCAGAGAGCAGTCCGGGTTTGTGCGTCATTCGATCGGCAAGCCCAACGGACTCCAAGAGCGATTTAGCTCGCTCAACTTTTACCGAATCAGGTTTTCCTGTCGCCAATGTCGGAATCAGCACATTGTCGAGAGCTGACAACTGCGGCAAAAGGTGATGCTGCTGAAAGACAAAGCCAACGTTTTCATTTCGATGCTTCGCCAGCTGATCTTCTTTCAGGTCCAATACGTTTTGGCCTAACAATTCAACGGACCCTGAGGTCGCATCATCAAGCGACCCAACGATGTGCAAAAACGTGCTCTTGCCGCTGCCGCTTTCACCAACGATCGCAACGTTGTCTCCGCGATTCAGCGCTAGCGAAACGCCATCAAGAATCCGCAAATTTTGCGAAGGCGTTTTAAACTCTTTGACGATTTCGATTGCTGCAAAGTCTGCCATTGGTTAGCCGTTCTTTCCGCTGTTCAATAGTGCCAGACAACCAAGACCGTAAAAGGAATACTCAACGTCGTGTGCGTCATCCGACGCGACTGCCTGAAAGCCACCTGCAGGCAATTGTAACGAATCATCAGACTTGCGCAGCAATTCTACGTCCAGTTCGTCAAACGAATCCAGATCCACTAACGTCAAACCACCCATGAAGGAACTCAACAACTCCAACACCAACACGACCAAAAAGAGTGATACTTGCTGTCCGCGTGCCCTTCGAGGGCTTTCGCGTATCCGCCATCTTCACTCCGCGGCGTCGCTAGAAAAGAGGCTGCGTTGTCTCGCCAAGCCGGGTCGGATTCAGCAAAATATCGATCCCCGCCGAAACCTTCAGAAGATTCGCTGCGTAGAACAGTGAAAAGAAATCGACGATTGTTTGATGCCTTGCCAGCTGGCGAGGTAGAAAGTTCGCCGTCTTCTCCCAACGCTTGCGTGAGGCATTCTGTGGCTGGGGCGTATCGCCCCAGCATTCTGGCGATGACTGCGGCGAGACGCCACCGTCACGTCCAGTAGTCATTTAAAGGTTGCACGAGCCGCTAGCCCTCTTTCACGAACGGCTGAATCCTCTCAATGAACCCTTGCGGAATCACAACGGACTCCGGCTTCTTCCCCTGTTCGAATTTACAGCACACAACCGTGATGCTGCCATCAGCAACCGGAGTCTCATCACGAGAGAAATTGAAATCGTAAGTGATACTTTTGGTGCCGATACGTGCCACGCTGACTTCGATGTCGATCATCTCTTCAAATCGAATCGCCTGTCGATAGTTGCAGTTTGCGTTGACTCGCGGCCAGCTTACTTCCTCGCCATCAAAAGTGCAGATCACCCCCAGCCCAACGCTGCGTAAGAACGCGTGTTCAGCTTGTTCCATGTAGGCGAAGAAATTCGAAAAGTGCACGATGCCGGCCATGTCCGTATCGCGAAACTCAATTCGACGCGTGTGTTTAAAGGTCTCGGGCATGAGTTTTGTGAATATCACGTTGGAAAAATTGAAGAAGCCACGCCAAACAAGATAGCTGCAAATCAGGATACCACCACTCCATAAACCGCAATGCATCTGGACAACGGGCAGACTCGTGAAGCCTTTTTTCGGCAACTTTGGAGCCACCTCCAAACTTGATCTCATCATTCCATTGAGCCTTGATCATGCATTCATGCTTTTCCAAATTGCGAAAGCTGATCGCAACTTTTATGAATGCCGAATCGACCGAGAACCTTTGGCCCGGAAGTTTGATTGAACGAATTAACTCGCCAATTTCATCCAGATGCGATCAAAATGACTGACAGCATCGGTGTAAGATCTCTTGTCATGGGAAGTCCACTGGGCGAACGAAATCGTGCGTTGATCCCTTCCAAAATCCAAAATCCCGACCCGCTTTGCATGGATTTTTTAGGGAGTAGTTGATTGACAAGCAAAACCGTTGCTGGGCTAAGCTTTTTCTGCGACGCGAATTTTTGCTTGAGCCTGAGAGACCGCTTTTCGTTTTGCGTCAGCAAGAACAGCGTTTTCGGAAGGCAGTTCGTTAGCGGCGCCCAAAGCTTTCTTTGCCGCAGCTGCGTCAATCTCTTTCGCAGGAGAACTCGCACCAGTGAGAACGGAAACGATATTGTCTTCGATCTGTACGAAACCCCCGTCCACGTAAAAACTCTGCGTGCCTTTACCATCTTTAACACGCAATTCGCCTGGCCCAAGTCTTCCGATCATCGGAGCATGGTTGGCCGAAACACCTGACTCACCATCAAACAGCGGCAGCACCACGAAATCAGCTTCCTGATCGAGCGTGGTCGTTTCGGGTGTCACGATGACGATTTTCAGTTTGGACATGGGACCAAGTTAAAAGTTTGCAGGGTACAGTTTACAGTTTCAATCTTCTAAAGCTCAGTTAACAGGACCTGAACCCTGTACTGTCCTCTTTAAACCGAAGGCTTACGCCTTCGCAGCCATCTTCTTAGCTTGCTCTTCCGCTTGCTCGATCGCACCAACGTACATGAATGCGTCTTCCGGCAGGTGATCCCACTTTCCGTCGCAAAGCTCTTCAAAGCTGCGAATGGTGTCTTCCAGTGAGGTGAATTCACCCTTCTTGCCGGTGAAGACTTCCGCAACGTAGAACGGCTGTGAAAGGAATCGCTCGATACGACGAGCACGGTGAACCACCGTCTTATCCTCTTCGCTCAACTCATCAACACCGAGAATCGCAATGATGTCCTGAAGCTCACGGTAACGTTGAAGCGTTGTTTGGACCTTACGAGCGACGTCATAGTGACGATCACCAACATAAGCTGGGTCAAGGATACGTGAAGACGAAGCAAGTGGATCTACCGCAGGGTAAATACCTTTCTCCGAAATCGAACGCTCAAGATACAGGAAAGCATCCAGCTGACCGAAGGCAGTCGCAGGAGCCGGATCCGTCGGATCGTCCGCAGGCACGTAAACGGCTTGTACCGAAGTAATCGCACCTTTGTTCGTCGAAGCAATACGCTCCTGAAGAGCACCCATCTCTGTCGCCAAAGTCGGCTGGTAACCTACAGCAGAAGGCATACGACCGAGAAGAGCCGATACTTCCGAACCCGCTTGTGAGAAACGGAAAATGTTGTCAACGAACAACAGCGTGTCAGCACCTGTTGAATCGCGAAAGTGCTCCGCCATTGTCAAAGCTGACAGAGCAACACGAAGACGTGCACCCGGTGGCTCGTTCATCTGGCCGAAGACCATCGCCGTTTGCTCAATAACTTTACGACCGGTCGAACCGATCTCTGTTTCCTGCATTTCGAGCCAGAGGTCAGTCCCTTCACGAGTACGCTCTCCAACACCGGCGAACACCGAGTAACCGCCGTGCTGCGATGCGATACGAGCGATCAGCTCAGTCAGAATAACGGTCTTGCCGAGACCGGCACCACCGAACAGTCCGGCTTTACCACCACGAACGAATGGCGTCAAAAGGTCAACTACCTTGATACCTGTTTCGAACAGCTCAGTGTTGGTTGAAAGGTCCGCAATCGGAGGAGCCTGTCGGTGAATTGAGCGTCTCTCCTTGGTCTTAATTTCGCCACGACCATCAATCGTTTCGCCGAGCATGTTGAATACGCGGCCGAGTGTTTCATCTCCAACAGGAACTGAAACAGGTGCACCGGTGTCAACGCAATCAGAACCACGGCGAAGACCTTCGGTAGAACCCAAGGCAACGCAACGAACACGTCCGCCACCGAGGTGCTTGGAGATTTCACCGTAGAGTTTTCGCTGCTGGCCACCGGCATCGATGTCCGCAGTTACCGCGTTGTAAATCGGAGGCATGTTTGCCGCATCGAATTCCGCGTCGAATGTCGAGCCGATCACCTGTGTGATTTTACCGATGTTTGCCATGGGATTCTTCAGTGTTGGTTAGTAGGTTTGGTTTTGCAGCCGTCACCCTCCCTCTGGGAGGGTCGGCGAAGCCGGGGAGGGTTTGGTCTCCCCTGTTTAATTGTTACTTAACGGTTGGAAGCCGTCGTTACGATAAAGTGTGTCCGTTGTTTCGATTCAAATGATTGCGGCTCGAAGCCGTCACTACGTTTATCCTTCGAGCGCCTCGACACCGCCGATGACTTCCATAATCTCGCCTGTAATCTGAGACTGGCGAGCACGGTTGTACGTTCTCGACAGGTCTTTGATCATGTCGTTCGCCGCTTCGGTCGCACTCTTCATCGCGATCATTCGGGCGACCTGCTCGCTAACCGCAGCATCCAGGAAGCACTTGAACAATTTGACTCGGAAGCTCGATGGAACGACCTCTTCCAAAATGCTTTCTGCTGACGGCACGAATTCGTAAAGCGCTTCCCTATCAGCAGCAACATCCGGGTCAACTGGTGTGTCAGCACCTTCAATTTTGCCAAGCGGCAACAGTGTTTCGTTGACGATTTCCTGGCGGGCGACCGTGTGGAATTTTGTGTAAGTCACGTCCAGACGATGCAAAGTGCCGGCAGAATATTCTTGCAAGTATCGATTGGCGATCAATTCGACCTCTGAGTAGAGAGGCTGATCATCAAACTGCAGGAACTTCTCATCCGCAATGATGTCGCGGAACTTAAATCCGTTGACTCCACGCTTGCCACTGACTTCGAGCCGCAGGTTTGCGACTTCGTTCATTAGCGACTCGCGTGACTTCATACCTTTGCGAAGTGCGTTGCCGTTGTATCCTCCGCAAAGCCCGCGATTACCAGTCAGTACCAACAGAGTTGCATTCTCGGTTTTATCAGGAGCTTCAAGGAGCGGATGCGAAACTTCCAAACCAGCTCGAGCCAAATCCGAAACCACTGCCGTGATCCGCTTTGTGTAGTCACTGGCGGCCGTCGCGCGATCCATTGCTTTCTTGAAACGCGCAGTCGCAATCAACTCCATTGTTCGCGTAATCTTCTTGATATTGCGAATGGACTTGCGACGTTTGTCTAATGCTCTGGCGTTGGCCATGGTTCAAATACATTTAGGGTTCTTGTTTCATCACCCTCCCTTTGGGAGGGTCGGAGAAGCCGGGCAAGGTTAACCTCAGGCTCTACCATACATTTTCAATGCAAATGATTGCGGCTGGAAGCCACAACCACGCTACTTAAACGACTTATTGAATTCTTCGAGGGCGCCAATAACAGCCTTCGTTGTTTCGTCATCCTTTTTCTTCATCGCTGAACCAACGTCTTTGTTCTTGTCCAGCAAGTCCCAGACATCCTTTTTCTTCGTGTGAACGAACTCAAGGAACTCAGATTCCCAGCGGCGAACTTCCAAAACAGGAACAGCGTCACAGAAGCCGTTTGTACCGGCGTAGATCACCATGATCTGATCAACAACGTGAAGCGGCGAATACTGTGGCTGCTTCAAGAGCTCAACCATGCGGTAACCGCGGTCCAGTTTAGATTGCGTGGCAGCATCGAGATCCGTTCCGAGTTGAGCGAAAGCTTCCAATTCACGGAACGAAGCCAGGTCAAGACGCAAACTACCGGCGACGTTTTTCATCGCCTTAACTTGTGCCGCACCACCTACGCGAGAAACCGAAATACCGGCGTTCATCGCGGGGCGAACACCCGAGAAGAAAAGGTCAGGTTGCAGATAAATCTGTCCGTCGGTAATCGAAATTACGTTGGTTGGAATGTAAGCCGAAACTTCGCCTTCCTGAGTCTCAATGATTGGGAAAGCGGTGATTGAACCGCCGCCGAGGGCTTCGCTGAGTTTAACGCTTCGCTCAAGTAAACGAGAGTGACAATAGAACACGTCACCAGGATAGGCTTCACGGCCCGGAGGGCGACGCATCAGAAGCGACAACTCGCGGTAGGCAACCGCTTGCTTTGAAAGGTCATCGTAAACGATCAGGCAGTGACCGCCGTTGTACATGAAATACTCAGCCATCGCTGTTCCAGCGTACGGAGCAATGTACTGAAGTGGGGCAGGGGAACTGGCACCAGAAACGATGACAGTGGTGTAATCCATCGCGCCACGATCAGTCAGTTCCTTAATCACACCAGCAACAGAAGAGTCCTTCTGGCCGACAGCGATGTAGAAACATTTAACGCCAGAACCTTTTTGGTTGACAATCGCGTCGATACCGACAGCGGTCTTACCCGTTTTACGGTCACCAATGATCAATTCGCGTTGGCCACGACCGACAGGTGTCATCGCGTCAACGGCTTTCAAGCCAGTCTGCATTGGCTCGCTAACCGGCTGACGTTCAGCAACACCAGCAGCAATGATCTCGACCGGACGCGTTTCCGAGTTGCTGACCGGACCCTTATTGTCCAGCGGATTTCCGAGCGGATCAAGAACGCGGCCGACAACACAGTCACCCACGGGAACAGAAAGAAGCGTTCCCAGTGATTTGACCTGGTCGCCTTCGTTAATCTTCAGGTAGTCACCCAGAATGATGACACCGACAGAGTTTTCTTCGAGGTTGAAGGCAAGGCCGATGATGCCGTGTGGAAACTCGACCATTTCACCAGCCGCGACATTCGTCAGACCGTGAACTCGAGCGATACCGTCACCAACTTCAAGAACCGTTCCAACTTCGCGTACATCGATTTCGCTTTCGAAGTTTGCGATCTCCTGTTGGATCACTGAAGCGATTTCGTCAGCACTAATTTTCATTGTTATCCTCAGGTTCTTTCGTTTGAAAGAAGTTCCATGTTTTGAGTTCACTTCAACACCCTCCCGCTGGAGGGTCGGTGAAGCCGGGAAGGGGAAACTCCTCGAAATTCACCACTAATATTCAAATCAAATGACTGCGGCAGGAAGCCACAACCACGCCTCTACGTCGTTACAAAAGTATCGAGTTTTTCACGGAAGGCATCGACTGCCTTCTTAATTGCTTTGGTGCGAACCTGCTCCAACTGATTCACAACACTGCCGTCGTAAACGGTGTCTCCGACACGCACGACCATTCCGCCAATAATCTCGGGATCGACATCACAGCTGAGATTGACTTCCTTACCAAGAATACCGGATAGTTTCTTGGCAACACTGTCCTGAACTGACTGCGAGACCTCGCTGGCGGTGGTCAAAGTCGCTTTGACGCGTCCAGCCATCTCGTCGTGAGCCTCAATTGTCGAACTCAGAATCGCATTGATACAATCAAAACGATTTCGCTTAGCAATCATCTTCATAAAGTTCAGTAATTCTTTGCTGCACTTTCCAGTGAAAGCTTTGTCGAGCATTGCAGTCTTGGCATCCACATCGACACGAGGTGACTCCATCGCAGCACGAAACTTGGGCAGCTTATTGAACACGCCCACAACATCCCCCAGTTCGTCGACCAAGGCATCCAGCTTTCCGGATTCCTTGGCAAAACCGAGAAACGCTTTTGCGTACACGTCGCCCAACTGCTGTTGGTCAGTGTCGAAAACAGTGGGTTGTTGAGTATCATCCATTTCGAAAGCTCGCTAAATTTCTTCCAAAAACCTACGAACCGAAACGCTGCAGCGAATCTTCGATCAGCTTCGCGTGATCGTCTTTATTCAAAGCACGACCAACGATGCTGCCGGCCAAATTAACCGCCGAGTTAGCACTCGTTTCGGCAAGCTCCTGAACTGCAGCACTTTTTGCTGATTCAATATCAGCCATCGCACGATCACGAGTCCGAACAGCTTCCTCATTGGCTTCTGCCAAAATTCGCTCTTTGGCAGTCACACCGTCCTGACGGGCTTCCGACAAAACCGCAGCGGCTTCATCGTGAGCATTGGCCAGCTTCGCTTCGTACTGCTTCAGATTTGATTCAGCTTCTTCCTTGGCTTTCGCCGCAGACTCAATGCTGTCCGAGATTGATTTCTCACGAGCATCGAGACCTTCCATAATTGGCTTCCAGGCAAACTTTGTCAGCACCGCCAACAAGCCAAAAAAAACAATCAACGTCCACAGGCCAAGATCGACCGGAAACGAAAGCGCGTTGGGAGTTCCATGACCGGCCTCTGCCAGAAGTGAAAACTCAGTAAGTGCCAAATTCAAAAACATCTCATTTTACCGTGAGGAATGCCGTACGAAAAAAGCTGGTGTCAACCACCAGATCTTAGCCACCGTTGATCAGGCAAACGATCAATGCGAAGAAGGCAGCACCTTCAATCAGAGCCGCAGCAATAATCATTGCGGTTTGAACTGTGCTGGCCATCTCTGGCTGACGAGCGATACTTTCGCACGCCGAAGCACCAATTTTACCGATACCGAGACCAGCACCGATAATTGCGAGTCCAGCTCCAACGGCAGCCATTCCGGCAACGCTAGTCTGAGCAACAATTCCAGCTGTACCAGCATCCTGAGCCATCGCAGGTGAACACATCAATCCGAAAACACAGAATGCGAGAAGCATCAACCATTTAGACATTTGAAAAATCTCCGTCAATTTTTTGTGAACAACAGTTCAAAAGTTAGTTTGAAAACAGCCAAAGGGCTGACAGGTAGTGAACAAGTTTAGTGAGCGTGCTGAGCAGATCCGATAAACAAAGATGCAAGGAACGTGAAAACGTAAGCCTGCAGAAAAGCAACGAACAACTCCAACAAACTCAGCGCAATCGCAGCAATCACAGCAACCGGGGACACAACATAAAACAGCCCCGAAGTTGAAACGACTCCGATAAACGCCAAGAAAATCGCCAACACAAGATGGCCAGCGAACATATTCGCGAACAGGCGAATCGCCAGCACGCCATGCTTCACAAGGAAGCCAAATATTTCAATAACAAACATCAAGGGAACAAGCGCTATGCTCATCGCACCCGGTAATTCCATGTGCGGAACTTGAGCCTTTAGGAATCCAACGGCTCCCATCTTCTGCATACCCGATCCAACAACAACCAAGAATGTCACCAAAGCCAAAGCTGCAGTTACGGCAATGGAACCAGTGGCACTCCCGACGAACGGAATCATGCCGAGCAGGTTAAGGCCAAGAATGAAGAAGAAAAGCGTAAGCAGGAACGGCAAGAACCGCTTGTAATCATGCTCGCCAATCGTTGGCTTGGCAATTTCGTCGCGAATGAAGACCACGAAAGTCTCCAACAGATTCCAGATTCGACCCTTGGGGCGATTGCCAGACCGAACTTTTCCAGCGAGCCAGATGAACAGGCCAGCACAGATCAGAGCGACAACAAGTTCATTAAACATGAACTTGCTCATTTTACCGTAGCCCTCTGGTAGCAGCGTCAAGTTTGGAACCGCGATCTCGCTCGTGAGCTCGCCCGTCTCCTCGTCTTCTTTGAGACCAATGAATTCAGGAAGCTCGTATGCATAGCTATCCTGAACGTGGTGAAACAGGTGCCCCGGATCGAGAAATACCGCTTGGCCATCCTCTAATGTGTAATCTTTTGGATCTTTGGCGACAGCGTGGGCGACATGCTCCTCACCGGCCAAATCGTGGCCGTCAGCACCTGCAAGGTCATGCTCGTGACCATCTTCGGTGTGTGCACCATCCTTGACTTCATGATCTTCATCATGGTCTTTGTTTTTTTCGTCGTGTTTTTCGTCTTGGACTAAACGCACGTTTTTCCTCACCCAACTTGCCGACGGATCAGCGGAACACCCAAACGCGACACTTCCAAGGCCAGACTCGACACAAGCCCGACAGCGTAGAGAACTCCAACATAGAGTGCGACTGAATTAAGCCGCGTAGCATAGTTAACGGCCACCAAAACCACGAGTAGCGGAAAACCCGTGCGACAGAATGTCGCTAAACCGACGCGCGACATTGCAGCCTGATCACCGCGAGGATACTCGCTAAAGACCACACCCAACATCATCGAAAACCAAACAATGATCGCGATACCGATCATCACCGGAGCTGAAAGATCCCCCAAAACCAACCCCCAATTGCGAGCCGCCATCATCACTGCTGCTGCAACAGCGACCACTGCCGTCACAATCACCCCTCGAACCGCCAACCCAACGATCCCATCACGGAAAACGATGGAGCTACGCGCCGAGAGTTTCTCAGGTAACTTGACTGAAGGAATGGAGGTGGTTTCCGACATTGATCTTTCAAAGATCGCTACTTGGTGGAATTGTATTTTTGCCGAGCCTGCTTCGATTCACGATCGAGTGAAATCAGCAAACGTCGAAACTGCACTCCGGCCGCCGCCATTCCAAAGAACAGACAGATAACCGTAAAAACGATCTTCGTGCCCAACCACTGATCAAGGTAGTAGCCGCCGACAATCGGAATCGCAAAGGAAAGGCTGATCGAAGTAATTTGTGAGACTCTATCCATCGCTTTAACATGCGATGAACGAGTATCGACTGGTGGCTCTTCGGGTAGCGTGCTATCGCGCTTCATTTCGCTTCTTTGCCGGAAAAAACCACATTTCCCTCGAATCGCAAGGCAATCTATCTGACCCCCGAAAATGTGGCAAGCAGCCGTTCTCGACTTTGGGAAAAATTTCACAAAGTTCTGCCGCGTTGTTGCGATTTTCGCTGCTACTATGTTGACTCCTCTCATAGCCCATAGCGTTAGCGTGGTTCTATCCGCACCTCGGGTTATCATGTTTGGCACTTTCCCGACTTGGCCCTCTGGCTGGCACTTGGACCGAATCCACGTTTGACTACGAAACACAGAAAAAGCCATGGCCAAGAAGCGTTCAAAATCAAAAGCCCCATCAGCCGGCAAGAAAAAAGCTGCTTCTCGACGTGGAGGAACTGGCTCGAATGGCCCGCGAGCCAAAGCCAGTGCCAAAGCAACGAAGAAGAATTCCGTTGGTAAGAAGAAAAAAGCTTTTAAGAAGAAGCCGACTCGTCGAAATTCCGACGACACAACGCAGCGACTCCAGCGAATCATGGCTGCCGCTGGAATTGGAAGTCGCCGCGAGTGCGAGACCTTCATCGAAGAAGGCCGCGTTGAGATCGATGGCGAGATCATCGTAACGCTGGGCACGAAAGTCGATCCCGCCAAGCACAGCATCAAAGTTGATGGCCATGAGCTGCGACAGGAGCGACTCCAATATTTCATACTGAACAAGCCGACAGGCGTTCTTTCGACCAGCAATGACCCTTCGGGTCGAATCCGGGTCATTGATTTAATCATGACCAAGAACCGCGTTTATAACGTCGGACGCCTGGATCAATCGAGCGAAGGACTGATCCTCGTCACCAATGATGGCGAGCTTGCCAATCGCCTGACTCATCCTCGCTACGGTGTCGAAAAGAAATACCACGTGCAGGTTACTGGCCAACCCGATGTCGCGGATTTAAAAACGCTTGTCGATGGAGTCTACTTAGCCGAAGGCAAAGCCAAAGCAACTTCTGCGACCTTCATTCGCAAGGGCAAAGAAAGCAGCTGGATCGAAATCACTTTAACGGAAGGTCGTAACCGCGAGATCCGTCGCCTGTTAGCCAAGATCGGCCACAAGGTGCGAACATTGAAACGTGTTTCAATCGGTCCACTGAAAATCAAAGACCTTCCTTCGGGGGCTCATCGTGAGCTGACTCCGACAGAACTGAAGGCGTTGAAGAAGGCGACTTCCGGCAAGCCGGTTCGTCGCAAAAAAGTCATCGGTCCGAAGAAGGCCAGAGGCATTGACGAGGTCAAGGCCGAACAGGAAGAACGCCGCGCCGCAAAAGAAAAGAAGATCCCTGCCGCCAAAAGGCCAAAGAAAAAAGAACGAAAAGAAACCGGCTCTGGTGCGCGTGGTGCCGCCCGACCCACCAAAGGCTGGCGTGCCGAAAAGGGCGGTAAGAAGTCGATGGGCCGCAAGCGAAGGTAGACGCATCGCAGCGAATTCGAAAGTTTGACATGGCCAAAATGATAAAACCAAAATCGGTCGAAGACTTCATCAACACACGCGAAAAGTGGCAGTCCGAGATCAGACGACTGCGCGAAATCCTGCTTTCAATGGAACTCGACGAGGCCATCAAATGGATGTTTCCGTGCTATCTGCACAATGGGAAAAACGTCGTTGGCATCGGCGGATTCAAAACCTACTTCGGGCTCTGGTTCTATGAAGGCGCGTCGTTGAAAGATTCCGCTGGCAGCTTAGCCAATGCTCAAGAAGGCAAGACAAAAGACATGCGCCAATGGCGCATGACTTCGGCGAAAGACATTAAGGTCAGGGCGATCAAGGCGTACGTCAAAGAAGCGATTGAGATTTCAAAGCTACCCACGACAAAGAAAAGCAAAGTCACGAGTGTCGAAGTCCCTCCTGAATTGCACGGGGCACTCAAGAAGGATTCAAAAGCAGCGGATGCGTTTGGCAATCTTACGCCGGGACGTCAGCGCGATTACGCCGATTACATCGCGACGGCAAAACGAGCCGAAACTAAATTGAAACGGTTGACGAAAATTCTGCCCATGATCAAAAGCGGAGCTGGGCTCAACGACATGTATCGATAGCGACAGATGATTCGCATAACGGCGTTGCAAACGATTGCGGCTGGAAGCCACAACCACGACTGAGCGCATGAAAAAACCGCACGCCAAAAGTTCAGCACGCGGTTTAAATGATGTTCGATTCGATGGTGGAGGTTATGCTCCTGCGCCGGCTTTGGCTTTCTTAATCGCACTCGACAAGCGAGATTTATATCGGCCAGCTGTGTTCAAATGGATGATGCCCTTAGCTCCGGCACGATCCAAACTTTTCGCAGCGACGCGAAATTCCTTTTCAGCTGTCTCGATATCTCCTGCATTGGCAGCAATTCTGACCTTCTTGACCTGCGTACGCACGGCGCTTTTAATCGCCTTGTTACGGGCTTGGCGAACTTTGTTTTGACGGAGCCGCTTGCTGGCACTGGGGGAATTTGGCATCGAAGATTAAATTCTATTGATTGGTTGCGTTCAATTCGGTTCACAAATATGTCGTCAATTGGCGATTTTGTCCACAGCTAAATTCCACCTAAAACCCCGTTTCTTCTAACGAATCCGCCCACGACAGCCATTTCCATGCCAGCGTCCCCCGAAAAACAGCTTCTCCGCGGAATCAAAGTGCTGATTACGCGGCCTGAGCACGAGAACAGCCCGCTGGCGAAAAAGCTGTCCGAACTGGGAGCTGAGGTCATTTCACACCCCGTGATCCGGATCGCCATCTTGCCGGATCCGGATCAGGCCAACGATTGCCTTGCGAGACTGGACGAATTCGCCACATTGGCATTTTTAAGCCGTAATGCGGCCATTGCTTTCTCCGTCGCGACGTCAGGTTTCGAGCGACCGAAATCCTTTCCTCCAATTGGAGCCATCGGCACGGGCACGAAATCCAGTCTCCAGCAACGCGGCTATACGGTCCAATTTTTGCCAGAACATGCCAACAGCGAGTCAATGGCCAATTCGTTGATTCAGCGGTACCGGGCCAACGGTTTCTCCAAGCCGATTCTGATCTTGCGAGCCGACCGAGGAAGCGAAGTCTTGCCCCAAGCCCTAGACGAAGCAGGTGTTCCATTCATTGAACTTCCGATCTACCGCAGTGTGGACGTGACTGACGCCGACGCATCGGTATTGGCAGATCTCCAAGCAGGCGAATTCGACTGGCTCACCGTGACCAGCTCTGCGATTGCCTCCAACTCGGCGAAACTATTCGGCGACCGTATTGGATCGACAAAGATCGTCTCCATTAGCCCCAAGACTTCGCAAGCCGCTCGCGAAGCGGGCTTGACCATTGCCGCTGAGGCCAAGGAGTACAATCTCGACGGCATCGTCTCGGCGATCCTATTACACCAACAGAGCGCCTGAGATTCCAATGAGCTCACAAGACATCGCCAATGAGTTTTGCTCTGTTTCGGCAGAACTGCTTGACCAATCGATGATCAAGATCACGCACTGTCTGGGCCAGCTAAACGAAGAGCAGGTCTGGTGGCGTCCGCGGCCTTCCATGAATAGCATCGGAAACCTTTGCGTTCACATTGCAGGCAACTTGCGGCAATGGGGTATCGTCCCTTTCGAAGACGCACCGGACCAACGTGAACGCGAACGGGAGTTTTCCGCAGAGTTGCAAATCCCAACCACTGAACTGACTGGCGATCTCGCTGCAGTCGTCTCGGATGCGAAAAAGATCTGGCTGGCATTGGGCTCTGACAGGCTTCTTGAGTCCACCAACATCCAAGGTTTCGAAGTGACCCACATGCACGCGATCTCGCATACGTCCGGTCACTTCGTTGGGCACGCTCATCAGATCATCAGCCTGACGCGAATCCAAAAGGGCGAAGAATACCGTTTTCAGTGGAGCCCTGAAAACGACCGAGACAACGTCCCGATTTAGCAATCAAATTCCTTATTGGACGACCCATGAATCTACGAACCAATCAGATCCTTCTAGTCATCATCGTGTTTTTCGCATGCAAAGGATGGATGCACGCCCAAGAAGTGGATCCCAACAACGCCCGTCCGAACATCGTCGTAATTTTGGCGGACGATCTAGGCTACGGTGACTTGAGCAGTTTCGGCGCGTCGGATTTGCAGTCTCCGCACATTGACGCGCTGATGAAATCCGGAATGCGGATGAACAACTTTTATGCCAACTGCCCGGTTTGTTCACCGACAAGAGCATCTCTTTTGACGGGTCGGTATCCAGAACTCGTTGGCGTTCCAGGGGTCATTCGTACGAATCCAGAAAACAACTGGGGCTACATGATCCCGGACTCGATTCTGCTCCCGCAAGTACTGAATCGAGCCGGCTACCACTCATCACTCATCGGCAAATGGCACCTCGGGCTCGAAGAACACAACATGCCCGAAAGCCGCGGATTCGACTACGTCCATGGATTCATGGGGGACATGATGGACGACTACTACCATCATCGTCGGCACGGCATCAACTATATGCGGCTCAACGGCCAAGAGATTTCTCCCGCAGGCCACGCAACCGATTTATTCACTCAGTGGGCATGTGACTTCATTCATGCCCGCAAAAGCAAACCCCAGCCCTTCTTTTTGTATCTTGCCTACAACGCACCCCACACGCCAATTCAGCCGCCGCAGGACTGGTTGGAAAAAGTCACACAAAGAGAAGAAGGCATCGACCCCAAACGTGCCAAGCTGGTTGCTTTGATTGAGCATATGGACGAAGGCATTGGCAAGGTGATGAAAGCGCTACGAGATTCCGGGCAGCAGCAAAACACGATCGTGATCTTTACCTCGGATAACGGCGGCCAAATCAACGCCGGCGCCAACAACGGAAATCTGAGAGACGGCAAGCAGTCGATGTACGAAGGCGGCTTAAAAGTTCCGGCCTGTGCTGTTTGGCCGAATCGAATTGAGGTCGATAGCAACGCGTCCGCTCGCGGCATCACGATGGACCTGTTTCCAACCATCTGCGAAGCAGCCAATGCAAAGTTCGGACACGAAGTTGATGGCATCTCGTTGCTTGATGTGTGGACGGGGAAATCGCAAACCGTTCCGGACCGTGAGCTCTTCTTCCACCGGCGAGAGGGCGGACTCCGATATCAAGGCATGATTTCAAATGCACTGCGACATGCAGATTGGAAGCTGGTTCGAAATAGCCCATTTGAGCCTTTAGAGCTTTTCAACCTAGCGGATGATCCGTTGGAAACAACGAATCTCGCCGCCAAGCGTCCAATGATTTTCCGCGAACTTTCCACTTCGCTTCGGAAGCATATCCAGCGTGGCGGAGCCGTACCATGGCAAAAGGCCGACTGACGACTGCGCAAGGTTAGCGCTGAAAAATCGGCAGATAGCCGTAGTCCAGCTGCATGATGATCAAATTGATGCTGGTTGGATAAACGGAGCCCATATCTTCCGACCCCCAGCGACCATCATCTTTTTGTTTACGTAGAATCCGCTTGAAAAGCTGATCGCGAAACGGGTCCCAGACATCGGGCCCCTGACGATAAACAACCTGAGAATAATAGAGATAGGTGTAGTGCCAAAAACTGGTGACGTCCTTCGAACCGATATTGTGCAAGTGCTTCTTGCAGTAAGCCCACATCGGCGGAACGTGCTTGCTTTCGTAGTCGCCAGCGTTGTACAAAGCCGCCAACGCAGCCGCAGTAATTGCAGGACGTGAGTCACCGCCACTGGAGCCAGAAGAGTACTTGATTCCGCCGTCGGAGTTCTGACATTTATAGATGTACTTTTTGGCTTTCTCGATGGCCGCTTTGGGCACAACGATTCCGGCATTGCGACATCCACGCAAACCTTGAACCTGAGTAATCGTTGTCGAACCTTCGTCGAAGTCGTCTCCACTGACGTAGCCCCAACCTCCGGCTTTCGTCTGCGCGTTGATACTAAATTTGACGGCGCGTTCCAGAACTCCGACCAGCTCTTCGCGGCGATCGATATCTTCTTCTTCGCCAAACACTTGCGACAGAAACAACATCGCAAACCCGTGGCCATAGGTGTAGCGTTGCTCGCGTGACGAACCGATCAGACCGTTGCGACGACACTTGCTCAGCAGAAAATCGACACAGTACCGAATCGCCTTGGCATAGGGTCCCTGCGTCGTCGTTGAGCCACTGCAAATCAGTGCTGTGCCGGCCAAGGAAGTGATCGCCGTTTGGTGACTTTCATCAGCCCAACCACCAACACGACTCTGCTTGCTGACGAGATACTTAAGGCCATGATCAATCGCCTGCCTAGCTTTGTCGTTGCTTGAAGCGTTTGCGAAAGAAGAACTTCCGAGCACGAATCTCGATCCAATCGAAGATGCAAGCCCAAGTCTAAGAAGTGCTCGCCGATCCATGAACTAACTCCGTTTAAACCTGCTCGCGAAGCGTGAACCAACTCATCACGGCCAATAGGCCCGAGACAACCGTAAAGACGATGTCCATTAGCATACCAGGAGCGTACTTAAATGGCGCCATCTTGGATTGGCCGCTCAAACCGAGTGCTAAATCCGCGGCAAACAGTATGAAAATGACCACGGCTACGGAGAGTGCAATGATGCAAAGGCCTTTCTGCACAGTTTTTCTTTCGTGGAACGGGCTGGTGGTGATTGGGTGAATGCGAAAACGCATGGATTTGACGCTGGGCGGGGAGACCAGTTCCTCCACATCCCCTTGTGACAGTATAATTGCCTTAAATCGGGTGTCACCACGCCAAATTTCAGTTTGTTTCGCCGCTACCGAACGTAGGGTCTGCGCTTGGCGATTATCGTGACTACACCGATAATTTTCGGTTTCTGAGGAGCTTATCTTGAATCTCGCCGTCTACACCGGTTCATTCGATCCAATCACGCTCGGACATCTCAACGTTATTGAACGCTCCAGTCGTATCACCGAAAAGCTGATCGTCGGCATTGGGATCAACGTGGAAAAGCGAGGCCTATTCAATCCGGACGAACGTATCGAATTGGCCACGCGCGTGACCAATCACTTGAACAACGTCGAAGTGAGAGCATTTGAGGGCCTTGCCGTCGACTTCGTGGAGAGCGTTGGGGCGAAAGTCATGGTACGCGGCGTGCGTCCAATGACCGACACCGCTGGTGAGTTCACGATGATGATGGCGAATCGAAAACTGAACCCGAATCTGGAAACGGTCTTTTTGATGGCAGATGGCCAGTATGCCCACGTGTCTAGCTCGTTGATCAAACAGCTGACTCCTCTCGCGACGGACAAGCAGCTGGCAGAGTTCGTACCCCTGTCAATCATCACCGAACTGAGAAACAAGCTTGCCGCGAACATTCAAGACTGATCAAATGAGAATCCCACCCTCGTTGCCACTTCTTGCATTTGAATCTCTCTTTCAATAGGAATCGGCATGGCTAGGCAACGCCAATCTGGCTTCAACTTTCAGTACACTCAATGCGAGTCGCGTCAACTTCTCGCGACGATCTCCTTAATCGGCGGAGAGCTTCTGATTGGAGGCGGATCTGCGGCTGACGTTAGCACCGTCTCCGTCGCCGGCAGCACGCTTACTGCAACACTCACTGGACTCGACACCGAGACATTCCCTGTTGCCGATGTAGATTCGATCCGATTCGTCGGTCTTGGTGGCAATGACCGATTCACGAATTTGACTTCCATTGATTCATTTGCATTCGGGCAAAGCGGCAATGACATCCTGATTGGCGGCGATGGCAACGACCGTCTCGTTGGAGGCACCGGTGACGATGAACTAATTGGCAACGGCGGAGACGACGAAATCCGCGGTGGCGCAGACGGCACGAAGGAGATTGACGGCGGACCTGGAAACGACAAACTCTTTGGTGGCACTGGCATCAATACGATTCGAGGTGGCGAAGGAAATGATACGGTCTATGGAGGTGATCTGCTGGACACGGTTTTCGGCGGAGACGGAGATGATTTCATTTATCCTGGCCATGGCGAGAATGTTGTAAGAGCAGGAAACGGGAACGACACGGTCATCTCCGGAGTCGATGCGGACTCTATCTTTGGCGATGCCGGGAACGACAGGCTTTATGGCGGTGAGGGTGACGATGAAATTGACGGCGGGGCAGGCAACGACTCGGTGATCGGTCGGCTAGGCAATGACACGCTGAAAGGTGGAATTGGCGACGATTACTTGCGTGGAAACGACGGCAATGATGTACTTGAAGGGCAGGGCGGCGATGACCGTCTGCAGGGCGATCGAGGCGATGACAGCCTAAGCGGCGGTAGCAATTCTGCTTCCGGATTCGACAGAGTTCTACTCGATGGAATTGAAGGAAGGTATCGAATCGCGGGGAGCGATCTTTTTTCGAGGGACAGAATCGGAGACGATGGGACTGACGATCTCGATGGCATGGAATGGATTCACTTCATCGACGTAGCACAACCGGCGGCACATGCCGCAGTATCTCAAATCGAAGAATCGGTCGTCGTTCAACCCATTATCGTTTCGAACACGAATGGCACCAACACCGCCGAGTTCTTTGGCACTGCGGAAGAAGAAAAAGAGATCAAGAATCTCATCAACGACATCTGGTACCAAGCCCGAATTCAAGTCAATTGGCTTTCCACCAATACGTGGAACAACACTTTCGCCAACGTTGGGAACGGTGGCACTCGCCCTTTCAATGATGCTTTCACGATCTTCGACATCGGTGCAGGCGCTGGCGTAACCAGTAGCGGCTCCTTGAATATAAACATGTTTTTCATTGAGATTGTCCCAGGCAGCGCTAACCTGACTGAGAACACGACCAACGGCGCATCTCTTGATAGCAACAACGGCGTCACATTCCAGGTCGGCGATGCACTGCCGGGTTTCGAAGATGGACGCAAAGCGGTCGCTCGTGTCGCCTCCCATGAGATTGCTCACAACCTTGGCTTAACACATATTTCCTCTGCGACGAACCTGATGAACTTCCCGATCATCACGGGAAGTAACATCTCTCCATCTCAGGCAGCGACTTTAATCTCCAGCAAGTACTCACGGTAGTCGAGCTGACATGTCGACTCATGCAGGATGGCATCTTGTGAACACCGCGCCCAATCTCAAAATGGCCAGTACAATTGCTGAAGGTTCGGGAACAGCGTTGATTTGGATTTCCCTAATTTGAACTGACCATTCATCTTCTCCTGAGACAAACGCTTGGAACGTCCAATTTTGTCCCCGATTCTTGTCAACGCGGAGCGAGTCATGTCAAACGAAAAAACCCCTGCTGATGAATCGCTTCATCAGCAAGGGTTATTGGTAACGTCGACAATTGCAGTTGTGGTACCGTCAATTAGCAATTGTCATTGGTATCGGATGATCTCAATGGTGTTGAAACAAGGCGTCAATCAGAAGGTGTGTGCCAATCGAAATCTAACTCTCCTCATCGTTTTGGATCTCAGCAATATCGCTTCACTGACATCCGTTTTTGAAATGCATTCCGATTGTTGTTGACGGCTTGAAGTCAATCGCGAAGAAAACCCATCGCGTTTGGCGATGGACATGACTGTTGGGCCGTTGTTCAACTTGGTGGTTCACGAATCATTCAAAAGGCGGACAGCTCTTTAAACCGGCGAGGCCAATCGACTTTCGCAAACCAACCATTGGTTACGCATTTCTGTGAAAGCTCGTGAAGGTTCACGAACTCTCGATTTAAAAGCATGTGACACCGTCACACGCACTTCTACTAAAAAAGCTTGTGACACTGTCACGCACTTTTTGTTTCCGGCATCTTGAAAGATGTCGGATCGATCCCCTCGGCAACCATCTTCTCATCGATCACGAACGTTGTGCCTTTCGGCTGGTCGGGCAGTTCATACATGATGTCGAGCATGACCTTTTCGATAATCGAGCGAAGACCGCGTGCTCCGGTTTCCTTCTCCATAGCTCGATGAGCCATCAACTTCAATGCTTCATCGGTGAACTTGAGATCGCAGCCTTCCATCTCAAAAAGGCTTTGGAATTGACGTACAAGTGCGTTCCGAGGTTCGGTCATCACCTGGATCAATCCAGCTTCGTCCAGTGGTGCCAGCGCTGTCGTAACAGGCAAGCGTCCCACAAGTTCGGGAATCAACCCGTATTCCAAAATGTCATCGCTGGTCACCTGAGGTAGGATCTCAGCCATTGTGCCTTCCTCGCGGAAGCCTCCATCGGAACCAAAACCAATCGTTCGTTCACCCAATCGTTTTCGGATGATCTCATCTATGCCAACAAAGGTTCCACCACAGATGAACAAAATGTTACTGGTGTCAATCTGGATGTACTGCTGCTCTGGGTGTTTCCTTCCACCTTGCGGCGGAACATTGGCAACGGTGCCTTCGATCATTTTCAAAAGCGCCTGTTGAACTCCTTCTCCTGAAACGTCTCTGGTAATAGAAACGTTGTTGCTCGTTTTGCCAATCTTATCGATCTCGTCAATGTAGATAACTCCACGTTGAGCAGCTTCGACGTCAAAGTCAGCAGCATGTAGCAACTTCAGTAGTAGGTTCTCAACGTCTTCACCGACATAGCCGGCTTCTGTTAGCGTTGTCGCATCACCGATGGCAAACGGAACGTTGAGCGTGCGAGCAAGTGTTCTAGCCAGCAACGTTTTGCCCGAACCCGTAGGCCCGACCAGCATGATGTTGGACTTGTCGATCTCAACTTCTCCGCCTTCCCAGTCAAGGGACAGACGCTTGTAATGGTTGTGTAAAGCAACCGCCAAAACCTTCTTTGCAGAATGCTGGCCGATGACATACTCATCCATACGCTCGACGACTTCACGCGGTGTCAAAATCTTGTTGAATAGCTGTTTGCCAGGAGTGCGACGTCGTTCTTCCTGTTCCAGAATACTCTGGCACAATTCAATACATTCGCCGCAGATGTACACGTCGCTAGGTCCCTCAACGAGAGGCCCAACATCGCGATAGTTTTTCCTGCAAAAGGAACAGTGCGCGTTTTTTTTGGTAGTGCCAGTTCGGCGACTACCGGTGCCGGTATCAGCGGGCATTTTCACTCCTTGGTCTTTACAAAACCAACCGTTGTTAATTCAGTTGTCTGCTCGAACATCACTTGCTAAAACTGATTAACAGGTGACGGTGCTTCCTTGCCCGCAAACCTTCGAGCTCTAAAAGATGTTGTCAGCATTTCTGCTGGCAGTTCTTCATCCTGCGAAAACGAACTGTTGTTACTTTCACAAGCCGAATCATCGTCAAAACAGAAAATACACAAACGTGACGACCTGTTCGTTCGGATTAAATTCAACCGCTATACGCGAGTGGCGAGGCTCGGGTTCAGTCAGTTTTACGATTCTGTCGATTGATCGCCTTCTTCAGCAGAATTCGAATCTTCATTTTCTCGCGAAGTTTCATTCGATCGCTTCAAAGATGCCTTACGGATCACCTCCTTGGCGGCTTCCGTAAGAGCTTTAGGACCGGATTCCTTAGGCACAGCATCCTTTTTTGGGGCGGCTTCTGGCATCGGAACCAGCTCAGCGAGCTTCTTATACTCCTCAGAGTCGAGCACACCCTCGTCGCGCATCTTGCGAAAAGTCCCAAGGTGATCGTCTGTTGCAAGCGAACCACCAATGGCAAGTTTCCGAATCGCCTGCAGTACGTAATACGCGACTAAAATCAGAACAATCAGCAAACTCGGATAAACGATCCATGTCGCACCTGGAATCCTGAGAACACTGCTCCACCAATCCAACAGACTCTGCATCAGCCAGAAACTTTCTTTTACGGTTAATGAACCCTGAACCCGGATGATTCACGAGGCGTGGGCGTCAAACGGGAGACACTTGTTCATTCCGGTTGAAATGACCCGAGACTCATTATATCCCAAACCTTCGGCGGGGTTTAGCTACCTCATCCAATCCGGTAACGCCGAGCTGCCCCGGCAACTGCCAAATTCAAGCAATAGCAGTGATCGATGGACGTAAAATCCCAATAAACCGATGGTCTACCGAGTACGACTGTATTCTTCCGTTTGGTAATCGCGGCCATGCCACGACTCAATTCTCATTTTCAACGCCCGTTCACTTTTCCACAGTTGAGGAAAGATTGTTGGCTGCTGGCGCTGCTTTGCTCATCCATGTTTCTGCCCTTCTCGATTGGGAATGCTCAGGAAGAATCGTTTGAACCTTTACAGCGGACCATCAAAGTCCTCTCAACCAAACTCAATGGTTTCGGAATTCCGTTTAAAGTCGCTGAATCAGGCGGACAGTTTATTGAAGTCCAGCTATATATCTCTCGAGACCAAGGCCAGTCATGGTCTTTCCACTCGCGACAACCGACTTCCGCTCGAGAGTTTCCATTCGTTGCTGAGGGCGACGGAGAGTACTGGTTTGCGATCAAGACACTTGACCGCGACCGACGCTTAATGCCCGACGGTGATGCCCGCGCCGAATTGAAGATCATCGTTGACTCGGACAAGCCTGAACTCGAATTCCAAATCGAATCAGACGCGGCAGGCAGGATCGTTTGTCGCTGGCAAGCAAGCGACCCGGGCTTGAACCTTGATGCTTTCAAAATTCAGTATCGCGCGTCCGCAGGCGAGTTTTCTGTAGCGGGCTCAATTGATGACTCTTGGAAAACCGTTCCAGTGCAGCTTCAACGAAAAGTGCAAGGCGACCGCTGGGCAGATCAACTTGCTTGGTGGCCGGAAACTTCTGATGAACAACTCGAAGTACAGATGCAGATCGCAGACTACGCTGGCAACGTCAGCTCAGTCAATCGATACGTCGCGGTCCGTCGAACTTCCTGGAGAAAAAGGTCTTCTGGCTCAACCCTGGGATCGGCTCGCTCGCAAAACGGATCGACGATTCAACCAGAGCAGAATCCGATTCACGTTATCAACGAAAACAGCGCCGCCACTTGGCGACCGAAACTGAAACCAATCACCAGCCCGACGATCAACAGTCAACCTGTGCAACCGCAAGTTGCCAAGTCCTTCGGCGATGGCGATGGCGATCGCTGGAGGATTAACGAAACCACCAACCGCGGAAGAACAGGCGGGGCACCAGTTAGAAACGTGTCGACTCAGTTGCCTCCGGGCGTTGACATCATGTCACCTCCAGTTCCTTTGGATTGGGTTCAACCTGCAACTTCGTCATTTAAACCCGATCGCAATCATGAGCCGGCTATTCCTTGGGAAAGCGAAGTCCAAAGTCGCGAATCTTCGGAACGATCGTTTACTGGCTCAACCATGTCGCCGGATCCAAGTTTGCCGCCGGCTCAATATACGTTGCGTCCTCGAGCCACCGATGCGATTCCGTCCAATCCAGGCACGATGATCCGCAGCGGCAAGAACGTCGTCAGCGAATCCACGACGTCATGGCCGAACAATCAATGGAAGGGACCGCCAACGCCAAAAGTAAACCCCGATATCGCGTTGGCTCCGCAAAAAAAGAATCAACTCGTTCCGAATAGACGTCCCATTCGTGACTCGTTCACTGACCGTTCGAACTTTTCAAACGCAGCGTTTCGCAAGCCACAGTCAGAATCGATTCTTGATTCAGCGAACGAGCGGCCGGGACAAACTACGATGCCGCAGTCGTCCAACACACAGATCATCAGCACCATGCGTTTTAAACTTGACTACGACATCAATTCGATTGACCCTTCTGGGGTTGGCCAAATCGATTTGTGGATGACTCGTGACCGCGGTCGAACGTGGAAGCTGTGGGGTCAAGATCCAGACAGCGTCAGCCCCTTCCCGGTGGAAGTTACGGAAGAAGGCATCTACGGGTTTCGAATCGTCGTTCGTTCCAAGGATGGACTGGCTGGCCGAGGCCCAATGCGCGGCGAGGAAGCCGACATGTGGGTGCAGATCGACGTAACGGCTCCGTTGGCGAAGATCACT
This sequence comes from uncultured Pirellulaceae bacterium, assembly GCA_964352885.1. Taxonomy (GTDB): domain Bacteria; phylum Planctomycetota; class Planctomycetia; order Pirellulales; family Pirellulaceae; genus Mariniblastus. Next base: position 29,399 of record CAYGUE010000020.1, read on the forward strand.
TCCGTTCCTTACGGACGCGGAAGCGAGGCAGGACAGCTTGTTGTGAACTACGCGGTCGCCGATTCCAATCTCACGCTCAGGCCAAATCGGATTCAGTGGAGCACCAATCCTGACGGGCCTTGGACCACGATCGAAGAAAACCTTCGCAACGAAGGGCGATTGCTCTGGAAGCCTGGACCGAACATTCCACGTCGCATCTTTCTGCGCATCGAAGCTGTAGATCGGGCCGGCAACGTGGGCGTCCATCATCTTGAGCAGGCCATCGACATTTCTGGCCTGATCCCGCGTGGCACTATCTTTGGCGTAACGCCCGTTAGAAAATAGCCCGTCTTTCCGGCAAAACCTGCTCTGAAATATACTTCGGATATCCCCTGTAACACTTGGCTGCCGCTTTCGCTCCTCAAGGAGTAAGGCAACAGTCCAGAATAAGAATTAGGGAACAATCCAATGAAGACCATGCAATCATTCGCAATCGTCACCTTTTTCGTCGTCAGCCTTTTCGCCGGAACTCCCAACAACTGTCAGGGCCAAACCTACACCTATGAAGATGACCTCGAGTACTATCTTCCAACTTTGACGCTCGATGATTCGCATGATCTGGTTCGCTTAATAAAGGACGGCGACGAAATCGAAATTGAAATCTTTATGTTCGACGCTAACGAGTTTGACAGCATCCCCAACACACTGGACTTCGAGTTGTTGGAAGACTTGGCTTCCGAGTACGACAAATTTGATATCGACCTCGACGAACTTCAGGGACTGAACATCTACCTGAAAGGCGGAGACGATGTACTCTACAGCGATCAGGATTTGGAACTGGCCCTTGGCGTTCTGGGGGGCGACGGCGACGACTTCATTCAGGGAGCCTCTGGCGACGATCGTCTTTTTGGTGGACGAGGCTCTGATAAAATGTTTGGGTTTGGAGGATCAGACCTAATTGGTGGCGGCGACCCATTTGCAGAGCACGAAGACTACGAGCGGGATTACTTCTGGGGTGGAGCAGGAGCTGACATCTTCGGCCAGACAACGATCAAAGTCATGTATCAATATTTCATCACCAATCTTGGCACCCGAGGTGGCAGTACACCAACAGCCGTAAGTATCTGGACGACGGTCAGTTTGGATCGAATCATGGACTTTCAAAGCTGGCAAGATGAAGTCGTGAATCTTTCGGAGTAGTCGCCTGGCATAGCTAGGCAGAGCGGCCGCATTCTCTGTTTATGCCGGGCTCTGCTTTTTCCCAACTCGAGGCAGCTAGATTCATACGTCGAACGAATCCGAATAACCGGCACAGATATTAAAGCTGCCAATAATGGCAGTCCTCCAAAGCCGTTGAGGGAATATTTGGCTCAAAGTTCAGTACCAGTCGCTGAAGAAAACTAGGCTTTCGAACACGACCAGAATGCTTGTGCAACCTAAACTTAAAGAGTCATACGGCAGCAACTGCTGCCAAGATTATTTGGTTACCATCTTTTGACAATTTATTTGGCTTCAGCGTTTGAATCTCGTATTGGACATCGTCAACAAACACCCAATTTATCATGTACCAATCCCTAAAATCCAAAGTCGCAAAATTTGTCACCGATGAAAGCGGACCAACCGCGGTTGAATACGCGGTGATGCTGGCTCTCATTCTTGCTGTTTGCATTACTGCAATCGCCACAATGGGAACAGCGACTGCCGATTCGTGGACAGACAGTTCCACACAGATGGACACCTTCATGAATGGAAACTAGCACTCGAAATCCAGATGCAATGTCGACACCGGAATGCTCTTGCGGAGCACGCCTTTCGGTGGCAAGTGGCTACACGCACGCGGTGTGCAGTTCGTGTGAGAGCTTCTGGTTTCCGGCCAGCATCGAACAATCCGAAGATGGGATTGTGCCTCAAGATCGCGTGACTCCGTTTTCCTGTCCGCGATGCAGCGTTGATCTCGAAGTCGGCAAGATCGGAAACACGGAAGTCTGCTACTGTCCGACATGCCGTGGCTTTGTCGTCGATTCAGAATCGCTCGGAGGCCTCATCTACGCCCGCAGAGCCACATACGTTGGCCCCGACGACCAGCCTACACTCGCCAATTCCAACGAACTCGATATGCACGCTACATGCCCGGCATGCTTCGCGAAAATGGAAGCCCATCACTACTGCGGACCGGGCAACATCGTGCTTGACACTTGTATGGGCTGCAAACTCGCTTGGCTCGATCACGGCGAACTATCAAAAATTGCTCGGGCACCCGGCAGACGATAGAACGCGACAGATCACGTTTCGAGTTTTGCGCCAGTCATTGATCCAAGTTGCCCGTTTCTGGCTATTCTGCTTTTGCATCGCGGAGCCCGTGGGCTCAAGCTACTTGTCAGCAACCGTGAATCCCAGTTTCTTCAATCCCGCCTGAATCTCGGGTGCGGACATGAAAAGGTCCCAAAGCAGTCCACTGCGATGGTTCTCAATCATGATGACGGTCGGGCCTTGATCGATTGCCAGATACCTCTTGGGAAACCAGTCTTCGCCCAGATTGAAGGCGTCGTAGAATCCATACTTGCCAAGCAGGCGAACTCCGAGTTCATCGTGGAATTTCCGCAGCGCGTTCAGACACGCATCCGGGTTGTAAGGGAACGATGAAAGTGCCGCTGTTGGAGCAATGGTTCCCTCGTCACGCTCTGGGCAGTGACCGCGATACCCTTTTAATGAGTAGCTACTGGTCAGCCCCCAACAGTTGTTCGAGTAGCCTTTTTGGTTGGCCGGATTCTCAATGCAGTAATTCAGACAAATCTGCACGTGAGCCTGATTGTGTCGCCAATAGTCGGCATAGCGATCGCTCAGACCCCTCGGATCGAGCCCAAGAAACGAATAGTGAGCCCAAAACAATGGTGCGCAGCCAGACTTGATGCCTTGGTGTCGTAGTTCGAGCGACACACCATGACTGCTTGTTTTTTTCCTGATCAAGCCCTGCTCGGCCCACCCCTCGTGATAGACCACTGCCGGAACACTGTGCGTCGGTGATGATGCGGCCAGCACATACGTGATGAGGCACTCGTTGTAGCCGCGAATCCGAAAATTCATATTCCATTGATGCTTCGGCGACCAGTGCCAGAACAGCACGTTCTCGCGATTCGGACCACGATGCCAATCCCATTCAATCTCGCGCCACAGCGCATCGGCTTCACTGGCGAGCTCCTGCTCATCGGCGTTGCCGTTGAGAAAGTACTGGCGAACACAGATCAATCCCTGAGCGAGAAAGGAGGTTTCAACCAGATCGCCGCCATCATCTTTCGGACCAAATGGCTTCACTCGGCCTGTCTCTCCCTGCAGCCAATGAGGCCAAACGCCGTGAAAACGATTTGCTGCCTTGAGCGACCGCAACATCTTCGAAATCCTCGCCGCTCCCTCATCACGAGTGATGAAACCGCGTTCGATGGCAACTAGGATGGCCATCAATCCAAATCCCGTACCTCCGGAAGTCACAACATTTCGGTCGTCGTTTGGATAAACGCCGTCCAGATGAATCCGTTCACGTGACAAGCCAGAGGAAGGCTCGGCCCCGTCCCAGAAGTATTGAAACGTAGATCGCTGAACCAGATCCAACAATTGATCATCAGATAGCTTCGGCGCTACATCTGACTGTCGCTGCGCGAGTGCGAATTGAGAACCGTTCATGGCGGTCATCAGAAGTGCCATGATCAATAGAAAAATGTTTTGCTTGCTGCACATGAAAATGTCGCCCTCAAGCTATTTCTCAACATCTGTCTTCGGATCTTTCTTCTTTGCTTCTTCCTTCTTTGCTTCTTCCTTCTTTGCTTCTTCCTTCTTTGCTTCTTCCTTCTTTGCT
>CAYGUE010000020.1:33327-59397 GCA_964352885.1 uncultured Pirellulaceae bacterium
TCTTCTTTCTTCGGCTCTTCCTTCTTCGGCTCTTCCTTCTTCGGCTCTTCCTTCTTCGGTGCCTCAATCACGGGCAACTTGCATTCGCCAATGACCTTCAAGCCAGGGATTTTCTCTTCAAGTGACTTCATCCCGTCTTCCGTCACCTTGCTCTGCCACACATAGAGCTTCTTGAGTTTTGACATTTTCTCGAGGTGCTTCAGCCCATCATTCGTAACCGAAGTCGCGTACAGATTCAGGTACTCGAGATCGACCATGTCTGTCAAATGAGCCAAGCCAGCATCGCCGACTCCCGTTTTCTCCAAGTGCAATTTTTTCAACTTCATCCCTGCGATCTGTTTCAGGCCGTCGTCGGTGATTTTCGTATTGGCAAGATTAAGCCAGATCACATTTTGAATCGCACCTAGATCCTTCAGTTGCTCATCTGCGATTTTATCGCCTACCAAATAGAAGCTCACTTCACGTGCCGGATCTGCAGCAGAGATCTGCATGACCCGCCCGCCGGCAGCTTCCACATTTTTGATAAATGCCGCTTCCTGACTCGCACTTTCCTCGCTGCCCTGCCCAGAAACCGTTAACGGATTCACAACTCCTGAAAATCCGCAGCAAAAAATCAGGAGCAAAATATTGGAAATCTGAAAATGCGTGGCTATGATTTTCATGGCTTTTTGCTGGAGTTTAGTGAAACGAATGGTAAATGATGTGAGGTCCGTTTTAGCTGATCGGCCAACGAAGCTCAACCGACTTCGGCTACAATTGATTTGCGTCCTGATAAGTCAGGGCTCGCTCCGGTAGACGACGTTAGCCAAACGGACAATTGCATGATGACGAAATTACTTTTCTTGATCGCAGCATCAATCATTGCCGCGACTTTTACTTTCAACGGTCCCATTGAAGACCCGTCATCTGTCGAGATCGGTACGGTCAATTGGGGACGCGACTACGACGCGGCAAAGAAAACTTCGGCTGATTCTGGGAAACCCATCTTGCTCCTGTTCCAAGAAGTCCCCGGCTGACAGACTTGTGTTGATTTTGGCCGTGGGCCAATGACGAATCCTCTGCTCGTTGAAGCAATCGAAGAGCAGTTTGTGCCGGTGCTTGTTTACAACAATCGCAAAGGCGGGGACGCAGAACTGCTGAAGCACTTCAATGAGCCATCGTGGAATAATCCTGTGATTCGATACCTGAACGATCAGGAGAAAGACCTCACACCACGAAAGGAACTTGTTCTCTCGGTTCCTGAAACAGCCAAACGAATGATCGATTCGCTGCTGGCGGCCAAAATTGAAATACCAGCCTGGCTGACGGCGGTTGCGGTTCCATCACGGCAGAATCAATTCGAAAAAGCCACCTTCGCCATGTACTGATTCTGGGAAGGCGAAGCCCAGTTGGGCTCAATCGATGGCGTTTACGCAACGACTTCTGCATGGCGCGACAATTTGGAAGTTGTTTCTGTTTTGTTCGATCCTCAAGAGGTCGACTACGGCACCTTGTTGGAGAAAGCTCAGGGATTCAAATGTGCCACTAAAGTCTTTGCCCACACTGAAGACCAGCTAGATGCCGCAAAACGACTCGTCGGCGATAAAGCCGTCATGGCAGTTGACTCGCAAAAGCCACGTTTGGCCAAAGAGTCTGATCAGAAGTATTACCTTGCCAACTCTCCACTTCGCAGCCTTCCAATGTGTGACTACCAAATAACGAAACTCAATTCAGCAGTGGGCTTGAAACAACCACTCGACTCGATCGAGTCGCTATTGAGCCCTCGACAAACAGCGTTGCTGAAGAGAATCCTTAAGAAGCACAATACCGACAAGGATGCTCTTCGAAAATTCATTACGCCCATCGACGACAACAAGCTCGGCGCGTATTCCGCGAAGCTTGCTAAGGCGTTGGCTGAGTAAAGGGTCGTTACCGCCGTAATGAGTCGTCGGTGCGTTCAAATAGGCCTTGAAGAAATTCTGGTTCCAAATCTGGAAGGTGATTTGTGATGTTATGATCATGGTCGTGCTCACCTTCTGCCTGCTGGCAAAATCCGTATTCCTGACAGCTCTCCATGAAGGCTGAGTCGTTAGCGATCATGAGCGCCAACAGGCCAACCTTTACGTAGGTTGAAATATTTGCGAACTGATCCTTGCCAAAGAACTTCAGTGCCGTGCCCCAGCTCTTTTTCAAGCGGCGGCCCATCAAATCGACCGAGTAGATCTCATCCAAAATTAGGTGCAGAATGAATCCGATGAAAACTGCCCAAGCTTTGAAAAGTCGAATGCCGGTGTCCGGTGAGAAACAAACCAAATAGGTCGCCATCGCAACGACTCCGGCCGCTGGAATACTGTGCCACATACCACGGTGTTTCGTGAAGCGTTTAAACAGTTCTCCAACGCCAAATCGAATCACGACGTAGGAAACGCCCGCCATTAAGACCATTTGCTCCGCTGTCAGACCGAGCTTCTGAAAGCGAAAAATCATCAGCATCGGCACAAGCACCGAAACGAAGCACAACATTTCACGTTGAGGAATCCCCGTCTTACTGTCTAAGTCCGGGAGCATTCCGGCGACGCTACAAAGTGCACCCGCGATCATGCAGTGTCCTAGGGGCACACCGAATTGAAGATGTGCTACGGTTCCATAGCCAACACCTAGAATGGTGCTGGCCGTAATGTGTGTCTTGAAATCAGCCATAAAAAACAAAACTCCCTTTTTGTTAGACGGCATTGTATCCGCAGGGCAGGGCGGTCCGAAGCGAGAAACTGTCTTTCAACGTTTCGCTAGCACACGCGGGTGTTTCGTCGAACACTTTTCTCTTGAGCCACGTGGTGGAATAGGATTAAATACCCCGCCGGATTCAGAATCGCCGGTGACTCACCGCGATTTGCGGCAATGAAAAACAAACTTGGAGAAGCGAATGTCAATCTATGACATTGCAATGATCATTATTTTTTTAGGCGCGATTTGGTTTGGATACTGGAAAGGGCTCGCATGGCAAGTCGCTTCGATAGCCGCGATCTTCCTGAGCTACTTCGTTGCCGTCACGTTCCCGGATGCGATCACTCCCTACATTTCCGCCGAAGCTCCGTTCAATCGTTTTGCCGCAATGCTGATCCTGTTCGTTGGAACTTCGTTGATCGTGTGGACAATTTTCGCCTCGATCAGCAAGTCGTTGAAGAAGATGGAGCTGAAAGGATTTGATCGCCAAGCCGGTGCTCTGTTAGGCGCCTTCAAAGGAGCTATTCTGTGCATGGTCGTCACCATGTTCTCCGTTTCGCTACTTGGTGAGAAAGCTCGCGACTCGATTCACCAATCGAAAACCGGCTACTACGTCGTTAGAGGAATCGACCAGCTTTCAAGTATTGCTCCCACAGAACTTGCTCAGTTCATTCACCCTCACGTTGAGGAGTTTCAGCAGAACATCCTCGATCAAAACGGAAATCTTCCGCCACAGAATCCCATCTTCGATCCGAACAATAATCCACAACAGGTGAATGATCAGAGCCAAAATGGGTTTCCGGGCAATCGCTTTCCAAGTGGCGAATTCCAAAACCAACAGCCACCGACTCAGTGGCAGACTCCTGCAAGCCAAGCTGGCTTTGAAACGCCAGTCCAAAACTCTAACCAACAGCAATGGCAGGGTGACTTTCAAAGCGGAGCAATCGGCAACTCAAACAACGCTTCGAACAATGGCGGCTTTCAGCAGGGCACCTTCGGTAGCAGTGGCGGTGTCGGACTTCAGAATCAATGGCAACAACCGAACAACAACCAGCAGCAATTCCAAAATCAAACTCAGTGGCAACCTCCGGCTCAAGCGAACCCAAATCAACAAAACGGATGGGGCTCTCAGTTCCCACAGATATCTGAAGGCGAAAACGGCTGGCCTAGCGTACAGTTCGACGTTAACAGTAAAGAGCTTCTTCAACGCGGCGCCGACGCGGCACTCGACGCGGGTAAACAATGGCTTGAAAATGGTCGCCGCCAATAAGCTTTGATCATGACCAAGCCCGGAGACATCAAAAGCCCTCGAGTTCTCAAGCTCAAGGGCTTTCTGTTCACAGTCATCGGTTTGATCGCGACGGGAATATTGATCGCCCGCGACCCTGCCTGGCAAACGGTGCTGCTTTGTCTACTCTCGATCTGGGCGTGGTGTAGATCCTACTACTTCCTGTTCTACGTGCTCGAAAACTACGCCGGCAGAACGAGGCCTTACGCCGGCATCATCGATGCGTTTCGATCTATCTTCAATCAGCACAACAGGTGATTTCCGTTACGAGGGTTCAGCAGCTTGTTTCCGACAGTCGCGACGCGTCACCAGCCTGATGCCCAAGCATCGGGAAACCCAGCAGCGGCACGATCCCCGCGGCGGTGAATACGGATGCGAACCCAAGCAAATAGGAGATGAACTGTCCCCACGAAACCTGCCAGCCAAAAGTAAGAAAAGTGACGACGCATCCGATCACAACAAACAAGGTGAACAGGAACAATGCGGCAAGACATACACTCTTCACAGAACTTCCGTTGCGAAGGCAAAGCCAAATTGCTGGAGTGAAGAATAATGAAAGTAGAGCAACGACGGCTGAATAGATGAGTACACCTGATGGTACTCCAGCCCTTGTTGACCTGTTCTGACTTAAACCGGACTCACGAATCTGTTCAATATTCTCTTCGGTCACCTCTGTTTCAATGAAATCCGTTGAGCCGTCAGGAAGAGTCGTTACAACAATCTCAATCTGCCCCAATTCAACAGCTCCCACCTCGATCGAATCGAAGATCATGTCCGTAGCGAAGTGTGGTGTCGCGATCGCAATTGCGAAGACAGCGGTGATTAAAAACATGTCCCGCAAGGATGTTTTCTTTTCTTGCCAGTCGGACCGAAACTGGACCAACTGCCATCCGAACCCTATTCGAAACATCCAATACGGAACCTGTGTGGCAACGCAGATTGGAATCGACAACAAGGCCACGATAAAACACGCTTTGGAATGGCTCATTTCATTTCCGAACATAAAGTTCGATTCAGCAAGGCCAATGAGAATCCCAAGTAGGCCAGCTTCGAGCATTAGCGGCCCGAGCATCGTGAGCGTTACGACGCGAAACAGAAAAGAGCCCTGCCCAAGTGGAGCCCAGGCCCCAAGGACAAACGCCATAGGCACCAGGATCAGATAGGCAAAGTAAAACGAAAAGCCAAGGTGTAATCCGCTAACGCGCAAGCGACAAAAACGGCGGTGGCGTACACAAACGCCAGCACGACCAAATGTCGCCACGGAAAACCTTTCGCTGGTTCGTTCATCAAGCCTTCCCAATCATTTGACGACTGATCCACAACCAAATGATGCCATACCGTTACGCGAGTATATCCTTTAGCACGTTGCCGTGCACATCGGTCAAACGGAAATCGCGGCCGGCGTACCGATAAGTCAACTGCGTGTGATCGAGGCCAAGCAAATTCAAAATCGTCGCGTGCCAGTCGTGGATATGGCACTTCCCGTCAACGGCTTCGTAGCCATTCTCATCCGTCGCCCCGTAGCTGAACCCACCTTTGACTCCACCGCCAGCCATCCAAGTCGTGTAGCCCTTGTTGTTGTGGTCACGGCCGTTGCCATTCTGCGCGTAAGGCGTGCGTCCGAACTCACCGGCCCAAACGACTAACGTATCTTCCAGAAGGCCGCGGCGCTTCAGGTCCGCCAATAAGCCTGCGATCGGTTTGTCGATCTGTTCGCACAACTGGGGCATTCGCGTCTCCATGGAAAAGTGCGTGTCCCAGCCGGTATGGTTGATCTCGACGAAGCGTACGCCTGACTCAGACATGCGGCGAGCTAGTAAACACTGGCGGCCGAACGCACTCGATGCATTGTCGTTGATTCCGTAGAGGTCCAGTGTGGCCTCGTCTTCACCAGAAACATCCATCAAGTCAGGCATTGCAGATTGCATCCGGAACGCCAGCTCATAGCTTTCGATCACTCCTTCAACGCCAGGCTGTTGCTTGTCGCGTTGCATTTTTTCTTCGTTGAGCCGCTGAATGAAGTCCAGTTGAGTTCGCTGCTGTTTGGAGGTCAGGTTTGGATTCTTGATGTCCGGTACCACAGACTGATTTCCGCCGCGACGACGAGCTCTCCTCCCGCCAGCACCGCCTAATTTCGTACCAGCATAGATCGACGGAAGAAAGGAACTGCCGATGTCTTGAGTTGCTCCCGCTGGATTGCTTATCGATACGAAGCCCGGCATGCTTTCATTCTCCGTCCCCAGTCCGTAAAGCGACCACGCGCCGAGGGAAGGGCGGACGAATTGCGTGGATCCCGTGTGCATCTGAGTCATCGCACGGGGGTGAACGGGCAGGTCCGTGTTCATACCGCGAAGTAAACAAAGCTCATCGGCCATCGAGCCAATTTCCGGAAGCAAATCGGAAATCCAGAGCCCACTTTCGCCGCGTGGTTTGAATTCCCACGGCGACTTCATAAGTGAACCGCGAAAGGAACCGGTCTTGCCGTGGTTTTTGATCAGTTCCGGTTTGTAGTCGAACGTATCGAGATGCGATGGACCGCCTCGCATGCACAGGAAGATGACTCGTTTCGCCTTCGCCGGAAAGTGTGGATCTTTGGGAGCCAGTGGATTCGTGGCCTTGTCGTCCTTTCGTTCTTTGGCGGATGCTGCTGAGGCCAACGACGAAAATGCAAGGTAGCCAAAACCTGATGACATCGTCTGAAGCATCTGGCGACGTGAAAAAAGTGAATGGTTCATTGGATTGCTCTTTCATTTGTTCCGGATCATGTTAGCTATGTAAAAAACCGCTTCCAATACAAGCCCGAAGCGCAAGCGAGTGAGTCGAAAATCCATGCAATTATTCACTCGCTGGCGCTTCGGGCTTGTATTAGTGCAACTTCAAAAAGCGCAAGCGAGTGAATATTCCGGTCCTCCCTTTTCACTCGCTCGCGCTGCGGGCTTATATTTATCCAACATTTAATTCAAAAATCGAAACTCCGCCGACGCCAGAATCCCTTGGCACAAAGCACTTAGTTTCCTCATAGCTGCATCACTTCGGTCACCTCGATAAGCACCGTTTGAGACTTCGAAACTTTCATAAAAGTCCCGAGCTGCCGAAATTTCACCCGCCGTAGCCTCGCGGCCGTACGCCCACAGAAACGCACTTCGAACCTGACTCTCAACATCACTACTTTCCGCCATCAAGCGACGTGCGATTTGTTCGCTCTGCCGAATGACAAATGTGTTGTTGAGGAAATATAAACCTTGATCCGGCGTGTTCGAAGTCTCTCGCGTACCGACAATCATGCTCGATTCAGCAAAGTCGAACACGTCCAGCGACCTCGCAATGTTGTCGCGGACGATTGGCAAATACACACTGCGATAGCCTACGCTCTGGTCAATCGTCGTTGCGGCACTACCTGAACGCTGTTGTGCCATGCCCGCCATCGAAGACCTACGGTTTTCTCGACGTCGCCTGCTCGATTGCTGCGGAGAAGTTCCGCTGGCAATCGAAAGAATCACACCATCGCGAACCAGCCCCTCGCCCGCATTGCCGACCAGTGAACTGTAGGGTCGCTTCGCATCCAGGTCGCCGCTGATTGCAAGAATCGAATCGCGAACAGCTTCTGCATCCAACCGACGCGGCTCGTATCGCCATAGCAATTCGTTGGTTGGGTCAGCTTCAAAAGCAGCCGCGTCATACTCGCTGCCAGTTCGATAAATATGCGAAAGAGCAATCTCCTTCACGATCGTTTTAACGCTCCAGTTTTTTTCAACAAATTTCACCGCCAACCAATCCAACAATTCAGGATTCGTTGGAGCCATTCCTGTCGCGCCAAAGTTCTCCGGAGTCCGCACGATCGCCTGTCCCAGCATGTGCTGCCAGATTCGATTCACCATCACGCGAGCCGTCAGCGGATTCCGATCGCTGCCCATCCAACGTGCAAGATCAAGTCGGCCGCTGTTCTTTGAATTCAGCTGAATCGGCTCGTCACACATCACTTGAGGAAAACCTCTCTCGACGACTTGGCCCGGTTGGTCAAACTCACCGCGACCAAGCAGTCGTGTTTCTCTCAGTTCGTCAACTTCTTGGACGCCCATCGCGTACGTGTTTGGATTCCCGTTTGTATCGTAGGAATTGATCTTTGCTTCGAGCGCCGCCGATTGGGACGAAAGTCTCGCGACACTAAAGATCGTCCGTTGCGCATCATCACCACTGGATGCTCCGTTACGTCGCAGCTGTAAACGTGCCCGCTGGGCTTCGCGAAACTGTCCCTGAGTTTCGGCAAGCTGATCTTTCAACTCCTGAAGTTCTTGGCGACTCTTCTTCTTGGCTTTCAATCCCGGATCATCAACTGGAAGCATCAGCAGGTTGCTTGGCCGGCGATTTTGCAACGTGTCGATGGTGCCATAGTGAGTCGAAGTGTTTTCAAAGATTCCGGACATCGCATAGTAGTCGGACTGTGGAATCGGATCGAACTTGTGATCATGGCATCGAGCACATGCTACCGAAACGCCGAGTACCGCTCGAGATGTCACATCGACCTGCTCGTCGATCAGGTCTAGGCGAAACTGGCGTCCGTTTTGTTCGGCCAGAGTCTTCGGCCCCATCGCCAGAAAGCCGGTCGCGACCAGATTCTCAGCCCATTGCTCATCGGTTGTGACCGGCAGCAAATCGCCGGCAATCTGTTCCTGCAAAAAGCGATCATAGGGTTTGTCTTCGTTGAATGAATCAATGACGTAGTCCCGATATCGCCATGCGTCAGAGTACGTCAAATTCACTTCTCGCCCGGTCGATTCGCCGTAGCGTGCGATGTCGAGCCAGTGTCGTCCCCATCGCTCACCGTACTGTTCCGATCCCAGCAAATCGTCCACGACTTTTTCAATCGCCGCCTGTGGATTGCGACGAAAGCTGTTCTTCATCCACGTAACTTGCTTCGGTGTTGGTGGCAAGCCGATCAGTCCATACGTCAATCGACGAAGAACCGTTTCTGCATCGGCGTCGCCCGCGGGATGAAGCTCGTTCTCTTCAAGCTTTGACAGAACGAAACGATCTATTTCAGATTCAGGCCATGATTCATTGCTCACTGCCGGAACGGTTGGTTTCACCGGTTTCCTGAAGGCCCAGAACTCACGGCCTTTCTCGACGTCCTCCGGCGTTATCTCTGACTTGACTTCGGTAACTTTCATGACGCGTGGATCGGGTGCTCCCATCTCGATCCATTTCTTGAAGTCCGCGATGACTTTGTCGGACATCATTTTGCCAGGTGGCATGTTGTAGTCTTCGTGGTTAATCGCTGACCAAAGCAAACTCTCGTCCAACTCGCCTGGCACGATCGCGGGTCCTCCATCGCCTCCCATCAAGAGAGCCTCTTTCGTGTCGACCATCAGGCCACCCTTGATTGCCCCCGTTTTCGCACTGTGACAGCCGTAGCATTCCTTGATCAGGACCGGACGAATTTTCGATTCGAAAAAGTTGAGTTCCTCACTCGAAACGTCGTCGCGTTCCTGGCTCAAGGCGAGCGGGGCGATTGCCGAAAGCAGAATTGTGGCGGCGATCAGAAACGCGATTGGCTTTTGATTCGAAAGGCTATTCATGATGGAACTCAGTCAAAAAAGAAGGCCGCCCGCCCCGCGAGGAAGGGCAGGGCGACCAAGAAAAGTAGGCGAGTCTGTCCCGGATTCGTGAACTTGGCTTCTCTCGGTCCGGGACAGACCGAGCTACTTTTGCGAAACAACTCTAGGCTCCTTTATCAGCCATCGGAGGACGCTTTGGTTGCTTTGGAAGTTTGTCTTCCGGGTTGGCCGATCTGTTCCGACCAGCGGCACCACCGCCTTTCCTCTTCATCTTTTCGAAAGCAGCTTTGAGCTCATCCGCCGTGACGGTTCCGCTTGCATCAGCGTCCATACGATCGAAGTTTTTCTTCATTCGCTCGGGTGCTTCATCGAGAGAAATCACACCGTCTTTGTTGGCGTCAGCTTTCTGAATCATCTTTGCTGGATCCATCATTTGGCCGCGGCCCTTTTTCCCTTCACCTTTTTTACCCTTGCCTTGCTCGCCACCCATCATCTGAAAGGCCGCTTGCAATTCCTCCTTCGAAACTGACTTATCAGAGTTCGCATCGAGCTTTTCGAATCGCTGCTTCATTCGCTCAGGTGCTTCTTCAAGCGAAATCGATCCGTTCTTGTCAGAATCGAATCGGGTGAAGAGCATCTCCATCATCTGCGGGCCACCGCGTCTCTGCTTCTTTCCTTGTACTTGGCCTTGCTGACCTCGGCCACGCGCTTGACCTTGCTGGCCCTGACCACGACGACCGCGGCGTCCCTGCCTTGCGTTTTCACCATCTGTCTGATTATCGCTTTGAGTTTGCTTGGCGGGCTTCTGAGCGTTTGCTTCGCCAGAGATCCACATGGACATGACAGCAACGGCGATGAAGGTGAACGTTCTCATTGGATGTCCTTTAAATTCTGTTGGTTTCGAATTTGGAGGGCATGTTTCCGCCCCAATCTCCTACACGTAACATGTGTTTCTTCGAGACACCCGTTTTCAAGGAATCTGAAAATCATCGGTTTTCTGTGGAAAATCAGCCATTGGAGGCGTATCGCGCAATAGATTTTCAGGACAGGGCATCCTCAGGGAAAACCGGAACCTAGTGGCCCTAGCATGATTAAATAGATGTCCCCATAAGTAAATCGTCACGTGACTCTGTTCAGAGCAAGGAAATTCATGACGCAGGAACTGCCCGAACAAGCCGAAATCATCGAACAGCTTCAAAGCGGTCGCGAAGAAGCCTTGGCGGAACTGTACTCATTGGTTCGCGAGCGGCTGCGGCGAGTTATCGATTTCCGTCTTGACTATCGGCTTGGTGGACGCGTTTCACATTCGGACGTTCTACAGGAAACCTATGTCCGCGCTGCTCAGCGGATCGAAAGTTATCTGCAAAATCCAGACATGCCTTTCTTCGTTTGGCTCAGGCTCGAGGCCAATCAACGGTTGCACGAAATTCATCGTTTTCATTTTGGCGCTGAAAAGCGAGACATCCGACGGGAAGTCAAACTCAAAAACAACAAAACTGATCAAGGCAACACATCCGTGCAATTGGCCGCGCATCTTGTTGCTCAAATGACATCCGCGAGCGGCCTGTTTCAGAAAGCCCAACAAATTGAAGCGTTGGAAAAAACACTTTCTGAGATGAACGAAACCGATCGCGAAGTCATCGCGCTGCGGCACTTCGAAGAACTTTCGAACGTTGAATCCGCAAAAGTTTTGGGCATCGCGCCGGAGGCGGCCAGCAAACGCTACATTCGCGCGCTCAAGCGACTGAAAGAAATCATGCAACAACACGCCGCGTTTTAAAGGTGCTCCATTGAAAAAGAAGATCACCAACAAAGACGATCTCCTGGACAAGATCGTTGCCGACTACACGCGACGAACCCGGGAGGGCAGGGCACCCGAAATCGCGATCTACAAGCGCAAGTATCCAACACTCGCCGAAGAGATTGAAGACATTTTGTCGTCGGTCGCCATGATCGAAGGTCTCAAGATTGAAACAAATCAGGAAGACGGTCTGAAGGTAAAGAAAAACTCAGATCTTTCGGAAATGAAACAGCTCGGCGACTATGTCATCATCCGCGAAGTCGGCCGCGGCGGAATGGGAGTGGTCTTCGAAGCAGTGCATCAATCGCTAGGCCGCCGCGTCGCCCTCAAAGTGATGCTGGAAAAGGAACTCGAAAGCGAAAAACATATCGCACGCTTTCGCCGCGAAGCCCAAGCCGCCGCAAGGTTGCACCACACCAACATCGTTAGTGTGTTCGGAGTCGGCGAATCAAACGGCTATCACTTTTATGTCATGGAGTACATCGACGGGATCAGCCTTAAGTCGGCCGTGCGATCACTGACTGGCATTCGAGAGTCCGAGTTCAAGAACCAGACTGTCGGCGACAACGGTTTTTCAACCGCCAGTTCGACAGCCAGTAATAGCGAATTGTTTTTGCCGCCAGATCTGGAAGATACCGAAGACGCGAGCGACCAAACACAAGAAGTGTTCGCTCCGAAAGTAAAGTCACGGTCAGGGATCCATGGCGAACAAAACCGATACCAATGGGTCGGAAAAATCGGCGCCCAAGTCGCTGATGCACTCGGCTATTCACACCAAATGGGTATCCTGCATCGCGACATCAAGCCAGCGAACCTAATGCTGGACGACAAAGGCCAGGTTTGGATCACAGATTTTGGATTGGTCAAAATTTCCGACGAAGCGTCCATCACGCAAACAGGTGCAGTTCTCGGCACGCCGCAATACCTCGCACCCGAATCCCTAAAAGGAAAATACGATCAACAAAGCGAAACGTATTGCCTAGGCTTGTCTTTGTATGAATTGGCAACGCTCAAGCCGGCCTTTGCTCCAGGTTCGCATGCGGAAGTGTTCCATCGAATCATCCACGAAACCGCAGCATCGCCGGCAAAAGTCGACCTTTCCATCCCACGCGATCTGGCAACAATTATTGAAAAAGCGATCAACAAGGATCCGAAGCAGCGTTACCAAAACGCGTTCGATTTTCGGGATGACTTGAGAGCCTTCGTTGAAGACCGCCCAATCTCTGCGAGGCGACCATCGTTAATAGAGCAGGCCATGCGTTGGGGGCGAAAGAATCCTCTGGTCGCTTCTTTGGCGGCTCTTTCGGCAGCGCTCGTTTGTGCAACAGCAATCATCGCTTCGTCTGCATGGGCTGTTACCAATCAGGCTTACAGTGAACTACAAATCGAATCGCTGAAAGCAGATGCCGCGAGGAAGAAAGCTGAAGACGAAGAGCAGCTTGCTCTCATGAATGAACGGCTTGCGATCGCCAGCGAGGAACGAGCAATCGAAAATTTCAATCGCGCCGAAGCAAACGTTAGCCTGATGGTCAAAGCATTCGACAGCCTGTTCACCGAGTTTCTCCAAAACCAAACCAAAGGGAAAACAAAGTTTGATTTCGGTGGCTTTGATGAACTGGCTGGCATTGAAATATCGATCGACGCCCATGATGCGGATTACCTCAAGAAGATTGCTGGTTTTTACGAAGAATTTGCCCGTGAGAATTCGGAAAACAAAAACCTGCTTAATGAGGCAGCCAAGAGCTGGCGTCGTGTTGCAAACATTAACTTCCTTATCGGTGAAACAAAAGATGCGGCTCTTTCATACGAAAAATCTGTGTCCTGCTACATGGAAATCCTGAAGCAGAATCCTGATTCGATCGACGCTTTGCTTGACCTCGTTTCAACGCGTTCAGAGTTGAGTAACGCTGAACGCCGAGGTGGTGGATTTCAAAAGCCGCAACAGTTGATCAAGGAGAACATTGCCGCGATCGAAATGCATCCGCGACGCGATGATGCTCAAGCTCAATTCGCGCTGGCGGAAACGCTTTCTTCGATAGCGTCGGCGGAAGTCAGCCGAATTGCCGCCGAAAACGTAGTCGACTGGGAAAGTCTTGCTGACGAGAATCAACGACCTGGAAAAGATAGGCGGCCGAAGAAGCGGTTCGAAGGTGCGAAAAGAGCAACTGAAAAGTACGACAAGAAAGCCAAACAGAGCGTCGAACGAGCAATCAGAATCGCGCGAGATTTGATTGAAGAAGCTCCAGAAAACTTGGACTACAAGGTTCTTCTAGCACGAAGCCAATGCAGTCTTGGAGCACTGGAGGCAAATTTTGGCGAGGAGGAATCTGCCAAGCGGTCGCTCGAATTTGCCGTGACTCAGTTTCGCAAACTAGCCAAGAAGTACCCGAACAATTCTGATTTTCAATACCAAACCGCGATCGCGATCCTACTCATGCCGACGGAAGAACGAGATGCATCCGCAAAGCAACAGCTTGACGAGGTTCAAATAATCGCCGATGAGTTGGTGCTGAAGAACTCAAACCCGGCGTATCAACAATTGCGGATCGTTTCTCGGTTGAAAATGGCGGATTGGCTGCAGGTAAACAATCAGCCAAAGCTTGCGGTCAGCCAACTTATGAAGGCCGTCGACCTTCTCGAAACAAGCGGCCTTGAGATGCACGCACTTGATTCAATGAAACGCACAATCGGACAAAGCCTTCGCTTGGTCACATCCGATTTAACTTACAATGAACGTCGAGATCTACTACGCGGAGTGCACGGCAAACTGATATTCGCGGGTAACGGGAAGAATAGAGATAGAAGTGGTTATCGTAACCGTCCACAGAATCGCAATGGACAACGTGGCGGTCCGGGAGGACCACAGCGTCAAAACGATCGTCAGTGATTTCGCTGCGTCCTCATCGGGGCTTTCTTCGGCTGGCGACCGATCCAACGTTGATGAAAAGGCCGCTGAAGGCAGGGCGGCGCAGGGAAATCGCTGGCCTTGGAACACGTTAACACTTTCTTCAGTCACCCATGGCATCTCGAACGTCAGCCATCGGTTGAAAGTAGACGGTCATGCTTACACACTGTTTCGCGAGATCAATTTTGGAGAACTTGATTCGCTCAGCCAGCAAGCCCGTTCGACATTTGATGTCGGCCAGCAATTCGTCTCGCAACACTGGTTGCAGCAGGTCCAACCGGTCATAAACAATGTCCTGCTTTGAGAGCTTCGTCGTATGAACAAGGCGTTCCAAATAATAAGTCACCAGGACAATCGCGAAGTTAGTGAATGCCAACTCTGCGTAGCTGGTCTTTTTATTGGATAGGGCGTTGATCACTGCGATGCCAATCACAATAAAAAGATAGGTCATATCCTTCACCCGAATGGCATCCGTGCGGTAACGGATGATAGCGAAGATCGCGAACAAACCCAAAGCCATCCCCAACCCTAAATCAATTTTCTTCAACGTGAAGCAAATGAAGAAAACCATCACGTTCATCAGGATGAACGTGAAGACGTAAGAGCGGCTCTTTTGATGACGATGGTAGCAAACGCCAACGATCAAAAGGAGGAACACAAGATTGATCGTGAACCGCACCAACAACTTCCAAAAGTCATTGTCGAAGAGCGCTACTTCGAGAAATTCCATTGGCCTAATTTCCCCCGGCCGGATTTGAAGGCAGCTCAACCATCGCTTCAGGAAGATCCTGAATCGCCGGATGGTTTAGCAGATACTCCGATCGTTTCTCCGCAAATTCGCGAAGACTTGCCTTCGCTGGTGATTCCAGATCAGTGGCATTCAAAAAGCCTTCAAATGTCACCAGCTTTCGGGTGTCTGCCTGCACCTCTGACTTGATCAAATTCTTTGCATCAGAAACCAGCGGCTTCATCTTTTCCCAAGCGATGTATTCACGAGCAATAAGGCGAACGTACTGCAAGTACCGAGTCTTCAAAGTTGGATTGGCGAGCAGTTTACTGCGAAGTGGAAACCGATCTTCGCCCAATCCTGTTAGAGGATCCAGTTCGTAACCTTGTCCCGATGCTGGTCCTTCTCCGCGACCATCCAGTCCCCCTCTTCCAGGAGGTCCTCCTTGCGGCGGCGGTCCACCTGATCCAGGGCCACCCGGTCCTCCTGCTCCTGGGCCGCCGAATCCTGGTGGCGGTCCTCCTGGCCCACCTCGGCGCCCACCGCGACGACGACCGCCACCTGGTCCGCCCGGTCCACCGCCACGCCCGCCATGCATCTCGCGAAAAGACTCGTTCATGTCATGTGGCAAAATGTGAAATTTCCCGTCCGGATTTTGGTAGATGCTGTAGTCGCTGGCTCGCGTCCAATAACCGTCGCTATTGATCAATGCAACGTCGGCCGCCAGAAACCAAAGGACCCCATCGAGATCAAGAATCGGGTCCAGTTTCTCTATCAACTGATCAGCAGGCGTCTCGTTGAGCAGCTTGCAAAGTTGAACCAGGTCTTTCCATGACTGTTCGTTTTCTTTTGACTTGATTTCAAAACGAGAGCGATACGCTTCGATATTATCGCCAAGGTAGCGGAGCCCGGCGTCTCCGCGGGGGCTGCCATTAACTTTCCAGCGAGATCCCTTTTTCGTGTCGTAGTTTTCTTTCAGGAAGTCTTTGTTGAACTGTTGAGCGTTCGAATAGATTCCCCAGTTTCGTCCATTGATCACCACTTTGACGAAGTTGACTTTGGGTGCTGCGATCTTTTGGCGTGCAATATGAGCGTACAAAAATGAACTCATCATGCTGGGGTCACCGTTGCAATTGAGCAGATTCAATGACTTGTACCCGTACAGCTTTTGATCGTCGTCCATGAAATCCATGGAAAGATTCAGAGACCGTTTTAGACCTTCGGGGATCGTAAAATATGAAGAAGCTCCACGGAAACTGACACCAACGTTTGGATAGACCTTTCCATCCACGGTGAGTTCGGCTGGAACTTCCACATCCGTGGGCTTAAAGTCGGCCAGTTCTTTTTCCCAGTCCTTGTTTTCAAATTTGATGAATATCGTTCGCAAGACGGCGGGGTCGTAGAGTTCCGCATCCAGGAAATTTTCCGCGTCTTTCAAGAAGACTCTGTTTCCCATTGTTCCCTTTGCGGGTCTATTTCCACCGCCGGGAGGTCCGCCGCCAGGAGGTCCACCTCCTCGTCGCGCCCCACCGCCACCGCGTCGCTGCCCCCGAGAACTAGCCGATTGCCGAGCTTCTTTCTTGAGCATCGCTCGGGCTTTACTTCTCTCTGTCTTATTTAGAACTCCATCGCCATCAACATCGAATTCTTTCACTATTTCCTTATCAGGCGCACCTGGCCCGCCCGGTCCGCCCGGTCCGCCCGGTCCGCCCGGGCCTTGCGGTGGCTGTGCGTGCAACGATTCGGCAACGAAACCCGATAGTACTAATGTGGAACAAGCGAGAAAAAAGAGAGTTGTTTTACTGACCCTGAGCGGTTGCGTCGACAATTTCATACCAGTTGCTTTCGAAAGGAAACGGCGCTACACACGACGGGATATTGGATGGATTCACACTTATGAAACCAATGTGTGACCAGATCAGATCGTCCACAGCAAAAAACTAAGTTCGGCCCATTTACTTCAAAGCAGGACGCAGGAAGTCGGCTGATCCAAATCAACAGCGAGAGTTCATTAGGCAATCTGCACACAAGAAATAACTCGACGGGATGGATAGATCAGCAGTTCTCATTTGGCCAAAAAGACAACCACGCGAGGCTCGTTCGTTTTGCAGTCGATCGTTGCCGATTCTTTATCAGGCAACTGTCCTTGGCCAACAACCTTTCCGGTTTTCGGATCGAAGATTTCATAGTCCCGAGGGACGTCCTTCGAGAGAATTCCCGTACTGCCTCCTGCAGGAAAATAGAGCACAAACAGCTTGCCTGGCACCAGTAGGCCTCGACGACCATAAGTACAAGTCCAATTGGGCTGCATGCCCTCCAGTGGAAGACCGTCAAAAATTTTCGCCATCAGGGCAGGGTACTTTGAACCTTCGAAATCCAGAGCCTCGCGCCAACCCGCTCCCGGAGCGGTGCACCAATCTGCATGACCGGGCTCGTCAGGATGTAGTTTCCAATTCCACAAACTTGCGGCGCCATAGACCACGCCCATCGTGCCACCCGCAGTGAGATTGCACCAAGCTTCATGACCTTGCCACCATCCGGAACCATTTCCGGTGCGACCGATGTTTTCATAAGTGGGCTCGCCGTTGGCGACGGCTTTGGCTGGAAGGTTCCGCCACATGTCGGCGACGCGTTCAGCGACGTGCTCGCCGTTGTGTCCTGTTTGGCACCACTGAAAGTCCAGCCAGACTTTGTCTTGGTGAACGTTGTTCAATGCATGCGGCGAATAGTGAATTCCAGTCGGATGTTGATACGAATCCCACTTTTCAATTTCCTGACCAGCACGATCCAACTGTTCGATCACATGCGGACTCGTTGCGGGACCATCGCCGCCAATCAGCCAGATCGCGGGCCGAGCTCCATATCGCGCGACCAGGTAGCGACAATAACGTGCGTAGTCTTCAGCACTAACGGAATTTCCAGCGGCGTTGCCGCCCTTCCATCCGTAACCATGAAAAACTGGCTGATAAACGGGAGCAATTCCGTGATCAACCAGAATTTGCACGAGTACATCAAACTTTTGAAAGTACTCCACATTCAGCTGCGTCAGCTTCCCATCAGGCAGATCTTCAAACCCAACATCGAAACCTTCATCTTCTGTTCGCGAACGCGGCCCTTTGACCGTTCTGTCAGGTTGCACGGTCATCAAGAGAGCCGAATTGAATCCCTTTTGAGAACGATCCTTCGCGTAGATTTTTGCTTGCTGCGGAGTTGCTCGCCACGGCAGCGCCCACGGAGTATCGGCACACATCAGCCTTGGCGTTTTATCAGCATGAACCAGATTCCTGCCACCTTTGGGAATGGACCAAAATCCGTGCCGATCAACAGAAGTTTTTTGCCTTGAATTGCCAACCGCCGTCAGAGTTCCGGTTTTTCCATTTAGTCCCGAATCTGGAGCCGAACTGAAAGATGTCCAAATCCATTGGCCGGCGCTTTCTGAAGACGCAAACCTGACACGGAAAACTTTGCCGCCGTCCCAGAACATCGGTCTCTTGATTTTCGTCTTTCCTTCGTGAACGAATTCCACCCATGCTTCAACCTCCGTGTAAGCGTTGGTATGATCATTCGTTGCGGCGAATTCCAATTCGACTTCCTGCCACTGAGGCGCGTCGTCTGTAGGTTTTGCGAATGCTTCTCCAATTGTGAAAACGGAGAACAGCAACAGTAGGGTGAGAGCTTTCAGTTTCATTTGCCAGTCCCAAGTCGATGAATGTATTGGCGAACGCCGAATGGCGTAGGCGAACGTTGATTATAGACAATTGCGATTATCCCCGTGTTTCACGGGGCCCTAACCGAACATAAGAAACATTATCGGACGTTGAATTGACCCGTGTTTTAACGGCCCTACGCGCAACCGACCACTTTCGGTGATCTTATTCAATCTGAATCATAGCGAACATTGGGCTATGTAAACTGTCGTCCTAAGCATCGATCGCTGCAACGACGCGGCGAAGAACACTACTTCTATCGAACGCGCCGACACGATCGTCCTCGCGGTTGTCGACGGATGGAAATGCGTCGTCAAGAAAGACGAATTCAAACCAGGCGATTCGGCGCTCTACTGCGAGATCGATTCTTTCCTACCCGTGAAACCGAAATTCGAATTCCTACGAAAATCGTCGTTCAAGCGAATGGGCGATCAAGAAGGGTTCTGATTGCGAACCGTAAAGCTTCGCTGCCAGATATCGCAAGGCCTGCTGTTGCCGCTGTCAGTATTGGATCGACCGGCAAAACCCGGAGAAGACGAAACGGACGAATTGGGGATCGAAAAGTACGAACCTCCAACGCCAGCTTGCCTTTCCGGAAAAGTCGTTGGTCCGTTTCCGGCCACCGTTCAGAAGACTGACGAGGAACGAATCCAGAACGTCGCCAGCGAACACGAATCGTTCCAAGGAAAGTCGTTCTATGGATCAGTACGCGTACGTTGAAAAACTAGAAGCCGGATCGATTTGCGAGCAACTGGGTTTGCAAATGGTGCCTTTCATTGAAAGGCTTGCGGTGCCAGAAACGATCGACGAGATTCTTCAGATCGCTGAGGGAAAAAGTGTGCTAAATCGGCAGACTGAACGTGCAGGACTCGTTTGGGTGTCTGGCTCAGGCCAAGAACGAGTGTCGTTCAAGACAATCTCGAACAAGTTTCTCGCTCGCAGCGGAGACTAAGAAAATGACTGACGCCCGATCTCCGGGCGTCAGTTTATTCGTACCGTCAATCGCGGCTCAAAAACAATCGCAAGAACTTCGAATGGTCGCTCACAAACTCCAAATCAGAATCAACTTTGATTCGCCTTCGAGACGCTGCAACTGAACTTTCACTTTTTGGATTGGTCGACTCTTTCGTGTAAGCCTCCCAGTACATCGCGGTTCCGAACTTCTGCCATGATGGAAGTGAATCAAAATCGACATCGAAATTCTCCTGCAACAAAACTCGCTTTTGTGCAACAGACAGCCCGACCATCTTCCGATGAGCGGTACGACCGGAATCGCCTGATTTCCTGATTGCCCAATAGCAGTGAGCATTGAGCGAGTTCCGCTTTGCATCCTGTTGTCGCCAACGAAAATAGTCAACAACGTCTTCAGCATCTGGCAACTGCGATACCCGACAATCAAACGTAGTCAGTTCGCCGACCTGCAATGCGAAACAGGCACTTGCGTGACCGGCAAGAATTGAGTTGAACTTTCGAATCTTTCGTCGAAACAAAGTTTCCTCAAACGAAAACAAGAGGGAAATCTCATCGCTTTGAATGTACGCGTAGGCAACGTCGAATCCGCAGCACATCAAGGATTGGGTCGTAGACACCATTGCATCGCGAAAACGCAAATCGAATGGTGCCTCGAACTCACAGATCTCCTTCGTCAGCCGAGTAAAACTTCGCCCGTCAATCCTGGCGACCATGTAAACATCTGGCGGAACGCATCGGTCGCTCGCCGTTTCAAATTGGCGCATCTGCTGATCGAGTTGATCGAATTTCATATCTCCCAACCCTCCTCGGCGAAGCCGTCAGGCAACAGGCTCACGAATTTGAGACTTGCGAAACCTTCTTTGAAGCTCGGAATTTCAAGTTTGCCGATTGTCGCCGCAATCGCGCGGCCTGGAATCTTTGAACGCTCCTCCCTGCTCTGATTCCGACGCACGCAATCGCGAACGACGGACTGGAAATAGAAGCCAGAGACAGAAACCTCTGGATAGCGTCGCACAACATCGAAGTATCTTTTTCGATCCGCAATCGTTGCGTTCGTGTTGTCGATGACACAATGCTGAGACGCATCGAGGCACGCTTTCAACAGAATCGATTCTCGATTCCGCGTTTTGAGCATGTCGAGGTTAATGCGGATATGAGAGTCCGAAAAACGGTGGCGATAGAAGCTCGATTTACCAGCTGCCTGCGCACCAACGAAGATGACCATTTCCATGGTTTCCTCCAGGGTGTTGAATCCGTCGCGGTGTCACTCACATCGGAATCAGGTGTTACATAAATCGACGTCCCGTTTTTTTACGCCAGTGCTCTGCTTCGACAGATCAACCGGAATCGTCATACGAAGAGAGAGAAAAGCGGCTATTGGGTTCGCGTTAAATGGCAAGCGAATCTTCCAACTGGAATCGCTTCGTCGATTACTCGACCAATTCAAGACTCAAAAGCTGATTCAAGCAACGATTGATGTGATTGGATGTGGACCTACGCAGTGGCAATGTCTTTCCGGCACAGGACAACCAGTCCAATGGACCAAGTGACAACGGCAATCAGCAACAGACTGGCGATCGCGGGGACCGGCCAAGTTCCTGATCTCACGACGTCGACCGGTCGAAGATAGCCCAGCAAACTCAAAAACTGAATGCGTTTCAAAGGTTCAATAAACGGCTCCAGAAAATTCAACACCGACGACAGGAAAACGATTCCAACAATCACGCCTACCGCAACAGAACGACGATTCAAGATGCAACCAATCATCAAACTCAGGCATGCGATCGCCAGATTCAGGAATAGGAAGTTGGATGCCGCGATGAAGAACGGGTAAATCTGCACTGATTCCATGTTCTCAAACAGCATCGTTCCGATCCAAATTCCGAGCAACGGACTGTATGAAAGCAATGCCAGAACAATCGCACAGGCGAGCGAAACTGAATGGAAGATCTCTGCACGGCTGACGGGAAGCGCATACAGTACATCCGCCGTGCCCTGTTCAATCTCTCCAACGGTCACGCGGGTTGCCATCGAAATAATTGTAGCCCACGAGAGCAACAGGACGATTCCATGCGTGAAGCATACGGAGAACAGAATATCGATCGATACTTCCCCTCCGGAGACATCAATGCCCAAGCTCATCTCGAATATCTTCTTCACGAAGGGAAACTTGGAAACGAAGTTCAACAATTCCGTTCCCATATTGAGCATCGCCCAAACAAAGACAACCGAAAACCCGACCAGCCCAATCGCCGCCAATAGCGTTTGGAGCCAACTGTCTTCCAGTGTCTTGCGAAAGATCCCTAGGTTGAACATTGCCTAGTCCGAGTCCGAATAGTAGGTGATGAATAGATCGTTCAAGTCAGGTCGTTCAATGATCAAGTCATCCAATGCGAATGGATTCAGCCAATTAAGTAGCGCCGCAGTCGTTCCCGCCCAGGTACACTTTAGGTTCATTGAATTCTGTTCCACGATTTGGAGTTCTGGCGGGAACTCGCATGGCATGACCATTTTGTTGGTAAAGGAAATTTCGACTCGCCGAAGTGCCCTGCCCCGCAATACATCAATCGTTTGATGCTCGACTACTTTGCCGCGTCGTAGAATGATGACTTCGTCGCAGAGTTCTTCAACTTCGTTGAGCGAGTGACTGGAAAACAGGACCGACCTTCCAGCATCAATCACGTCACGCAGTTCACTGAAAACGTTTTGCCGAACAAGCGGATCGAGTGCGCTGGTGGGCTCATCCAGAATCAGCAACTCGGGCTCGTGCATCATTGCTTGAATCAAGCCGAGTTTCTGCTTCATGCCCGTCGAGTAGCTCCGCACGTTTTGATTTAGCGGCAATTCAAAGACATCGGCAAGACGTTCAATCTGTTTACGGCAGTCCTTTCGCCTCGCGCGAGCCAGAAAATTCAACGATCGGCGCCCTGACAAGTTGGAGTAAAGATGCACGTCTCCGGGGAGATACCCAACGCGACGGCGAAGTTCCGGGGCATTGCGTCCCAGCGGAACACCAAACATGCATGCGTTTCCTGAAGTTGGCTTCAACAGCCCCATCAGAATCCGAATGGTCGTCGTTTTCCCGGCACCGTTTGGTCCCAGAAAGCCAACCAGCTTTCCTGGAGCAATATCCAAGTCAACATCCTGCAAGACACTGGCATCGCCATATGACTTGGAAAGCTTCTCTGTTGTAATAATTGAATGGGTCAAAGTCGCCAACTTCGATAAGCAACGTGTGGCTGGTAGACAAACGTCAGACCCCATTGGATGCGATCGCAATGGCCACCGCAACGACAGCGGATCATTTTCGGAAAAAGCTTTGCACTTTGTCGTTTTGCGGGCTCCCAAAGTCCCTCAATATCTAGCCGACAAGTCGAACGATCTAGCCGACGCTTCACAACGCACAACCTCAGGCACAACCTCAGGCACAACTTCAGGCACAACTTCGTGCAGCGAAATCTCGAAGGCAGTTTCCAAAAGCTATCGTCCAGCCCAAGCCCAAGCTATTTCTGCGACGCAAATGATTGCGGCTGGAAGCGCTGGAAGCCACAACCACGATCATACAATGCCGGCTTCGAGCATCGAACGCACTTCCGTGAGAACCTGTTTTTGCACGATATTGAAATCGTTGATGTCGATGAAAGCACCGGCAGCTGCGCGATGGCCTCCGCCGCCAAACTTTTTCGCGACTTCATTGGCGGGAACCTCGCAACGACTACGGAAACTCATTTTGTAGCCACCATCCACTTGCCCAACTAGGATCACTGCGAACACAGTTCCCTCAATCTCAAGTGCGAGATTGATTAGGTCTTCGGTGTCCGTAGGGTTAGCACCCGTTTTTTCATAGTCGTCGGGCATAATGAAGGTGTGAGCCATGCGACCGTCGAGCTCCGTTTGAATTCGGGCCAACACGGTGCCGCGAAGCCGAACTCTGCCAGCTGTCTCTCGCTCGTAGAGTTCGCCGTAAAGTTTGCTTGGCTTGGCACCGGCTTCAAGCAACTTCGCAGCTGCCCGGAATGTTCCAGGATTCACGCTGCCGAAGCGGAACCAACCCGTATCGGTTGCCAATGCCGCCAAAACAGGCTGGGCAATTTCAGGTGTCATTGCAACACCAAGTTGATCAGCGGCTTCCACAATCATGCGGCCGACGGCTTCAGCGGTCGTGTTCTTGAACAGTTCGGCATCGATGTCGTCTTCGCCTTCATGGTGGTCGAAGATAATTTTCTTGCAGGTTGAATTCTTGATGACGTCGGCCATGTCACCCAACTGAATCCATGCACTGGTATCGAGAATGATGTGCAAGTCGGCGTCGGCGAACTCCTCCGCAGTGATATCTTTCCCGATGCACATAATACGATTGTCGGGATCGATGAAGGCAAGGTTTCCAGGAACTTCCTGTCCGCAGACGATGCGAACTTTCTTACCAAGACTTTCCAGAAGCCCGGCCATTCCAAGACAGCTACCGAGAGCGTCGCAATCAGGACGAATGTGGCTGGTGAGAACGACATTGTTGGAGGCGTGAATGACTTCGCAGAAACGGGTCCAGTCAACTTGCATGATTTACTTTCTTGAGCGGTCGGCGGTTGACGCCGAATTTGGAGTGGCAGAGTTTGCTTTGCACCATCGGATAATTTTGATTCAGGAAACTTCCCTGAGGATCTTTCGGGCGGCAGCGATGTCTTCGTTGAGTTGAATTTTCAATTGTTCCGTTGAATCGAACTGACAAATATCTCGCAGGCGACTGATAAAATCAACCTCGATCGGCAACCCGTAAATGGACTGTTCGAAATCAAGTATGTGCACTTCGACTTTGGACAATCGGTCGCCGAAAGTAGGATTGGGGCCGATATGGATGGCAGCCCAGTGACTCTTGTGATCGACAATAGCCCGGCCAGCGTAAACGCCATTTGCCGGAATCAAAGTGTCAATTGCGTCGACGTTGGCTGTCGGGAATCCAATCGTTCTGCCGCGGGCTGCTCCATGGGTCACCATGCCGCGGATCCGGTACGGCCGAGTCAACATTTCTCGTGCTTGGGCCACTTCGCCCGCGCTAACGAGCGTTCGAATTCGACTGCTGGAAATGAATTCTCCTGCGTCGAGCGACGGGTCAAGAATAGTTAGCTCAATGTCGTTCTGTTGGCAGAGCTCGGTCAGTTTTTCAGGTGTACCCGCCCTGCCCTTTCCAAAATAGAAGTTCGGGCCTTCCACCATCGCACACGCATTCACTTTTTGCTTGATGATTTGATCGAAGAATTCCTGATACGTGAGTGAAAGAAGATTCATATCGGTCGGATAGGCGACCACGGCGTCGACACCAAGGTCAGCAAGCAGCTCGGCTTTTCGGTCAATCCAGGTAAGCGGCGGTGGAGCGACTTCGGGTTTGAGTATCCTGACGGGATGTGGGGCGAACGTGAAAACAACCGCCATCGCGTCATGAGCCGTTGCAAGTCGCTTGAGTTCGTCGACGACGACGCAGTGACCGCGGTGGACGCCATCAAAGTTGCCGATCGTTAGCGCACTGCGTCGGTCCGCGATCGGGAAGTCGTCGAGTGAATGATAGAGTTTCATTGGTTCAATGCGCAGTCGCCTGCGGCTTGCCGTTAAACGAATATTACTCAGGCAATCTCGCCGGAGTTGGAAACTCGACTGTAAAACGTGTTCCGATCCCGACTTCGCTTTGCACGCTGATCAAACCAGAATGTGCCTCGATGATTTTCTTTGCCGTGGGCAAACCAAGGCCGGTGCCGCCATCTTTGTTTGTGTAGAACTCTTTGAACATGTTTAGCAACGCATTAGCTTCCATTCCACACCCGGTGTCGATAACGTCAAGCGCAACTCCGGTTCTTATCAAACGAGTTCGAACCAACAGTTGGCCACCGTTGGGCATCGCCTCAAGTGCATTCTTGACCAAATTGGTGAGGGCCTGTTGGAGGGTTTGAGAATCCAGCTTAATACTGGGCAGCGCTGCGTCGAGGTATCGATCGACTCTTACGTTTTGCTCTTCTGCCTGACGGGCAAAGAAATCGAGCACCTGTTCAATCTGATCATTCAGATTTCCAGCTTTGAGTTCGAGGCTGGTGAACCGGGTGAATTCGAGAAAGTCTTTGAGATAAGTATCGAGTCGCTGACACTGCCGATTGACGGTGTCAATTCGTTCAACGGCACGACGGGCTAGCGGAAGATTGATCTCCTCAAAATCTTCGTGTAGCAATTCCATGTTCATTCGAATCACGGAGAGAGGATTCTTGATTTCGTGCGCTAGTTCACCGGCCAACGCGGCAAGTTCGGCGTATCGTCGACGCAAATCGTCAACCGTTTCGGATTGGTCTTGATCGTTCATTGGGAGCTGTCCAAGCAAAAAACGCCCGATGGAAAAAGCTCCACCGGGCGTCATTGTAACTCAATATGGAAA
>CAYGUE010000021.1:0-58959 GCA_964352885.1 uncultured Pirellulaceae bacterium
GATTCTTCCGATCTCGGATCTTTGGGTTTGGGTTTGGGCGATTTTTTTTCGTCTGCCTTAAGATCTTTGGCTGATTCGCCAATCGATTTCGATTCGCCATTCGATTTCGATTCTGCTTCTTTGGGCTCTTCCTCTACTTCCAATTTTGGTACTTTTGCATCGCCGGCTGGCTCCAGAATTGGCTTCTTCGAATCCTCTTTCGAATCTTCCAACGATTCCTCTTCAGTCACAGGTTTCTTTGGTGGAACTTTCTTTTTTGGCTCGGCATCTTCCGGAGGTTCCGGCTCGCCTTTCTTGCGAACGCGGTACGAATGGGAGCGTTTGCGAATAACCTCCGCCGAAATGATCTTGTCTGGTTTCGCCTGTTCGATAGGCCGCTCAAAATCGTTAACTGAAATTTCAGTCCGTTCGATCTTCTCTAAAACGCCTGCGCCCGAGAAAACTCTTCCAAAGACAGTGTGCTTCCGATTTAAGCCTTCGTTGTATTTGAAATTGAGAAAGAATTGACTGCCGCCGGTGTCGCGTCCGGCGTGAGCCATTGAGATCGTGCCGGTGAAGTTTCGTCGTGCATCGGCTGCTTTGCACTCGCATTCGATTTGATAGCCGGGGCCGCCAGAGCCAATGCCTTCGGTTTCAAAACCGCCACCCTGAGCCATGAAGTTCTCGATCACGCGGTGAAAGAGTTTGTCGTTGTAGTACCCAGAATCCACAAGTGAAACAAAGTTGCGGACTGTGTTAGGAGCTTCGTTTTCAAACAGCTCCAGAACAATATCGCCAGCCGTGGTCGTCAATCTCACGCGTGGCAAGTCATCCGTCATCGTTTCTCGGTAGCGAATGACGAGTTCGTCAAAAACATACTTTTGACTTGGTTCAAGTCGATCGACCTTGGCTGCTTGCTCGAAATATTTTGGGTTAATTCGCGCGTCGATCAAAGCTTGCCCAACATCCAACACCATGCCATCTCGCCCGGACTGGGCGTCATGAACCATGATGCCCAATAACGCTTGGATTACCTTAACATCATCCGGCTTCTCTTTGAGCTCCATCACTCCCTGCTTACGCATGGACTTGATCAGATCATTGGCTTCATCGACAAGGTCTCGATACTCATCGGCCAGTCCCGGGCTCCCGTCGCCGCGGTCGAGAGCCGCAAACTTCTCCGTCATGTCCGTGTTGCACTTGGACCACGACTCACACATGGTGGCAAGATCTTCCTGAGCTCCCATGCTTGTCCGGAAAAACAACGAGCACATTACCAGACAGATAATAATCCGAAACAACATCATTAACTCCATTGTCTGACTTTGTCAGTGATCAAAACAAACGATAGGCGATGAAAACCAGCGAGCGAGATGGCTCGGGTTAGTTCCCGTCCTTACCGCCCTGCAATAACAGGTCGAATGAACCGGGAGCATCCTCGACTTTGCCGTCCGCAGCCGGGCCGGGATCTTGAGCACCATTCGGAGTTGCGGGAATACCGGTCATGGATGTGACTTTTTCAGGAACATAGGTGTGTGATCGAGCTCGAATGACTTCTGCGCGAGTAATTTTTGAAACTGCCGCGGACGATGCCAATCGCCCCGTAAGATCGACGTTCTTGAGTTTCAAAACGACGTCCATACCTTCGATGACACGGCCGAAAGCGGTGTACTTGCCATCATAGGTATGCGGGTTTGGTTGTTGAGTGATAAAAAATTGCGAACCTCCGCGATCCTTTTCTGGAGCCATCATCGACAACGTGCCGCGAAAGTGACTTCGTATTTTCTCGGAGTCGCACTCACATGGGATGCGATAGCCTGCGTCACCCATGCCATCGCCGTTTGGACTGCCGGACATTGCATACTCGCCAGGCTTTACGAGGTGGAATAGCTTTCCATCGTAGAATTTTTGATCGCGAATGAGGTGAATGAAGTTTGCCACTGTATTGGGAGCATGATTTTCGAACAGTTCGATCAAAATATCGCCTTCAGTCGTAACCAATAGAACACGTGGCAAATCGTCCGTTTCGGATTCCAGTCGTCGAATCATCAACTCTTGCTGATACTTATCAAGCGTTGCCTGTAATTCGCCTCGCGGGGCCGATAAGTCAGCACCGGTCAGTTCTTCGAGTTTCACCAAAGCGTTTTCTGCGTTCTCAAATCGTTCGACCGCATAGTTCGCCAAGAATTCATACTCGACAATTACTTGGTCGTTCGGGAACTTGTCCTTGAGCATCGCAATCAACTCCAGCGATGACTCCGGATCAAACTGATCGAGGATGTTTCGCGGTTTCAGCATGGAAGAAAGGCGACTACGAATGATTTGTGTGCTCTGAAAACTGGGTTTTTCGCTGGACTTAAACGCGGCTTTCGCTTTGGAGAAGACCAGTTTTTTTAATTCTTCGTTGGCCTCTGTGAGCCGATCAATTTCTTTCTTGTATTGATCTCGCTTTTGCGGAAATCCAATCGGGAGCGTTCGGTACAGAAAGTCGATGCGATTCTGATTTGCTTTGAGGTCTTTTTGCAACGCGAGAAATGCTTTTGCCTCTTCAGACACTTCCATGTCTAAGGTTTCTGCCGCGTTAGCATCGGACGAATCCGCATCGAGATCCTGACATGCATGTGCAGACCGTCCCGCCGCCAGCATCAACGCAAAGACGAAGAGAATGTTCAAGTTTCGAATTTTTGGATTCATTTGTAGTGTCGCCCTGTTTGAAGGTTCAAATTGAGGCTGTGGGTCATGTCGCTAACTCAAGTGAACGTTGTCGAAGTAGTGGGTTACTTCTTTTGAGGTTTGATTTTTTCAAATTTGTAATCGTGATCCCGTTTCCTGCTGACCGTTGCTTTTTCGATCAAACCGGGCTCGATGCCTTTGATTGGCTTTTCCTTATTGGTTTCTTCGTCGAACTCAATCGTTGCCGGCATCGCCACAATATGCTCCATTCCGCTAACAACTCTACCGAAAACTGTTTGGCTAAGTTTGTCTTCTTCGGTTCGATCCCAATTGAGTTCGGGGTTCGGCAGCAACAAAATCGAAAATACGGATGCTGCGGAACTGCCTTCGGCACCGACCATCGTCAGGCTCCCGGTGAAGTTGTTCCGTGATTCCGGGAGACGTGATTCATTTTTGATTGTGTAGTTGAGGCGTACATTCTTTCCGCGTTTTACGAGTCCTGCTTGCACAACGACATTTTTTACCATTGGGTGAAAATATGAATCATCGTAGAAACCGGATTCGACAAGACTGATAAAGTTTGCAACGGTCTGCGGGGCTTCATTTTCGAAGAGTTCAAATGTGACTTCTCCCGTTGCTAATTGCAATTTGACGCGGGGCAAATCATCCGCTTCAGCTTCCTTTTTTCGAATCTCTGCTTCCTGTTCCCAAGCCCTTGCAAGGAGCGGACATGCTAGAAACATGTTCTTGTCGACCTGTTTTTCAAGTTTTTGTATTGCTCCCTTGAAACCCGGATACGTCATGAATTCCAAGCCGTATTCGAAACGATTCGTTTTGATTGCCGCCAAAGCAAAGCGACGCTCAAGCAGGATCTCCTTCTCTGGGTAAAAGAGTCTTAGTTTTTCGAGCATTTTGAACGCGAGTTCGATGTTGCCTGCTTGGTAAACTTCATTGGACGCACCCATGGCAATTTGCAGCAATGGCGGCTGTGGCTTTTCGCATTCCAGAAACCAGTCGATGGCAGCTTTTTCAAACACCGGCCTGTGGTCGGCCAATTTCTTCGAAGCCTCGGTCCACTTTTCTTTCCACTCGTATGACTCAGCCAATGAGCCGTCGAAAAAGCGCAAACTGATATTGCGGCAAGCTTTTGCCATTTCGCGCCCTTGAGTCACCGCTTCGTCATAGCGTGCTTTGGCATCTGAAGATCCGGGATTTTTGATTGCCGCGTCGTCGGGCGGTAGTTGTCTCGCATCCGCCGGTTCGTTTACGCCATCGGCGGATGTGCCACTTGAACTCTTTGGTGTTTCTTGACCAGGAAGAAAATTCGCGCAGCAGAAAGCAATCCCTAAGAACAGGAGTGTGATGGCAAGGCGTCGAGGCGAGTTGTCAGAAAGGAGCGATATCATCGTCATAAATCGAGATGCGAATTTCGGTTCAAATTGTTTCGTCAATGGTATCATACAGCAATCGAATTGTATGCTTAACGCCCACGCTCAAACATGGCCAAAATTACCCGAGGTAGAAATCTTAAACACTTCAACAGCCAGCAGGCCCGTGCTGATGTAGGCAAGTTGCGTATCATCGGAGGTAAATTCCGAGGTCGCCAAATCGAGTACTCGGGCGATCCAGTCACCCGCCCAATGAAGGATCTTACTCGCGAGGCCTGTTTCAACTTGGTGGGCGGTTACCTTGCCGGTAAAGCGGCCTTTGACCTTTTCGCGGGTACGGGCGCGATCGGGTTGGAGGCGATTAGTCGTGGAGCTTCTAGGGCTTTTCTAGTCGAACGCCATATTCCAACTGTACGTATCGTCGAGTCGAATGTTCAGACGCTCGAAGCCGAATCGGTAACCGAAGTTGTCACGTCGGACACTTTTTTCTGGGTTCGTCAATTCCTCAACGATCGAAGCCAGTGGCCAGATGAGCCTTGGGCTGTTTTCTGCTGTCCGCCCTATGTTCTCTTCGAGGACTCGCAGGACGAGTTGTTGATCACGATTCATAGTTTGTTAGACGTCGCACCGGTAGGTAGCGTGTTCGTGGTCGAGTCAGACAATCGGTTTCCAACGACCCAACTCCCAGACCTCGTCGAGTGGCAAACTCGTCATTATCCTCCTGCCTTCATCTCTGTGGCACACAAACGCGATTAGAACCGATTTAGCCGTCAAAGCCTGCCTATTCTAGCATCTAGCTAGCAACTTTCATGATGCGAATGCCAATTGGCACTCGACTTCACTCGGAGCAGATTCCGATGATTCAGGTAGAGACAAATGTCGCAACCTGAAGCCCCCGTGCCACACCCTATGCTATCAAGATTGGCCAACCTCCCCCAACCATCGTTGCTAATCGTTTCGATTGTTTCGTTCTCGATCATGTGCCTGTCGGATCTGTGCGGCGCACAAATCATGAGATCGCCTGGAGCAAAGGTTGTCGAGCCAGCCAAAGAATCAGATCTTCGCTGGCCGAAACCAAGCCAGCTATTCAAAGAGATCTCGCGATTCGAAGAATACGAAGCGACGCACGCATGGGCCGTACGGACGAAGGAAGTTGCCGAGTATTTGTGCACGCAAACTGAAGTGACGGGCCAAGAAGCTGTCGATGCTTTGATGGCGATGCATCAGCAGTCACGGGCAATCGATACGCTGATTGATCGGATCGCAAAAGCCGATCCGTCCAAACAGTTGTCGAACGGTTCCGTGGAATTGATTTCGGAGTTGCAACGATTTAAATATCGCCTGACTCGTCGCGTTGAAGTCTGGGCAGGAGTCATCGACCACGCGAAAGCAGTGTCGACTCGTAAGCCAACATCGGTAAAGACCGTCAGCCTCAGTTGGTTACCTCGAGATCTTGATGACTTGCTTCAACAGCAGCTTCCAGGCAACACAGGCTGGCAAGCATACTTGGCTTGGGATGATCTTGTTAAGGCTGCCAGAGTCATCAACCAAGACGAGAAAGCCCAACTTGCGGTTCGGAAGGCTGCTCGCAAGTTTCTTTCGCGATACCATTCACCAGCGCTCACCTATGAACAAAAACAGTTGTTTCAACCGTACTTTTCGCCAGAGCTGCTGGACTCCATTCGCGATGCAGCGACTGAAGAGGTTGATCAATCCAAATTGATGGCCGTGATCGAGCGGATGGAAGCAGAAAATTCTGGCGTCTACGTTTCCTTTCTGAACAGGCAATATCAAAATCTTCTCTGGTCCGACGATCCGGTTTCCCAAGAACTGGCCGCAACAATCGATTCGCATTGGCGCAATGCAAATGTTCGCGTCGCAATCAATGAACGCCTACTGAATCAAATGCTCCCTCAAGTTCCCGCTACAACGGAGCCCGTTTCCGAACGGGTGAAGGGTGCCAAAGTCACCGGGGAAAGCTTGATTGAGAATCAACTTCGGATCGCACTGCTTCCGAACCCAAACGAAATTTCACTTGGCATTGAAACGGTTGGTAAAGTGACGTCGGAGACCGTCGCAGAGAAAAGTGGATTTGTTTTTCAAAACAGAGGCTTGGCAGATTTCAAAGTTTTCCAAACGCTGGCCTTCAGTCGCACGGGAATAACTTCAGAAGCAGCACAGGCAACGTCGACAGCAAGGCAGCGTTTGGTTGCAATGCGAGGTAGTTTCGACAGCGTTCCTGTCGTTGGATGGCTAACGCGAAAGATTGCCAAAAAGAAAGCAGACGAGGAGACTCCGGAAGCCAATCAACTGACGCGGCAGCGAGTTGAAACAGGTGCCAAACAACGAGTCGAGCAGGAAGTCGACGCGATGGTTGGACAGTTTCGCCGAGGTTTGCATGACAACGTGCTTTCGAAGTTGATTGCCATGGATCTTGAACCCGAGACGGTTCAATTGAGCACATCCCAGCAGCGAATTGTAGGTCGCTACCGAATTGCGGGCCGCGACCAGATGGCGGCGTGGCAACCACGGCCTACTGATTTTGAATCTGACCTGCTTACCGTACAGTTCCACCAATCGGCCATCAACAACTTAATTCAGCGGTTCGGGCTCAATGGTCAGGAGTTCAACGCGATCACACTCGGAAAACACATCGAGAAAATTACAGGCATCCCTTACGAGTCAAAGAATTCCCAAGCGGAAGCGACGTTCAAGTTTGCAAAGCATGACGCAGTCCGCGTCGATTTTGAAGATGGAGTTGCGAGCCTGAAGTTTTGCTTTCGCAGTTTTCAAATTGGCAAAGGGCGACCTTGGAGGGACATCACGGTCAAAGCCAACTTTCATCCTAGGTACATCGGAACGCGAATCGTTCTGGATCTGGACAATCTGTTCGAGGTCAAATCCAAATCGGATTTGCGGCTTGGCGACGAGATTGCGATTCGGAGCGCTTTTAAAGTTATTCTTGATCGCCAGTACGCTTTTGACTTGATGCCCGCTGCCGTTCGTGAGAAAGCTCCAAACCTAGCGTTAGCGATTGATCGTCTGTCTTTTGCCGAAGGCTGGTGCGGCGTTGCCATC
Source organism: uncultured Pirellulaceae bacterium (assembly GCA_964352885.1). GTDB lineage: Bacteria > Planctomycetota > Planctomycetia > Pirellulales > Pirellulaceae > Mariniblastus. Next base: position 7,119 of record CAYGUE010000021.1, read on the forward strand.
GACAATGCAGCGAAGGTCAATCAACAGGTTCCGATCATCGCTCCCGAAGAAGTTGTTCCGGGAACATGGTCCGATCAGTTGGGGGCGTTTCAAACAGACGCCTCGCGCGTCGAAACGCCTAGAACGGCACGCCGGTTGGGATACTAACGGTATTGCGTTTAACGGCTAGCCGCAGGCGACTGCTTTTCACTTTTCGCTAACTACCGCACTGGTTTCCACTGTGGCCGCTTTACGGCAGCCGAAGGCGTCTTTGGCAGGCTTGTTGGAGCAGCACCGCGGCGAACTAGCGGCGCCGGTTGGGCGTCGGTTATCCAACGTGTGTCATTTGTTGTCCAGCCAACGACTTTGTCTTCGCTAACATCGCCCGTTGGCGGTTTGATTCCGATTCGACGTGTCGCAATATACTCGACGTCGCCAATGATCATTGAAACGCGGACGCTGACCTGTTTGCTAACCGGTACACGATCTGACCATGGCAAATGCAGAAGCGTTCCCACGTTACCAAGTTCGTCCCGAGACAGAAACAGTTTCAATTCCTCGGGTAGAAAAGTCCATTTTCCGATTTCGCCCACGAGTTGGTCATTGATAGTGACTGTCATTTCACCGCGTTTGTCGACAAACGCTCCATCAACGCTTAGCGTCCGAACCATCAATTCGATTCCATCGTCTCCTGCAATTCGATCAAGGTCTTTGCCTCGTGTGCCGGCAGTCACGATTTCGATTCGATCGACGACGCCATCGCCCAGCGCATCGAGTTCGAAATCTTCGTAGCCAACTTTGAGCTCAGGAGCGACTGGTAAGACCAACGATTGGTCAATTCCAGTTCCAGTGGTATCTATTGGTGTTGTTTCTAATTCCAGATTGTATGATTCCGGCTCAGTTTGCGTCGGAGCGTACTGTGAACCTTGCATCATGGGCTGTTGGGTTGATGGTACCACGCCTTCGTAGTAAATTTCGCCGTCGGCAGGCCCTTGGATAATCGTTGACGATCCGGGCAGCATTTGATCTTCATAAATCACATCGCCTTCGAGGATCGGATACGAGTCAGTGATGCCCAGAGAATCCATGACTTCTGATCCCACGATGACGCCGTTTCCAACGATCCCGTTGGAGGTGACGCTGCCGCCTTCGCCGACCATCGCCGATCTATGTTGCGACTTTAGCGCGTAATACTTGTCTTCGAGGTCGAGAATTTCGGCTCGAAGAAGTGCTGTTTCGCGACGGCACTGCAGGGATGCTTTCTGACATCCCGGAGCGATTGCCAGAAGGAGACAGCCAAGCAAAATTAAGATTGTGGAAAAGCGCATTTCGGACGCCCGTTACTGCGTTGGGAACAAGTTCAACGCTGTCTTTAGGGGAAAATCGCACTTCGACGCAATGGCAATCAACGGTGGCTTTTGTTAGCCAGTGACGACTTCAGCTTCCAGCACGGCATCCGCTTTAAGCGAATTGGTGATAAAGCAGGCGCCCTTGGCCTTCTTGAGAAGATTTTGAGCTCGCTCAATGTCCGCTTCGCTATCAACAACTAGCCGAGCTTTTACCTTGAAGCCAACAAACTGGACTCCGGTGTCGGATTTGTCCAGCTCACCGGTGACCTCACAGGAGAGGTCTTTCCACGCATATTTCGACATGCCAGCAACGGCTCGAAACGATAGCACAAAGCAATCCGCGACTGCCGCGACCAACAAATCCTCAGGAGACCATTTGTCGCCAGGGCCACCAAACTCCTTCGGGGCATTCGATTCAAGCGAATGGAGGCCTTCAATATCGATGTTCACCGCGCCTGAATCTATAGACTTTGCGGTGGCCGTATAAAAATGGTGGAAATTCATGCTTGATCAGCCTTATGCGGATGCTTCTTCGATACTTGCGACAACGCGGTCGATCAGATTGAATTCACGAGCTTCTTCGGCGCTCAAGAAATTATCACGATCGGTGTTGGCTTCGATTTCTTCAACCGTCTTGCCAGTATGATGGGCAATCAACCGATTGAGATCACCTTTGATCGTTCGCAAGTGTTTGCGGTGAATCAGAATCTCTTCGGCCGTACCCTGCATTCCGGCAAGCGGTTGGTGAATCATGATGCTGGCGTTGGGAAGCGAAAAACGCTTTCCGGCTGCACCGGCAGTCAGCAACATCGCACCCATAGAAGCGGCTTGACCCATGCAATACGTCGCCACATCGCAGCTGACGAACTGCATCGTGTCGTAGATCGCAAGTCCAGCAGTTACGCTGCCGCCTGGAGAGTTGATGTAAAGGTGAATGTCTTTCTTCGGATCTTCTGATTGAAGGAAGAGCATTTGTGCGACCAGTGAGTTCGCAAGATCCGCGGTAACCTGTTGGCCCAGAAAGATGATTCTGTCTTTGAGCAGTCGGCTATAAATATCGTAAACGCGTTCTTCGCGACCCGTGTTGTCGACGACGTAAGGAACGAATGGCATTGTATTGTTGCTCCGGCTTTAACCGTTGAGTGGAGGAAATCTGATTGGTGAACGGGATCGACTACTCGTCGTCCTTGGATGCTTTGGCCGTGATTTGATCGACCAAACCGTATTCTTTTGCCTGCTCGGCTGTCAGGAAGAAATCGCGATCGATGTCTTTCGCAATCTGCTCGACATCTTTGCCCGTCGAATCAGCGAGAATCTGGTTCAGCACACCGCGATTTCGAATGATTTCGTCGGCCTGAATCTCGATGTCACTAACTTGGCCGCTGACGCCACCGAAGGGCTGGTGGATCATAACGCGTGAGTTCGGCAGGCAGAATCGTTTGCCTTTTGCGCCGCCAGCCAGCAATACTGCGGCACCGCTAGCCGCCTGTCCAACGCAGAACGTTGCCACTGGGCAATTCAGGATCTGCATTACGTCGTAGATGGCCAGCGTTGCAATCACGTCTCCGCCGGGAGAATTAATATAGAAGTTGATGTCTTTCCGCTTGTTCTCGCTCTGGAGATAGAGCAGCTTCATGACGACTTCGTTGGCATTGCCGGTGTGAATTTCACCCTGCAAAAAGACAATTCGATTTTCGAGTAGCAAATCACCCAGTGTCATCGTTCGCTGACGCTGGTACGACGCGTGAGCACTTGCGTTGCGCATCTCGTGCGGCGAGGGCAAGCCGGTCAGGGAGTGATCCTGATTCGACATTGAGCCGGTTGGTTGAAAAGGGTTCAAGGCAGCGGTCCTTATCCATAAAGTTACGTTTGTTCTTGTTGTTGAAACCTACCGTTATCGGACGAAACGGACAAGGCGGGCAATTCAAGCTCGCTTTTGCCCGCTTAAAATCACCTATGCCGCGTGTGGACAGGTCTGATTTGCCGACTAGTACGAACGACGTCCCCGGTTCTTCTCACTAAGCATGGCACGTTGCTATAATTTGATGGCTTGTCCAGAAATTCTTCGGGTACTCCACAATGAACGCGAATTCCAAAAATCCGTACGGGACTTCTTTCTTTATTCGCATGGGAGTTCTGCTACTGCTTCTCCTCGGCGTTGGAGGAGCATTCGCCTACGATCGACTGGTGCTTGTTCCCGCTGGAAAAGAGGCAGTAAATCGTGTGGTTAACGCTTGCATGGATCCAGGGGCCGACAAATCAGCAGTTCACGCAGCTGCCGGATGCAAACCAACGTATATCGAAACCGCTGGCCAGTACGAAATCGCAGACTATTCCTTTGGACGTATCTTGCCGAATCTCGAAGGCTACAAAGTGACCGTTGTCTATCTTGACGGTAAAGTTGCAGAATCTTTTCGCGGCGGAATCTCTGACGCTGATCGAGCGGAGTACAAAAAAAATACTACTCAATCCCAAGCGTCATCACGGGTTCGATCTCGCCGACGATTGATAGCTGAATCGTTCGCCGCGTGATCGTTTCGCTATCACTTCCAAAGCCACGAATGACCGTCAAGTAGACTTTGTTGCGAGTCGACGTTCGATTCTGTCCGCTGCCAAAGTACTTGGCCTTCAGTTGGTACTTTCCGCGAGGTGCATTCGCGTTGTAGTACATCTCTGGCCCGAATCCTGTCGTGATGTCGGAAGTGATCTGACCGCCGCTGCGAGTTGTCTTGTGCGAGTAAAAGCATTCCTCTCCCGATGGTTCGACGACGTGCAGGTCGACGTCGGTTTGATCCTGATTCCACATCATCGTGATCACCACATCGGCAGTACCAAACGGAAGGTGCTTGCCCAGCGTTTCCAAACGAGCCGCTGCGAAATCTTTCACCGAAGACTCCAGCTTGTCTGATACAATTTGCCGTAGCAGGTGAATGTACTCGGCCGCGACGATCTGTTTGAACTCGCTGCCCTGACGTTGGAACGTGCCATTCATTGCGATTTCGTAGTACACGATCGCCATGTCGGCTTTACCCAACTGAGTCAGGCATTGGCCGATGGCTGGATAGATGTTGCCTTGGAAGGGACGTGCTCTGGCGACACGGCGGAGAAGATGAAACGCTTGAGCCGGCCGATCCAGCTCCATTGCTGTGAACGCAATGTCGCGAGCCACGATGATGTCGCTAGGATTTCGTTCGACCAACGAACTGTAAACTTTGATCGCATCGTCAACTGATAAACCGGCGCGACGATTGGCTTCGGCAGAGATTGGGTCGTAGTCCAATTGCTCGTTCGCGATCGATTTCAAATATGAATCGGAAAGACCGTCTTTGTTTGTCAGTGTGCAGTTCAGCGGTTGCGAGATGGCTTCAATTTTGATGTCGTCCATCGCCAGCTTGAGGGCCGTCGGCATCTTGAATTCCATGCCGGGCATCGATTCGAGCCTGTTCAGCCAGGCTTGTAGTTTCGCTTTCGGATCAGCAAGCTGCTGAGAGAATTTCGACAACGTTTCGGAAACGAGCGCCGAAGTTGCTTTCGCTTTGACAACGAACAGGTCTTCTTCTGGTTTGATGTCGAATCGCTGGTAGTCCTCTTCTGACTCCAGCATCAACAGGCTGCAAGTCTTTCCGGTGACCCGAAAGTGCCGTGCATAAGCGGCCGAAACGTCGAAGACTTGGGAGCCGAGGCTTTCCAGTTGTCCGACCGAAACCTGCCCGTACATCCGCGACGCGAGTTCCGATTCGATGGTCGTTGGCGTGAGGGTTACTGTTTTCGTTTCATTCGACTGTTGAAATTCAAGCTTGATGTTTTCACCGACGGTGCCTCGCCCAACGACGGTGATCGTTTGTCCAGGATAAACCCATTGGATTCGACCCGCCGTCAGAATGTCGCTGGCTCCTTCGGCATCGATCGATATCAGTTGCCACGGACGCTTGCGATGAGCCATCGATGCGGTTTTGATTTCGTCTTCCGATGCAACGCTGAAAACAGCGCCGCCCGATTGGCCTGCTAGGAATCGCAAGCCAGAGATGGCGGTTCCGGTCAGCCCAGTTTGGTAAGCGAACAGGCTGCCAAGTTGCGGTTGCTTTAAGATTCGATCGATCAGTCGCAAATCCGTTTCGCCCCAAGTTGCTGCTCCGTCGCTGAGCAAGAACAGGTCGGGCCGATTGTCTTCGTGGCCAACCCATTTGGCTTCGGCAACTGCCTGGACGGCGCCGTAGAGATCGGTTGCGCCTTCCAGTGCCAGATTTTCCAGCGACGTTTTCAATTCAGCAACGTTCTTAGGAGTGTTGGCAACATATTTGCCTTTCCAAAAGTGGCTGTCGACATTGAAGAACATCACATCGAACTCTTTGAGCGAATCGCGATTGTTGTTCAGCGTTGATTCAAGCAGGTTCAGCCACACATTGAATTTGTCAGGTGAACTGCTGAGCGACGTATCGACCATGAAGATCGCTCGTGAGTTTGCGGAACCTTCTTCAATCGGCAAATCAGGAGTTGCTTGGGCGGTCCAAAATTCTCCTTCTTCATTTGTCGATCGCAGCACGGCGCCGTGGAGTCCCGTCGCGGAAAGTTGAATGTTTGAAAAGTCCTGTGCTCCGCCGGTTTCGAACACAAATCGTTTTTGTAGCTTGCCGTCAATCTCTGAAGGGATCGGATCAACTTCTGGTGTAATCGAGTAGGAAACGCCTTCAAGTTCCTGAACATTCAACTCGATTCGACATTCTCCGGTTTGTTCGGGCAGGCTTAGTTTAAAGTTCAATCCGTCTGCGGATCGTTTCAGGTTGACGTCATAGCCAACCACAATTCGATGCAGTTTCTTCGGAGCCAGCGGGAAGACTTTGGCACTGAAGACGCCCGCCCCTGACCATTCGACGAGTGCCGGATCGACTCGTCGTCTGACCGTTTCGCGAAACGCATGAGCTGCTTTTTCACGCGGCACCATGCGAGCCTCTTTGACGTTGTCCCATTGTCCTTTGCGGGCTCGTTTTATGTCTTGAGCACCAAGCGAAACGAATTGCGTTCCATCACGCAGAAATTCATCGTCGGCGAGTTTTCCTTTTGCAGAGTACTCGTAAGCACTTTCGCCGAACGCGAAGTAGTACAGCGATGCGTCATCGGGTAGACGTAGTTTGAAGTTGCCTTCGAGTTGCCGTTCGCGATCGTTGTAGTAGAAGTAGTCGACCAGAACGCGCGCCCGGAATCCATCGACTTGGGCGTTGACTTGCATGCCGGTGAGGCTGAGTTCTTCTTTGTCGCCAACCATCAGACACGTTGTGTTGGGGATGGCTTTGACGCGTTTCCAGGACTTGGGTTCGGCAGCTGCAGCTTCCATTTTCTTGATCTCTCGACCAAGGGACTGTAGTGCCGAAATAGTCTGTGCGATTGACTCATCCTCTTTTTCAGAAATTGACCCAATGAGATCGATTTGTCGGAGCAGTTCCGCCGCTTGAGCTTGTTTCGCAGAAATAAGCAAATTGCGATTTTTATCCGACACAGTTTGGATCGACTCAATTCCTTCGCTTAACTTCCTTGCTTGAGAATTCAAATTCGCGAGTTGTTGGGCACGACTAACTTTTTCTCGCTCGCCCGCCAATTGTTCTTGGGTTTCCAGTTTGGCTTCCAAAACTTGCCTTTCCGCAGTGGCTAATTCGTAGTCAGGATGGCCAGTTCCAACTTTCTGCCTCACCAGCTCAGCGTTGGCTTGGGCTTCGAGTAGCTTCATTCTCAACCCGGTCACTTGAGCGAACTTTGGGTCGGTGTCGCGCATTTGGATCAATTCGCCTTGTTGTTTCAATTCCCAGATTCGTTCCGCAGATTGTTCTCCAGTTTGCTGCTGTTGGCCCGATTTTTGGCCATCAATATCTGACAGGAGGTCATCGGGTATTTCTTCGGAGGACCTGCTGGTTCTTTGCGTATCAGAATGAGTGAACGCTGCAATTTTCAAAGCCGGTTCGGACGCAGGGATTTCTCGTTCTTGGTCTGGCAGATCGGTGAGTTGTCGATCGTGACTTGAAAATGCTTCCGACAAAAGTGAGAGTCCTTGTTCACCGTCCATCGTGTTGATGTTTATCCTGCCTCCGCCCGGCGCCGCCAAACTGTCGCTCGAATCAACAATCACAGACAGGTTGGTTGCGAAAGATTCGATTTTGCCACTTTCGGTTCCATGGTCACGCCAAGAATCAGAGGCAGGGTCAGAGGCTCGGCCCAGCACTTCGAAGTCCTCTTGAGATTGCATTGCTTCGCGCTGATCGCTTTCATCGCTTGCAACGGCTTGCTCTCGAAGGCGGATATTTTGGTAATTGGAGCGGGTTGCTTTTTTCGATAGCCAATCTTCTGAATTTGCGAGCACAATGCCTTCGAGGTCGGCTGAATTTCCCATTGCGACCTCTCCACCAAGCGGTTCCACTTCAAGAGCCAATCGCCCTTCGAACTCTTCGTCGTTGTTTTCTTGCCTTTCATCCGAGGGAATGTTGAAAGTCCAACTACCCTCAACGGGTTCGAAGCGTGCGACGGCCGGGTTTGATCTCATTTTTTCGTTTTTGAAATAGCCACCGTTGATGATTACGCCAAGCAACACGGAAGCCAAGCTCACCGCGACAGCTATTGCCCACCAGCGACGATGTGATGATGCGGTGACAGACTGCTTTTCTTTGAGCGAAACTTTCTGCTCGTCACGCAAGCTCAGCTTCTCTTCACCAAGGTACGCGTCACCAAGCAAACCCACCGTGCTGCAAATTTCTTCCACGGCAGCTTCCAACTCGGGAGAGTTTTGCATCGCCTGTTCGATTTCAGCAGCTTCGGACGCGGAAAGTTCGCCGAGTACGTAGCTTGTGAGTCGTGGATCGTTTGGGTCAATCATGGGATTGCTCAAGAGATGAGTGTGAGGTTTGATGAGTATTCGATACTTGGCTGCTAGTTGTCGTTTGCCGGAAAGGTTGTCTGCGAAGAAATGTTCAATACAAGCCCGAAGCGCAAGCGAGTGAATTCAGAAGAGTCGACAGAATATTCACTCGCTTGCGCTTCGGGCTTGTATTTGCGATACATGTAAAGCGCAAGGTAGGTGCTGCTCATGGCACCATCCTCTGTCTCAGTTTCGAAATCGCCGTATGCAAAAGCACGCCGACATGCGAACTGGTAAGCTCCATGACTTCGGCGATCTCTCGATACGACAGCCCGCCATGGAACTTCAGTCGCAATGCTTCCTGCTGTTGGTCTGGCAAACGCGAAACGTGCTGCAGCAATCCAGACGCTGTCTCCACTCTCTCGATGGCGACCGCCGGACCACCAGAGTCGTCAACCTGACTGGCAAGCTGATCGTTGATTTTCTCTTCGGGTGCAACTTTCATCCGACTTTCTTTCCGACAAACATCGATTGCGCGGTTGCGACAAACGGTGTACAGCCACTTTGCGAGCTTCGGACGCATCTCCATTTCACTCTGCTTGCAGAGTTTCATGAACGTGTCCTGAACCACATCGCGGGCGGACTCCAGATCAAAGACAAAGTGCTGGGCATAGCGCAGCAGCGGAGCTTCGTACTGCTCAATCGCAGCATCGATCCACGCCTGGGATGCCGAGTCTTCCATCTGAAGAGTTTCCGTTTCGTTCGCGTTTCAATGAGATAACGGATCTGCGAATGGTTTATTAGAACGAATTTTGGATTTATTCGTTTGGGACGGCAGCGAAGAAAGTGCAAAGTTACCGCTTGGATAGCAGGTCATTGCCGCGCAGAGACGCAATGCCGCAGAGTTCAGATTCCAACCCGTCGAGGCTGTGACGCTTTGCCGAATGCATCATAACTTGGACGCCGCAACCATGGTGGATGACCTGAGGTGTCCATTCGCTATGATAGGCTAACGCAACACCCTCCCTCCGGGAGGGTCGACGCAGCCGGGGTGGCGCGGGGGAATGCATATTCTTCAGTCGACGCGGATCCAACTTCACCCTCCCCGCTTGCTCGTTCCTCGCTTGCGACCCTCCTAGTGGGAGGGTGATGTTTATTGCTCCTCTACTGCCCAATGCCTGACCCACAACAATCATCCCTGTTCGAGACTCAGCCAGAGCAATGGCAGCTGGACGATCAGGATGACTGGTTGGCGGCACGAATCGTTTTTGCGGCTCCTCCTTTTGGGCCCTATGACTATTCGATTCCTGCAGAACTTGAGACCTCCGTTAAGAAAGGCGTACGCGTCGTTGTTCCGCTTGGTCGTGGCAACCGCACGATGACGGGATACTGCATCGATGTGATTGGTCCGCATCATCCCGAAGCTGCCACCGTCAATCCGGGCCGCATGAAGCCCATTAGTAGAGTCCTCGACGCAAAGCCGTTGTTGGACGAATCGCTATTGAAACTTTCGCAGCAGATCTCGGACTACTACATCAGTCCGTTGGGCACCGTGATCGAGACCGTCGTTCCCGTTGGAGCCAGAGAAAATTCGGGCACGCGAGAGATGTTGTTTCTCTCGGTCGATCCAGAAGTGGCTGGCGATCTCGACGCGGTTAAACTATCGGAACTTCAAACCAGGATCCTCGAAACGATGTTGGCGTCGAATCAGGATTGGACGCCAGGAGAGTTGGCTGAAACAGTCGGTTGCACGCAAGGACCGATTTCAACGCTGCGTCGCAAAGGGCACATCCTGTCATCAAGTCGCCGGGTTCAGCAAAAGACGCACGAGATCCCTGCCGAAAAACGCACGGACAATCTGAATCTCAATGCGGAGCAGCAGGCAGCTTTGGGCTCGATCGCGAAATCGATCGATGCCGAAGAACACAAAACGTTTCTGGTTCACGGCATCACTGGCAGCGGCAAAACAGAAGTTTATATTCGCGCGATTCAACAGGTCGTCGAATACGGACGACAAGCGATCGTTCTTGTGCCCGAAATCAGTTTGACTCCGCAAACCCGAACGCGATTTCGAGCACGCTTTGATCGAGTCGCCGTTTTGCATTCGCATCTAACCAGCGTCCAACGAGCTTGGCACTGGCGCCAGATCGCAGAAGGAAACGTACAAGTCATCATCGGGGCCCGCAGTGCCGTTTTCGCGCCGACTCCACGACTTGGGTTGATCGTGTTGGACGAAGAGCATGACGCGTCGTTCAAGCAAGATAATACGCCGCGATATCATGCTCGCGACGTTGCCCAATGGCGAGCCGAATCAGAAAACGTGCCGCTGTTGCTTGGCAGCGCGACGCCGTCGCTCGAATCGTGGCACAAGGCACAGACGGGAAAGTTTGAAACGTTGTCGCTGAAGAAACGTGTGCTAGATTTGCCTCTGCCCGATGTGGCGACGATTGACTTGCGGACGGACTTTGCCGGCAGCAGGAAACGCTTCAGCCCCATCCATCAGAAACTGCGTCAGGAAATGACGGCAGCTCTGAACGACGGTGGCCAAGTGATATTGCTGCTCAACCGCCGAGGGTTTTCAACTCGGATTCAGTGTCCGTCATGCGGCAAAGTCGAGTACTGTCCTGACTGTTCGATTCCGCTGACGCATCACGTTGAAGGCAAGAAAGCCGTTTGCCATTATTGCGATCACACGATACCGGAACCACGTCGTTGCAGTGATTGCGGCAACGATGCGATTCGTTTTTCGGGTCTAGGTACGCAACGTTTGGAAGCCGAAGTTCGCAAACTGTTTCCCGATGTTGAAATGATGCGAATGGACACCGACACGATGCGGAAACGCGGCAGCCACGAAAAAGCGCTTTCGAAATTCAGGGACGGTGAAACGAAAATTCTGTTAGGCACGCAGATGATCGCAAAAGGGCTCGACTTTCCGAACGTAACTCTAGTTGGAGTTGTCAACGCGGATACGGCATTGCACTTGCCTGATTTCCGAGCGGCAGAGCGTACCTTTGGTTTGGTGACGCAGGTTGCCGGTCGAACGGGACGTGGTGAGCGGGGCGGCCGCGTTCTGGTACAAACTTTCAGTCCAGAGAATCCGGCCATCATTTGCGCGACGCGTCATGACTACCTTTCGTTTGCAGCAGGCGAGCTTCCCGTCCGCGAGGAATTTCACTATCCGCCGTACGGCAAAATGGCTCGGATCGTAATCCGCGGCGAGGTTCAAGCGAAGGTCGAGCAAATGGCCGATCACATTGCGGACTGCATGAACCAGTCAGCCGACGAGCTGGAACTGCAAATGAGCGTGTTGGGCCCGTCGGTAGCTCCACTGGAGAAACTGCGCGGCATGTACCGATACCACATGTTGCTCGGTGCGGTCGAAGAGAACGCAATCCAGAGGGTCGTAAAACGGGCAAAAAGCTCAATCAAAGAGATGGATGACATTCAATGGATTGTCGACGTTGATCCGTACAACATGGTTTAAGTCGGAATCGCGAACGCAATGATGCCGCGCGCAGAGCCGCAGAGCCGCAGAGGACATGCAATTAATGCGGATCGCATTAGGTTAGCGAGCGATTGGCAGTGAATAAAAACAACAGTTCGTTTGACTGTAGCAGACAGAAACTCTGCGTCTTTGCGGCTCTGCGCGCGGCACTATTGCATGGCGAGTTCAGTTATCAAATATCTAAAAGTATACGATGCAAGAAAACGAAATTTCCAAGATCGTCGTTGATTCCGCAATTCACATTCATAAAGCTCTTGGCCCCGGGCTTCTTGAATCGGTCTACCACCGAATACTTGCCTACGAATTGAGGAAGGCAGGCCTGGATGTCGCCACGGAAGTACCAGTGCCGGTCAAATGGGATGGCCATGTGATCGATGAGAGCTTTCGAGCTGATATGGTTCTGAATGGCAAGGTTCTGCTGGAATTGAAGTCGGTAGAGAAAACGCAGGCAGTTCATCGCAAACAAACGTTGACCTACATCAAACTCGCTGATTTGAAACTTGGTTTGTTGATTAACTTTGGAGCGTCACTTTTGAAAGATGATCTGCATCGTTTGGTTAACGGACTGCCAGAATAAGATCGATGCAATGATGCCGCGCGCAGAGCCGCAAAGACGCAGAGTTTTTGTTAATCAACCGATTTGACGGTTTTTTTGAGCACAGCCACATTCTTCCTAAATGCAAAACAATATCACTGCATGTCCTCTGTGCGTGACATTTCTGCATGGTATCCATGGCCCGACTGTCAAATTCTGACGTCTCACCCCGAACCGACGTTTGAGATGTTTGTCTGACGATCTATACTCATCAGCTTGTGATCGCAATTTGTAACTGCGGCCAACCCTGTTCAGAAAGACCTTCAAACCAATGACAAGCGTCCAACTCCCCGACGGAAGCGTAAAAGAATTCGACAAACAGGTGACCGTCAAAGACGTCGCCAAAAGTATCGGCCGCAGTCTGGCTAAGGCAACGCTCTGGGCCGAAGTCGACGATCAGCCTGTGAAGCTGGACTATGTGATTCCAGCTGGCGAACAGGTTAGCCTCAAGCTCATCACCAAAACGGATCCTGTGTCGCTGTCAACGCTGCGGCACAGCTGTGCCCATGTGATGGCTCGCGCGGTGATGCGAATCAAGAACAACGTTCAGCTGGCGTTTGGTCCGTCCTTGGAAAACGGATTCTACTACGACATCAAATGCGATCCGCCGTTGACCGAGGAAGATTTTCCGGCGATCGAAAAAGAGATGCGAAAAATCATCGACCTTGATGAGCCCTTCGAACGCATCGTCAAAGATCGTGACGATGCGATTCAGATCTGCAAGGACATGAGGCAGGATTTCAAAGTCGAACATGTCACCGAAGGTTTAGCGGAAGACGAAGTCTTTTCCTTCTATCAACAAGGTGAGTTCTTGGACCTGTGTCGCGGTCCTCACATTCCGACGCCAAAGACAATCGGTGCCTTCAAGCTGATGACACTGGCGGGTGCGTACTGGAAAGGCGATCAAGACAACGAACAACTTCAACGTCTTTACGCGACGGCTTTCTTCAACCAGAAAGAACTCGACGCGCACCTCGAAGCGCTGGAAGAAGCAAAGAAACGGGACCATCGCGTCCTCGGTCGAAAGCTTGGCCTGTTCCACATCGACGAAATGGTCGGACAGGGATTGATCCTGTGGACGCCCAAAGGTGCCTTTGTTCGCCAAGCATTGCAGGATTTCATTTCCGCACACTTGCGACGCCAAGGTTACGATCAGGTTTTCACGCCGCATATTGGCAAGCTGGAGCTTTATAAAACCAGCGGCCACTTTCCGTATTACCAGGAAAGTCAGTACCCTGCCCTCGTTGATCGTGAGCACTTGGCAAAGCTGGTATCGGAAGGCTGCACATGCGGCGAGCTTTCAAACAAGATGAACGACGGGGAGATCGAAGGCTATTTACTTCGCCCGATGAACTGCCCGCATCACATCAAGATCTATGACTCGCAACAGCGAAGCTACCGCGATTTGCCAGTTCGGCTGGCCGAGTTCGGTACTGTTTATCGCTACGAGCAATCGGGCGAGATCGGTGGCCTAACTCGCGTCCGTGGATTTACTCAGGATGATGCTCACCTTTTCGTCACTCCGGACCAAGTCGCCGATGAAGTTCGCGGCTGTCTGGAATTGGTGAAAACAGTCTTCGCGACGATGGGCATGGACGACTACAGCGTTCGCGTCGGACTTCGCGATCCGGATTCGAGCAAGTACGTCGGCGACCCTGAAAACTGGGACAAAGCCGAAGAAGCATGTCTAGAAGCCGCCAGTTCATTGGGCAAGCCGTTCACGCAAGAGTCCGGCGAAGCGGCGTTCTATGGCCCCAAGATTGACTTCGTCGTGAAGGACTGCATTGGGCGATCGTGGCAATTGGGAACTGTCCAGGTTGACTACAACCTGCCAGTTCGATTCGATTTGACCTATACCGGTGCCGACAACCAGCAACATCGTCCGGTCATGATCCATCGCGCTCCGTTTGGATCGATGGAACGCTTCATTGGCGTCCTGATCGAGCACTTTGCCGGAACTTTCCCGCTTTGGTTGGCTCCTGAGCAGGGTCGAATTCTAACCGTTAGCAATAAGGCCGAGGGATACGCCCGTGAGGTTCAAGAGCAGATGATTTCGGCTGGATTGAGAATCACAGATGACTATCGCTCGGAAAAACTCGGTGCAAAAATCCGAGAGGGACGTTTTGACCTGTTACCTTATCTGTTGATCATCGGGCCACGTGACGCGGAAAACGGAACCGTTTCCATCCGAGATCGCTACAAGGGCGACCTCGGTGCGATCTCGGTAACCGAAGCGATCGCGATGATGGTTCAGGAAGTTGCTGACAAAACCGTTCGCGAGCATGAGCCGCCTGATGAGCCAGCGTAGACGCGATTTCGCCAGCAGATTTGCACGAAATTCGCCGAATCGTCACGTCGATATTGACGGCGGAATGTAAACTAACCGATAATCAAGCGGCTGCGGTGGCAATGAATTCGCCCGTAGCTATCTCAGTACTTTTTATGAGGAACCAACAATCGCCAAGAAGCAGCAGAACCGGATCAATGAACTGATTCGAATCACCCCGATCCGTGTTATCGACCAGGACGGTACCCAACTAGGAGTTATCTCAACAGCAGACGCTCTCAAAAAAGCCCAAGACCAAGGGCTCGATCTGGTCGAAGTCGCGCCGGAGGCTAAGCCCCCCGTTTGTCGAATTATGGACTTTGGTAAGTTCAAGTACGACAAGAGCAAGCGGACTTCAAAAAACAAAGCTCATCAGACCAAACTCAAAGAGATTCGTGTCCGCCCGAAAACGGGTGAGCACGACATTGACTTCAAGGTCAAGAAAGCAGTTGGTTTTCTGCAGCACAACGACAAGGTCCAAGTGACCGTTCTGTTTCGCGGACGCGAAATGGCTCATATTGAAGAGGGTCGTAAAGTGATGGAAAGCATTATCAAAAAGCTTTCCGAGTTTGGCAAAGTTGAAAACCGTCCTTCACAACAGTCGCGAAAAATGATCTGTACGATTTCGCCTCTGAAGACTTAGAACGTCAGCTGTTTTCTCTTCATTCAACCAAAAAACGCCACGTCATTTGGCGTGGCGTTTTTCGTTTGTGACTCAACTTCGAAGCGTCGTGCTTTTAGAAGCAGAATTCGAGACCATAGTAGCCGCCGTGAAGCAGAAGGCCTCCGTTGCTGTTGGCTCGTGACAACTCGTTAGGATCCGAGTAGTCGAAAGGCATCTGGTCGGCTGCAAGTGCGACGCCGCTGACTCCGAGTGCTCGGTAGCCAAGACGAATTCGAGAGCGACATGATAAGTGGTACAGGAATCCAAAGTCCAACTCGCCAAGGAATGCGACGTCGTTCTTTTCATCGTTGTAGCTGAACGGACGTCCTGCCGCAGAACCAGCGTTAATCTGAGCGATCTCTCCGTTGGTGTCCGTGAGGTTTTGAATCGTTCGGATATTGTTGTTGAAGATGCCGCCTTTGACGCCAGTGAAAAGTCGCAGTTTTGAACCGAAGCACAATTCGTTACGAGCACCCAACTGCAAACCTAGCAGGCGATTGCGAGCTTCCAAGTTGTAGAAGAAGTCAGATGGAGAGGCCGGATAAGCAGCGGTGTCAACCGTAGCCCCGTACTGCAAGGATTCGTCAAACTCAAACCAACGGAATCCGCCAAGCAGTTCGTAGAATCCTCTACGGTTACCTCTTGTGCAGAACGATCCACCGTTGCGAAGCATGTTGAACTCAAGGTTATTAATGTCCGTGTCTCGGACGATCGTTTGGGCAGTCGTGTTTGAGTAGATGTCGAGCAAATCGCGACCTGAAGACACATGGGTCAAACGGTCGAAACCGCGAATGTTCGTGGCAACGTTGGCTCCCGTAAGAACACTAGAGGTTCGTCCCGGGTTGAGTGCCCAGTAGCCGACTTCGAATCCGCCACCGTTTGCGTTGCGCGACGCGACGTTTACCCCGAAGCCGTCGAAGGTTCCATCGTCGGCGTCGTTGGTGTTGAGAGTATCTCCCGAGGGGTTGCGTGCAAGGTATCGATTGTCTTCGTAGTCACGCTGGAAGAACAATCCAGTGAGACCGACCGTGTAGTTGGCTTTCGCTGCGGGGGCCGCGCAAGCCGGTTGGTAGACGGGCGAACTATAAACAGGTTCAGAACAAGCAGACTGACCCATTACTCCACCGACAACGCCGTTGTAGATCGGAGCAGATACACCCACCCCGCAACTGTTTCCCATGTCAACGGCGCCGTAGCCGATTGCAGGGCTGCTCATCATTGGGGCGGAATTGACGGGTGCCGACATCATTGGAGCCGAAGACATCACTTGGCCAGAAGCCATTGGAACGCCGACGGTTGGAGATCCGACATAGCTTCCCATGTTCGTTCCGGCCATCGCACCGCCTTGTACCATGCCGCCTTGCACCATGCCGCCCTGCATCATTGCTCCACCTTGCATGGTAGAGCCTTGCATCGGCACGCCGGGTTGCATCATCGCTTGGCCCATTGAGCCCATCGAATTTCCATAGCCTGCACGCGACAAAATTGACTGGTACGAACCGATTGCAGCTGGTTGGTTCCAGTCATTCTGGGCGTTGGCAGAGCCGACCATTGTTGCCAAAGCAATAATCGCCAAACAGTTTCGCCACATCCGTTTCATCACAAACTCCTTTTTGGGTCGATGCGATCCGTGCCATTGGGCCGACGAGATCGGGATCGCTTCTTTGGTCTTGGTTCACGACTGGAAGCCAGCGGGTCAAAAAATTCGGATAAACCGAATGAAAAGCCTCGTGTGCAAATCCGTTATGTCGCGTGCAAATGACATCGTCAGCAGAACCGGATTAATCGGAGCGCTAATGGCGTTGAAAACGGAAAATTTGAAATCACGATCCGGGATATCAGCAATTTCGTTAAAGACTGCCCTGCTTGCCCATTTTGAAATTTCTCGACTAAACAGACGTCCTGAATCAACTTCCCGATTTGCAACCGAGCCCTTGGACGAAATGGGGAATCGATTTCGGGACGGTTCCTAAGTTTTCATTCGGGAGTTCTGCTATCGCGAAGGCGACGTCAGAGCTTCCGACTTCGCCAGCATGTAAAACCCGGCAAGGACGCCAGCTCCAACGACCAAACTTGCGTACCAGAGCAAGTGAGAATCGTATTGGTAGACCACGGTCCCGATGATCGGCGCGATCATTCCCGCGGTTGAATACATCATTGCGTACCAGCTCATGTACATGCCTTGATCACGGCCCATCGATCTTTTGGCAACGTATCCAGATCCCAATGGGAACATGAACATTTCGCCGAATGTGATCACGGTCATCGAAAGTGCGCAAAACCAGAACGTCGTGCCCAGCGGCAACAGCCCGAAACCCGCACATGCCAGAAAGCTGCCCCAGCCGACGGTGCGGAGCAATGAAAATCGGCGAACCCAGTTCAGCAACAGCATCTCGAATGCGACGATGATGATCGTGTTCACCGAAAACAGCAGACCAATCATGGGCTTGGATAGCTGATAATGGTCCTCGAGGTATTTTGGATATGTCGCTAGGAACTGAAAGAAAACCAGGCACACTGCCAACATCAGCAACAGAAACAAAACGAATTGAACGTCCTTCAGTGGTGAACCCTCAACAATATTCTCCTCTGCAATTTTTTGCTTTGCCGCAGCGTCCTGATTCTTTGCGTATTTGCGAAAGCCAAAGTGCCAAAGCAGAATGAGTGCACCGAGCCCTGTCGTGATTCCATCGGCAAAGAATAACCAAACATAGTCGATGTTCGCGAGGACTCCACCAATCGCTGGCCCAACCGAGAATCCAAGGTTGACGGCCATCCGCTGAAGACCAAACGCCCGCGTGTGAAGTTCCGGATCAGTAAACTGCGCAACGGCGACACCATTAGCCGGTCGCACTGATTCCGACGTGACACTGAACAGGTAGACGATCAATGCCATGCCCCACCACGATGTAAAGAGTGGCACTATAAGAAAGCAGGGAACGGCAAGCACCAATCCCAGGATCTGGGTTCTGATCGCGCCAAGTGGCTTGACCAGTTTGCCGCCAAGCCAAGATCCCGTCATCGAGCCGAAGCCCCAGATGCTGAAAATGGCTCCCGATTCGAACATCGAGAAACCCAACTCATTGGTCATGTAGAGCGTCATGAACGCAAGGACCATTGCTCCGCAGCGATTGACGAACAACGCCAATGAAAGAATCCAGACTTCTCTGGGAAGCCCGCCATAGGCATCTCGATAGGCGATTGCAATCGAGCGAACCATTAACGTGACTTTCTAGTGGTAACAGTAGCTCGGTCTGTCTCCGACCGAGAACGCAAACAACGAGTCTGGGACAGACTGGCCTACCTTAATCGAAAACTTAGAACAGATGGGACATCTTGATTTAGGTCAGGTTCGCACAAAAAGCCTGCCCCGCATATGTCGCCGGTGTAAGCCATCGATTATCCTTTCTGAGTCCAGTCTTCCAACCGGGATGGTGCCCATGAGTAACGATAGTTCAAATTCTTCTCCAGCAAAATCTGGCCACAGCATCTCTCGCCCTGAACTGACGATCCGAGTCATCATTCTCGGCGTGATTCTTTCGGTCGTGATGGGAGCGGCGAACGTTTACGTCGGCCTCAAAGCTGGCATGACGGTGTCGGCCTCGATTCCAGCCGCCGTGATGGCGATGCTGTTGTTTCGTTTGTTGTTTAAGAATTCATCCATTCTCGAAGCCAACCAGGTTCAAACCTGTGCGTCAGCTGGCGAATCACTCGCCGCCGGAATCATATTCACGATGCCCGCGATGATTCTGATTGGGTATTGGGACAGTTTTGACTATTGGACGATCACGATCATTGCATTCACCGGAGGATTACTCGGGATTTTGTTCATGATCCCAATGCGAAAAGTCTTCGTCGTTGACAACGAAGAACTGAAGTATCCAGAAGGCATCGCTTGCGCGGCGGTGTTGCAGGCCGGAGAAGACGGAGCCGACGACGGTGCAGCTCAAAGTTTGATCGCGGGTGGAATCCTTGGCGGTCTATTCAAGTTCGTTGGCGGATTTCTCGCATTGCTCAGCGGCAGCTTGGAAACCGCAACGATTTCCGGTTCCCGAGTCTTCTACTTTGGAGGGGATCTCTCTCCGATGTTGGTCGCCGTGGGATTGATCGTACGGCTGAATGTTGCCGTGCTGATCTTCATTGGCGGAGCGATTGCGTGGCTGATTGCGATTCCGCTGATCGGCGGAGGTGATCCATTAGCCGAAACAAGTGCCGTTGATCAAGCATATGGGATTTGGAACGCTAAGATTCGATATTTTGGTGTCGGTGCGATGGTCGTCGGAGGTTTTGCATCGTTGATTTCAGTACGCCATGGGCTTTGGGCTGCGATCAAGCACATGACAGCGGGAGCTGCCGAAGACAAAGACGATGACTCCCAACGCGACATTCCGACATTCGTGATATTCGGGCTCGGGCTATTGTGCGTTGGTTTGTTGGCGATGGTGAACTTTTGGTTCACGCACAACGCAGGCATTACCATCTTGTCCACGGTCGTCATGCTGGTCATGGGCTTTTTCTTCACGGCGGTCGCCAGCTACATCGTTGGACTCGTTGGAAACTCCAACAGTCCTGTTTCCGGGATGACGATTACAGCCGTTTTGGTCGCTGGTGCGATGCTGTGGCTTTTCAACTATTCAGGAACGGAGGGCATGGTTGCAACGCTCGGTATTGCTGCGATCGTTTGCTGTATCGCATGTACCAGCGGCGATGTTTGCAACGACTTAAAGACTGGATCGATCGTAGGTGCGTCTCCGTATCGCCAACAAATCATGCAGATTTTAGGCGTTTTCGTCGCTGCATTCGTGATGGCGCCTATTCTGACTTTGCTGCATGAAAACACGGCGGACGGAATGGGGATTGGTGGACGAGAACTTCCGGCTCCTCAAGCAGGTCTGTTCGCCAGCCTTGCAGAAGGGTTTAACGGAAAAGGCGAGTTGCCATGGGACATGATTGGTTACGGAGCTGCGCTTGGCGTCGTGATTCTGATCATCGACGAGTTTCTCAAGCGAAGCGGATCCAAGTTTCGTGCCTATCTGATGCCAATCGCGGTTGGCATGTATTTACCATTCGGTTTGGCGACTCCGATTTTGATCGGCGGTTTGATCGCATACTTTTATACTCGAGGCAAACCAGAAGCAGAACACGAATCACTTCTGCATCGAGGCGTGCTGTTCGCGTCCGGTGTGATTGCGGGTGAGGCTTTGACTGCCGTCGGTATCGCAGCGTTCGCCGCCTTTGGTGTGAAAGCAATGAACCTCGGCCAATCAGCGGGTGTCACCAATGGCTTGTCGATCGCTGCGGCAGTTCTGGCAGTGGTTGCCTTCATCGTCATGTGCCGGCCAAAGAAATAACGCCGCGTGAAATCAGAAGAAAATACCGCTTTGTGGAAAGGCCGGTTGCTGGTCATCGCCGCAGCCGTGCTCTGGAGTACCAGTGGCTTTTTCGCGAAGGCGCCGATCTTCGCGGACTGGCCGATCGAAACTCGAGGCGCTACCCTCGCATTTTGGCGTGCTTTCTTTGCTGCGTTGGTGTTGGTGTTTTTCGTCCGAAAAGTTCAATGGACGTGGCGGCTGCTGGCGATGGTCACGACGTTCGCGCTAATGAACTGGACGTACTTGAATGCGATGGTGTACTGTGAAGCATCGCTTGCGATTTGGCTTCAGTACACGGCTCCCGCGTGGGTGTTCCTGATGTCGTGGCTGTTCTGGAAAGAAAAACCAAGGCGCAAGAACTGGATTTTGCTTGGCTTCGCCACCGTCGGAGTCAGCATCATTTTGTACGCTGAACTGGCCGGCGTTTCCTTCAAAGGCGTCCAGTTCGGATTGGCGTCCGGAGTATTTTTCGCCGGAGTCGTCGTTTGCTTGCGAGGGCTGCGAGATGCCGATGCGGCTTGGCTGGTTTTCCTGAATCATGCGGTGACCGCTTTGCTGTTCTCGCCCAGCGTGATCACCAATGAAGCCACGTGGCCAGCAGGATCGCAATGGATCTACCTTGCTCTGTTTGGAGTTTTTCAAATGGGATTGCCCTACGTTTTATTTGCGAAAGGTCTCAAGTCCATTTCCAGCCACGAAGCCAGTGGCCTTTCCCTTCTTGAGCCGATTTTGGTTCCGCTGTGGGTTTTCGTGGCTTGGCGAACCGCGGTGGACTACCAGTTTCCAGCAACCACAACCCTAATCGGAGCGGCATTGATATTGGTCGGACTATTGGCCAGCCTTGAATGGCCGATGAGATCCGGCAAAGATGCGAATAATTGATTAGACTTGGGTCATCGAGTTGCATTCAACTCACCATCGTGACCAACCAATGTATCAAAACGGATCCCTTCAAAAACTATGAGCGACATTGATCCGGCGATCGAAGCGATTCGCCAAGCCGTCAAACTTGCACCCGGGAATGTGGACCTGATTTCGCATCTCTGCAGTGTGTTGATGGAGCATGGCAAACATGAAGATGCCGAAAACGAATATCGTGAAGCACTGCGGCAACTGCCCGCCAGCGAAACGTTGCAACTTGGTCTCGCACGATGCTATTACTTGCAATCCAAAAATTCGCACGCGATGTCGATTCTGGAAACGCTCGAATCGCAAAAACGAATGTTCCCCAAAGCGATGGTCTTGCACGCCAAGCTGCTTTATCGCGATGGCGATGTTTCGTCAGCAGTCGCACGTTACAAAGATGCCATTGATCGCGATGAGGATTGCGAAGATTCGGACTTTGCCAGCCTGCTGGGCATTGGAGGCTGGGAAAGTGAAAGTGAAGACGACCGTGAAGAAGTTGTGGACGGACGGATTCGAGCTGGATACGCCGAAGAAGAAACGGACTCATTCGACACCAACCTCGAACGCCCCAAGATCAGTTTCGCAGACGTCGGCGGCATGGAGACAGTCAAAGAAGACATTCGGCTCAAGATCATCTACCCGCTTGAGCACGCGGAGATGTACGCGGCTTACGGCAAGAAAGTCGGCGGTGGAATTTTGCTCTATGGTGCACCCGGCTGTGGGAAAACGCATCTGGCCCGTGCAACGGCTGGCGAAGTCAAAGCAACCTTCATTTCAGTCGGCATCAG
The DNA here is from genome assembly GCA_964352885.1 of uncultured Pirellulaceae bacterium. GTDB lineage: Bacteria > Planctomycetota > Planctomycetia > Pirellulales > Pirellulaceae > Mariniblastus. The sequence continues at coordinate 29,444 of CAYGUE010000021.1, forward strand.
CGACGTGCTGGACATGTGGATTGGAAACAGCGAACGAAATCTAAGTGAAATTTTTGATCGAGCTCGCGCCAACACGCCCTGCGTTCTGTTTTTCGATGAAGTAGATGCACTTGGTGCCAGCCGTGCCGATATGCGGCAAAGTGCTGGGCGCCATTTGATCAATCAATTCCTCTCGGAAATGGACGGCGTTGAAAAATCAAACGAAGGAGTCCTCGTCATCGGAGCAACGAATGCTCCATGGCATATCGATACTGCATTCCGTCGGCCAGGTCGCTTTGATCAGGTGATTTTTGTCCCACCGCCAGATGATGCTGCCCGAGCGGACATCCTTCGCATGCATCTTGCCGGCAAGCCCCAGGAAGAGAAGCTGGACCTCGCAAAGGTGGCCTCGAAGCTGGCGGACTTTTCCGGTGCGGACATGAAAGCGATTGTTGACCGAACGATCGAAGCCAAGCTTCAGGACGCGATCAAGTCAGGACGTCCGTCTCCGATTTCAACGAAGGATCTGATCGCAACTGCAAAGGGTGCCACGGCGACAACTCGTGAGTGGTTTGCAACCGCCCGTAACCATGCGGTTTATTCGAATCAGGGCGGAACGTACGACGACATTTTGACTTACCTGAAAATCAAGAAATAGGTTCGTAGCACGGTGGTCTCCACCTTTTTTCCAACATACTCACGGTGGGACCACCGTGCTACGATAGCCGCTCACCACAAAACTCCAGTTGCCAACCATCGATGGATCCACTGCACCAACGAGCTCAACTATTAATTAGCCAGAACCGGTTCGACCTGGCCGAACAGGAACTTGGTGCGATCCTCGCCAAAGATCCTCAGGATGCGGTTGCGCATTTGTTGATTTCGATTTGCTATCGGCACAGTAAGCGATATCGAGAAGCCACCGATTCGGCTCAACAGGCGATTTCGCTGCAGCCAGACAATCCCAGATGTCATTTGATATTGGCATCCGTCTACCTGATGCGAAATCGCTACGACGAAGCAGAACTTGCAGCGAAGGAATCACTTCGGCTCGATCCGTATGATGAAGATACTTACGCGATGTTGGCCCAGCTTAAGTATTCCCAAAAGCATTGGGAAGAAGCTTTGGCCTTTGCCAAGCAAGGCCTTGAGATCGATCCGGACCAGCCGACATGTCAGAGCATGCGTTCGCTGTCGCTAGAACGTCTCGGCCGTACGGAAGTTGCTGTGGCGACCTCACAGGAGGCGCTCGCTCGGAATCCCGATGACTCCTACACGCATGCGACGCACGCTTGGGCGCTGCTAAATAATGGCGACTATAAAAAAGCCCAGGAAGGATTTCGCGAAGCCTTGAGGCTCGATCCGACGAACGAATTTGCCAAGCAAGGCATGATTCAGGCGCTCAATGCGAATCACTTTGTCTTTCGTTTGTTCTTCAAGTGGTATTCGTTTATAGGACGAATGTCGAACAAGCTCCAGTGGATTATCATTCTGGGCCTGTTTTTCGGCCAACGGATTCTGAATTCGCTTTCGGAGAGCATTCCTGCGATCGCACCGTTTGTGAAGCCGATCATTTTTCTGTACATATTGTTTGCGATCACGACATGGATTGCGAATCCTCTGTTCAACACGATTTTGCGATTCAATCGTTACGGAAAGTATCTACTCGACGATCGCCAAATCATGGCGTCCAACGTGATGGCCGGGATGGCCGTGTTTGGATTGTTACTCGGGACCGGTCTTGCGTTCGTGTTCCCACAGGAGTGGTTAATCCACTTTATGATTGGATGCGGCTATGGCCTGTTTATGCTGATCCCGATTTCGGTGACCTTTGTTTGTGAAGATGGCTACCCGCTGATCATCATGGCGACCGTGACCGTATTAATTGGCTTGGTTGGTCTTAGCGGAATTGGAATGCTATTCCTTGCACCAGGGTTGGCGTTCACGATGATGGTGGGGTTCATCTACGGGAACATCGGAGCGCAGTTCTTGGGCAACTACTTGGCTTCGATTGAAGTGAAGAGATAGCGTTTTTCAGGTTGTCTAACGGCAAGCCGAAGGCGACTGCGCCATCAACCAACCGCCCGCAGTCGCCCACGGCATGGCCTTAAACTCCATGATCGTACGCCTCACGGTATCCATCGGCCATCGATTCAGGGGATGCTTCGCCCAAGAGAGACTCCTTGCCCTGCCTCGCAAGCTGACTGCCGGATACCGTTTGCTCAAGCAAATACTTCGTCCACCGCGCAAACTCATCGCGAGCTCCGAAGTTCGTTGCGAATCCAGTCGCCTGATGTTCAATCGACTCCGATGTGCCGGGGCCGTAGACCGAAACAATTGGAACTCCATTTTGCATTGAGTGATGCATCGCACTGGGTAGGGGCTCGTTAAAGTGAGACTGCCAGAAGAAGTCCAGGCCAGGAATCAGATCAAACGCGACCAATTCTGAGTCCACAAAATGAACGTGATGGCCTGCTTCTGTTTGATAGGCAAAACGTTCCAGCCGTTCACGTTGTGACCCGCGGCCGAAAATGAAAAAGTGAAAATCGTCCCGGATGCAAGTCAGCAAGTCAGTCGCCCAAATCAAATCCTTAAGCCGCGATCGTGGCACGAGCGGCGCGACGGCACCTGCAATTCGCACGTTGTCGCCAAAGCCACAAAGCTGAATCAACTTCCGTCGAGCGAATTCGCGATTGATTGAGGACATGCCGATCGCGTTGGGCACAATCGAGATTTTGTTTTCGCGGTACTGGTGACTGACCAATGACTTTTTTACTTCTTCGTGTGGCACAATGTATTGCTGGACGGACTTACCCAGTCGCCGATCGATGGCTTCGAGGGTCATGTTCGTCGATGGGCGGATGTAAAGCTCAGTCACAAACGTTCGAATCGATTCGAATTCTGCAGAGGCTGAAAATGCAACGCGTTCCGCGGGATGACACCAAGCATGAACGATGTCGGGTTCGATTTGGCGAATCAGTTTTCGCAAGCGAAGGCCAGATCGAGCCAGCGTGCGAAAGGATAATTTGTCCGACGGTGACGCCGCAAGAAAGTGAAACTGTCGTGATTCGTTTTGCACTTCCATGCAATGCGGAACAGAGTCGGCTCCGCCAAGCACGGCAACATGCACCCCGTAACCTTGGCTGATCTCGCGCGTCAGCAAATCCAGTTGCCGCGTCGCGCCGAAACGATCAAGCGAATCGATCACATAGAGAATTCGTTGTTGGCTCACGATAGAGATGCTCCCGTGGTATCTTGCGTCTGGCGGACACCAAGCAAAGCATTCAGGTACACTTTGGCAATTCTATCGAGGTCAATCGCTGAACGAAATTGTTTCGCAGCATTGTTGCCCAATCGAGTCCGCGCCTCGCTGTTGCGAAGCGCCATCGTAATTGCCTCGCCCAAGGCGGATGGGTTTCCCGCGGGTGCAATGATGCTAGTCGCATCACGCTGCAGTTCAGCCATCTGGCCGATCCTTCGTCCATCTGAATTGCGTTTTGGAATCGGCTCCGTTGAGGAAGCGGTCACCAGCGGACATACGGAATGGGAAATCGCCTCGAGGAGACAACGGCAATTCACGGGGTTTCGTTGAGGGTGTACGTAGAGATCTGCAGCCTGGAAGATCTCCTCCATGTCGTCGAAATAGCCTGGCATGATCGCCGTGTAGACCATGTCGTGATCCGATATTGTGTCCCAGACTTTTCGTGAACGCGAGCCGTCGCCAAGGATCCAGAGTTTTCCTTTTGGAAACGATTCCAGAACAATTTTCCAGGCACGAACGAGATCGCAAACACCACCGTCACCGTTCATGGGTGCTCCGGTGACAACGAGCGGCTGAGCAGGATCGATTCGCAAAATCGGATGAGCATCACCGAGTGCCGTTCTCGCATTGGCTTGTTGGACCAGCGAACGTCGATGTTCGTCGCGATAAGTGGCTCCGTCGGAAACCAGCTGTACATCTGCGGGAAGCTGAAGACTGCGAATGACCAACTCATTGCGTGTCCGTAGCGAATCGCAGAACACCGAGTTTGCCAAATTCAAGCGAACGCTCTTCTGCGTCGTTCGGTTCATTCGCGTCAAGGCTCGATGATCGATTCGAACAACGCAAGGCACAGAATCGCCAACCAGTTTTCGAACGGGCGGAAGGTCTTCTCCGCTGCCGAACAGTAAAACGGCATCCGGCTGAAAGCTATCGAGTGCCCGGATCAATGCACGCTGGTAACGATACGTTCCCCAAGGTCCAGAACTTGGTCGCGATAACCGATGCATGCCAAACTCTCGGAAGGAGCATTCCTCAGGCCAGCCTTTTTGCCATGCAGCCGTGAATAACGCAACGCGATGACCGGCGACACTAAACTGGTCGGCAAGGTCAGCGATGAAGTGTTCGGTTGGCCCGCTGATCGGCCAAAACCGCCGCGAGATGATCGCGATGCGTTGTGGCTTCGTGGGCTTCATGTTGCCGTTTCAATATCGGAATCTTCAAGACAGGCGAGGTACGGAAGGTTTCGGTACTCGTCGTTAAAGTCTAGGCCATAGCCAACGACGAACTCATCGGGAATGTCGAAAGCCGAAAACTCGGGGCGATACTCAACTTCTTGGCGACCAGTTTTGCTTAATAGCACCGCTGACTTGAGCGACGTCGGGCCGTGCTCGGATACAAGAGCACTAACGTTCACGAGCGTGTGCCCCGTATCAAAGATGTCGTCGATCAGCAGAACATCGCGTTCCTTGATATCCAACATCATTTCCGCGTTGATCGAAAGCTTACCGCGTTCCGTGCCTTCGTAGCTGCTCGTTTGAACAACGCCAACTCTCAGCGGCATGTTCAATTTGCGAATCAGATCGGCACCCAAAACGATGCTTCCTGTGAGAATACAGATGATCGTTAGCGGTTTGTCGCCGTAGTGGGCGTTGATGCTTTCGGCGAGTTTTTCAACGCCTTCGTTTAGCTGTTTTTCGTCAAGAAGAATTTTCACGGCGGGTTTCGTGGGGCTTAAATGAACCAGAATTAATCACGACGACGGGCGTCTTGTTCGCCATCTTGAATACTTCCTCCGATGAAGCAGACACGGTCGCGTTCGACGTCCAAGCCTCGTGAATAATCCAGATGAAGTATAACCGTATTGTAAGCCATCGACGCGCGAGCGATAAGGTCGAATCCTTCTGGTGGAGAGCTCGTTTCCCGCTTACAGCACGGCAAGCATCTCTTCGCAAAACGCCTGAACATTGACTGCAGCATCCGCTTTCGAAGTCCCCTTTTCGATCGCAGCGATTCGGCGAACAATCGCGGAGCCAACGATCATACCATCTGCGACAGGTTTGAGCACTTCCGCATGTTCAGGTTGGCTGATTCCGAATCCGACGCAAATTGGAAGCTCAGTTTGCTCACGAAGCCAAGCAACATTCTCAACCAGATCGTCTGGCAGCGCCGTTCGTTCACCCGTGATGCCAGCGATGGAAACGTAGTAAATGAAACCCGTTGAATTTTCAGCGATTCGAATCGCACGTTCGCGTGGCGTTGTCGGCGTCACCAGTTGAATCAAACTGAAATCGCGTTCTCTGCATTTGGCCGCGAATTCAGCCGACTCGTCAACCGGCATGTCGGGCACGATCGCTCCAGAGACGCCAGCATCGATGGCTTTCTGCAGAAAGGCATCCAAACCGACGCGGTAAATGATGGCGTAGCTGATCATTGTCACGACCGGCATCTTGATCTCGCTGGTGACCGACTTAAGCATCGAAAGGATCGAGTCCAGCTTTGTGCCAGCATTGAGAGCTCGCGAGTAAGAAGCCTGAATAACTGGGCCGTCAGCAATTGGGTCGCTGTAGGGGATCCCGACTTCGGCGAGATGGCAGCCAGATGCGTCGAGCAGTCGCAACAATTCGCCTGTAAATTCGAGGTCAGGATCTCCCGCAGTGATGAAGGGCATCAAGGCTTTCTGTTCGCTGGACCGCAAATTCTTAAAAAGTTCGTCGATTCGAGACATGTATGGTTTTCGTTTTCGGTAGATGAGAAGCGCACATTCTATCCGGCAGCCGTTTGAATTCCATGGCGCATTTATCCGTGTGCTAGATTTGCGATCGGCGTTTCATGACGGACAAAACGCCGACGCCTACGGCTAGACGTTAAACCATCTATCGTTTCTTCTGACAAGCCTTGCAATAAAACGTGCTTCGCTGCGCTTGCACGATTCGCAGAACTTCCCCTTTTCCGCACGACAGACATTCATCACCTGCCCGATCGTAAACGCGATGCTCGTTTTGGTAATTGCCCGGATCATTCAACGCGTTGCGATACGTTCCGTCAGAAAGCGTTGAACCCTCCTGACGAATCGCGGTTTCCAAGACTTCGATCGTGTGCTGAAAAATGCGATCCCATTGCTTTGCCGAAAGGCGATCGCAACGTGCTTGCGGATGGACGTTCGCGAGGTGCAAAATCTCCGACGCATAAATGTTGCCGACGCCCGCAATCCGAGATTGTTCCAGTAAGGCGACTTTGATTTCGCGGCGAGACTTGTTGAACCGGCCCGGGAAATCCTCGCGCGAAACTTCTAGTGCGTCAGGTCCGAGCGATCCATCACTCAGTTTTGCTTCGTATTGCTTCTCTGAGAGCAGCGCGATCTGGCCCAAACCCCTTCGATCCCAGAACAGCAGTTCTTTGTGTTTGCACTTCCTTAATTGCATGCGAAAACGCAAATGTTCCATCGTTGGCGGTTCCGTCACCAACACGAGGCCCGTCATTCGAGGCTCTATAATGATGCGGTCGCCGGTCTCCATCCGAATGACAACGCGTTTCCCCAATCGATCGACTGAGGCGATTTTCACACCGGCGACACGTTTATTCAAGTGATCGATTCGCGGTTTAATAACGATCGGACGTTTCGCACAGGGGGTTCTCTCGGCAGCAACGATGGTTGCTCCTGTGATTCCTGCGACACCGCGTCGCATGGTTTCTACTTCAGGAAGCTCAGGCATGATGAAAACACAGATTGCAGAATGCGAACGATTAATGACAATAGTCTTTTAACTCGAACTTGTTGCGGTTGCTATGCCCACATCTTTTCTTGATGCTCCCAGTCCCGACGCCAGCCTGCCTGATGAGAACGGGAGATTCGGCGAATTCGGCGGTCGTTACGTTCCTGAAACGCTTGTTCAGGCCCTCGATCAACTGGAAGAAGAATACAACAAAGCCAAAAACGATCCGGAGTTCATCGATGAGCTGAAGGTTCTGTGGCGCGATTTTGTCGGCCGCCCGTCACCGATGTATTTTGCAAAGCGACTGACAGAGCAAACCGGTGGAGCACAAATCTGGTTCAAGCGTGAAGACGTCAACCATACCGGTGCTCACAAGATCAACAGCACACTCGGCCATGCTTTGCTGACGAAGCGAATGGGCAAGACGCGAGTCATTGCAGAGACCGGCGCGGGCCAACACGGCGTCGCAACGGCGACAGCATGTGCTCATTTTGGATTGCCGTGTGTGGTCTACATGGGCGAAGAAGACGTCCGCCGTCAGTCACCTAACGTTCAAAGCATGCGAATGATGGGAGCCGAGATACGTCCGGTGACAACGGGTTCTCGTACGCTTCGCGATGCCGTCAACGAAGCGATGCGTGATTGGATGGGCAGCGTCGAAGACACGCACTACATCCTTGGCAGCGTTGTTGGGCCTCATCCGTTCCCAGTTATCGTGCGAGACTTTCAGTCGATCATCGGCGAAGAGACGATCGATCAATCGATGGAGCGTTTCGGCCGACTTCCGGATGCCGTCGTGGCGTGCGTCGGCGGTGGAAGCAATGCGGCGGGAATGTTCTTTCCCTTCGTCGCACGTACTGATGTGCCGCTGATCGGCGTCGAAGCTGGCGGGCGGAATGACCAATCTGGACAACACGCATCAAGCCTGACATTCGGAAAGCCTGGCGTACTGCATGGAAGCTTCAGCTACGTTCTGCAAGACGAAGATGGCCAAACGGACGATGTGCACTCAGCATCCGCGGGCTTGGATTACCCAGGCGTTGGCCCCGAGCATAGTCACTGGAAAAAAACAGGACGCGTTGAGTACCGCAGCTGTCGCGACGACGAAGCGTTGGCAACTTTTGATTTGATGGCCAAAACAGAAGGCATTTTGCCGGCTCTGGAGAGTTCGCACGCAATCGCGAAAGGCATCGAAGTTGCTGCAGAGCGTGGCAAAGACGAGATCGTTGTCATATGCTTATCAGGACGCGGCGACAAGGATGCGGCTGAGATTCAGAGGCTGCAAGGAAATTCATAGCGAGTCCGCCTTACTTAAGACCAAAATCCTAAGAGAGTTAACGATGATTCAATTGCCAAAGTTCTTGTTGTCGCTGCTGGTATTGACCACAGCTTTTTCTTCGATCGTTTCCTCACAGGACAACGCGATTGGAAGCTGGAAAGTTAATGCGGAGACACCTGAAGGCGACAGTAACTCTGTCTGGAAGTTCTCCGGATCCGGCGATCAGATTTCTGGTAAGTCGATTGCAGATGAAGATGGTCAAGTGACCGAATTCGAAGATGTTGAACTTGAGGGCGACGAGTTGAGGTTCGGAATTGCAATGGAAGCACAAGGAACTGAGATTCGAGTCGATATCGTAGCGCAGCTATCGGGAGACAGCCTGAAAGGTGATTGGACGGCATCCGACTCAGGCGGCAACGAGTTGGCCAACGGAACTCTTTCTGGCAAAAAGATTGCCGAAAAGAAAAAGGAAGTCAAGCAGGATCTGTTTGCAGGCCAATGGGATTCGGTTGCCGTGCTTCCCGATGGTAATGAATCAGAATCGTTGTTCTCGCTGAAACGAGAAAACGGAAAACTGACTGGATTCCTTGACGGCGACAACGGCAAGACAGAATTTTCCAGCATTGATGTGACTGGCAAGACGATTCTCCTCGCGTTCACTTTGGATGTTCAGGGAACTGAACGAGACCTCGAAATCGAAGCGGAACTCCAAGACGACGGTTCACTCACTGGCGAATGGATCGTGATGCAGGATGGTGCCGAAGCTGCAACCGGTGGCTGGTCAGCGACTCGCAAGGTCACAACCGAGATTCTGTTCGACGGAAAGTCGCTCGACAATTTCCGCGGCTACAAGCAAGAGAAGATCGGCGCTGGCTGGAAAGTTGCCGATGGTGTCATCGCATTCGAAGGTTCTGGTGGCGACATTATTACGAAAAAGGAATACGAAAGCTTTGAACTGACTTTTGACTGGAAGATCTCAGAAGGCGGAAACAGCGGCGTCATGTATCGTGTCAAGCTTGGTGATAACGCGCCCTACCTGACTGGCGTTGAGTACCAGATTCTCGACAACGACAAGCACGCTGACGGCAAGAACCGAACCACCAGCGCCGGATCTCTCTACGCCCTTTACGCTCCAGGCGATGAAAAGCCCAAGGCTGTCGGAAAGTGGAATACTTCGAAGATCGTTACCAAGGGCAATGAAGTTGAGCATTGGCTCAACGGAGTCAAAGTGGTCGAGGCTGAATTCGGAAGCGATGACTGGGACAAGAAAGTTGCCGCCAGTAAGTTTGCGACCTGGAAAAAGTTTGCCAAAAGCAACAAGGGTCACATTGCGTTTCAGGACCACGGCAACAAAGTCTGGTATCGCAACATCAAGATCAAGTCGATGGACTAGAGCCGCGCGGTCGCTGCGCCGTTTTGTATTTTTGGGCACTCGGCCGCTTACCGACCTCTTCGCATCAAAACCAGACCGCCGATGATGAGAGCTCCGCCCCAGATCTGAAAGGCCAGCGGAGTTTCTCCAATCATCCACCACGCGCTAATGACCGCCACCAGTGGAATCACGTTCTGATAAATCGCAGCATGGGGTGCACCCAACTTCTGCACGCCGTAGTTCCACATCGCATAGGCGACGCCGGTTGAGAAGACTCCTGAAAACAGAATCGCGGCGATCGTCCATGGTTCAAAGGCTGCGGCAATGTCGCTTTGCAGATTTGGGATCGCCAACAGCCAATGCAGTGGCAACGTCACGATGATCGAAAAGAATGCCAGCCGAATCGCGGAGATGTGATTCAGCAAAGGCTTACTTACCACTGACGAAACCGACCAGGCTAACGCTGCAGCTAACACGATCAGGTTTCCGACAAGGTTCACGCCGGAAGCACTGAACTCTGCCTTCTGCCCGATGACCAGCATCGTTCCGGCCAGAGTCACTGTCAGCCCTAGCCACGCGATCCGGGAAAGCCGTTCGTTTGTCGTCAGAACAGCCAAGCCAGCAGTCCACATCGGACACGAAGACATAATCAACGCCGTATTCCCTGCAGTTGTCTTGAAGATTCCGGACAGGAACGTGATTTGGTAAATGGCCCCTGAAAGGAGTGCGAATCCGATCACCCACCAGACCAAATGTCGATGATTCTCGACCGCGGGTTTGTCGCGATTTCTGCGGTTCTCAAGAAGTAGGCAAAGCCACAGAGCAACTCCGGAAACGGTCAGGCGAAAGGCGTTGAAAACGAACGGGTCAATCTGCGTGATCCCGTACTTCATAACCGGAGCGTTAATTCCCCAAAGCACCGCAACCGAAAACAGGTTGAAATCTGCCCAGAATCGGGACGTTGCAGGATTGGATAAGGGGTTGGCCACGGCGAATCGCTGAAGTTGTTGGGGCGGTGATGCTAACAGCGAATCGACATTACGCCACCACTCTTTCTTGAGAGGCATCGCAAATTCTTCGTTTCACGGCATACCGCAGAGGCGACTGCGCGTCGAAATGCAGGCGCAGTCGCCTGCGGCTTGCCGTTAAACGAAACGATGCATCCACTAGGTCGCTTCTAACCTTGCCAATACGATCAAATGAAACTAAAAAACGGCGATGAAACAGTACCACGATTTGCTCCAACATATCCTCGACAACGGCGTCGACAAAGCCGACCGCACTGGGACCGGAACCCGCAGCGTGTTCGGATATCAAATGCGATTCAATCTCGCTGATGGCTTTCCCTTGGTGACGACCAAGAAGCTTCATCTCCGCAGCATCATTCACGAACTGCTTTGGTTCCTCAAGGGCGACACCAACATCGCCTACCTGAAAGAAAACAAAGTTCGCATTTGGGATGAGTGGGCTGACGAGAATGGAGACCTCGGCCCGGTCTACGGTTCGCAGTGGCGTTCGTGGCAAGGTGCAGATGGCGAAACGATCGACCAGATCTCTCAAGTGGTCGAGCAGATCAAAACGAATCCTGATTCGCGTCGTTTGATCGTTAGTGCGTGGAACGTCGCCGAAATTCCCAAGATGAAACTTCCTCCTTGTCACGCGTTCTTTCAGTTTTATGTCGCCGAAGGAAAACTCAGCTGCCAGCTTTATCAGCGCAGTGCCGACGTGTTCCTTGGAGTTCCGTTTAACATCGCGTCGTATGCGTTGCTGCTGCAAATGGTCGCGCAAGTGACGGGGCTAGGTGTTGGTGACTTTGTCTACACGATGGGTGATGCTCATCTTTACAGTAACCACATGGAACAGGTTGCGTTGCAGTTAACTCGCGACACGCGTTCGCTGCCGAAGATGAAACTCAATCCGGACGTTGATTCGATCTTTGATTTTACATTCGAAGACATCGAAATCGTGGACTACGATCCGCACGCGGCGATTCCCGGCAAGGTGGCGGTTTGATGGATGGTCCAAAGACGGTATCCATGATCGTGGCCGCGGCTCAAAACGGAGTTATTGGAAAAGATGGCGACATGCCGTGGCGGCTTTCTGCTGATCTGAAGAACTTCAAAGCGATCACGCTCGGTCACACGATCATCATGGGTCGCAAGACTTGGGATTCGATCAAGCGGCTTCTGCCAGGCCGCCAAACGGTGATCGTCACTCGCCAGCCCGATTTCAAAGTCGAGGGTGCGATTATCGCCGCCAGTCTTGAAGATGCGATGTCAGCTACTGATGATGAATCTCCGTTTGTCGTTGGTGGAGCCGAGATTTATCGGCTTTCACTTCCCTACGTGAATCGCATCTACCTAACTCGCGTCCATGCCGAAATCGAAGGCGATACCTGGATGCCCGAGATCGATTTTGATCACTGGAAAAAACTCGAATCGACGTCGCATTCGTCCGATGAGAAGAATTCGCACGACCACTCGTTCGAAATTTACGAAAAAACGTAGGCGGGCCTTCGAGAGCGTGAAAACGAGCCTGGCGAAATTCAACACGCTCCAAGGGATCGATTTCAACCTCTTCTGAAGCACGAGCTTGCGAGTTCCCCGCGAATTTCGTCGTTTTCGGGCGAATGGTATCATCTTTCAGCGTAAAACCGGTAAACGGCGATTTGCATTTGTCTGGAAAAAATCAAAAGGCTACAATTCCTTGGTGGCTCGTCTTGGGTCACTGAAGTTGCGGCCTCGCCAAAGCTTCGAACAAGACACTTGAGCAAATCAGGGTGAGTTGTGGAAGTAAAAATCAACGCCAAAAACGGCGAACTGACCGACGCAGTAAAAGAGACCATCGAATCAAAAGTCTCCAAACTGCCTCGTTTTTTTGAACGCACAACGGCCATTCAGGTAATCGCTGATTTGCAACATGAGCCCAAAGTCGAAATCATTCTTTCGGCTGAAGGTGCGAGCGATTTCTTTGCTTCCGACATGGGAGCCAACGTGATCGCCGCACTCGATACCACCATCGCCAAGATGGAACAGCAGCTGAGAAAATACAAAGAAAAAATAACTGAACATCGCGATCGAAACTGATCGTCAGCCAGTCCGGAGATTTGCCAACCCATATGTTGGTGCCGGCTACCCTGAAGAAACACAGCATTCCCATATTCGCTGAGTCTCGTCGGTAAGGGTGGGCAGATATAGTTTTGCCGCGCGATACAAACGAAGGACAAGAGACGATGAAATTTTCCGATTTTATTAACGGCAAAGCAATTAACGCGGGTATGAAAGCGACCGATAAGGAAGCAGTTGTCCGTGAGCTTGTGGGGGGCCTTGTGTCATCCGGCGGTCTGAAATCAAGTGATAAAGACGACATTATTCAGGCCATTTTGAAACGTGAAGAACTTGGCACCACGGGCATTGGCCGTGGCATTGCGGTTCCTCACACCAAGCACGCCAGCGTCAATAAGCCCGTTGGAACGGTCGGGGTTAGTGCAGAAGGCGTTGATTTTAGGAGCCTCGATGGAGAGCCAGTTCAGCTATTTTTCCTGCTGATCTCACCTCCGGACCAACAGAGTGAGCATCTCAAGGCACTTGAGAACATTACCAAAAAGCTTCATGACGAAACGTTCTGCCGGTTCCTCAAGCAGTCAAAAACTGCCGACGACGTGCAGCAGATTCTCACCGAAGCTGACGACAATCAATTTGTTTCCTAAGTTCCGGTTAACCGATCCAATATCCAATGTCTAGCACCTCGGCTACCACGAAGGTCATCATCCAGAATCCCCAAGGGCTGCACATGCGCCCTGCGTATCTGTTTGCTGAAACCGCGTCGAGGTTTGAAAGTGAAATTGAACTCATTAAAGATGATGTTCGAGTCAACGGAAAAAGCGTGCTGGACATACTGACACTCGGTGCCGCTCAGGGAACTGAAATCCTCGTAGAAGCTGTAGGCCACGATGCCCAAGCTGCTATCGAATTGTTGGAGCAACTAGTCGCTTCCGGATTTCCAACACCTGAAAAGCCGGACGAAGCGTCCGAAACTAAGGCCTGATGTCGCCACAATGAAGTAGATGAATTGGCTCGGTTGCCGACCCCAAGGGTCCGCCGATGTACCTTCTAATTGATGTTTTCGACGTTTTCGAAAGCCATTCTGGTTCGCGGATGATGCTGCGCAATGTTGCCAGCGACCCTCAGTCATTCTCATACAAAGCCAATTCAAGATGAAAAAAGAAATGCTAATCAATGCGCTTCAATCTGAAGAGTGCCGCATTGCGATCGTTGAAAACCAACAACTGGAAGAGCTCTATGTTGAGCGAGCCAGCCAGGATAACTACGTCGGAAACGTCTACAAAGGAAAAATTGTCAATCTCGAGCCGAGCATCCAGGCGGTGTTTGTTGACTTTGGAGTTGGCCGAAACGGGTTCCTGCACATCAGCGATGTCGAGCCCAGCTACTTTCGTCAGGGCGGTTACGATCCCGATGAAATGATGCGGAAAGAGAAAGCGGACCGAGCCGCCCAGCAGCGAAACGGCCGCAGTCGACCACCCACGCACGGTGGCTTCCGTCCACGCGTCAAGCCGCCGATTCAAGAACTCTTTCAACGCGGTGACGAAGTTCTCGTGCAGGTCATCAAGGAAGGTATCGGCAACAAGGGCCCAACGCTTTCGACATACATCAGCATCCCGGGGCGATACCTCGTTCTGATGCCCGCATTGGGACGCGTCGGTGTTTCGCGAAAGATCGAAGATGAAGACGAGCGTCGTCGACTGAAAGAATGCCTTTACGATCTTGATCCGCCAAAGGGATTGGGCTTCATCGTCCGAACTGCCGGAATGGAACGGTCAACGAATGAGCTCTCTCGGGACCTTGAGTATCTGTTGCGGCTGTGGAAGTCGATCGTCAACCGAATTCAAAACGTTCCTGCTCCGACGGATATCTACGAAGAGAGCGACATGATGATTCGCACGATTCGCGATACGCTCAATGCGGATATTGATACCGTTGTGATTGATTGCCCGGATGCCTATCAGCGTGCCAAGGACTTTTTGAAGCTGGTCATGCCGATCATGTCGGACAAGTTGGAGCTGTACAAAGGCACCGATCCAATGTTCTACCACTACAAGGTTGAGAAAGAGATCGCGAAGATTCACTCGCGAGAAGTTCCACTCCCTGACGGTGGTTCGATTGTTATCGATCAAACGGAAGCTCTTGTCGCGATCGACGTCAACAGCGGCAGCTTCCGAACGGATGATTCGGCAGAGGAATCTGCTTACCGACTCAACGTGTCAGCGGCTCGTGAGATTGCACGCCAGCTACGGCTTCGCGACCTTGGTGGCGTGATTGTGAATGACTTTATCGATATGCGTCGGGATAAAAATCGCCGCGGCGTCGAGCGAGCTTTGCGTGACGCGATGAGTCGTGATCGGGCTCGCACAAAGATTCTTCGGACGTCGCCGTTCGGACTGATCGAGATGACTCGACAGCGTATCAAGCCAGGCTTTAAGCGTTCGCTTTACCAAGAATGTCCGTGCTGTAATGGACGGGGAAATGTGAAAACGTCCGAGAGTATGGCGCTTGACGTGATTCGCATGATGTTGGTCGCTTCGGAGCAAAAGAACTGCGCGACCGTCGAGATCAAAGTTCACTCAGATGTGGCGTCTTACCTGAACAACCAAAAGCGTCGTGAACTTTCGGAACTCGAAGCCCACGGCAAGATGGAAGTTCGCATCAACGGTAGCGAGTCAGTCTTCCCGGAATTCTTCAAGATTGAATGCCGTGACGAGAACGAGCGAATCGTTCACTTGCCGGACCGACTTGGCGCTGGGAAGTAATTTGTATGCATGTGGCTACGGTGATGGTGCCAATCGTTATCGCAGTGCAGTTCCTGTGTCGACCGGATCCCATTTCTGGGGAGATGGCAGCCAGTTAACTGGCTGGGGAAAATGGAATGTGGTCCTCCGTCGTTTTTTGCGAATGCGAATGCGAACGCGGTGTCGAACCTTTGAAAACGAATCTAAGTAGGCGAGTCTGTCCCAGACTCGTATCTGCGTGGTTCCCTGTCTGGAACAGACAGGGCTACTAAAGAGGCTACTTACTCGTCATAGAGCTCTGGGAAAATTTCCTGAGACAAACCCTTGCGTTTGATCAGCGTTCGCAAACGGCTGAGGAAATCGAACTTGTAGTTCGCGACTTGTTGCTCGGTAATGCCCAGCGTCGTTGCCGCTGCTATGTTGGGCGTACCCTTCACGATCAGCAGCTCCATGCACTTGAGTTTCAGCCAGTCGCTGTTTTTTTGCCACTTCGCCATCATGTCCCCGATGGCTTCGGCCAATGCATCTTCTTCAAGACGCTTTCGTTCGACGCTGCGAGCAATGCTGCTTGCCGGACGCGCGTTACCTTTCAGCTGCCACTGCCCGCTGCTTGAGTCGGCACCGCTCGATAATGGAATTGCGGGTCGGCGTCCTTCGCGGCGAAGATGATCTGTGAGTTTGTAAGCGCAGATCGAAAACAGGTAACTCTCAAGTGGACGGCTGCCATCGTAGTTTGGCAAGCTGTTTAGAAAGCCAATGAAAGCTTCTTGGACGATGTCTTCACTTGCCGAACGATTCGAAAGTCGGCTGTCGACGAACGCAAGCAAGCGTCCCTCGTACCGGGCAATCAAATCATTCCAAGCGTCAGAGTCACCGGTTCGGATGCGACGGATCAGCGTACGGTCAATTTCATTATTCTTTTTCACACAGATGAGTCTGTTCTATCGCGGCAGTTTTTTCAAGAAGGATCCCAGTCTTGAGTCTTCATTTTGAGGGGCACGAGCCGGTTCGTCGAGTTCGATTTCGACCTGCTTGATCGAATCAGGGCGAGCAACACCGTCCAGCTGGACTTCGAATCCGGCATTTTCAATGGAAACCGGAAGGCCTTCGATGGCGCTCACAGAGATTGATTTCTCAGGAGATGGGCCTTCGATTTGAGCGCCGTCGAAGATATCGCTGGACTCGAGGTCCGTATCATCGATATCTGGGTCCGCATCGTCGTCGATGTCCGAGGCATTCACTTCGAGGAGACTTTTGCCAGTATCAGACTCGTTTTTGGATTCTTCATCCAGAACGTCTTCTAAGTCGTTAGGAGCGGCCATTTCCTGAAAAAACACGGGGGCATCGGGCGGATGCGTCACTCCGCTGAGGTTGTAGATGGCCCGAAACGTGACATTTCCCAGTGTCAGGAGCTCGTTCGGCCTTAACGGCTGAGACTCGGCGATCCGCTGGCTGTTCACGAAAGTACCGTTCAGCGAACCGAGATCACGAACAAAAAGCTGCCCTTCCTGCTCAAAAATCTCCGTGTGTTTGCGGCTGACGAGTTTGTGTGGCAAAGTCAAAGAAACGCCTTCGCGGCCGCGACCGATCACCGTTGGAAGCTTCAGTTGGACTTCCTTGCTCTTCGCATCCCCACCAACAACAACGAGTTTCACGGACAGCATTCCTGGGTTCCTTATTTTGAAATCCAACAGATCAGCATTCAGCAGCGAACTGCTCAAATGGCCCTTACGGGGGCGTCATCATACCAATAAAGGGGCTTCCACGGCAGATTTTTCTCCAAAGAGGCTCCGGATACACGGCTGGCAGCCGTAAAATCCGTGTTATCCGGCCAATTCCGGATCAGCTCCAAGCGTGTAGGACGGTCTTACCGATGTCTTGGTTCAGCGAGAAATTAAGCCAGAAGCGAAAACTGAGGCCAAGCTTGGAAAAACCCGCAAGTTGCCTACAGTTGCCGGCAGAGATCGCCGAATATGACGAGGTTGGACGGACGCGGAGTTGGCAGCCTCATTTTGGCTTGCAAGGCTTCATTGTGTTCGTATAATCGTGCGACTTGAAAAGTACGCGGGTGTAGCTCAGTGGCTAGAGCATCACGTTGCCAACGTGAATGTCGTCGGTTCGAATCCGATCACCCGCTCTTTCTCAATATGCCGATTGGATTCGGTCAGCAGGCTGACAAGCTTCAGTAGCATCAAAATCATGCGTTTTATCGCATGATTTTCTCTTTGGCGCATCCTCAAAGCAGCCTCGGAAAACTACAATCCTCTGCGGTTCCAGACGGCCGGATTCGCATTCTGGTTTTGAATAAATAACCTTTGGAAAACGATAGTGAACACTACGACAGAAACTCCAGACACAGACGTAGAAGAAAAACTGGATCTGAACCTCGACATCAACGAAACCAGCTCATGCGGTCGTCACGTTACCGTTACGGTCCCGCGGACGGATATCGAGAAATATTTCCAGAAGCAATTCGACACGATCATTCCAAAAGCCGAAGTGCCTGGCTTTCGCGTCGGCAAGGCTCCTCGGAATCTTGTTGAAAAAAAGTTTCGCAAGCAGGTCGCCGACCAAGTAAAGGGTGCTCTTCTGATGGACAGCCTGACTCAGATCAGCGAATCAGAAGTTTTCTCTGCAATCAGTGAGCCCGATCTCGATTACGAGCAAGTCACTGTTCCCGACGAAGGTGACCTAAAGTTTGAATTCAACATTGAAGTCCGTCCTGACTTCGAAATGCCGAAATGGAAGGGCCTGAAGATTCAGCGTCCAGAGCACGACTTCAATGATGCAGACGTCGACGCTGAATTGGCAAAACTCACGGAACAGTTCTCAACGCTTGAGCCTGTCGATGACATGGTTGCCGCTGGCGACTACATCGAAGCCAACATCAAGACCCGCTTGAATGGCAAAGATATCTCTTCTGCCTCAGACGTTTCGATTCACGTTCTTCCGTCGCTTTCGATGTCAGATGGAATGATCGAAGGTTTCGACAAGCTGATGGTTGGCGCTGCAGCCGACGAGAAACGAACCGCGAAAGTCACTGTCAATGAGTTCTCGGACAACCTTGAGCTCGCTGGCAAGGAGCTGGAAGTCGAATTCGAGATCCTTGACGTGAAGCGTCGCGGTGGCGATGGCGTTGATGGCTTGGCCGAAAAAACCGGCATGGACTTGGAAGAACTTCGCACCCGAATCAAAGAGGGACTTGCGAGTCGCCTTGAGTATCGTCAACGTGAAGTGGTTCGCGAACAGATCAGCAAGACGCTAACAGAGTCAGCATCTTGGGAATTGCCTCAGGATTTGCTTCGCCGTCAATCGGGACGTGAGCTCGAAAGAGCTTCAATCGAAATGCGTCGCAGCGGTTTCTCGGATCAGGAAATTCGCGAACAGGAAAACCGTACTCGCAGCAATATTCTCGAGCGCACCGAAATTATGCTTCGTGAGCACTTTATTCTTGAGCGTATCGCTGAGGAAGAGAACGTCGAAGAAACAGAAGCTGATTACACGGCTGAGATCGCTCGCATCGCGGCACAACAAAACGATTCGCCTCGCCGAGTCCGTGCCCGTCTTGAGCGTTCAGGTCAGATGGATTCGCTTCGCAACATGATCGTCGAAGGCAAGGTCATCGACATGATCACTGCAGCTGCAACCTTCGAAGCAAGCAAATACGAGCAGGAAAAGCAGAGCACCGTTGAAGCGATTGACTTCTTCGCTGCCGGCAAGATGGCCCACATTCCAGAAGCGAAATACGATGGCGGCGAAGACACGCCGATCCCAGGCGTTAAGCAGGAACGCGAGTAATTTCCATTCCGGAAAGCGAACATTTGAACCCTGTTTGGTGAATACTGAACAGGGATTTTTGTTGCAGCACTAAGTCATTGAAATCGTGGTCCGACGAGCAAGCGGAGGAGCAGTGGTTCCTCGCTTACGCTTTGGATAGTGATTTTCTTATTCAGAACAGGCATTTTGTAAGCGGTAAGGCTCTAGCCTCCGTTCCAGAATATGGGGACCGTGAATGACGTGAATCGTCGCGAATAGATTCCCCCAATCCGATATTCGCGTTAATTCGCGCCAATGACGGGCAAACTGCTTTCATCGGTTATGATATAGCGAAACCAGACTTCTGAATTACGGTTCAAGAACAAGGTGTCATAAGCTCTGGCTTTTGATTGCGCGATGAACCAGTCGCGAAACGAGAATCTTTCTTTTTATACGACAGACTTCTTCATGGCTGAATCGACAAAAACCGAAGTTGGCAGTTATTTCATCTCCAACTATCCACCGTTCTCACAGTGGGACGCCAGTAACTTACCGACCGTTGAGGCTGCACTTCAGTCGCCTCCAACTGTCGATACGCCGCTGGGTTTATATCTGCACATTCCGTTCTGCCGTAAACGCTGCAAATTTTGTTACTTCAAAGTTTTCACGGACCAGAACGCGAAAGAGATTGAAGCCTACGTTGCGGCTCTCTGTCGCGAAATTGAATTGGTTAGCAAGCAAGAAGTTATGGGCGGTCGTCCGTTCCGATTCGTGTACTTTGGTGGCGGCACACCTTCGTTCTTGAGTTCACGACAACTGACGTCTTTGGTCGATCGGCTTCGCGAGAACATCAATTGGGATCAAGCCGAAGAAGTGACTTTCGAGTGCGAGCCCGGCACGCTCCAAGAATCAAAGCTGGTTACGCTGAAGGAGCTCGGCATAACACGACTAAGCCTTGGCATTGAAAATTTCACTGATTCAGTTCTCGAAGAAAACGGCCGAGCACACCTTTCGGCGGCAGTCTACAAATCTTGGGACTGGATCAAGAAGTTGGACTTTCCCAACGTCAACATTGACTTGATCTCCGGCATGGTCGGCGAGACTTGGGAGAACTGGAAGTTCAACATCGCCGAAGCGATCAAGTTCTCACCCGAGAGCGTCACGATCTATCAGATGGAGCTGCCGTACAACACGGTTTATTCAAAAGACATCCTTGGCAACAAGATTGAAACTCCTGTCGCGGATTGGCAGACGAAACGCGAATGGCTCGACTACGCATTTGATGAGTTCCTTGCCGCTGGATATAAGATCAGCAGTGCCTACACGGTCGTGAAGGATAACGATAAAGTCAATTTCAGCTACCGTGACAATCTGTGGCAAGGCTCTGACCTGCTGGCAACCGGAATCGCAAGCTTCGGCCATGTCTCGGGCGTTCACTATCAGAACAAAGCCGACATGAAGCAGTACCAGGCGGACTTGATGGAGCACGGAAAGCTGCCGCTGGGCCGCGCCTATCAGCCGACGCCGCATCAGCTATTGATTCGAGAGATGATTTTGCAGTTAAAGCGTGGCTACTTGGACGTTGGATATTTCCAAGACAAGTTTGACGTGAACATTCTTAATCATTGGTCTGCACAGTTCGACAAACACCGTGAAAACGGCATGCTTGATTTCGACGATTCGAAAGTTGAGCTAACTCGCAAAGGATTCCTACACGCGGATGCAATGCTGCCAGTATTCTTCGAGGAAGAACATCAGGGTGTTCGCTACACGTAACGGACATTGATTGCCGTTTAACGAAGCTCATCAGGTACCCATCTGTTCTACAATTCATGACCGACTCATCTGACAATCTGATTTTCATGATGGGCAAGTTCGAAGCGATCTTTCCTACAGATCGCATGTACGCGACGAATCACATGTGGCCGTTGCAAGGCGTTGCCGGCAGTTCGGCTCGTTGCGGGTTCACTGCCTATTCAGTCCGCTTATTGCAGGACGTTTACTTTCTATCTCGACAAGTACTTTGATGGTTGGCTGTTCGCAAATTGAATCAGCTGGCTCTAGCCATTGCTGCCATTGCTTTCGCCGGAAGCCTATCTTGAATTGCTGATCGACGTCTGGGACAAAACACGAGACTATCAAAGGGCAGCTGAACAGTTAGTGCTGCTTTAATGCATCGGAATGGGTGCCGGAACCATGGCTGGCGCCAAAACGGCCAACCCCAAAGTCAATATGCAAATTGATTCATCCTCTTCAACAGTATGTTTGGATATCCGCGATCCGGATTTCTACAACAATCCATACCCGTACTACAAAACGCTTCGCGATTCCTGCCCGATGTTCTTTTGGGCGGAACATAACCTGTGGACGTTCTGTCGCCATGAAGATGTTGCGACGCTGTTTCGCGATCGAAGACTCGGCAGAAAGATCGACCCTGCCGACATGCTCGACGGCTCTTGTCCAGTGGAGTCAGCGGAGACGAAACCGTTTTTTGATATCGATCGCCTTTCAATGTTGGCTCAGGAGCCACCGACGCACACGCGTTTGCGTGGCCTTGTCCAAAAAGCATTTATGGCGCGACAAGTCGAACGGATGCGGCCGCGGATCGAACAACTTTGCAATGATCTCGTGGATCAGATGCTCAACAGTGCTAGGTGCAATCTGCTGACCGCCTTTGCGACGCCGCTGCCCGTGACCGTGATCGCAGAAATGCTTGGCGTGCCGAACGACATGGCGGGCAACTTACTCAGATGGTCGCACGCCATGATTAAGATGTACGAAATGGAGCGGACAAAGTCGGCGGAGCAAGAAGCGGTTGTGGCGTCCCGCGAGTTTGTCAGTTTTCTTCGTCAACTTGTAGCCGAACGGCGCAAGAAGCCCAATGATGATCTGATTTCGCGATTGGTTGAGGTCGAAGAAGAGGGGCTGACCGAAGACGAACTCATTGCGAACTGCATCCTGTTGTTAAATGCTGGGCATGAAGCAACCGTCAACCTGATTGGCAACGGCATGCTTGCTCTATTGCAGAATCGTGACCAGCTGCAGCGTTGGAAAGAGGATCGCTCGCTTACAGAAGCTGCTGTCGAAGAGCTGCTTCGATACGACACGCCACTGCACCAATTCAATCGCTGGGTCTTGCAGCCGTTTGCGTATCAAGGAAGACGCTTCGAAGTCGGACAAGAGATCGCAATGCTACTTGGATCGGCAAACCGCGACGGCGACGTGTTTGAACTACCCGATGTTCTGGATCTCGGCAGAAAGAAAAATCCACACCTCAGTCTTGGTGGCGGGATTCATTACTGTTTGGGCGCACCGTTGGCACGGCTTGAACTTGCGATTGCGTTCAATGTTCTGATTGAGCGATTGCCGGACATGGAGTTGGTTGGCGAACCGGTTTTTTGTAACAGCTTCCATTTCCATGGGCTCGAGTCGCTCGACGTGCGGTATTAGATCCAAATCCGCCGAGGTTTTGTTTAACGGTATTGCCGCTCAACGATCAAGCTGGAAGGCGCCGCTGGACAACACGCTCCCTCGCCGATCCTCCCTCTGGGAAGGGCAAAGTTTCTTGGACTTGGGTTCTTGATGACCCGTGTAAATACAAGCCCGAAGCGCCAGCGAGTGAATCGAAATCCCATGCAATTATTCACTCGCTTGCGCTCTTGCGCTTCGGGCTTGTATGAGTGCAACTTCAAAAAGCGCAAGCGAGTGAAGCAGGAATGCGGAAAATTCACTCGCTTGCGTCTCGTGTTGCTACAGGTCTGCTAAACAGAACTAGGCGTTCCAATCGTGGGGCACCGCAGCACATGGCCAAGGCGTGAGTGGAAACCTCGGCACCTTCGCCGACCCTCCCAGCGGGAGGGTGATGTCAGCCTGCAAACTTTACTCTTCGCTGTCCGACGCACGTTCATCGTTTTCGATCTCTGGTTTCGCTTCCGGTGCCACGTTTTCAGGCTTCACATCGTCAACATGCGCGACATCCGTAGGAGCGATAACCTGACCCTCAACAATGCCTTCCTCGTTCTCCAGCTCGTCGCGAGGAACGCGAACGATCGTCACCAGCGAATCGTCGTCCTTCAGACGCATGATACGAACGCCCTGCGTGTTACGGCCAATCGTATTGATCTCCGAACACTTGATTCGCTGGATCTTGCCCTTGGCCGTCATCAGCAACAGTTCATCATCGTCGTCAACGGAAGCGATTCCGATAACTTTTCCATTTCGATCAGTCGTCTTGATATCTCGCAGGCCCTTACCGCCACGCTTCTGCGTTCGATAGCGAGCTGAGCTGCTCGCCTCATCTCCATCTTCCGTCACGTCGCCAACGTTTGGACCGAATGGAGTTCGCTTACCATATCCTTTTTCGCAGGCCGTCAACAACGTAGCACCCGGATCGGCGACTCGCATACCGACAACTTCGTCACCGACGGAAAGAGTAATTCCTTTCACACCACTGGTGTTACGCCCCATCGGTCTTGCGTCCGACTCAGAGAATCGAATCGCCATGCCGTCAACGGTGCACAGCAGGATTTCGTCGTCCTTGCGAGTCACCACGGCGTCGATCAGTTTGTCATCGTCGCGAAGTTTGATCGCAATAATGCCACCTGCTCGTGGTCGGCCGTACTTCGAAAGCTCCGTTTTCTTAACGAGTCCTTTCGAGGTACACATGATCAGATAGTGGTCTTCTGCGGTGAAATCACGAATCGCGCGACACGCCGCGACAGTTTCGTCTTTCTCCAGAGTTATCAAGTTAATGATCGCACGTCCGCGGCTTTCGCGGGACAGCTGAGGCAGCCTGTGAACCTTCAGCCAGTGCACTTGGCCTTTGCTTGTGAAGAACAGCAGGTAATCGTGCGTGCTGGCCGCAAAAACGTGTTCGATCGGATCCTCTTCGTCCGTCGAGGCTCCTTTGAGTCCCGTGCCACCACGTCCTTGCGTCTTATAAGTGCTGACGGGAGTTCGTTTGATGTAGCCGCGATGGCTGATCGAAACGACCATGTTTTCTTCTTCGATCAACTCTTCCAGATCGATGTTGCCGACTTCTTCCATCGAAAGAACCGTCCGTCTCGCATCCGCGTGTTTGTCGCGAATCTCCGCAAGGTCGTCCTTGATGATCGCCCGGATGTTGTTTTCATCTGAAAGGATTCGCAGATATTCGGTGATCTCTTCGAGCAGCTTCCCGTGCTGGCCCTGAAGTTTTTCCTGCTCCAGATTCACCAGCTGACCCAGCGTCATTTTCAGAATCGCGTCTGACTGGACGGCGGTCAGGTTGTAGATGTCTTTCTCACCACGTTCCTGTTGGAAGACATCGAAGCCTGTTTCGCCAAGGGCCTGCTTGAGCATCGCAGCCGGACATTCGATGCCCATCAAGCCAAGCTTCGCTTCGGCTTGTGTTTTCGACTGACGAATGATCTTGATGATCTGATCGATGTCAGCCAGTGCCAACAACAAACCTTCCAAAACATGCTTTTGCCGTCGAGCGCGATTCAGCAAGAATTCGGTGCGGCGACGAATGACATGGATTCGGTGACGAATGAACTCACGAAGGAAGTCCTTGATCGTCAGCTCTTGCGGCTTGCCGTCGACCAACGCCATGAAATTCATCGAAAACGAAGTCTGCAATGGCGAAAATTGATACAGCTGATTGAGGACAACTTCCGGATCCGCGTCGGACTTGATTTCAATCCACAGCCTGACCGGTTCCTTAAGGTCACTGAGGTCCTTGATCTCGGAGATGCCTTTGACCCGACCAGTCTTCACCAGGTTAGCGATCTTCTCCACGACATTGTCGCGAGTCTGCTGATAGGGCAACTCGGAAACAATGATACGACTGCGCGTTCGGTTTCCTTTTTTATACTCTTCGATTGAGCACTGAGCACGAATTGGAATCGTGCTGCGCCCGGTGTGATACGCCTTCAAGATTCCCGCACGTCCGCAGATCGTACCGCCGGTTGGAAAGTCCGGTCCTGGCAGGACCGTCATGATTTCGTGGACCGAGCACTCAGGATTATCGAGCACCATCGCCATCGCGTCGCAGACTTCGCCAAGATTGTGCGGAGGAATCGACGTCGCCATCGAAACAGCGATGCCGCTCGAACCGTTGACCAGCAAGTTGGGAAACTTACTCGGCAGAACGGTCGGTTCCAACCGCCGCTCGTCGTAGGTTGGCGTGAAATCGACGGTGTCGAATTTGATGTCTTCCATCATCAAGGCTGCGAAACTCGACATGCGAGCTTCCGTATATCGCATCGCAGCTGGAGGAAGACCGGCGATCGAGCCGAAGTTACCCTGTTTGTCGACAAGAATGTGCCGCATGTTCCATTCCTGGGCCATGCGAACAAGCGTCGGATAAACGATACTCTCACCGTGAGGGTGGTAGTTACCGCTTGTGTCGCCGGAGATCTTCGCGCACTTCACCCGCGCCGCACCTGGCGTCAGGTTCAAGTCGTTCATCGCGACCAAGATTCGGCGTTGAGAAGGTTTCAGTCCGTCACGAACATCGGGCAATGCACGCGAAACGATGACGCTCATCGCATACGTCAAATAGCTACTCTTGAGCTCATCTTCGATCGGCACCTCCAGCAGGCCTCTTCTGGACCTGGTGTCGCCGGCTTCAAATTCGTTCTCGTTATCGTCGTTTTCTGGCAAGTCGGTGGACAAGGTGCTGCCTTTTGGTTAATCGAAAATCGCGTGAAATTCAGATTGGTTTATGGTTGAGATTGTGGCGGTAAAAGCCCTGACATGATCGGCTTTCGGATCGCCATTGTTTGGCTGGAAAATGCCCTAATCTCGAATCGATGAATCACTGTTTCGTCCGAAAAAAAGCGTGCTAAAGGCGCAGTTTTTCTGCCTTGGTGCGAATCCTGGATTCTACCAGATTCCTGCCGTTTTTTCAATGAGGGAACGAACCTTTTAATGTGCCGCTAATGCCCGCAACCGAAATCTTTGTCGACAGTGATTGTTCGAACTTTTTGCAGTGTGCCGGGGTATGATTTTGCGTAGACGAGTCTGTCCCAGACTCGTAACTTGAATGTCCCACGGTCTGGGACAGGCCTAGCTACCTGTCTGCCGAACTACTAGCAACTGATTCCTAAACACCCATGCCGCCAGAATCCGACAATCCATTCAGCCTTGATGCCGCGATAACGGCCAAGTTTGTCGATCTGCCGGATAAAGGCAAAGCTACTTCGGCTCACTCCATTGAAGCGGTATTGAACGCGAATCGCGAGCTCCAGCCGCAAGCTTGGGAGATGCAGGGCTGCGAATCAAATCCGACTACCGCCATCGATCGACAGCTCGAAAGCATCGCGGCGGTTCCACATTTCGCACAGCTCTCTGATCTGACGATCACCGGAAACCACGAGGTCCTCACCAAGATCGGTCCAGTCAGCTTCAATGGCAGTGCGTTGCTATGCAAGTGCCCGGACTGCAATGCACCGATGACGATTCGGCTATGGCTGGGATTGGCTGACTGCTGGCGGTGTCCGGCAAGCGTTGCGTTGGATGAAAGAATCATTGCTCAAATTTCGTCTGCAGTTGAGAAGAAAAGCCGCGAACTCCCTTTGCCGCCTGCAACGCCAGGAGATTTCTTTGGACGTCGATCGCTAGAGACCCTTGACCCGCGGGTCAACACGGACGCCACGAATCGACTTGCTGATGTCGATCAACAAGTTTCTGACGAATTGGATCGGCTCACGCAAGGATCTCCTTTCGCCAGCGTTCTCCGTGGTGTGTTTCGCATAACACCAGCTTGGTTGGTCAGCTTCCTTTTGCACCTGATCGCGATTCTCATTTTGGCAATGATCGTATTTGGCGACGTTGGTTCGGAGATCGAGGAATCCATCACACTGTCAACGTTTTCGGATCGATCAGACACCGTTGGCGGCGATATTCGAATCGAGAATCCACTGGACACGCTTGAGGATGACGTCGCGATCGCGGCAAAGTTTGAAAGAGGTGACGAAGAGATACGCGATGCCGTGGTGCTGGCTGCGAAGGATGCGCTTGAGCTGCGCAATGATCCGCAAACCACGATGCGATTGCCTGACTTGAGCACCGTCCGAAAGAACATTACAACGCGAGCCGGCTATGAAATGTCGTTCGCCGCACGGGACCCGCGAGTTCGCGCGGAGATTGTTGAAAAGGAAGGTGGCACCAACCTGACCGAGGCTGCAGTCGCGCGTGGACTTCGTTGGTTGGCTTCGGTTCAAAATAATGACGGATCATGGAGCCTGAAGGATTACAGTCGCAGCGACCGCGCTGGAAACAAAGGCGATTCGATGGGGACGGCGCTGGCGCTTTTGCCTTTTCTTGGCGCCGGGCAAACGCACGAGTTCGGCATCTATCAAAAGAACGTGGCCGGCGGCTTGAAGTGGCTGATGGAGAATCAGAAAGATGACGGCGATTTGCGAGGAGATATCTCTTCCCAAGCCGGCATGTACGCTCATGGCCAGGCAGCGATCGTGCTGTGTGAAGCTTTGGCTCTTTCTGGCGACCGTCAGTTTTTGGATCCAGTCCAACGATCGATCTCATTTATCGAGACGGCTCAACACAACATGGGTGGTTGGCGATATCGCCCAAAGCAGGCCGGAGACACTTCCGTGTTTGGATGGCAGATGATGGCACTGCAAAGCGCCCGCGCTGCTGGGATGGAAGTCGCCATTGATCCGCAGACGTTGATTCGAGCCGACAAATTCCTGGACTCGGTGGCATCACAGCCTCGCGGCCGTGAAAAGTTGCTCGAGGGTGCCGCTTACGGATATCAGCCGCGCCGCG
Source organism: uncultured Pirellulaceae bacterium (assembly GCA_964352885.1). GTDB lineage: Bacteria > Planctomycetota > Planctomycetia > Pirellulales > Pirellulaceae > Mariniblastus. The sequence continues at coordinate 57,383 of CAYGUE010000021.1, forward strand.
AAGCAACCGAAGTCATGACCGCAGAAGCAATTCTATGCCGCATGTATTTGGGATGGCGAAAGGATGATCCGCGATTGAAATCGGCCGTGAAGTGGCTGACGAAGAATCACTTACCATCAAGTAAAGATCGCAATCTCTACTATTGGTACTACGGCACTCAAGTCATGCATCACTACGGCGGCGATCCGTGGGAGCAGTGGAACAAACGCATCCGCACGCTGTTGATCTCGTCTCAAGCTCGTCGAGGTCGCTATCCCGGCAGTTGGTCGCCTGGAGATTTCGAGTGGGGAGAGAAAGGTGGCCGCATCTACACCACCGCGATGGCAGTCTGCACGCTAGAGGTCTACTACAGACATCTGCCGTTGTTCAAACAGCTTGAACTTGAATAGTTGAAAGTCTACAGGTGACAGGGAGTCACGTAGCCAGTAGGCGAGTCTGTCCCAGACTCGTGAGTCATGTAGTTCCCGGTCGGGGACAGACCGTGCTACTTTCATCTGTGGCTAAGAAACGAAGTACCTTTCCCGAAACTCTTCCTCTTGTCTGAAAACTGTACCCTCTAAACTGTTTACTTATGCATTGGCAACTTAAAACCCAAACTCTCTCATTCGACTCCGGCCCCGCGTTGATGGGGATCGTCAACGTCACCCCCGACAGCTTTTCCGACGGTGGAAAATTTCTTTCGGTAGACCGAGCGATCGAACACGCAATGCAGCTGGTCGAAGACGGAGCTGACATTCTGGACATCGGTGGCGAGAGCACTCGGCCTTATTCCGAATTCGTTTCAGCAACCGAAGAAGCCGATCGAGTCCTGCCGGTCATCGAAGCACTCGTCAAAGCAACACGAATCCCAATTTCGATCGACACATCGAAAGCCAGCGTTGCCCGGTCCGCCACGGCCGCCGGCGCGGAGATCATCAACGATGTCAGCGGACTCGAAGGCGATCCTGAAATGCTGAGCGTGGCACTTGAGACAGGAGTCGGTGTTTGTGCGATGCACATGCAAGGAACGCCGCAAACGATGCAGGACGATCCAACTTACAGCGATGTAGTCAGCGACATTCTCTCGTATCTTCAACAGCGAAAAGCGGCCTTGCTGGCTGCCGGTATCGAAGCCGCAAAGATCTGCCTGGATCCGGGAATTGGGTTTGGTAAAACGCACCAGCACAACATCGAATTGCTCAATCGCGCTGAAGAGTTTCTCGCACTCGATTGCCCGATTCTGATCGGCCATTCACGAAAGGGCTTCCTTGGTAAGCTGATTGGCGACAAGGAAGCCGAACGTGATTCCGGCACTTTAGCGATCACGTTGCTGATGGCCGCCAAGGGTATGCACATTGTCCGCGTGCACGAAGTTGCCGCGACGCGTCGTGCGTTGACGGTTTGGCAAGGGATCGGTTGCTAGACGGTGTTTGACCAATCCAAATACAACCTCGAAGCGCCAGTTTTGAAGTTGCACACTTTGCCTGAAAATTTGGATTCTATCTGGAGCTAACCATTGAAAACCGAAAACGCGGAGCGTTTCAATACAAGCCCGAAGAGGTTGTGAATAATTGTGTGTTTGCGTGTTTTTTTAATTG
>CAYGUE010000022.1:0-58534 GCA_964352885.1 uncultured Pirellulaceae bacterium
GGACAAAGATAACGCAACAGCCAAGTTTGGCGGTTTGAATCTTACCCCTCAACAATTGCGAAGCGTCCAACGGATCATCCTCACCGGATGTGGCACGAGCTGGCACTCCGCCTTGGTGGGTGAGTATTTACTGGAGGAGCTGGCCCGGATACCGGTCGAGGTTGAATACGCCAGTGAATTGCGATACCGAAATCCGCCCGTCGAGCACGACACGATCGTGTTTGGGATTACGCAGAGCGGTGAGACAGCTGATACACTGGCGGCCTTGCGAGAGATGAAACGCAAGGGCCATCCGACGATGGCGATTTGTAATGTCGTCGGGAGTAGCATTGCTCAAGAAGCCGACGGTGGAATCTATCTTCATGCCGGTCCTGAAATTGGAGTCGCTTCGACGAAAGCTTACTCGTCACAATGTTTGGCGTTGACGTTGTTGGCGCTTTACCTCGGTCGTCTGCGTCACGTGAGCTACAACAAAGGTCGCGAAATGATCGCGGAGATCAAGGCTGTACCAGATCTGGTTGAGAAAGCGCTCACGTCGAACGAAAAATGCCTCGAAGTCGCCAAAAAGTACAAAGACTGCAATAACTTCCTTTACCTCGGGCGGCACTACAATTTCCCGACGGCTCTCGAAGGTGCCCTGAAGCTCAAAGAGATTAGCTATATCCACGCTGAAGGGTATCCGGCTGCCGAAATGAAGCATGGGCCAATCGCCCTGGTCGATGAAAACACGCCCAGCGTTTTTGTGATGCCCCATGGCTTCATTTACGAAAAAGTCATGTCAAACCTCGAGGAAATCAAGGCTCGTGGCGGTCCTGTTATCGCGATCGCTGCTGAAGGTGACGAGCGAATTGCAGAAGTTGCCGACGACGTGATCTATATTCCACAGACGGTTGAATATCTGCAGCCGATTGTTTCCACGATTCCGCTGCAGTTGCTGTCCTATCACATTGCCGTGCTGCGGGGATGCGATGTGGATAAGCCTCGGAACTTGGCAAAAAGCGTGACGGTTGAGTAGTCAAGCGACATAGGCTTTTGGCCTGTGTTTGCATTGACGTGGTTGTGGCTTCCAGCCGCAGCATTTGCACTATTGTAACGACGGCTTCTCGCCGTTGATTTGTGGTTTTCAACGGCGAGAAGCTGTCAATACAAACGATTGCGGCTGGAAGCCACAACGACGCTCACATTTCCCCTGTGCACCTTTCCCACAGGCGATAGAATACTGCGAAAACGGTCTTTCTGTTTTCCAATTTGAGCCTGCAAGTGTCTGAAACGATCACGCGAAACGAGCCCACGCAAACTTCACCCGAATCGCCAGAATCCGTCGATTGCGGTGATCAAACGATCTGGCAGATGGACCTCTTTCCTGTCGACGGCATCCCTGATCGGCTCGCCGAAGATGTCCTTGCCGACGCCGCTGATCTGCGCCTGCCGACAAGCATGGCGATCAAAGCTGCCAGAACGTTCCTGGTCCAAGGAAGCCTAACTCAGGCCGACGCGGAAAAAATCGCCAGCGAATTGCTGGTCGAGCCCGTTGTCGAGCATTGTGTCGTCGCCAAAGTTGGCAGTGACGTCCTGTCGGAGATTCCGATTGGCTTCGAACGGCTCGTCAATGTCATGCCGTTGCCCGGAGTCACCGATCCGCAAGCAGAAAGTACTCAGCTGGCGATCAAAAATCTCGGCTACAACGTCACCGCAGTTCGAACGGTCAAGAAATACTGGATCTCGCAACTGGATGAAAGCCATCGCGAAACGCTGATCAACAAACTGCTCTGTAACGACTCGATCGAGATGACCATTACTGGAGCATTGCAACTCGATCGTCTGGACCTTGGGCGCGAGTACGAATTCAAAATGACGTTGCTGCCGATCCGTGAACTTGAAGGCGAAGCACTTTTCGAGATCAGCAAGCAGTGGCAGTTGAGTTTGTCGCTGGTCGAAATGCAGACGATCAAGGCCCATTTCATTTCACTCGATCGCGATCCAACGGATGTCGAGCTGGAAACCGTTGCTCAGACGTGGAGTGAGCACTGTAGTCACAAAACGCTCGCCGGAAGAATCAACTATCGCGACGAGAATGGTTCGATCGAATTCGACAACATGCTCAAAGAGACCATTTTTGCCGCAACGGTTCAAATTCGTGAAGACCTTGGCGAAGATGATTGGTGCGTTAGCGTATTCAAAGACAACGCGGGCATCGTCAAGTTCGACGACGAGTACAACGTGGCGTTCAAAGTTGAAACACACAATCGTCCTTCGGCGCTTGAGCCTTACGGTGGAGCCAATACTGGAATTGGCGGCGTCATTCGCGATACCCTTGGTACCGGAATGGGAGCGAAACCAATTTGTAGCACGGACGTCTTCTGTTTCGCGAATCCGGACACGCCATTTGAAGAGCTTCCGCCTGGCGTAATGCATCCGCGGCGAATCATGCGTGGCGTCGTTTCGGGCGTGCGAGACTATGGAAACCGAATGGGGATTCCAACGGTCAACGGAGCGGTTTACTTCGACGATCGATACGTCGGCAATCCTCTCGTATTCTGCGGAAATGTTGGCATTCTTCCGAAAGAGATGTCATTCAAAGAGGTGCAGCCAAATGACTTGATCGTTTCCATCGGTGGAAAAACCGGCCGCGATGGAATTCACGGTGCGACGTTTAGCTCAGCGGAGCTTACCGAAAGCAGCGACATTACTTCCGGTGGTGCCGTTCAGATCGGCAACGCGATCACTGAAAAAATGCTGATGGACGTGATGCTTGCCGCTCGCGATCAGAGGCTCTACACCGCGGTCACTGATTGTGGTGCTGGAGGTTATTCGAGTGCCGTCGGTGAAATGGGCGAAGAAATCGGAGCCGAAGTTTGGCTCGACAAAGTGCCGCTGAAGTACGACGGTCTGTCCTACACCGAAATCTGGATTTCAGAAGCTCAGGAGCGAATGGTCTTTTCCGTTCCAGAATCCAATTGGCAAAAGTTCGAAGCCCTTTGTGCAGCGGAGTCCGTCGAGGCAACGGTCATTGGTCGATTCACTCCAACCGGAAATCTGAAACTGGTCTACAAAGACGAAGTCGTTGCCGACGTTGCGATGTCGTTTCTTCACGATGGCCGTCCACCGGTTATTCGCGAAGCCATCTACGAAGCCAAGCCGGCAACGGAACTGAGGGTCGACAGGGCCAGTCTTGATTTCGGTGTCAGCCTTTCTGCGATCCTCGGTTCGCTCAACGTCGCCAGCAAGCATTGGGTGATTCGCCAATACGATCACGAAGTTCAAGGTGGCTCTGTGATCAAGCCGCTGGTCGGAGTCGACAACGATGGGCCTAGCGATGCCGCTGTCGTTCGTCCCGTGTTGGACTCACGTCGCGGACTGGTCATCGGTAATGGAATGAATCCGCACTTCGGCGATCATGATCCGTATCACATGGCAGCCAGTTCAATCGACGAAGCGATTCGAAACTGTGTCGCCGTTGGAGCTGACCCGAAACGCATCGCGATCCTCGACAACTTCTGCTGGGGACACACCGATCGACCGGCAACGCTGGGTTCACTGGTTCGAGCCGCACTCGCATGTCGAGACTTGTCGATTAGGTTTCAAACGCCTTTTATTTCCGGAAAAGATTCGCTGCACAACGAATTTAGCTACACCGGAGAAGACGGCAACCGCCAAACGATCTCGATTCCTTCGACGCTGTTGATCAGTGCGATGGGACAAGTCGACGACGTTTCCACTTGTATCACGATGGATCTTAAGTCGCCGGGCAACTTGCTGTATCAGATTGGCTTGACGAAAGATGAGCTTGGCGGTTCGCATTGGGCCCTTGTTTCTGGATCGTCTGGAGGCAGCGTGCCACAAGTCGACATCGACGGAGCCATTGCAATTTTCGCGGCGACTCATAGGGCGATCGAGTCCAAGCTGATTCGCAGCTGCCACGACATCAGCGAAGGTGGCCTTGCGGCTGCCATTTCCGAGATGGCGTTTGCTGGAGGATTCGGTGCCGAAGTCGATGTTGCGTCGATCGAAGTTGATGGTGCGAATACCGACTTGGTCCGTTTGTTCGCCGAGTCGAACAGCCGTTTCGTTGCCGAAGTGACTCCTGAGAATCAGGCTGCGTTTGAGTCATCGATGTCCGGCGTTGCGATTTCGAGATTGGGCACCGTGACCAACGGCGACACTGTCACGATTTCGAATAGCGGCACAAATTTGATTTCGGAGTCGCTCCAAAAGCTTAAATCGGCTTGGCAAACGCCGTTGGACCTGACGTAGACTGCGATGCCAGACGTGAACTCGCCCCAATTTGGAATTGGCCTCGCCGCGCTGGGCCGTCCCGGTTACATCAACCTTGGCCATGCGGAGGATTTGGATCGCGATTACAAGATCGATGCAATGGAGCAACGTGCTCATCGCGTGCTAGATGCCGCTTGGCAAGCCGGTGTGCGGTACTTTGATACTGCCCGGTCGTACGGCAGAGCCGAAGCATTCCTAGGTAGCTGGATTCGCGATCGCAGCATTGCTTCAGGCGACATCACGGTCGGCTCAAAGTGGGGTTACACGTACACGGCAGATTGGAAAGTTCAGACGCCGGAAGGTGTTGCCCACGAAGTCAAACGTCACGAACTCGATGTCCTGCAGCGACAGCATGCGGAATCGCTTGGCGAACTTGGAGAGCACCTGGATCTTTATCAAATCCATTCCGCGACGATTGAAAGTGGCGTATTGGACAATGAAGAGGTGCTTCAGCATCTCGCTGGTTTGCGGGAAAATGGGCTGAAGATCGGATTGTCGGTCAGCGGTCCTCGGCAGGCCGATACGATTCACAAAGCCTTATCGATAAAGCAGCACGGCGCTGGACTGTTGTTTGATTCCGTTCAGGCAACGTGGAATTTGCTTGAGCGGTCCGCGGGCCCTGCGCTGCAGTTGGCCCACGACGCGGGCTTGACCGTGATCGTCAAAGAAACCTTGGCCAACGGTCGTCTGACGCCAAGAAATCGCGATCCTGATTTTGAGCAGAAATTTTTGATACTCAAAGAAGCCGCTGATCGAAAGAACGCAACCGTCGATGCATTGGCATTGGCAGCCGTGTGGAATCAGCCTTTCGCCAGCATCGTATTGAGTGGTGCCGGTACGGTTCAACAAATGCGTTCAAACGTTGCAGCGGCTTCCATCGAGTGGGATTCTGAAACCGAGCGTCAACTTGGCTCTATTGGAGAAACTCCAGATGACTATTGGAAACGCCGCTCGTCGCTAGTTTGGAATTAGGCGATTTGCTCAAACGGCGTTCCAAACGTTAAGTCGATTTGTTCTTTTTCTCTTTCTGAGCCTTTCGCTTTTCTTTTGGCGTTTGCTGTGCCTTCTTTTGCTTTTCTTTTTTGCCTTTGTCTTTGCTTCCGCCTCTGTCGCCCATGGTCGTCTCCAAAATTGAGAAAATGTTAGTGAGAGTAAAGTGGCTCAATCTGTTTCAGGCCGAAAAAGCAGGATGTACGAATCTGTGACAGATTCATCTACTTGCTTTGGATTTCGATAGTCTCAGCAGTTGCCGGTCCAATCTTATCACTGAATCGATAGCCTGCCGACTCGGGATCAAAGACCAATTCAAATTCAATTGAAACCTGCTTTTCATTCTGTTGCTGTGCAAGGAGTACCGTCGCCATTGTCGTGGCTGCCAGTACGGGTTGTGCATCATCGGTTGCATCAAGGATCACTAACCTCAATCCTCCGTCGGAATCTGCGGAGTCGATCTGGTTGGAGAGATAGCCCTTGACCAACGGATATGGCGTCAACGCCGCAGAGTTGCCCTTGATGTACTCGTCGTAGATCGGTTTGTCAGAGAAGCCATAAACGCAGACGCAACTCGCGTTCGGATCCGCGAGTAGAATCGTCGGTGAAATCGACTGGTTTCCTTGCTTCAAAACGTAGCTGGGAGTGTTGGCCTGGACTGATTTTTGAGTCATCCAATCCGCCTTGCTTAAAAAGTGTTTGCAATGATCCCACGGCCGCCAACATCAAGGCGAGCGTGAGGCATTTGCAAGAAATGCGGCATTACTCGCAACCGAAGTCTATCCCAACGCCTTTGGGAGTCAATGGACGAAGTGCGGATGTCGTCATGCTGCCAGCAAAACAACTCTTCGGGTGCACGAATGAAACATCGCCAGATTAAAAGACTGAGCAATGCTCAACAATTGTCGTTTTTGCAAGCGTGGCGTTCACCAAGTGCCTGCAATCGGGCAAGCGCGGTCTGTTGATTTAATCATAACCCGAAGCGTGACGGACTGATGATTTATTCAGTTTTTCAAAATCAATGTGAGCCGCTTGGGCGCTAGCCTCGGACTATGGCGTCGGGTCCGAGGCTAGCGCCTAAACGGCTCACTAAATCAACAGACCGTCTAGCAAAGGGTATGTATGAACTTTTTGAAGAGATTCGCCAGCGGATTTACGACTCGAGGACGGGCGCTTGCTCAAGTTGAACAGGCAATGGTCTTTGCGAAGAAAAATGAATCGGACAACGCGATCAAACATTACTCAGAAGTTGTTAACTCCTCAGAAGCGCCTCGTGACGTCGTGGCGATGGCACTTTTTAATCGAGCTTTGGTATACACGACCATTGGCAAGGAACGTGAGGCAAAACACGACTTGAAAGCTGTACTCTCAATGCCAGAAACGATTTCAAAAATAAAGAGATCCGCCAGCGACAAGCTTGCCCGTATGGAGCGAAAGCTCGTTCGAGAAGCATCGCCAGTCAAAGATGAGAAGTCATCCTCTAGTAGTGCGGCCAACGGCAGTAAGTCGTGACCTCGTGTTACCTGCTCGGATTTCTCGGTCTACCCGATTGGTTGACGATTGCCGGAGGCGTGCTCGCATTAATTGTCGCGTTGGTCGCCGTTCTGATTGTCTTCAAGTATGGAAGCCTTTGGCTGCAAGCGAAAATGTCGGGAATCGACGTCGCCATGAGCAGCCTGATCGGCATGAGCTTTCGAAATGTCGATCCTGCAACGATCGTCAAGGCCCAAGTCATGGCCAGCCAAGCTGGGCTACCGATCTCAAGCGAACGTGGATCAAGCACTTCATCGCTGGAGGCACACTACCTCGCAGGAGGAAATGTCGATCGAGTGATTCTGGCGATCATCGCAGCCAACCGTGCTGGGATCGACCTCAATTTCGACCGTGCCGCTGCAATTGATCTTTCTGGACGAGACCTTGCTGAAGCAGTTCGCAATAGTATCGTTCCCAAGGTGATTGACTGTCCCGATCCAGCTGCTGCGGACTCGCCCCCTAGCTTGAGTGCCGTCGCACGCAATGGAGTCGAGCTACTGACCCGGGTTCGGGTCACGGTGAGAACGAATTTGGATCAGTTGATTGGCGGTGCGACCGAAGAAACGATCATCGCCCGAATCGGTCAGGGAATCGTTTCGACAATCGGCTCGATGGACTCTCACAATGAAGCCCTCGCGGCGCCCAACCGAATTTCCATGGAAGTGTTCGAACAGGGGATCCAGGCGAATACCGCCTACGAGATCGTTTCCATCGACGTTGCGTCGATTGATGTAGGACGAAACATCGGAGCAAGACTTCAGACAGAGCAAGCAGAGGCCGACACGCGCGTCGCTCGGGCGAGCGCTGAGGTGCGTCGGGCCGATGCGATTGCATTGCTTGCCGAGATGAAAGCTCTGATTGCAGAGAAGGAAGCGGACTTGGTTCGTGCTGAAGCGAGTATTCCATCCGGATTGGCAATCGCATTCAGAGCTGGCGACATCAATTCATGTGAAGCCTACGCTGAAGAATTTGATTCAATTTTTAAGTTTCCTGATGCTCAGGATCGTGCATAGCAATCTTTCATGAAGATACCGCCCTCAAGCATTTCGCCTGCTGGACTGCAGGGGATCGTCGAAGAATTCGTAACTCGCGATGGAACGGATCACAGTAACGTCGAGCAACGAGTGATCGAAGTTCTCCAGCAACTGCAAGATGGTCAAGTCGAACTGCACTTTGACCGTGAGGCCAATACTTGCAATATCGTCGCCGTTGAAAACTGAGCAGTTGTATCAAAATCGATTGCATTCGATTCACGTTACATCGGCTTCTGAATGCCAAAACCTCTGCATTTGCAGATACAGGAACGACGCCGTCCAGGTGATTAAGACCAGGCCAGTCAGCGATTCAAGAACCGTCAGGAATCGAATGTCTCCTGTCGCAACCACATCGCCAAATCCGACCGTCGTAAAGCAGGTAAACGAAAGATAAAGGCAATCCAGAAAGGTGCTGTTGAAGTTGCCTTCGATCTGCCCCAGTGATTCAAAGTTGCCCAAAACGAAATAGGCGAATCCGAAAATCCAGACTTCGATTGAGAGAGCAATCAGCGTTCCAAAGACACCGATGAGAATTCGTAGCCTTGCATTTTCCTTCGGTTTGCCCATTAACCGTGACAACAATATGAGCGACTCGTGATGCACTAGCACTGCCAGTGTGATCACGAGAATGTTGACAAGAGTGATAATGGCCAAGCTATGCATACGGATCATCTGAGGCTGAAGAGACAGTCGACTACCGAAAAATGTTGTAGTCGAGATTAGTTTTTGAACGGCAACTTTGATTTTACTCGCTTACAAGTCGGCATTAAACTGAATGATTTGCGTTGGAAGAATCGCGTCGCTTTGAATCGTGATTCGTTCCAGATCTCGTTCGTTGATTTTGGAAATCGAGCACTCGAGGCTCTCTCCAGGAAGCAATCCGCGCAGGCTCGTTTTAGATCGATTCTTCCCAGCCGAAAAATAGGCGTCGCGATAGATGGGTGCCACTCCGTCGTTGATTACACGCATTCGTAGTTCCTTGCCGTTACCGGTTGCTGCCGTTACACGAAACCGATATCCGGTCGCCATGCTGGCGATCGCGATTCGTTCGATTGTGCTATGCCGAGGCTGATCGTTGCCAATCATGTAAGAGATGTGAAACTGTTTGGCTGCCTGCTCAAATGAAACACCATTCGGCCCGTTCGTTGCCAACGCTTTCCGTTGGTCCTTCGTGTTGTAGTAGCTGAATTCGCCACCGCCGGGTTGGCGACGCCATCGATTCGAACCAAGGATCTTCCAGTTGACTGCGTTTTCCTTGGGGTGTGGCTGGCACAGAAACGAATCATCAAAAACACCAAAATCGAGCCTTAATAGTTCATCGTTGTCCTCCAAGGGCGAGTAATCGAAGTCAGCAGCGTCAATGCTGATCGCCCACGGCAGGTTGCTGAATTGTTGGTCCAAGTGCCGCAGAAACTTTTCTTGATAGGTCTTCGTCGGAAAAGTCTTGCCGATTAGTTTTGGGCCGTCGTAGATATGGTACTCGGCCCACAAGCCAAATCCTGTCTGTAGGAATGCGATGCGAGGATCATGATCGTATCGCTGCGCCAGCTTGGTGTAAAAGTCGAGCGTGAAATTTTGCAGAGCTTCGTTGCTCCAGTCGCAGAAATGAGTTTGCTTTCCTTCGCTTTTGCCAATCGTTTCCTCGAAGTCGTTTCTGGATCGAATGAATTCTGGAACCGTCGTCTCTTTTCCGACATAGCAGAAATGGAATCTCAGAACGGCTTGATGATTGCGGCTCGCGATTTCGTCGAGGACCTCATCTAATTTGCTGAAGTCATATTCTCCGTCAGGTTTTACGACCTCGTTGTAACCACAGTACCGGAATTCCAGAGTGATCGCATCCGAGTGTTCTGCGGACTCGGAATTGTCCGACCACAACACGATGCCCGTCATTGGCTGCACTTGCGTGATCTTAGATCTTAATGGCACGGCTCGAAATTCTTGGCCATCAGCTATCTGGCCTACGCTCAGCAAGGCAAGCACGAACAGGAGTTGGACCGGGTAAATCATGATGATGTGTCATTGTCTAAGAGTTTAGTTTGCTGACTTCAGCTGCGTTTTATCATTCCCGGATCATAACACGGAGCGTTCGCATTCAGAATGCGAGACGATATTGGTGCCTTTTTCAATCCTTAACTTTTCAGCCGTATGTTGAGACCATGGTTGAGGATAAAGTGGTCGATCGACGTAGTGGAAATCTTTTGGACAAGTTGAATGAGTGGCACAGCAAGCAGCGTTTTTCCAACGATCCGGCTCAAGAAGGGCCAGGAGCGAAGGGCCCTTTATGGGCACCTGTGGATCTACAGCAATGAGATCGACAGCAAAAAGTACCCTCTGACCGGATACATTTCGGGCCAAGTGATCAACGTTGAAACCAGTGAAGGGCGTTGGATCGGTAATGGCTATATCAATCCGCATTCGCTAATTGCCATTCGACTGGTCAGCCGCGACCGCGAGAAACCGTTCACGGACGAACTCATTGATAAACGATTTGCCGTTGCCGCCGCATTTCGTGACCGCATGTACGAACGTCCGTTCTATCGAATGGTTTACGGGGAAAGTGATTTTCTTCCCGGTCTCGTGATTGACCGTTTCGGCGACATATTCGTCGTTCAAATCAACACCGCTGGAATGGAGTCCAGGAAAGACGCGATCGTTCAGAGCCTGCAATCACAATTCAACGCCAAAGCGATCGTATTGAAGTGCGACCATTCGCTAAGGAAGCTCGAAGATTTGCCGCTCTACTGCGAAACGATTGGAACGCTGCCTGAAGAAGTGATCGTTGAAGAAAACGGTGCGAAGTTCTCTGTCGATTTGAACGATGGGCAAAAGACCGGCTGGTTCTATGACCAACGCGACAATCGTGCTGCGTTACTGCCATTCGTTAAGGGTAAAACGGTTATCGATGTTTGCAGCTACGTTGGTTCATGGGGAATTGCCGCTGCGGTCGCCGGAGCCAGCCAAGTTATCTGCGTCGATTCATCAGAAGCGGCGCTTGAACGCGTCGCCGTAAACGCAAAGCTGAGCGATGTGGAAGGAAAAGTCATCGCAGCGCACGGCGATGCGTTCGACATGCTCAAATCTTTACGCAATGACAGCCATCACTCCGACATCGTGATCCTTGACCCGCCAGCTTTTATCAAACGCAAGAAAGATCTACGCAACGGCACCGAAGCCTATACGCGGTTGATGCGACGTGGTCTGCAGTTGGTCAACGACGATGGAATTCTGGTTACGTGCTCGTGCTCATTCCACATGCCGCGCGACCTGTTGGTTCAACGTATGAGCCAAGCAGGGCGCGAAACCGAACGCAGCTTGCAAATGTTCGCCGAAGGCAGACAGAGCGCAGACCATCCGATTCATCCTGCGATGCCGGAAACGGAGTACTTGAAGGTGCTTTATGCGAGAGTGCTGGGACGGATCTAATCTTGGGCCGGTTCCGTTGGAAGTTCGCAGTACCACGGCGTGCGATTTGTGCGGTCCAAGAGTCGGGCCGAGACGCGCAAGTTGTGAGCGAAACGATTTTTCTGGCCGTGCGATCCCATTATATTGATGCGGTAGGATGTTGAAAGACTCGTGTCAATTGTCGTCCATTGCCGCGCGAATATCGTGAGCACATGCTGTCAAAGGTGCGGTGTTTTCCACCAAAACAAAAAAGTGTACGAAAGGAATGGTCTATTTTTCGATCTTCTGACTTACCCAAGGCCGGCCCGCCTTGATCGCCGAAAGCGGTATCCACCTAGAGGACAATGAAACGGCGGGGATCGAACTTGGGCTGCGAAAAAATAGCCATCTACTAGGTTCCGGACATTAGCATTCTGGGATTGTGAAGCAGGCAGTCAATGTTGTTTTCAATCAATTACACGGACTGGAAATAGTTGGGTGGCGGTGTAAAAACGGTGATTCTTCGGTGAAACTGCAAATATATTTTCTTCGCTCTTTGTAACAAACTGGATTGGCCGGCGACTAAGTTCTTGTGACCAACCCAATTGAAAAATCGGAATTTGATAAACTGCTGCAGCGAAACCGCGGCCGACTGGCTGCGATCGCGCATGCCTATAGCCCCGTCGATGCCGACGATCTGTTACAGGAAATCTTGTTGCAAATTTGGAAAGGCCTCAACGGATTTAAAGGCCAATCAAACGTCGACACGTGGTGTTACCGCGTCGCGCTGAATACGTCGCTGACGTGGAGACGCACTCATGGACGAAGGCGAAATAACTTGCCTCAAGTGTCGATTGAAGACAGTCAATTGACCGACAATGATGATGGGCAGGATGCGGTGAAACTGCTGCAACGTTTTTTGCAGACTATTTCAGATACAGATCGAGCGTTGGTTCTGTTGTATTTGGATGATCTGAGTGGCTGCCAAATCGCTGACGTTATGGGATTGACTGAATCCGCAGTGCGAGTTCGGATCCATCGCATAAAACACCGGTTGGCCAATTGGGAGGCAGACCTATGAATCTAGACGATCTAAAAATACCTTGGCAGTCGATGCAACGACAATTCGACACCACACGCATCGACGAAATTGCGGCACGTATTGGTTCAAGGATGAGTCGGTTCGATCATTCCATCCGTCGACGTGACACGATTGAAAATTTTGCCGTGGCGCTCGTGATCGTAGTCAACTCGATCATATTAGCGAGCTGCAATAATTGGGTGACATTCGCAGGTGCTGCCATCGTAGTTTTCGCGGCGATTGAAGTCGCCATCGTTTTGAATGTCACGCGGATGTATTGCCCAACACCGACTGGATTGCCATTGGCAGAACACTGTAAATTGGAAGCCGAAAAAGTCGACCGACAAGTCTTCTTGCTGCGAAATGTCGCTTGGTGGTACGTTGGACCGCTCATGCTAGGTTGTTGCGTGATGGCGTTTGGGGAAGGTCCGTTGATCGTGTCGGGAATCTTGTGCGGATTCTATGTGGCTGTCGGATATTTTGTTTACTGGATCAATCAAAAAGCTGTCGCCGAACAGCTGTTGCCGCTGCGCCAGGAATTGATGTCGGCGAACAATGCATTCAATGAAAATTTAGTTGATAACCAATCTGGAGAAATCGAATGAGTAGTTTTGTCCCTCGGCGATCGTGTTTGATGATCGCCGCCCTCATTGGCACTTTTATGCTGCCAGGAAACGTCTTCGCTCAAAACAGACTGAAAGACAAAATTGAAAAATTGGGCCAACCCTATATCGATTCCAAGACGGTCGTTGGTATGTCGATTGGAGTGATCAAGAATGGCGAAACAACCATCGTGAATTTAGGCGCTACGAGGAAAAACGGTCCGCAGCCGAATGACAAAACCGTTTATGAGATCGGTTCGATTTCCAAGGTTTTTACCGGAGTGCTGTTGGCTGATGCGGTCACTACCAATTTTGTCAAGCTTGACCAATCGGCGCAATCTCTGCTGCCCGACAGTGTGACGATGCCCAAATGGAAAGAACGCGAGATAACGTTGGTGGACCTTTCGACGCATAGCTCGGGCTTGCCGCGTCTTTCTGATAACATGCCCAGTCTGACTTCCAACAACCCCTACGCTGATTACACATCGAAGCTTGCACATGAATTCTTAAGCAAACACAAACTGAAACAGAAACCGGGCAGTGAAACCGAATACTCAAACTTTGGCGCGTCTTTGCTAGGTCATTTGATCTCATCTCGGTCTGAAAAAAGTTATGACAATTTGCTGCAGGAAAGAATCAGCAAGCCGTTGGGTATGAAAGATACTCGCGTCGCTTTGACCGATTCGATGAAGGAGCGGTTGGCGATGCCTCACGCTTCATCTGGCGAAAGGGATCACAATTGGGACTTCGCTGACATGCCAGGCGCCGGAGGAATTCGCAGCACCATCGGTGACATGCTGTTGTTTGCCCAAGCGAACTTGGAAACCCCAGACGGTGAAATCGGCAAAGCGCTAAATCTTGCTTGGAAAAAGCATCGCGATGGACACCCATCCATGGGCCTCGGTTGGCATTTGGCGGGTGATGGCAGCACGCGTTGGCACAATGGACAGACCGGCGGGTACCACAGCATGATGTTGATCAATCGGAAGCTAAAAATCGCGGCCGTCGTTTTATGCAATTCTGCTTCGCCAGAAGTCGACCAACTGGCCGAGCAACTCTTTCAAGCGATCGCCGGACAACCGGTCAAGCCACGGAAGTTTGAACAAGAAGTCAAAGTTTCAGATGACGTCATGCAACGTTACGTGGGAGAATATGAGTTGGCTCCGAACTTCGCTTTCACCGTTTCTGTAAAGGATGAAAAACTGATGGTCGGCATTACTGGACAACCTACGCAAAGAGTTTACGCTCGATCAGAAACCGAGTGGTATTACAAAGTCGTCGACGCTTCGATAACTTTCAAGGTTAACAAAGCAGGGAAATGCGACGCACTGGTGTTGCACCAAAACGGTGCCAATCAGACAGCCAAGCGGAAATAGTTGGTGTCGTACCGGAGATGCTCAGTCAGACCGCATCGGCGTGAATCGCCGACGCGGATTGGCTTTTGATCGCCAAAATCCGAAAATGTCGATTGCGATCGGTTGATAGTGCGGCGTGTTGAACGCAAAACTAACTTGTCCGCGGCCAAACCAACCCGAAAGCGATCCGCAGCGGTTACGTTATCTGCAGGTTTCACTACTCAGGTAGATACCGTCTGCGGGCAGTTGCGAAGCATGACGAAATTCTACGACGGTCGCATCTCCATTTTTTAGGCGGCGTATTTCGATGATGGAATACAGCTGCTTCGTTCCTTGGAGTCGTCGTACTCAAACAAATCCGCGGCAAAGCCGCGCGAATCAATTCGCGACGTAAACGGCCATCGACTTTTGCGGCAACGTGTAACTGCCGCTCTTTGGCCAACGTTGGTGACGCCAACAGGAAAATGATCGGAAACTTTGGTCATTCGAGATCGTAATCCGGCGATTCGAATTCCTTGCGAAGTCTGTGATACTCGGCTGTCAGCAGAGCTTGCGAATCAGCGTGTTTCGCTTTACCGAACACGTTCACCATTTCATGTGGATCGCTGACCAAATCAAACATCTGCCATTCATCGGTCTTCGGCAGATAGAACAGCTTGTGCGTTTTCGTTCGAACTCCAAAGTGTTGGGGCACAGCATGCTCGCCGAGTTCGTAGTAAGCGTAATAGAGTGAGTCACGTACTTCTTGCGTGCTATCAAGAAGAACTGGCATCAGCGACTTCCCCTGGACTTCGTCAGGTATCGACTGGTTCGCTATCTCCAAAAACGTTGGAGCATAGTCGATGTTTTGAATCAGAGCCTCAGGCCTGGAGCCGGGCTTAATCTTGCCGGGCCAGCGAATCAAGAACGGCATCTTGAACGACTCCTCGAACATCCAGCGTTTGTCAAACCAGCCGTGCTCGCCAAGATAAAACCCCTGGTCAGACGAATAAATGATTACAGTGTTTTCGGCCAGGTTATTGTCGTCGAGGTACTTCAATAACCGCCCCACGCTTTCGTCAACGGCTTTGACCGTTTCAAGGTAGTTTTGAATGTACCGTTGATACTTCCATTTCACGAGCTGCTTCGAATCTTTTTTGCCGGCTTTGAACGAATCCACAAAAGCCCTGTTTTTGGGAGCAAAATAGGCGTCCCATTTCTTCTTCTGCGACTCGTTCATCCGATTGTATTCCGGTGTCCCGTAAGTCCGAAAGGATGGCAATTCGAGCCCTTCTCTTTCGTCCTTTCGAATCTTCAAGTCATATGCCCAAGTTAGGTGGCGATCAATTTCCATTTCATTGGCAGCCAACGTTGGAGAACGATTCGCATAGTCATCGAAAAGATTTTCCGGTTCCGGGATTTCAACGCCATCGAGCGTACCGAGATGTCGAAGCGCTGGCGCAAACGTTCGATGGGGTGCCTTGTGCTGACACATCAACATGAAGGGTTTGTCTTTGTCGCGCCCGTCGAGCCAATTGATCGCTTTGTCGGTCGTCAGGTCAGTCGCGTAGCCTTCAAATTTCTTTTTACTGCCATCCATCTGGATGAATTCTGGATTGTAGTAACTACCTTGTCCAGGCAAGACTTCCCAATAATCGAACGCGACTGGATTCGACTTGAGGTGCCATTTCCCTATCACCGCAGTTTGATAGCCCGCCCCTTGAAGAGTCTTGGGGAACGTCCATTGGGATTGGTCAAATGGAGTTCTGGAGTTCCTCATGAACCCATTTATGTGACTATGTTTTCCAGTCAGGATGCAGGCACGCGACGGACCACAAATGGAGTTGGCGCAAAACGAGTTGCGGAACAACGATCCTTCACGAGCGATACGATCAATGTTGGGCGTTGGGGCGACTTCTGCCAGCGGGCCACCATAAGCCGAAATCGCATTCAGGGCATGATCGTCAGAGAAGATAAACACAATATTGGGAGCGTCGTCGGTGCAAGCCTTCACGCCCGACGCGTCGCAACAGACAGTTGAAAGCAAACAGGCGACGAACAAAAGAAAGACTGCTTTGTGTTTCATGGTTCGATGCACGGCGTGACTAATAAGCATGACAATAATTGTATCGATTGTTGTTTCGCATGTGCGTTAGGCGGTGAAAATTCCGGCTACTTTCTTCTTGGCTCGACTTTGGATTTCCCGTTGGAGCAGGCGGCTTCAAATCAGCCGCTGGCGCCGATGATACTTTCGATGCGGCAAAAGACAATGGCAACGATTCGCCAAATCGAATTCGTAGTTGCCGTATCCGGTCACCGAACCAAAACTGTGGCGGAACGCCGCGAAACTGAACGCAGCTTAAAAATGTTCGCTGAGGAAGACGGAGGAAGGACCATCCGATCCATTCCGCGATGCCAGAGACTGAATTTCTCAAGTGCAATATGCGAGAGTACTCGGCGACGTTGGGGAGCAAATTTCATTGCGTCTCCATGCTGAAGGCTCCACCTGCTCACTTCCCCTGCATGTCAATGTGGAACTGGTTATCTCCCGCAACGGGCGAAAAAGTCAGACCCGATGTCGTTTTGCTCCGGTATTTCATCGGGAAAAACTTTGGATCGATACCAGAAGGAACGTGCTCTTCCTGCCCTGTTTTGGGGTCGTATTCAAACTTCTCACTTGGCGGAAAGATTGTGACGGCGTAGTCCTGCAAGGGAATCGCCCGGTTGCCTTGAAACAGGATTTCATACTGACCATCCGTAATCTGACCAGAACAGGTGGTAGCATTCGACGCAAAGACAACCATTCCGGCGGGAACATCAGTCCCTTCGAACTTGATATCTCCAGTTATCCTGGCTGAGTTCCGGTTGCTACAACCAGAAACAGCGATGCAGCAAACTACCGCAACGAGTAGCTTGCTGCTCATCTGGTTGCACATCATTCTGAGACGACCTGTCCATCGTTTCTAATCGCCATCAGAATCAGAACTTCTGGCGACGTGTCAGTTGAAACCGAATGCGTGCTTCCGTCACACCTTGCAACATTACCAGTTCCAGGGTGCGCAGTTGTCAACGGATTGTTGGGCCCGCCTCGCTCGGTCATGCCTGCAGAAAATGCTTGGTTAAGTCCATATCGAACGGTCGTGACGTTGTAAGACCTGGCGTTATTAATATCTTCCCAGCTGGAACCTGCCGTTGGTATGTCACCACGGTTTGCACCCATGAACGAGCCAAACTTCAGGCAGCTTCGATAATCCTCGAGATCTCCGGTACTATTGTCGACGATAAAATCGCTCTGCTCGCCGACCAGCATGACATTGGAACTTCCATCGGAAATTTGGCCAAAGCTAACTTCAGAGTTAGCGAAGAGTACTCCGTTGGCGGAATTGTAACCCGAGTTCTGAAAACTCAGGAAGACAACATCGTTGGAAGTCGTCTCAAGTCCGTCGTAGTAACCACCTGCGATTCCTACATAGTGCCCCAGTCCCCGAAGGCAATCGGGCTGCATAAACGGGGTCGTTCCCCACTGTCGATGCGACATGTTGTCTGTCGGCATGTTGCTTGATGGGCAAATCATGTACGGAGGCAAGTAGCCAAGCAGTCCCAAGTCGTTCGTCGCACTTATGGCAGGGTGAAAACTCTGCATGTAGTCCAGATTGGACTCAGCGTTATTCTGCTCCATAAACGGCAGCGTAAAACCAAGCCAGCCAGTATCCCAATTTGGGTCGCCTTTCGCTCCAGTGGGAAACTCCATATGAGCACTCTCGTAATTCAAGCTCGCGAGCGCAAGCTGTCGCATGTTGTTCATGCATTGTGTCCGTCGTGCCGCTTCGCGAACTTGCTGGACCGCAGGCAAAAGCATGCCGATCAGAATTCCGATGATTGCGATGACCACCAGGAGTTCGACGAGTGTAAAGCCACGACGTCTGGAAGATAGAAACTTCATTGAAGTAACCTGAGGAAAAATAGATCTATAAGAGAGTCCTTAGTGTACCAAGCTCAAGATTTGGCAACAACGGAAAACCGGTGCTCTACTCATATCGACCCGTTTAAGCGTTAGTAAATGAACGCTGTGAAACGGGAAAACTGATCTGGAGCGGACAGTTGAGGCACACAAGAGCCAATTGCAAACAAAAGCGGGATAACTTTGCAATCCTCTTTGTAGCGGCTACTCTGGTGAAGTTCACTTCCTCCCCACCGGCCTCCTACTGAAGGAAATTTCATGCGATCTGATACCGGAAAAAAGTTCGCCATGCTGATCCTGTTTGGACTAACTGTCCTGGGAGCTACTGGGGAGTTTGCTTTCGCTCAGTCCACTCGTCCAAACATCATCTTGATGATGGCCGATGACATGGGATGGGGGGACGTATCGTATTCCGTCCGCCGGGGCGAAGACGCTGCTGGCAATGATGTCAATTACAACGGGACGGTGCTCTGGGATACGCCCAACCTCGAAGCGATGGCTGCCAATGGTTTGAAGTTCAGTCGGATGTACAGTCAACACACGGTTTGCAGCCCGACACGTGCGAGCGTTCTGACAGGACGTGCTCCGCAGCGGCAAAGCATCCCGTTCGCGAACCTCGGAAAGATGCAAAACCGTGAAGTTACAGTCGCCGAATACGCGAAGGCATTAGGCTACACCACGGGTCTTTTTGGTAAGTGGCACTTGGGCTCGATGACTCGTGACGTCAACGATGCGAATCGAGGTGGCCCTGGCTCGTTTGACGTCTACTCGACGCCGCTGAACAATGGATTTGACGTCCATTACTCGACTGAGTCCAAGGTGTCGACATACGATCCGGGAACAAGTGGACTCACGGTGACGACACGTTACTGGACTGGGCCGGGTCAGTTCATCCCGACTAATGATCCTGAACTTAAAGGCGACGATAGCTCCATCATCTCTCGTGAAACCAACGAGTTCATGGCCAATGCTGTCGCCAACAACGAGCCTTTCGTTGCCGTTGTGTGGTTCCATACGCCGCACAAACCCGTGAACGATCCCTTTGGAAACTTGAACAATCTCAACGCCTATCGATTCGCAATGGAAGATCTTGATGCGGCGGTTGGTGAGATTCGCAGTCAAGTGCAAGCCCTTGGCATCGCCGACGACACCGTTCTGTTGTTCACGTCAGACAACGGGCCAGAAGATGGTCAGAATTACAATCCAACTGGACTTCGCAACAACAAGCGTGAGCTTCACGATGGAGGGGTGCGAGTTCCCGGTCTTATTGAATGGAGCAACACCATTGCTCCCGGTACGACTCATACGCCGATGGTAACTTCGGATTACTTGCCCACCTTGCTGGATATTTGGGGCATCGTCCCGGTCGATTCTCGACCACTCGATGGCATCAGTATGACGAATACGATTTTCACCGATCGCAACGCGACGCGAAATGAGTCGATCTTTTTCAGGTCCACTAATGACCATCAGTCGGTTATCGGCGTCGACGGGCGTTACAAGTTGATCTCCACCGATGAAGGAATCAACTGGGAACTGTACGACCTGATCCTTGACTATGGCGAGCAGAATTTGCTCACAGACTCCAGTTCTCTTGGTTCAGCAAACGCGGCGACTCAGGCGATCTTCAATCAGTTGTTGAGTGAATACAGCTTGTGGGAAGCTTCGGTTGCCAATAGCTCCCAGAACGACTTCACCGGGGACTATATCACTGGAACCACCGCCACCACTGGCGGCGCGATCAGTGACGAGCCTCCTGAGAATCTTGAAAACGGCGACGTTTCAACAGGAGGCACGCCGATCCTGTACCTTGAGCGTCAACACGCAACTCTGCAGGAGGACACAGAAGTTGATTCTTTGGGCGAGGACGGAACCTATTCGATTGGTGACTCGGCAACACTCAGCGAAGGCACCGTCGTCAACAGCTACCTGATGCACTTCAATCCAACGAGCAGCAATTCGGTCAACGCAACCGCCAAATTTACTTTCAATGAGAAGATCCTCGGAGTCATAGGTGGGTCTATCTTGTTGACCGACACTGATTACTTGAGTTTCGCGGACCCCAACTTCGAGCCGTCGTTCAATCGACGAATGGATGCCGCAGATGGTTGGGAAATTCTCGACGATGGTCACACCATCGAATTCGACGTGCGAGCGACCAACTTCATCGACAATGCGCGCGTCTTGACAGCTTCTTCGCTGAATGGATTGGCGGTGCCCATTTCCGTTGACATGGTGATCGCCGAGGGCGCTGTGCAGCGGTCTATGTTGACGGAAGTCGAACTGACATTCAATAAAACAGTTAGTATCGAAAGCGGTGCTTTCGATTTGATAAAGCGAGGATCGGGCGGCGGTTCGGTCGATCTGTCCTCAATGATTGACAACTCAGGTGTCGGCTCAAAAGTGACCCTGACTTTCGCTGGCCAGTTCGCGGAATCATCCGGCTCGCTGGTCGATGGAAATTACCAGCTGACGGTCGATGGTGACCACATCATCAGCCAGGGAGTCGCCGCGGATCTTGACGGTAACGGAAGTCCTGGCGGAGTGCTCGTGTTTGGTGGCGAGGAGGAAGATGCTTTCTACCGATTCTTTGGGGACGCCGACCAAAACCGATTGGTCAACATCTTTGACTTGCTTGGCTTTCGTCAGACTTATCTCCTGGTCACGGGTGATGCATCGTTCGACGAGACATTCGATTCGAATCTCGATGGGATCGTCAATGTTTTTGACCTGTTGAGGTTCCGCCAAAACTTCCTTAAAAGTCTGCCTTTCGAGGAACCCGGAAGTTCAAGGGCAGGTTCAACGTCCAAGTCGAGTGGTAAACTTCAATCACGAACGCGTTGACCGTTTGTTGGAAACTCAACTCGTCGCTAGGAAAAGCGAGCTGAGCCTGTTGGTATAGCCACTTGTGGCTTATTCCTGATTCGCCGATTAAGCCACGGATTTTTTTGGACTGCAGAATGCGATTGAGACAAACACGACTTTTACTTGCCTGTTGCTTGATCGCTCTTCTGGGGGCGGAAGCCAGCCTTTTGGCCCGAGAAGAATCGAAACCTAACATCGTTATCATCCTGTGCGATGACCTCGGGATCGGCGATGTGCAGTGCTTCAATCCTGAAGCCGGCAAAATTAAAACGCCGAACATTGATCAGCTTGCCAATGAAGGCAGGTCCTTTGCCGACGCGCATTCCGGTTCTTCCGTTTGCACGCCGACGCGATACGGATTGTTGACAGGCCGCTACAGCTGGCGAACAAAGCTTCAAAACGGTGTCGGGCAGGGATTCGAACCCTGCTTGATTGCCGAAGACCGCCCGACGATTGGAAGCTTTCTGCGAAATCAGGGTTACCACACTGGTATCGTAGGGAAATGGCATCTGAATATGCGATTCATGTCTCCAGAAGATCTGGCCAAGGAGCTCGAAGGCAAGCCTCTGAAGTTTACTCCGCCTGTCGGATCGACGTCTCCTGATGGTCCCGTCGATCGGGGCTTCGATTACTTTTTTGGCATCCATCACGCCCGCAGCATGAAGGCGATCATCGAACAGAACAAAGTCACCGAGCACGATGAAGTCATCAATTTTCTGCCGCGTTGCGAAGAGGAAGCGATTGCCTACATCAACCAGCGGGCAAAGAAAAAAGACCAGCCCTTCTTTCTGTATCTGCCGTTAGGGTCTCCCCATACGCCGATTGTGCCAACGAAAGAGTGGCAAGGCAAAAGTGGCTTGGGCGCCTACGCAGATTTCGTCATGCAAACCGATGACGTTGTGGGCAACGTTGTAAAGTGCCTCGACGACAATCAGCTTTCTGAAAATACGCTGGTGATCTTTACCAGCGACAACGGCTGTTCGAGGATTGTCAGAATTGGGGAACTAAAACGAAAAGGCCACGATGTCAGCGCGGGCTATCGGGGTTCCAAGGCTGATATCTGGGAAGGCGGTCATCGGGTTCCTTTCATCGCACGATGGCCCGGTGTCATCGAAGCGGACTCTCGCAGCGACGAGCTGATTTGTTTGACCGATTTGTTCGCGACCTTTGCTGACGTTTTGAAAGTCCCTGTCCCGACAGGCAGTTGCGAGGATAGTGTCAGCTTCAAACCAGCTCTACTCGGGCAGCCGATGAAAACGAATCGCAAGGGGATCGTCAATCATTCGATTTCTGGCCACTTTGCTTTCCGAACAAAGCAATGGAAGCTGATCCTCGCAAAAGCCTCTGGGGGTTGGTCGGCGCCCAACGAAAAGAAAGCACCGGCCGAGTGGCACGAAGCTCAACTCTACGAAATGGGCGTGGATCCTGGCGAGCAAACGAATCTGTATCTGAGCAAGCCCGATCTTGCCAGTGAACTGTTGGAAATCCTTGAGGCAGCGGTGAAGAACGGAAGAACGACTCCCGGTCCGGAATCCGCCAACGACGTTGCCGACATCGACTTGTGGAAGTCGATTCCGTAGTAGTTGAAGTGCCCATGCTAATCTGACTGGACGTCGGAAATGCTATGCTTCTTGTTGGGCGAGGATTTCTGGCGACATCTTCGATTGGCCCGCGATCAGGATCCTACATCACAGTCCACAAAAAACATGGCTTGCTATTCACAGATGAATGCGAATAGCAAAGCCATGCCGCTGGAATCAAGTAGTAGACGTGCTAGGCTTTACGTCGCCGCAGAAAGCCAACCATTGCGATGGAACCAAGGAGGACGATGCTTGATGGTTCCGGAACAGCTTCGATCGTAAATGTAATGGAACTGGCAGGATCATTGCCCGGATTGGAATTCACAAAATTGTACCGAGACATGCTATCGCCGTTATCGATTGTCGACAGTGCCAAGCCCCCAATTGCTCCGTTGTCTGCCCAACTTTGGGCGATTGCGAGCGGGATGTCGATGGACAGAGTCGTAGGAGCTCCACCCTGATTCCAACCAGCTACATCATCAACAGCGGTCATCGCACCAAACAGGTCGCCAACACCTAAACCAGCTGTATCGAGCCACGCTTCGGTCGTTCCACTTGTGTCAAATTGAATTCGGTTGAGAAAACTGATCGAACCATCATCGGCTTGCGAATCGGCCCCGCTGATCACTCCTGTTCCTCCCAACCAACCTACATTGGGAAACGCAATCTCGTTCAACTGGATCCTGTCGGCAGTGGTTCCATGATTGCCATTCGAGAAACCTACGTTCACGTCCACGTTAAAGGTCGCAGACAGAACAGTTGCTCCCTGCACCGCGCTGAGGTCGGAGTAATCAAATACAAGAAAATTATCGATGCCACCTGTATTCAGGCCGATCAGGGCACCGGAGGCTGTGTTGCCACCATTGTTGTCATCGCGAGCACCATTGGGCTCAGTGACAAGGCGAACATCATCAAGGGTGTTGACACTGACAACGGTCTGTCCGGTGATTGTCGTCGGAAAAAAGGAGGCCGCAATTAACGCAGCCAAACAGCTAAAAGTCGCTTTCATGAAATCGTTCCGATGGATCAAGAGGCATATACATTGGATGTAACAACGGGGAAATCAATCATTTCTGAGAGCGTTTCGAAAACTCACCGTCGAACTCAAAGTACTCAATACAGACTCTGAGTGCAAAGTAAATGCGACCTCATGCCGGCAATTCTGGGGATCTTTAGGGGATTGCCCATGAGATCCGCAATGGCCGAGGCAAGAAACGGGAAAGAGGGGATTTCTGGCGAATTCAGGCAGTTCGCCTGTGAACGCGATTGAACTTGTTGCGGCCAAGCCAATACGGTTTGCAAGGCGACCATTCGCAGTAACACGCAAATCCGAGACAAGCGAAACGGCAGTGGTCGGATGCGGAATGCTCGGAAGTTTAATCAAGATAAACGGAAAGATCTGAGCCAGTCGTACCTTTGAAACTGGTTGAGGAGTCAGAGCCTTACCTTCTGCGAGACGAGGCAGCGAAACCACAAACGAACAGCAGTACGATTGCACCGCTGGGCTCTGGAACGGCCTGCAGGCTTAGCATCGATTCACTCCACCTGGGAGCAAGTGCCGCATGTCCGGCGCTGTTGAGATGAACATCGGTCGCGGAGCGGAACTCAAGATCTTCCGTCAAAACAAAGTCCATCAACGGATCATTGTTGGCTGCCTGCTGTAGCGTATCGTTGATAACCTCGCGATTCGCTGCCGTGTCGGTAACTTCGCGGATTTGCGTGGCGACAACGGGTAAGTCCTGTCCATAGTCCTGGCGAAAGCGATAAACAAGATTGTCGAAATTCTCTCCGTAAACACCGTGGTCCCCGAGCCGACCATCCTTCTCACCCTGAAACCAAAACAGGCCTTTCACGGTCGGATTATGACCAGCGTTAACAAGTTCCGTCAAACGAGCCTGATTCCAACTAATAGAATTTGCATAGAGCGAATCGTTGAACACGTCTCCTACCGCAGGATCTGCTCCCGGATACCAAATCCAGGGATTGGCATCGGGACCAGTATTCTGGTGCAAGCCAGCCCCATTGCGTGCGAAAGAAAAAATGGCGACGTCCCGATTATCCTGCTGCAGGCCACTCGCCAAAATAGAAGTGCCGAGCGCCATGTTCAGGCTATCGGAGGAAAACGAGTTGGCGACACCAGTATGGTTTGGGAAATCGTTGAAGATGTCAGCGGTCCGTGCAAAGTGCAGCGTGAAATCCACGCCGGTAGAACCCGTTCCTGCTTCCTTTGCAAAGTTGATTGCATTGGACTGTCCCGTGACAAAGTAGACGTCAACGTCCTCGGCAGTCGCAGCGGACAACCCAAACAAACATAGAGAGAGCAGCAAGAAACCACAGTGAAGAAGCGTCTTGGATGTAATCATGGAGACTGAGATGATTTGAGAAAGGCAAGGTCAAGTGCTTGGTTTTATTGTAGCAGCACCAACAACGAATCTGAAAAATTTAGGGCGGCAAGCCCGGAGTCGATGCAAAAAAACTCCTCTAGCCGGAGCTGAAGGAGTTTCGAATTCGATCCAAAGTTGGAAGTGTCGATCGACGACGTGTTAGCCACGCTTACGTCGAACACACACCATTGCTCCCATGGCGATTAACACGATTCCGCTGCTCGGTTCTGGAACGGCGGTGAGAAAAGTAATGCTGCCGGCATTACTTGCTGCACTGCCGTTGCCGATAAAGTTAAATCGGCCGTTCAAGTCTCCATTGTCGGTAACACTCAGAGCCAATCCTCCCAAACCGTTGTCGACCCAACCTTGGGCAGTGGCGGCATCCACAGAGAATGACAGAATCGGAGTTCCTCCTCCAACGTTGTAGCCAGGGACACTATCTACCGTCGTCAGGGCACCGAGTAGGTTCCCGACGCCAGTACCTGAAGCATCAAGCCACTGCTCGGATGTACCGGAAGTATCGAACTGGATTCGGTTTAAGAAACTAACCGAGCCATCATCGGCTTGATTGTCAGCTCCGGTGATCTCGCCCGATCCACGAACCCAACCAAGATTAGGAAGAGCAATTTCGCTTAGGTTGATAACGTCATCGACGGAGCCATGATTGCCGGCTGAAAACCCGGTTGCTACTTGAAAATCGATGGTGGCTCCAGTAACGGTCTGCCCAGCCGCTGCGCTCAAATCGGAGAAGTCGAAGACTAAAAAGTTGTCTACCGAACCAGCGTTTGTTCCAATCAATGCGCCGGAAACCGTGTTGCCGCCGTTATTGTCATCACGGTTTCCGCTAGGCTCTGTGACGAGTCTCGCTTGGCCGCCGGCGTCAACGAGGATTTGAGCGCTTGCTGTGAATTCAGCCAAAACAAAGACCGCCATAAGGCAGGACGTGATAAGAGATAGGCGTTTCATGGTGAAGTCTCGGGTGTGATGGAAGATTGTTGGAGAACGATGGTCTGCTAAGGTACGGACGCAATCTTTTAAGAGTAGCAGCCGCCATGCCCGGCTGCAAGAAAATAGCGGATGCATCCCCTATTTCCAGGCTTTTCGCCCTTACAACCAGAGCAATTGAGCCAGTTGTACTGCCGTGTTTCGGCGTCCGAGCAACGGTCGCTATAAGCGGACCTCTCATTTCAGCTTGGCATGTAGGAAGGAGACTCATGCCCGTCAGCATTTCGCCACTCCGTGGCTGGGCCAAACTGCTCGGCAGATTGACTTTGCCACTAAAATAAACGAATTGCTCGCAGAGAAGCGAGATATGAATCAATTCGCGACGTAAACGGCCATCGACTTTTGCGGCAACGTGTAACTGCCGCTCTTTGGCAGCACGGGTCCATCGAGATCTGGATAAATGTCCTTCGGGCTGGTCAGTGACGTGTCCATGAACATCTGCCAGTTTCGCGAACGGGCGATTGCCGGAATCATGAATCGGCATCCAGCGGAACTGGAATTCAACATCAGCAAGACGTCTCGTCCGGCTCCCGAAGGATCCTCTTCAGGCGTTGGAGCAGCCAGCAAGCAGATGATCGGAAGATCCGACGAATGCCAATCAACGGCCGTGCCGAGCGCACTGTACCAACTCACATCCGACCAACCATCTTTGCTGTTAGGAACGCCCGTCAAGAAAGTTCGCCGACGAACCGTGGGTTGGTTTTTGCGAAACTGAATCAAGGCCCGTACGAATCGAATCAGCTCCGTGTTCTTCTCCTGCAACGCCCAGTTCAGCCACGAAATTTCGTTGTCCTGACAGTAGGCGTTGTTGTTACCTTTTTGCGTGCGTCGAAACTCGTCGCCTGCAACCAGCATCGGAACGCCCTGACTAAGCAGCAGTGTCGACAGCATGTTCTTGATTTGCCGAACTCTCAATGCATCAATGATGGGCTGATCCGTTGGACCTTCAACGCCAAAATTCTCGCTGAAATTGTTGTTGTCCCCGTCGCGATTGTCCTCGCCATTGGCAAGGTTATGTTTTTCGCGATAGCTGACCAGATCGTTCATCGTGAAGCCATCATGCGACGTGATGAAGTTGATGCTCGCACAGGGCGGGCGGCCGCCAGGTTGATAGAGATCCGCAGATCCGGCCAGTCTCGTCGCCAATGCGCCACGGGTTCCGCTGTCGCCACGCCAATAACCACGTGAGTCATCGCGATACCGCCCGTTCCACTCGGCCCAACGATCGTCACCGAACGAGCCAACTTGGTATGCTCCAGCCGCATCCCAAGCTTCTGCGATGATCTTTGTGTCGGCGAGCAATGGGTCTTCGCCAATCGCTTCGACCAGCGGTGGATTCGGTACAAGGTTTCCGGACCGATCACGGCTTAGAATCGAAGCCAGATCAAAACGGAATCCATCGATGTGATAGTTGTGCACCCAGTGACGCAAGCAATGGAAAATCATCTCTCGAACGATCGGATGATTTCCGTTGACCGCGTTGCCGCAGCCAGAGTAGTTCTTGTAGTATCGAGGATCCTTTTCCAGCATGTAGTAGACCGAATTTTCGAGCCCTTTAAAGCTCAACACTGGGCCTTTCTCGTTGCCTTCGCAGGTGTGATTGAAGACCACGTCGAGGATGACTTCGATGCCGGCCTCATGCAATGCCTTCACCATCTGCTTAAATTCGACGACTTGAGCACCGGGCGTTTCGTCCCACGCGTAACCGCGATGCGGCGCGAAGAAAGCCATCGAATCGTAGCCCCAGTAGTTCGGACGCTCAAGTTTGTTTCCGTTGAAATCGTGGATCGGAAACTCGTGGATCGGCATCAGCTCAACGGCGGTCACGCCCAGCGACTTGAGGTAAGGAATCTTTTCGATGACCCCAAGGTACGAACCCGGATGCTTAACGCCGCTTGATTCGTGATTCGTGAAGCCGCGAACGTGCATCTCGTAGATGACGGTTTCAGAGATGTCTGTTTTCAGGTGTCGGTCACCCGCCCAATCGAAATGGTCATCGACAACAACGCACTTCGGCGGACGAAGGATCCCATCGGTGGACGGTTGGAAGTGACCGGCCAGGGCTTTCGCATACGGGTCAATCAATCGGGCGTTCGCATCGAACCTCATTCCGCGAGCCGGATCATGGGGTCCCGTTGCCTGAAAGTGATAAAGCTGCCCAGCCTGGAGACCTGGAACGAAGATGCTCCAGATGTCACCCCAGCGATTCTGATTCGGATCGAAATTCAGGATCTCGACCGGTTCGGTTTCGTCGACGTCGTTATAGAGCAGCAAACGCATTTCGGTGGCATTGCGGCTGAAGACGACGAACTGCACGCCGGAATCGCCAATGACGGCTCCGTACGGCAGCATGTGTGTGAATTGGAGTTCGGGTTGAGTGTGTCGCATATGCATTAACATTCGTCGATATCCTCAAACTTTACAATCCCGCTAACACAATGCGGAATTGGTGGACTTAAACTCAAACCTACCCGCTAGATCACGGCCTTGGCTTGCTGATTCAAGTAATTGTTCGTGTTTGAGGGCCAGCGTCTTGAGAGAAACGGGGTGATCAAGTCCAGCCATTTTTCCGGAAATGACACTGCAGTTGGAAGCATTCCCCGAGCCGTTACAGCTTGTGATGCTGGGCTGAGGACGTCGCCTTTAGCGGGCTGTACGGGAACGTTTGGAAAATGGAGCCAGTTTTGAAACAACCCCGTTCCGTTTGCCAGTGGATCGGTGACAATAGGGCAAACGACCTGAAACAAGAACCTTGGACCACTGAAACCATCGAATATGAGCGGAGTCTCCTACAAAGATTCGGGCGTTGACCTGGACGTTTACAATGATGCGATGAAGCGTCTTCCGAAGCTGATGCATCGCACTTTCTCCCCGCGAGTGAAACAGCTCGACGGCGGTTTCGCTGGCCTGTTCCAGTTGGACTTCGACTGCAATCTGTTCCGCCGAAACTATCAGGAACCGATTCTGGTTTCCGGTGCCGACGGCGTTGGCACGAAATTGAAAGTCGCACAGAAGCTGGGCCGACACGAAACGATCGGCATCGATCTGGTTGCGATGTGCGTCAACGATACGATTTGTTGCGGCGCCGAACCATTATTCTTCCTGGATTACATTGCGATGTCGCATGACGATCCAGTTCTGCTGGAGCAACTCGTCAAAGGCATCAGTGATGGTTGTGTGGAATCTGATTCGGCATTGCTGGGTGGCGAAACCGCGATTATGCCGGACCACTACAAGCCCGGAGACTATGAGCTGGCTGGTTTTTGCGTCGGCGTCGTAGAAAAGAGTCAGTTGATTGATGGGAAATCAGTTGCTCCAGACGATGTCGTGATTGGGATCGCATCCAACGGCGTACATGCCAATGGCTTCAGCCTTGTTCGAAAGATCGTTTTCGATGTAGCAAAGTTGGATGTCGACAGCCCCTTCGAACCTGAGCCGGAAAAGACAATCGGCGACGTATTGATGGAGCCGACTTTGATTTACACCGGCGCCGTTCGCAAGGTGTTGAATCATTATCGAGTCAAACAGGTCGTGCACGGCATCGCTCACATTACGGGCGGTGGCCTGGCCGAAAATATGGAGCGAATCCTGCCTCCTGGAATTTCGATCGACATCGACGCGAATGCTTGGACTGCGGCACCGGTGTTCGACTGGCTTCAAGAGCTCGGCAATGTTGAACGTGACGAGATGTTTCGGGTGTTCAACATGGGTATCGGCATGACGTTGATCGTCAGCCCTTACTACGCAGATTCCGTGATGAGGATGCTCGGCGATTCAGGTCATGAGGCGATGGTGATCGGAAGCGTGGCAGCCCACGAAGATACTTCCGTTCGAAGCGTCGTCGTGAATCACTAGCATTTTGTAATGTTGCATTTTGTTTGTAATTAACGCCTTAGGCGTGTGTCGCTCAGAGTCGTAGCACGGTGGTCTCCACCCTGAACCGTCAGCAAACGGTGGAGTCCACGGATCCACTTACTTAATCTTCGGCGGCTCAAGGGTTGGCAGGCCATCCTTTGGTTTCGGTGGCGTGCCGAGCAATAGCGTTCGAACTTCCTCTTTCTCCGTTTCCTCGAACCAGATTTTGAGCTCAATCTCTTGGCCTGACTCAAATCGATTCAGGATCTGACGCAGCTTCAGCATGTCGGAAACTTTTTCGCCGTCGATTTCTCGAACAAAGTCTTCCCGCTGAATGCCGGCTTTGTCGGCCGCTGAGTCGCGAACGACCTCTTCGATCCACAAGCCTTCACGGCCTGGAACGGGCATCATCTTCAGCCCAAGAAACGGAGGCGTTACTTTGACGTCTTGATCCTTGAGCCGTTCGATCACGGGACTGTCGGCACTGATTGGAATCGCAAAACCAATCCCCGAGTCATACCATTGCACGCCAGCACCGATGGCTTGCGATTGAGGGTCCATCGGCACGCAAATTCCAATCATACGGCCCTTGATGTCGACCAGCGGCCCGCCGTAGTTGGCGGGGCTGATGTTGGCATCGGTTTGCACGGCTTTCCCGCCAATGCGGTTCTTCGCGCTGATGATGCCCATCGAAACGGCAGGGCTCATGTCGCCGTAACCAACGCCTACTGAGACAGCCCACTGTCCGACGATGACGTCTTTCTCGTCGACCATTTCGGGAACTTTCAAATCGGAAACGCCATCGATTTTTAATAGGCAGATCTTCCGAATGTTGTCCTGACCCATCAGTTGAGCTGTATGTCGCTTGCCATCACTGGTGACGACGGTGATGACCGGTGGACGTTGGATGAAATTGAACGTGCTGGTGACGATGTAGCCATCGGGCGAGATGACGATGCCGGTCGTGTTGCCTTCTCCCTGTTTTCGAATGCCGCCAATGCGACCCTGTACGGCGGCAACACCTCCGTAGGATTCGATGGTAACGAGGGACGGTTGAACTTTCTCAGCCGCACCGCGAAATGCTTGCGAGGTAAGCATCATGGATTGAAAGGCATCGGTTTGAGTTGGTTGCTGCGGTGCGGCGAAGGATCGTTGCGAGGTGCAAGCCAAGAACAGGATAGCCATGCTCAATAGCAACACCCTCACTCTGGGAGGGGCGGCGAAGCCAGGCAGGGTGGATTGGCTGAACTGCAAAAGTGGAAGACGCAGGGTACTTCGCCCTCCCCAGCCACTCTTGCCTCGTGTCTGACCCTCCCAGTAGGCGAGTGTTGTTTGCGTGTTATTGCTCGCGCACCTGTTTGCGGTTCTCATTGCTTCTTCTCCGTCGGCCTGATCGCGATCCGTTTTAGCTCTCGTCCGCGTTTGACAATGATGAAAACTTCTTCGCCGGGTTTCAACATCAGCACGGCCTGCTGGTAGTCTTTCACCGTCGCGGTTTTCTCGCCACCGATGGAAACAATCATGTCATCTGGTTTGAGGCCAACTTCCTTCGCAGGAGTGCCACGTCGAACGCGGTCGATATAGGCAGGATCATTTCGTCCGCCGAGCTTAAACAAAACGATGCCCAATTCTGCATTGCCGGCCGCCTTTACGGTTTTTTTCTGCGTTGCCTCTTTCAGTTCGCCGCTGACGAATTGCAAAAGGACCGAAGAAGGGATTGCATAATTGAGCCGAGTATTCGTTTCACTGCTGTTGATGATCTTGCCAACCATGCCGACAAGATTTCCATCGCCCATGATGACGGCACCGCCGCCAGCGCCTGGATTGCTGGTGATCGCATCGATCAAAACTAGCTCGCCGGCGTAAGCCAGATCTCGCTTGTTCAGCCAGGCTTCGATCGTCGAACGCAGAGAAATGACTCCGGCTGTTGCCGAGAGTGGTTCTTCGTGATCGGCGACTTTGAACGCGTTGGTGAGCGCGACCACGAAATCACCTTTCTGGCCGACTGGCTCTGCGGAAAGCTCGAAAAATTCAGGCGTCCCGCGTTCGATCTTCAGCAGTGCCATTTGCGAAACGCGATTGCGGTTTAGGATCGTTGCTGGATGAGAAACACCATCGCTGGTGACGACGCGAACTTCACGTCCATCGAGGAACACGCCCTGAGTCGTGATGATTTTTCCGTCTTCACTGACGATGATGCCGGTGGCAAAGCTGTCAACGCGACCGACCCCAGCACCGAAGACTTTGACCATTTTCGGTTGAGCCTTCTCGACCAATGCTTGGAAGAATCCCACTTCTTTCGTTTCTTTGTTCGATGCAGCGTCCTGTGCGAAAGCCAACGTTCCCAGCAAGCAAAACGCAATCGACAATAAGAATCCGATTTTCATGATTGCTCCTCTGCAGATTCTTTTTCACCGTCGGTTTTTGTCTCTTGCTCCTCGGGTGCCTTTTCGATCTCTTTCTTCGGAAGCTTGTCGAAAATTGAATCGTCAACGTTTTTGTCCCATCCCAATGCCTCGACCGTGATTCGGTGAGTTACTTTCTCTTTCAGTCCCCTCACCAGCAGCCTTGTTTTCGGGATCGCCAGGCCATGGCTCATTTCGAAATCTTGAAAGAGCACTCCGCCTTCTTTCGAGCAATCACGAGTTGATGCAATCTTGCGTAGCATTTGAGCCGTTTCGCATTCTCCGTACTCGCGATTGATCTTGATCCAGACGAAAGTGGGATCGTCGTCCTCGTCGTCGACTCGCATCCGCCAAGAGACCGCATTCGAGGTTCGGTCGCTGCCGTCAATCGAGGTTGTTCCCAGAGCCGCAAATGAAGCTTCTCGTAAAGGTGCCGCGATACCGAACGCAGCCATCAACCCGGAAACCGTTTTTGCCTCCACCTTGGTCAGGATGACAAAGTCTTTGCCTTTACGTTCAAAAAACGCCTCACCATCGAAGAGGAACTGATGTGGCTCGTCCCCCGAAACCTCCACGGCAAACCGCCCGTCGTGGAACAAGATCAGGGTTTGAACGCCAACCAGTTTCTCTCCGTCCTTTGTGATCTGGTTGACACTTGATCTAATGTTCCACGTTCCTGATTTCGCTTCATCGGTCACGTGCCTCGCTCGCCATTCATCCAAAACGAGCGACGCATACTTTTGGTTGATCTTCGGATGTCGGATTTCACCGGGAGGAGCCGACAGCAATTGGATCATCGCGTCCTGTTGTTTGTCTTTTGCCTTTTCTTCAGGGGTCTTGTCCTTATTGGGCTTCCCGCCTCTCTTCTTTTTCGGTTTCGAATAGGGAAGTCCGTATGCCCGCACGCAAATTGACTTCTCCTGGCCTTCCTTGTCACGTATTTTCAGCGAGACCGGCCAGTCTTCGGGAATCGTGCATATCAGGTTGGTGAACTGATTAGCCGTTTTGATTTCTTCACCTTCGAATTCAAGAAGCTCGTCGCCCAGCTGCAGGCCCGCCTCAGCCACAGGAGAATCACTAATCAGATCCGAACAAACGACCTTACCGTCTCGATTGGAAAAGTTTGCATCGAGCGTCGCGTGCTCGACCAGTTTCGTTGCCAGTAGCTCCGGAATGAAGTTGCGAATTTGGTTTGAAGAAATCGCATAGCCCAGCCCAACATTGACTCGCCCGCGATCCTGGAAGCTGCCTCGGCCGTTAATGCCTATGACTTCGCCCCGGAAATTGAACAGCGGTCCTCCCGAGTTGCCGGGGTTGATCGAGCTGTCAACTTGAATGCAATTGCCGTACTCGAGTTGGTTCTGGCCAGCGCCTGGTTGGTAGCGTTTAACGCCGCTGACGATGCCCAGCGTCACC
Organism: uncultured Pirellulaceae bacterium; assembly: GCA_964352885.1. Lineage (GTDB taxonomy): Bacteria > Planctomycetota > Planctomycetia > Pirellulales > Pirellulaceae > Mariniblastus. The sequence goes on from CAYGUE010000022.1 coordinate 33,705, forward strand.
GTTGGAGATTGATCTTCAGAGAGGATGAATGGGTTTCCCATCGCCAATGCCCAATCACCAACACGAACCGTATCGGAGTCGCCCAGCGGCGTCCACGGAAATGAATCACGTCCTTCCATCTGGATGATCGAAACGTCGCCACCCGGATCGGTGCCGATCAATTTCCATTTGTACATCTCACCATCTGAGATCCCGCCCCAGCCTTCGACACCGGCGCCCATGATGACGTGATGGTTCGTCAATGCGATTCCTGAAGGGTGAATGATCACGCCCGAGCCTCCGCCCGAGCGGTCATTTCCATAAATCGCGATTACGGATCCCATGACGCGATCGATAGCATTGATACGCTGCTGTTCGAGTTTCAGCACGGCTTTCATTTGTTCATCAGAGAGCTCGTCAGCGCCCAGCGGACGGCAAACCAGAACGACCAGCACAGCGAAAAGGCTCGCGAGAGAATTCGAACTTCGAAACAGTTTCATCGCAGACACTCCGAGATCGTATTTAATTACTCAGTCTTAAGAAAGCGAGCACGCGCCCAATCGGCGTGGTCGGCCAAATCGAACTGTTCACCTGGGTCAACGATCAAGGCGATCTGACGGATCCCAGTGATATTCACATTAATGTCGACGGCAAGTTCGCCGCCACGGATTCGCTGTGACCAAAGCGTGATTCCGTCGCCTTCGACTCGCATGATGCAGTCGCCTCGCCCTGCCGTTTCTGCGTCGATTCCGACGGTTGCCAAAAAGCGACTGAACTCTTTGGTGTTTTCAAAAACCAAACGTGAAAAGGAAGACGTTCCGATTCCGTTGTCAAACTTTTGGATTTGCCGGGCCCCTTCTGATTCGCTAGAAGCAACTGGCAGTCGTATTGGATTGCCTTCGACGCTCAGGTTGCGACGCCATTGGCGTGCGACGGTGAACTGCGGCTGTTGTCGAACTTCGATTGGATTCATCGAAGAAAGGAAAGCAATACTGTCGGAATCGATGTCCAACCGTATAAGGAACTCCCGGGCGACGCGAATCGTTTGCTTGCCCGTCAACGTCAATGAAACAGAGGTCGCATCGATTAAGTCCAATACGCCTCGGATCGTTGAGCCGTCCGTCAGAGCCAACGTCGCGAACGTTCCTTGCGGAGGGCTAAGTCCGAGATCTGCGATGACCACCGCTGCGATTTTCTCACTCTTGATCGGGCGTGATTTACCATTAAAGTTCAGTTGCAGTTTGTCTGTGTCCAGCGCCTCCAATACACCCGAGACTTGAGCCAGCGATTCGCCGCGGTCGACGATCACCGTGTCTTTGTCAGTTGCCGGCTGCGAAATGGCTTCACGAATCAGATCGCTATCGCGAAAAACGATGGCTCTCACGGATTGAATCGAAATCGAATCGAGTTTCGCAGCTGTCGGTTGAAAGCGGATGGTTTCTCCATCGATCGTAGGAGCCAAAACAGACAGCTGACCGCCATCAACAAGCTGTAGTTGAACGGTGTTGCTCGGCGGAGATTTCGATTCCCGATTGGTAGCAATCGAGAGAACCTGTTCGATGTTGATCCCGTCGAATCCTGCTCCGATCAATGAACCATCCTCAGCGACACTTTGAAGGGTTCCGCCAACGGTTTGGCCAGAGATTGTTTCAACCGTGACTGTTTCTTGAGCAAAACAAAGGTTCGCCCCAAAGAGTAATGTTAAGCAGAGCGTTGGAAATATGGTTCGATGTAACTTTTGCATGGCGTCCGTCAATTGAGGACGAATGGAATTACGTCCGGCACTTCATTAAACCATATTTGCCTTGCTGCGTGCCGCAAGGAAATGGGCTTTTTTGGCAACCGTTTCCCGCGTTTAACCGACAATACGTTCAAAGGAGCACGGTTTGGACCGTAATCACTTCTCGGCCGCTGTCTGAACCGGAATTATTCACGACGACGGGCGTCCAGTAGGCGATTTTGAACGATTCAACGACAGAGATGACAAATTTGCGAGTCAATAAATTCATCTAGCAGGTGAACTGTCAAAATAGCGACCTTCGAACACTTCCTCCGTAATCAAGCTGGTGCCTCCCGTTTGACGCCCACGCCTCGTGAATAATCCGGGATGAAATAAGATTTCGTGATCGTTGCCGTGCTACAGGATCCTTCGTGGCGGAACCAACGCGTTCGCAATCAGGATTCCCCCAACTAGGGAAACGGCAACGATGACCATCTGAAATGCGAAGTCGATTCCGGCGGTCGTGTCGTTATCAATAAATGCCGTCAGTGAGCGGTAGCCCAGCGAACCGGGAACCAGTATCAGAATTCCTGGTGTCAACGCAATCAATGCAGGGCGATCGCGGATGCGAGCATAGAGGTTACTGCCGCAACCCACGGCAAGCGCGCCCAGAGCCGCACCGACTTCGATTCCCCAAAGGCTGCCGCCATAGAAGCTGGCTGAAAATCCGGCGATCGACACTAAAAGAATTGCCGGCCATTGTGGCCAACGAGCTCGGAAGATGATCGCGAACATGATCGGAGCAACGAGGATTGCGATCCATGGCCACAACGGATTGCTTTGCCATTGCCCCAGCTCAGGAATGTTTCGCCAGCCAGCTGCGATTCGCCAGCCGACCGCAACACCAACCGTAATGGTTAACAGGTTGACGCAGGCTCCTGCCAATCTCGCGACTCCAGCCGATAGATGTCCAACCGCCAGTTCGTTCAGAGCCATCGTTAGTTTCAGGCCGGGGACAAGCACGATCAATGCTGCCAACGTTACGAGTCGGTCATCGATCGGAACGATGAAATTCGCGATTGCGAGCGCACTCACCGCGGCCACGAATCCCGCAACCGGTTCCAGCAAACCTTCGTCCCATTTAAGTTTTGCGGGCAAGATCTCCAGTAAGGCGACTACCAAACCGAGTATGGCCGAAGCAACGACTTCGGCGAGTGTTCCTCGAAAGAAGACAGCGACAGCGCCGCACGAAACGGCACATGCGATGACCGTTAGCCATTGTGGAAACGGTGGATTCGAAGCCGCGATTGTTTTCAACTCGCGGCTCGCCTCATCAATTGATATCTTTTTCGCTTCGAGCCGTTCAAGCGTGTCATCGAATTGAATTAGCTTGTCGACATCGACGGCTCCTGAATCCACTCGTCGAAGATAGGTTGCCTCGCCCGCCTCGTCGATAATAGAAATGAGCAGCGCCGTAGGCGTGTAGAGACAAGTACCATCAACGCCAAGGCTCGCAGCGATCTTGGTCAATACGCGTTCCAGCCGATGTGATGGCGTTCCATAACGATGCAGCACTTTGCCCGTTTGAACGAGAAAGGCGTGAACAGGATCGACTTTTGGCGAATGGTTAGTTGGTGAGGAAGGTTCCGATGTCACTAACGGTGCTCTTGCTGGTTTCAGGTGTGCGAGGAAGGTCGAGATGATAGTCCAACCAAGTAAGTTCAACGAGACATTGAGTCGACATTTAGGTTCAGTCCTTGGTGAAAAAATTGGTCGCGTGAGTTTGCACTGGAATTCGGATTTCTATCCGTGTTTGCCGTTCGTTGCGGGCGTTTATCCGATAACATGGATGCAGCTTAAAACGGAAGGGTTTGCCCGATAGTCCTTGGTTCTATGAGTTCATACCAATGAAGATGTTTGCCATTTCGATTTCGGTGCTGCTTGCCCTGAGCTGCCAACAAGTCATGGCCCAAGAATCGGCCGATGTCATTGTCTATGGTGGTACCTCCGCTGGTGTCATTGCTGCTGTCCAGGCAAAGAAAATGGGCAAGACGGCAATCATCGTTTGCCCAGACAAGCACCTTGGTGGTCTTTCAAGCGGCGGACTTGGGTGGACCGATACGGGTAACAAGGCAGTCATCGGCGGCCTATCACGGGACTTTTATCATCGTGTCTGGAAAGAATACCAGAGACCGACAACATGGAAGTTTCAGCTGCAAGGGGATTACGGCGGACGAGGTCAAGGGACTTCTGCGATTGATGGTGCGAATCGCACGATGTGGATTTTCGAACCTCACGTCGCAGAAAAAGTATTCAATGACTATATCTCGGAATTCGAAATCCCCGTTTACAGAAACGAATGGCTGAATCGAACAGAGGGTGTTACCAAAGTGGACGCACGTATCAAATCCATTTCGATGCTGAGCGGCAAATCGTTTCGCGGTTCGATGTTCATCGATGCGACCTACGAGGGCGACCTGCTTGCTGCGTCTGGAGTTTCCTACCACGTTGGTCGCGAAAGCCAGTTCACGTACGATGAACTCTGGAACGGAGTACAAACCGGAGTCCTGCACCATCGACATCACTTCGATGCGATTCCAAAAAAAAACAGAATCGACCCATTTGTCGTTGCTGGGGATCGATCGAGCGGAGCCATTCCTGGCGTGAGTTCCGAACCTCCTGGTGACCGGCACAGCGGCGACGATCGCGTGCAAGCTTATTGTTTTCGTATGTGCCTGACCAATGATCCGGACAACCGAATTCCGTTTCCCAAGCCTGCCGATTACGATCCGGCTCAATACGAACTTCTTGCGCGAATTTTTGAGGCGGGTTGGCGAGATGTGTTTTCAAAGTTCGACCCAATCCCCAACCATAAAACGGACACCAACAATCATGGCCCGATGAGCACGGACTATATTGGCATGAACTACGAATACCCCGATGGTACTTACGAGGAACGTCGTCAAATCGTTAAAGCTCATGAAGACTATCAAAAAGGCTGGCTGTACTTCATCGCCAATGATCCGCGGGTCCCTGCAGAGATCCAGGAGGAAATGAGAACGTGGGGACTGCCTAGGGATGAGTTCATCGACAACGGAAATTGGTCTCATCAACTTTATATCCGCGAAGCCCGACGAATGCTGGGCGATTTTGTGATGACAGAAAACGAACTGCTCAAACGTCGTCCGACTCCAAAATCTGTTGGGATGGGCAGCTACACGATCGATTCTCACAACGTTCAACGCTACGTTACGCCAGATGGCTACGTTCAAAATGAAGGTGACATCGGTGTGAAATGTTCGCCCTATGAAATTGCGTATGGCTCGCTGACGCCTAAGAAAACCGAATGTGAAAATCTCGTTGTGCCCGTTTGTGTTTCCAGTTCTCACATTGCATTCGGGTCGATACGTATGGAGCCGGTCTTCATGATTCTCGGACAGAGCGCTGCGACGGCTGCCTGCATGGCAATCGACGAGAGTTTGGCGGTACAGGATATCGAGTACGCCAAACTTAAAGCTCGGCTCGAAGAAGATGGCCAAGTTCTGAAGTTCATCGCTGGGTTAGGCAAAAGTGGAACTGCGATCGACACGTTAAATGGCATCGTGCTCGATGACTCTCAGGCGACACTCAAAGGAGCCTGGGCGTCAAGCAATGTTTGCGACAACTACCTTGGCGTTGGCTATCAGCATGATCGGTCTGTCGGAGACGGAAAATCAGAAGCCGTCTTTGATTCAAAGCTTCCCAGTTCAGGGCGATACGAAGTGAGAATCAGCTATACGCCAAACGGGAATCGGGCGAGCAATGTGCCTGTCGTTGTTTCTCATGCGGACGGCGAATCAACAGAGGTGGTGGATCAACGAAAAAAACCCTCCATTAAAGACCAATGGATCTCGATTGGCGCCTATCGATTTGAAGGTCGAGGGAAAATTACTATTCGCAATGAAAAGACTGACGGTCACGTGATCATCGATGGTGTGCAGTGGTTGCCCGTGAAATAGGTGATCCGGCTATTGCCTGACGCTGGCGAAATTGCGTTGAAAGTTTTGCAAGATTTCCGTTGCCGTTGGCTCAGTGTCAGGACGTCGCGATTCGTCGAAGAACTTAATGCGATATCGGATTTTCACGAATCGTCATGCTCGTGGGATGACCACTGGAGTTTGCACTCGAATTCGGCTGGCGATTGGTGTTTGGCATACGTAGCGAAAGTTTGTCAGATAGGATGGAGGCACCACAATACGGGAGGGTTTGCCTTCCGCTTGTTTCCTTCCCACCCGAGACATATGCCGTGAAACTCTTTGCCAAATTGGTCGTTGCGATTCTGCTGTTTAGCTCTCCGTTGGCAGAAGGGCTCGCCCAGACCACCGTTGCCGAACTCAACGGGAACAGTTCGTTTTTTACTTTTGGCGCCTTCGGTGACACCGGAGCAGTTGATGTTTCCTCTGGCGATATTGCAATCGATGTGTCGGACTTTGGCGGCCTCGAAGTTGCGGTCGCACAAGTCAACTTCTCCAACTTCGATGCGACTCTCGAAATCGAAATCGAACTGGGAGCAAACAATGTCGCCACTTCTTGTGTGATCAACATGACGGACTACGATGGTCTTGGGTCCGATTCGCTCAACATCGCAGAAGTCTATCAATACCAAGTCGATCTTTCAGGACTTTCATCAAGCGAGTTTCAAACCGTCACGATCAGCCCCGACAACTCATTCTTCAATCTGGACGAATTCGAGTCCTCAGCCGATGAGGATGATGGAGTGATCAACTATGGGCTGATTGAACTGGGGCTGCAAAGCCAATTTGGTTCTACGGATCGGCTCGATGTCATTGTTCGACGTGTTAGTGTTATCACTTCCGATCCACCGATCGGCGGCGGACCAGCTGAGAGCTATATCGTCTCGAAGAACGGTCGCCTTCAAGTTGCCGGCAATCGAGTCGTGAATCAGTTCGGCGACCCTGCCTGTCTTGCCGGGAACTCAATGTTCTGGAGTAACTTCTCTGAAGGTGCCAAGTTCTATGTTGCCGAAACAGTCGATAAGCTTGCCAGCGACTGGAACGCTTCAATCGTACGTGCATCAATGGGAGTCGAAGATTTCGGTGGCTATACCTTCAATAACGGACAGTTCGCAACTAGAGAAATGAATAAAATCAAAACCGTGATCGACGCCGCGATCGCTAACGACATCTACGTGATCGTCGACTATCACAGCCACGCTGCTGAGCTGACGGTTGACGAAGCAGTCGTGTTTTTTGACGAGATCTCCAGTCTCTACGGCGACAACGATCACATCATTTACGAAGTCTACAACGAACCAATCAATCAAAGTTGGGCAACGATCAAGACCTATGCCGAAACCGTCATCGCTGCGATTCGAGTCAATGATCCCGACAATCTGATCGTTGTAGGTACGCCGTTCTATTCACAGAATGTTGATGTCGCCTCGAATGATCCGATCAGCGATTCCAACGTTGCCTACACGCTGCATTTCTACGCCGGGACGCATGGGCAGGCCTTGCGAAACCGGGCAATCACGGCGCTGAACAATGGTGTCGCTCTCTTTGTCACCGAGTGGGGAACGGTGAACGCGGACGGTAATGGAGATGTGGCTACCAGTTCGGTCAACACGTGGATGGAATTTTGTCGAACGCATGATTTGTGTCACGCCAACTGGTCCGTTTGCGACAAGGACGAAGGTTCCGCGGTTGTTGCTGCTAATCTGGGCGTTACCGCGTTGCTAAACGATAATCTGACTGCCTCCGGTGTGTTCGTCAAAAGCATTGTTAGCGACTGGTCGAATTTCGTCGGCAAAACGGTTGAGACCAAGATGGTTGGCCGGCACATGTTCTACAATGGCTCTGCTTTCGACGGCGACAATCCAGCGCCTGCACCGGAAGATGGAGCTGCGATGGCAACGGACAAGTCTCCATTGTTATTTGGTGAGACGGCCTCTTTCTCAAACTACATCAGCTACGTCCACGGCATCAATGGAGTGATCATTGACCTCGAAGGAGCCACTTCGAACCTTGATGGAAATGACTTCAGTTTCCGCGTCGGAAACGATGATTTTCCCAATACCTGGCAGGATGCTCCGGCACCGCTGTCGATTTCCGTTGCATCCAAAGCTGGCGCAAACGATTCAGATCGCGTGACGCTCATTTGGGACGATGGAGTTGTGGCGAATCAATGGCTGGAAATCAAAGTTCTGGCCAACGACAGAACGGGCTTGGCCGAAGACAACGTTTTTTACTTCGGCAGCATCATCGGCGAGTGCGGGACATCGGTCGACGATGCGAGAGTTGACGCGGATGATATTGGAGTCGTTCGAATTAACCTTTCCGGGTTTTTCCCCGTCGATGTCTTGAATCAGTACGATATTGATCGTGATCGGCGTGTTGATGCGACAGACATCGGCATCATCCGTGGAAACCTGTCGGGATTTTTCCCGGTGCAATTAATCACACCATCCGAAAATTCCTTGAATCGGTCGCCCCAATCGACGCCAAAACTGGACTCCGAAAAATCGAGTGGCAGAAAACGAATTTCTCAGGACCTGAAAACCTTTGCAAAATAGGTCTTCAGGTTTTGAAGGCTTTGCTTGGCGATTGTTTCTGCGCCGGGAGAGTAGTCAAAGACTTCAACCGAAACCCATTTGTCGTAACCAGTTTCAATAAGTGCATCAGCGATTGGTTGAAAGTTCAAATCACCCATGCCAGGGCCCTGGAGGTTCGGGTCGTTGGCGTGAAAGTGAATCGTATACTCGCGGCTGGCTGAAATGATTTCCGGGATGGAACTTCCTTCAGCAAACATCGCTTTGACATCCAGATGCAATTGGATGTTTGCATGGTTGATCTGCTTTAGAAACTCGATGGTCTCCGATGCCGAGGTTAGGAAGTTCGTTTCGTTACTGCCCAGCGGCTCGATTGCAACTGATACGTTTTGCGTTTCGCAGTGCTCACCAAGCGAACGAAGAAGATCGGCGGCACGCTTGGCAGCATCGTCATAGGCTTCTCCTTCTTCAAGGTTGCGTTGCTTGGGACTGCCCCAAACCATGACGTCGCCCGTCATCGCGGCGCAGAGATCAGCGAGATGCTTTCCAAAATCCAAGGTCCTTTGGCGGACCGATTCGTCCGGCGTGGTCAAGTGAAAGCCTTCCGGCTTGACCAGCAACCAGTGAAGGCCCACGATTTCGAGCCCGTTTTCTTGGGCGACGCGGCCGATTTCCGATGCTTCGGAAATCGTCAAATCACGTGGGTCTTCCTTGAGGGTGAATGGAGCGATTTCAAGACCGTCGTAACCTGTCGCGGCAGCGCTTTCGCAAATCTGGGTATGGCTAAGCCCTTGGTAGGTCTCGTTGCAGATGGCGAACTTCATGAAAACGGTTTCCAGTTTGTTGTTTTAGAAAGACCAAATCAGGCAACGTCTCGTTCGCAAACGCTTGAAGCTTCCCTCCGGTAATTTCAGCGTCGCGATTCCGTCGAAGAACTTAATACGATAGCGGAGCTGCTTTCCAATTGGAATTGCTGCGCGGTGGCCGCTGGCACGATTCTGAAAGACAATCTTGGTCCAATCAAGTACGCTATGAATCGACGAAACCAGTTTAACTCGTTCAAAAAGGCACGCGATATCGATGGAAGCGATTGATCCTCTCTCTTTAGTCAGACCGCGTCGCAAGATTCACGGCATTTCAGCGATCCTCTTGCCGTTGCTTGGCGACGATTCGGTTGACTGGCCGTCGTTCGATGCACACGTCCAACGTACTCTGGATGCTGGACTGGCTCCGGCCGTGAACATGGATACCGGGTACGGTCACTTGGTCGACGAAGCAACCCGGGCTGAAGTGCTGCGACGAACGCAATTGCTATCGGCAGGTCGAAAGTACGTCGCGGGCGCCTTTGTGAAGGACGCCGCAGGAGCGCCGTTGGACATCGATGGCTATCGCCGTAGCATGGATCAGATTCAATCTTTCGACGGCATCCCCGTTGTTGTTCAGTCGCACGGGTTGGTCTCCAATGCCGACGAGCAGATTGTTCAAGCCTATCAAACGTTGGGCGCTTCAAGCGATGCGTTTTATGCTTTTGAATTGGGGCAAGTCTTTGCACCTTTCGGAAAAGTCTACTCGCTGGAAATTTATTCACAGTTAATGGAAATCAAGTCCTGTGTCGGGGCGAAACACTCGTCGCTGAATCGAATGCTGGAGTGGCAACGTCTGGACTTGCGAAATCGACAGCGCCCAGATTTTCAAGTTTGTACCGGCAACGATTTGGCGATCGATATGGTGATGTACGGCAGTGACTACCTCTTGGGCCTTAGCACGTTCGCGCCTGAAGCATTCGCGAAGCGAGATGCCATGTGGGAGGTAGGCGATCCAGAGTTCTATGAACTGAATGATCTGTTGCAGTACTTGGGCACGTTCGCATTCAGGCCAAATGTACCCTCTTACAAGCACTCGGCAGCGATGTTTCTACATCTTCGCGGCCAGATCACGACCAATCGAACGCATCCCAATTCGCCCCAACGGCCCGAGTCTGACTTGCCTGTGTTAGAGAATATCTTGAAAGATTTGCAGCACCGGCTGGAGAAGTGCTAGATCGCCAAGGATCTGGAAGTTTTGTCTGTGCCATGGCTCAGAGTCGACGGGTTTTCGAGCTACGCTATCTCGGACTTTTTATTAATCGATAGAGCCATCGTCGGTGGATGCTCATCCTCGTTGCAGTGATGACGGCGAAACTCGGCAATTGACAAATAAAAGAGGGCAGACAAATCGTGCCATTCGATCCTCGAACCCTGTTTGTTCATCGGAATTCCCTGACGCTTTTTCTTGACCAAAATTCATTGAGTCGTGGCGGCCGCACTCCAAATCCACACTCCATTTCGATTACAATTTGAAAATCAAATTAGAAATCCAAAAGGAACGATCGTGCCTGCTTCCATATTCCGACAATTCATCGTCAAACTATTCGTATTGTCTGCTGTCTATTGGATTGGCACTTCCGCCACGACAGCTCAAAGTGCTCGCCAACCCAAGAGTCCCGGCGTCGTCTCCAAAGTCGTTTGGAATGAAGACGGCAAATCCGTTGAATTCACCAATCAGGGCAGACGTTTCAAATTTGAGTTTGAAACCAAAGACAAAACAGAAGTCGAAGTCGAAGCCAAGAAAGACGATGACGAAAGGCCACGCTCTCCCGCATCTCGCAGTCGCCGACCGCGTCCTGAGCTAGGCAACACGGGGAAATATATTGGTCGCCCTTCACGTGGAAGACAATACACCAAAGTCGACTCACCAGATGAAAAATGGCAAGCCCAATACAAGGATTGGAATCTGATCCTCGAAAATAAAGAGTCCAAAGAGATCGTCAAAGTCACCACCGACGGTGACGAAAATATTCATTACGGAACCGCGAGTTGGGTTTACGGCGAAGAGCTGGACCAAAATAAAGCGATGTGGTGGTCGGCTGATTCAAAGAAAATCGTCTACTACAAATTTGACGACACAAAAGTCGACCAGTTCTACCTGATCCGCGGGTGGTCAGAAATCAACACGAAGCTCTACCCTGAATACTACGCCAAAGCCGGCGCTAACAATCCAATCGCAGAGCTCTTCATCTACGATCTCGAAACCAAAGAAACAACCCGCGTCGATGTCGGCGGATCTGGCGAAGAATACATCTATGGAATTCGGCTTTCGCCGCTCGGTGACGCGATGCTTGTCAATTGGACCGATCGTCTACAGCAACATCTCAAAGTCCTGTCGATTGACCTCGAATCAGGCAAATGCAAAACGATCGTCGAAGAGAAACAGCAGACCTGGCAAACAAATTCGCCAACGATGACTTTTCTAAAAGGCAAGAAACGATTCCTTTGGCCGACAGACAAAACAGGATTCACGCACTACGAAGTCCGCGATCTCACCGGCGAGAAATATGAAACCGTCACGCAAGGCGATTTCCAGATCAACACCTTCGATGTCCTTGAAGACGACCATCTGATGAGCTTTGTTGCCAACAGCTCATCCAAGAATCCGTACTTCATGCAGTACCACCTAGTTGACCTGGATGGGAAAAACCAACGACGCGTGACGACGTTGGAGCATCATCATTCGAACTTTCAACTTTCGCACGATCGAAAATGGCTGATCGCGCAATATGAAGAAGTCAATCTTCCTCCTTCCACCGCTTTGTATAGCACCGACGGCACGTTCGTGACCGATCTTGCCAAGTCCGATCCCGAATCGGCAGCAAACCTTGCAGAAATGTTCACGTTCAGGTCTGACGATGATAAATTCGATATCTACGGCATACTTTACAAACCCCAAGACTTCGACGAATCCAAGTCGTACCCGATCATCAATTCTCTTTACGGAGGTCCGGGATCCAAAGAAATCAACGCGAGCTACGTTAGCCGCCCAAGATCAGAATGCGAAAAGGGATACTTGGTTACCAAGGTCAACAATCGTGGAACCGGTGGGAGAGGAAAAGCGTTTCTCGGAGCGGCCTATTTGCGGCTCGGCGATGTCGATATTCAAGACCACGCTGACGCAATTCGCATGCTTCGAAAACGACCTTACGTCGATGGAGATCGAGTTGGAATTGTCGGCCATTCGTATGGCGGATTCATGGCTGCACTTGGGATCTTCAAACACCCAGACGTGTACACCGCCGCAGTCGATCGAGCTGGCCCAACCGACTGGCGAAACTACGACACCATTTACACCGAGCGATACATGAGCACACCGCAACTCAACAAAAAGGGTTACGACACCGGTGCAGCGATGACCTACGTCAAAGATTTTAAAGGCAAGCTACTGATCATGCATGGCATGCTGGATGACAACGTTCATCCCAACAACGCCTTCCAGTTGATTGACGCATTGGACAAAGCCGGCAAGCCTTACGAAAGCCGGTTCTGGCCAAATGGTGGCCATGGACTGGGGCGCGGAGCGGGAACCACTCAAAGCGAGTTCTTTGACCGTGTGCTGAAACCCACCCTTTCCCGTCCTACGGCCGATGAAAAAGAGATTTAGTAAGAGCGCATGTCGCAGGTCTCTCGTTTAACCTGGCCGTCGATTGCGATGGCCGTGGTTTCATTCAGTTAAATTAATGATATTGAATCTTGCAGTTTGGAATTGCCTTCATTAGTTCACGCAGCGTTTGTTGATCAAACTTTGGGCTGCCTATCGAAAGCCGTTCAAGTTTTGACATTGATTTAAGATATTGGACACACCCACGATCAACGTTTTTACAGCTCGCCAAGTGCAATTCGCTAAGTTCATTTCTTAGTAGGGAAATTTCCTTGATGAACTCGTTCGTCACATTGTCGTTTCGCTCAAACATTATCGAACGCAACGAATCGACAGCAAGGACCGCTTTCAGGTTGTCAAGATTCGCCGATTTCGGCAGCGATATTTTTTCAATGGTTTTGAGTCTGGCTAAGGATTCGTAGTCGGATTGGGTTAATTCACCGGATATGTCGACGCGCATCCCGGTATGCAAAAGCAGCGGAACATCCGACGAAATTTGTATATTTCGTGTTTGAGGCTCCTTGTAGTTCACAATTGAGATCCGACAGGCGGGATTCTTCTGTCGCCAGCCGGCAACTTTTGCGACGGTTACTTCGGTTGCTGTTAGTTTAAGGACTTTCAACTGGTTCAGGTTTTCCAGGCTAACCAGACATTTGTTGGTAAGACGGCTCCCATGCAAAATCAGACGTTCGAGGTTTACGGAATTTGCAAGACTAGCGACTCCCTGATCCGAAATGGAAGATCCTAGAGCTGGAACAATAGACAGCTCACGCAAACGAGGTAGATCGCCGACAACTTCGAGGAGTCGGTCCGACGCGAGTGAATTGCGTATCGTGAGAGACTCAAGTTTTTTCAGCTTGCCGAGTTCCTCAAAGCTAGTGCCAATAAATTCGGGCCCGCCTTCAATCAGTATTAATTCAGTCAGCTCACTAAGTTCCGCCGCATCTTTGATCGCTTCGTCGGAAAATTTCGGACCCAAACGCAGAAGCCGAATATCGCCGCCAACGACGCCAACGTAACACTCGTTACCATATAATCGCCGCAATTTTCGCAACGCACTTTTAGTCCGTTCGTTCTCGATTCGTTCTAAATCGTGTACGTACCGACGCCATCCTGTATCTTGCAATGAAATAACATTCGAGATTTTGCCATCGCGTTTAACGACGAGCCGATGATCGCCGGAGCTTTTTGCAGCAACCACGATTGAATATTCAATCTCGACTGTCTCCCAAGCTTCGGTCAATTTCGGAAGCGGCCGATGCTGGCCCGTAAGTTCAAACAAACGCCTTCCCATTTTTTTTGGGTCGGAAATACTATTCTCAATGAAACGCGTCGAAATCGGAAAAAACCCCAAATGGGTTTGAAAACCGCCGTCACCGAAATCGTGGATGCCGTGTCTATTTTTATCAAGTAGGATGGATCCTGTGCCACCGAGGTTCGCCCTTATTTCAAGACCCGGAACAAATCGCCCCCCCAGTTTTACCGTCGAAGTGGAAAATGAAACAATGTTCCGGGTTGGTTCATCTTCGGGGGCGTCACTTTGCTTTTTTATCTGAGTCAGCCGAAACATGGACTCAATGCTTGGCCCGACTTGCTTAAATGACTTCGGTTTCCCGACATTGCAAATCAACAATCGTATCGGGTTGTTTCGATCTTTCGGGACGTTCAAAAACAGGTCTCGGTCGCAAAAAGCTTCGTCAAAATCGAGTTTAAAGATCCGGCGATTGATGAGGGGGTTTGCCCGACTCTCGTCGGAGACTTTTGGCGTAACATCGACCAATGAAACGGGGTGTTCTTGGATGCTCGCTCCGTCAAGCGGAGTGGCGTCGCCGAATTCGTTGAATTTCATCGGACCGTCAGTTACGACCAACAATCCTCGTCCGCCCTCTTTACGGTCCCAAGCGTCAACTACGAACTCGAACGAGTCAATTTTTCGATGATATACGCCTCCGGGAATTTCAATCGGGGTCGCAAAATAGCCTGACTGGTAATGAAGCTTCCGCTGATTATTCGATTGCTGACCGTTGCCGATTTGAGGATACAGCAAGATAATCAAGACCAGTATGAAGTGAACACGAGAGTCTCGAGTGCTTCGCATGAAAAGACCTCTCAGAAGAACTGTTGAAACTGAAAATGCAAACGATGGCTACTTCAATTGAAAGCCCGTACGCTATCCCGGGCAGCTGGTTCAATCAGTTTGAAAGTATATCCGTTTAGCACGCTGAATTTGTGTCGATCTCGAAAAGGTAGTGGGACTTCGCTGGGGTCAGACTTGGTTTTCGGTTTACAGGGTTTTGTTCTTGATGCATTTTAATTTTCGTTTGATTGCTGCCGATTCTTTGCTTTGCGCACCATACATAGGAAAGTCAAAGGGCAAAATTCCTTCACATTCCATTGACGGCTCCTGGAGCCCGTTGTTTTGTCTGATACGATAATTCCATTGCCGCTGTAGCTATAATTGGCAGAGCACCGCATTCGCAATGAAGAGGCCAAAGAGGTCGACTCTCCGCGGTGGCTTTTAACATGGCTTGCGAGTCGCTGAAGGAGACTCGTCTATGTCCTTTTTTCGTCCATACACTTCGTGCCTTTCACGATACTGCCATCAGTCATACCCGAGAAATGATGAATTGCGTTAGCGGAGTAAGCTCGATGCGAATTCTCGAATTATTCAGCGGAATCGGTGCGGTTGCGGTGGCGGCCGGAAATACAGCGGAAATTGCAGGTGCTTTTGATATCAATCGATCGGCCATGCAGGTCTATCGCGCCAATTTCAACAGCCCATCCCAAGTACAAGAAATAACATCTCTTTCCGATTCTCTGCTGTCTGGTTTCGATGCCTGCCTTTGGTGGATGTCGCCTCCTTGCCAGCCATTCACGCGTCGTGGACTCCAGAAAGATATTGAGGATGACCGAACGAAGCCATTGCTACGTCTGATTTCGGCAATCGAAAAGATTCGACCCACCCATGTCGTTCTTGAAAACGTAATCGGTTTTGAGAATTCAAGAACTTACGATCACTTAGCCGAATCACTCGACCGCGCCGGATATGCTTTTTCATCGACGGAAATCTCCTCAAGTGACTTTGGATTGCCCAATCTGCGACCCCGTTTTTTCCTCGCAGCTTCACAAGCAAACCAACCTAACTTGAAACCACCACCGGCGGCGGCTGCGCGAAAAGTGGTGGCAGATTTTTTGGACAGCGAAAGTGAGTTGGCGCGTTGGCAGGAAAGTTTGTTCGTCGATCCAAAACAAATTGCGGACTATGCCGACGCGATTAACGTCGTGAGTCCCGAATCCGACCTTTCCCGATGTTTCACTTCCGCGTACGGGAAGAGCATTGTTCGAAGTGGATCTTACCTTGAGATCGACCATGGTTTTCGGCGGTTCAGCCCAACAGAACAATGTCGCCTGCTGGGGTTTCCTCGCACGTTCCAATTGCCTTCGGACCTTTCTGTTCTGCAACTTTGGAAGCTGATCGGCAATACCGTCAGTATTCCCTGCGCGAGGCACGTCCTTGAGTCTTTTGATCACGATTTTTCAAGCACTCAGTCCTGTGAAGATCCAGGGACAGGCAAACGATAGGTGGAACAAGTTAGGGCTCCTGAAGCCTTTGTTTGTTTGCTGAATAGCATGGTCCTTTTTTGCCGAGGTAGTTCAGTTCGCCGCTGGGCGATGGTATTCGGATCCAATTCGGGTGCCACTTCGATGGAGGCGGTTCCGCAATTCCCTGCGGTGCCACGCTACTGCGGCTCATTGAAATCGTTAAACGTGGGCTCGGAAAGTAACGCGAGCAATGCAGCATAAATCAAATGCTTCATTGGATGGAATTTACCCCGAGACCCGCATCAAAAGAACGCCATCGACCGCGGCACGTCGCGTTGCCTAGCTCGACCAAAAGATGGCCGAGCTTATTTCGCGTGCTTCGTGATTAGTATTTATAAACCTTGAGCGCATTCAAATCGCGAACAAGGATCCCTCCTTCGAAGACCCCTAGATAGGCCCATGAATCGTCCGCCAGTTTTCGCTTGTCGACAATCGACAAAGCGTCTCGTTTGGGCTCGACTGCGAATAGCTCGCCTTCACTATTTAAAATCAAAATTGTTTTCTCATTTCGAACCAGACTTTGATATTTACCCATCGGCTTGCTGGTCCAAAGAATCTCACCAGTGCCGACGTCGAGCGCTGTCAGCCGTTCACTGCTGGCGTGCACGAAAATGGTTTCTTCATCGGCTACCGGTGAAGACATGTAGGCCTGAGTCCTCTGCTTCCAAACTTCTTTTGACGATAGCTTCCCGTCAGTTGCGCTGATTTCAAAGCAATGCGAACGCCCACGCTGGGCTGCGGTGTAAACTCGGTCTCCGATAACCATCGGCGTCAGAATATTCATGTTCCGATAGGCTTCGATGGCTTGGGACCAAAGAACCGATCCGTCGCTCAGATCAACGCCGCACAGTCGGGTTCGGGTCTGCACCACCAGTTGCCGCTTGGCTGCAATGGTTTCAATCACCGGGCTGCTGCATGCGTCGTCATCCTCACCCTCATCGGCGAGCGTTTTCCAGATCGTGCTGCCATCTTTCAGCGATAGTTTGACGGTGGCTCCTCCGGCCATGACATAAACCGAGCCATCGTCGATCAACGGCGAGCATACGCCCCCAAAAGGTGGACGGCGAGCACTAAATCGTTCGGCAAGGTCGGCTTTCCAGCGAATCGCACCGGTCGCCTGATCCAAGCAAACGACTTCGTCGCGCATTCCGAGGATTACCAGTGAATCTTCCATCAGCGCGGGTGTCGACTTGATCCATGAACCGTTTGGCCTCGCGTAGCCTGGCACCTTGATCGCACCCTCCCAATCGGTAGTCCACTTCACTTTTCCGCTCTGCAAATCGTAGGCCGTGACACGTTCGGAAGATTCGTCCACCGTTTCGGTCGTGTAGACGACTTTGCCATCAGTGATCGGCCCGCTGTACGATGGCTGGAGCGGCTTTTCCCAAGCCAATTTCAGACTCGAAAAGTCGTCGGGCAACTCGCCGGGCCAGAAACCATCACGTTGAGGTCCCCGCCACTGGTTCCATGTCGTCTGCTGAGAAACCAGCATCGGCGTGCAGCAAGTAAACGGCAAACAAAGTGTCAAAACCATATACATCACCGTAAACTTTGTCATTGGGTTCATCCTCATAATGACCTCGATCGATATTTTAGGTTCTTGGCCGGCGATCTAATTGGGATCCGCAATGCAGTATAGATTTTTCGCGGTTCGAAGAAAAATGCGTCCGCTGGATGTCGCCGGCGTTCCCCAAGCCAGCTGATTCAACTTGTTGACTCGGACAACTTTAAATTCGTCACCAGCTGCAATCACGTGCGTGTTGCCGGTCGAATCCATCGCGAATAAGTGCTTACCGTCGGACCACGGCGACGACCAGAAGGCGCCGGCACCGCGGACGCGACTCTGATACTCGATCTCCCCCGTTTCCGCATCAACGCAATGCACGATACCGCGGCGACGTTCAAAGAAATAGAGGTTGCCGGTCAGTTTAGTTGGCGAAGCCATTTGAATGCCAGAATCGCTTATTCTCCATTCAACAAACTCCCCGGACTTCGCCCCTGCCGCCGGCGTGATGTCACCTGCCCCACCCGGCTTGACCCGAAACAACTGTCCTCCGCCATCATCCGAGCCGCCTCGATTTCGAAATTCGTTGCCGACATACAGCCGATCATCGATCGCAATAGGCGTTGCCGAACTACGCCCCTTGTTCATGTCCAGTTGCCACAACAGGCCACCGGTTGCCGGATCGTAAGAACGGTAGACCATGCCGCCAAGAATCAGTTCGTTGCGAAGTGAATTTTTCCAAACGAAAGGGCTGCTGTACTGAGAAGCTTCATCGCGATCGACGCGCCACAGTTCCTCACCGGTCTGTGTACTCAGAGCCGTCAGGAACGACTGCTCCTCGTTGTCGACTTGAACGAACAAGCGATCGTCGAGCAACGCCGGCGAGCTCGACGTGCCCCAACCCGCTTGCATTTTGTACGCACCAAGGTCTTTTTGCCAAACGATGTTGCCGTCCATATCCAGGCAGTGGACGCCGTTCATGCCGAAGTATGCGTAAATTCGCTGGCCATCGGTGATCGGCGTCTCGGTCGCGTAGGTGTTCGTGCTGTGACGCGGAATGGGTGGCTTACCTTCTTTGACCGATCGTTCCCAAATTTTCGAACCCGTTTCAATATCGAAGCAAAAGACTTGGTACTTGTAGGCCACGTTCACGAGGTCGTCACGATTGCGACCGTACCCACCAGAGTGAGCTTCGGGACCAACTTTGATGCTATCCGCTTCGTTAAGCGGAACGGCAGCGGTAAGATAGAGCCGGTTTTCCCACACGATCGGTTGGGACCAACCTTCCCCCGGAATGTCGATTTTCCAGCGGATGTTTGTCTGAGAATTTTCAGTGTCAGCCCAAACAGTTGGCAGTGGCTGAGAGGACACGGCATCCGAATTTTCGCCGCGGAACTGGGGGTAGTTTTGACCGTGAACGGTGCCCGTAAGCATTCCGCAGAGAAACAACGTCGCAACCAATAAAAACTTCAACATGAAGATCCTTTAACTACAAATTCGGGGCAAAGTCCCTCGGCGGCCAAAATTGAGCGACCGTACGGAGGGCCTAAAGCGGTTGCAGATAACGAGATCGGCTCGCGGCCGCGGTTTCTTGCTTTTGCCTAAGGCTATCCGCAACAGGTACGCGACCAGATTCAACAATCTCTAAAAACCATCGATAAAGCGTCCGGGTAAAACTGCTCGCAGGGCAAATTTGTTTTTGGCGTTTATTACACTTAATTTTTCGTCCACTGTTTGGTGGATAAGCCCTTCGATTCTTTCGACTTGCTAGCCGGACGCATCCTTCCTAACTTCGCCGCACCGCCGCCGCGACTTGATGCGATTGAGCTGCAATCGTTGTGGAGGGACGAGAGGATTACGTTTTCTTCCCTGCGAGGCCAAGTCAACGCGAACCAACCGAGAATCCTGCTGCTCGACGCCCGTGCCGGTGAAGGCCGCGACATTTAGGCCGACACACCAACCGTGAAACGACGGGATAGCGAATGCTACCGAGGCTTTCCCTCAGCGAAGAATGTCGAAGTGAACTTGGCCTTTGGCACAGACATGTTGGGGGATTGGAATTCCACCAGCAACAGCCAGGCGAATATGCGCGAGCAAAGTAATTCACGCGATAGTAAATGCTAGTGCGTAAAACCTCAACGAATGCGGAACTGTTGGCGTTCAGGAGAGATCGTCAATCCTTCCAAGAAGGGCCACTAGGAGTCGTCGATCCGGGCCTGCGGCTTTTTGTCGACGCTTTCCTTATCTTCATCAAGCTTTATAGGTTGGCTTTCCCTCGCTTGTTCGCACAACTCCGGGGCGGCCGTTCCAAGAAACACGCAGGCTCCCTCGCATTTCTTCTCCAAATCATCAATCAACGCAAAACGCATCATCCGATCCGGGTAGCGTTTGACCGTAGACTACTTTGCTTTCTAAGTCTGTCGACTCAAACACCGCGTTAATCCGATCAATCATCGCCTTGGAATTGACAACCGGTGGCGCGAATCCCTTGTGTGTGAACGTTGGTAGGTTGTCGTCGGCACACCTTGCGACTTGGCAATTCCACGACTGCTCGATTCGATGCCGGCCCTCTCTGATTCATCATCAATACCGTCTTGTTCATTTCCAAAACTGCGACGCGTAACCGTCTTTGCCGCCGTCACTGTTGATTCTGGTTCTTTGATTCAACGCTGTTAGTCATGTTCTTATAGACTTTTCCGTCTTTCATGATCACGAGAAAGTTCTCATGCGGAGATTCAATCAATGAGATATCTTCCAGCGGATTACCACCGACAAGAATCAAATCGGCCAACGCGCCTTCGGCAACGACCCCGAGTTTCCCAGGGTATGGATCGCGCGGGCCACAGAGCTTCAAGAGTCGCGCATTGTCATGGGTTGCCATTTTCAAGACCTCGTGCATTTCGAACCAGCGAACCATTTTTGCCAGTTGTTTGCCTTGTTTTTCACAGAGTCCCGGATCGAAAAGCGTGTCGGTGCCCCATGCCAGTTTGACTTTATGGATGCGAGCCATACGCAAAACAATGTCTGTCCCGTTGGCGACTTGAAGGAATTTGACTTGGTTGGCAGATCCTTCGGCGAACGGAATGGCTTCCTCGTCATCGAGGATAGGTTGCATGCTTAACCAAACATCTTTTTCCGCGAGCAGCTTCATCGTCTCTTCGCTCATCAAATGTCCGTGTTCGACGCACTGAACACCTGCTTCGACCGCTTGGCGAAGCGCGTCATCCGTGAAGGCGTGAACGGTGACATACGTGTTCCAGGTCTTTGCGACCTCGACGATCGCCTTCATTTCCTCAAGCGTATATTGAGTCACATCGAGTGGATCGTAGTTGGACGAGACACCGCCGCCCGCCATGACCTTGATCTGCGTGGAACCCATCCGGAGCACCTCTCGCGTGCGTTTAATGACCTCCGGCTTTCCATCAGCGATTAGCGTCACTCCGACTCGTTCGAGGTAAGTCAGTTCGCCACCGCTTTGAGCCGGAATTTCGTTGGGCCCGCGAAAGTCGCCATGTCCGGAAGTCTGAGAAATGTAGGCACCTGAAGGGTAGATGCGTGGCCCGTCAACGATTCCTTCGTCGATGGCCTTCTTCAGTCCAAAGACAGGTCCACCGACGTCACGAACGGAAGTGAAGCCACGCAACAGGGTCGCTCGAGACTGCTTGCCCGCAGCGAGGTTGATGTACCCGATGTCAGCCGTGAGAAGCTTTGCTTGTGCGACGGCTGCTAACGTGGAGTGCCAATGATTGTCGATTAGACCAGGCATCAACGTGCATCCATTGCCATTGATGACAGTTGCGTCGGCGGGAGCCTCGATGTTGTTGCCGATCTGCTTGATCGTGTTGCCGACAACAAGGACGTTTTGCGATTCAGACAACTTATCCGATGTTCCGTCAAAGACCTTCACGTTCTTGAAGAGTACGGATTGCTTTTGGGATAAATCAGCCTTCAAATCCTGGGCGACAATGTTGGAGATCGGCAGGCCAAGCATCACGGCAAAAACGGCGAAGATAATCGAGTTCTTATTCATTGTTTACCTGTGTGACGAGTCATTGATTCCGGATGTCGATTGTTTCTCAAGCGTGATGTGCGGCCTTTTCTCTTGGACCATTTCGATTCCACGGAAAACGTTCAATACAAATAAGCGTTGGCGCTCTTCGGATATATTAGAGGACTGGTCGCTGCCCAACAAATATATTCGCAATGCTGCAAGTGAGCAATTCGGAACATGGAGAAGAAAACAATGCGTTCGATTCCTGGTCAATCAACGAAGTGTCTACTGGTCGTTTTTGCATGCGTTTCATTTCTGGTCTCGACGCCTAACGCCTGGGCACATGTTTGTCACCTGAACAGTACCAGCTTACGCGACATGCCCTTGGCAGTGCGAATCCTTCGAGACGCTCAAAAGCGAGGCGCAAACATCACCGTTGAAGCCTATCCCTATGGAGCTGGAAGCGGCGCGGTCAACGCCGCGATGTTCACGCCAGAAAACATGAAACGCATGGGGGCTGTCGCGTCGGATTTTGAGTTTCAGGGCAAGCCACTGGATGAGAAAACGCTCCGCAAGATGCAGAAGGAATCTCCTGGTGAAGTCATCGTGTTCCATTACTATCGCTTGCCGCGAGACCAACCGCTGATAGATCTGGCCGTGCTGTATCCTGGTGGCATCATCGCTTCAGACTCGATGCCTTGGATAGATGTTGATGGAAATATGATTGTCGGCAAACAGTGGCCATTGTAGGAGGATGCATTTGCACACCCGCGAACCGCTGCAACTTTTACAAAATTTCTGATCGATTACGTACGAGATCGCCAAGCAGAATCGTTGTCGAACGCGGTCGCACGCTGCTCGTTGCGACCCGCGCAAATTCTGGAATCAAGCGTGCCTCAAATGAAGAAGAAAGGCCAGATCCAAGCGGGAATGGATGCCGACGTCATCGTTTTCGATCTCAAGGGCTTGGAAGTGCGTGCGACATACACCGATCCAAATCATCATTCGCTTGGAATGAAACACGTCATCGTCAATAGCATACCGGTCATCTCCGACAGCAAACTCGATACAATGACATTTCCGGGAACGCCAGTAAGGCGTTCCGTGAAGTGAAGCTCCAGCCAATACAGTGTTTTGACGATTGCTGCGACGTTGAGCAGCAGGCAGTTGGTCAGCAACTAGAGCACTTGCCTAGCGATAGCGGTCGCGGGGAGTTTCGCCACCTCATCAAACCCCGATGCCGCAACGTCGGGTGAACGATGTGGCTCTCCTATTTCGTTTCAAATAGCTTGCCTTCAAACACGGTGGCATAAACCGGAATGTCTTTGAGCGTCATGGGATCGACCTTGACTGGAATTTCGGGCAGGCCCCGAATATTGTATTGCGGGTTATAGAAAAACCGCAGGTTGGGCGAATGTTAATTAGAGTAGTGCTTCGTGGCACACCCAGGGCAATCATCAAATAGGAAGGTATGGGAATTGGTCCATGTCTCAACGGTGATGGGCTCGAACCGCGGTTTTTCCTCAACCGGGAACCGAATGGACTGGCCAGCCCAGACACCTTTCTGGAATTTGGAATCCATCACCACCAGCCATCCGTTGACGACCACGTAGGGAATACCGGTAGTGGGCTTTCCCTGTTCACCCATTTTGTAGGTTGAATTGTCTGTCACTTTTTCCGGATCGAAGATAGTGATGTCTGCAACTTTGCCCACCTGCAACTGGCCACGCTGCTGCATCGCCTCAAGTCCGGTATCGCCAAGATGTTTGGCGGGCCAGTACGCTATCTGAGCAAGAGTGAAAATCAGCGGCACTGTAATGCATCATCGGCAATGGGACATATGATAAGTTAGAATTGGCGGTCTCAAAAGAAGGAGAAGAGACCGATGAGTGAAAAACGTGAGCGTCGAGTATGGAGTGCATCTGAGAAGATGCGACACGATTCCCGAACCGAAATACGGTCGTTTTTTGGCGCTCACGAGAAACTTGGCTGGTCAACGAGTTGATGGAACAATTCCTGGAAAAAGGCACGCAGCGGGAAGGTTTCGTAGCCCTCGTGAGGGAAGCGAATAATAGTTTTGCCGACGCAGCCACATCAATGAGTCGCGTAAATGTTTGGTGTGCAGCGAAAGGCGCGCGGGGCATGTAATTGTTACATATGTTCGCTACTGTGTTTCAGCTTCCTGAGTCGGCTGGATCAAGGTCATTGACAAGGCTACTGCAGTGCTTTCACAGCAATGCGTTTTACCGACGAAAATAATTGGCCAAATTGATGAAACGAAACGGGTAAACTTGGCTTGGACAATCACGATAGCGTCGATTCAGAAGAACCGGCGGAGTGCGGGATTTAATTGAATAATGAACGAATCAAACTCAGATCGTCGAAGTGCACATCAGCTCGGGCCTTTTCGGGCTTAGCTTCGCCAGGTCCACGCTCGAAACCCGGGCTGGGACTAAGAATGTGCTCTGGTTTCTGGGATCCTCTTCAGCCGATTCCGGGGCTATCGCCGGTCATTTCAAATTGTAGACGAGTAAGCCTAACAACAGCGTTGAAACGAAAAATCCGATTGCAAGCCACCGATATCGTTTTCGGTACCCAATTCCTATCGAGATGACCAAGCCAAGCACAATCAGAATCAACGCTGCTCGTTGGTTGATCGCGGCTTGTGGTTGGAGAAACGTCGGACGCCCCAGCATGTTGACGGGCCCGAGTGGTCCTCGATACCAACTTGCCACCCACATAATGAAGGCCGTCAATGGAACGGCGAGAATGTTCCCGATCACAAATTGAAACGCCCGATAGGCGACTGAAAATGCGACGTTAGTCTGGCCTTCATCGTCTGTTCCGTTCGCAGCGGTTTGCCAGTTCTTGAGGTCGGTGCGGTAGGATCGTTGACTCAAAAACCAGCCGATCACGATTGCGAATCCCAAAATTAAAGGGATCAGGACCGGTGGAGCGAATCCGCCCGAAGCGCCCATCAAGAAAACCAGTATCAGGTTTGCCGGCAGGAGGATCA
>CAYGUE010000023.1:0-8912 GCA_964352885.1 uncultured Pirellulaceae bacterium
AGACGGTTTGGTCGCTGTGTTGTCTGCCCAAGCGACCAAACCGTCTTTGTTTCCAGTAAAAGCATTTTGTATCGCTGCTCCCGGCACCGACAACGTCGAGCGATTTAACGAGTTTATCGAGAAAGAACTCGAGCCGCGCGGAGTGAATACGCTGATTCTGCGAGTCGATTTTAACTTTCAATTCCAAAAGCACCCTGAGTTAGTCGGCGATAGCGCGTTGTCGGTCGCGGAAGTTGCCTCGTTGGTCAAGACTTGCCGTCGATTGAAAATCCGCTTGATCCCACAGGTGAATTTGCTTGGGCACCAATCATGGCACGAAAAGGTCGGCAAGCTGCTGGAAATTTACCCTGACTTCGACGAAACGCCCCACATCACACTGCCGGACCAGTTCAAATGGCCGAATGAGGATGGGTTGTATTGCAAAAGCTATTGTCCGCTGCACCCGAAGGTCCACGACGTTGTATTTGCCTGTGTTGATGAAGTCTGCGATGCGTTTGAAGCCGATGCTTTTCACGCCGGCATGGACGAAGTCTTTTTCATTGGCCACGCCAGTTGCTCCCGCTGCGCAGGAAAAGATCGCGCGGAGCTGTTCGCTGGTGAAGTCAACAAAATCCAAAAACACCTTTCTCAATCAAATCGCGAACTATGGATCTGGGGCGATCGGTTGATCGACGGCAGAACGACCGGGATCGGTGAATGGGAAGCCAGCACGAATGAGACCGATCGAGCGATTGATCTTATCTCCAAGGACGTTGTGATTTGCGATTGGCACTACGAGCGTGCCAACAAGACACCCGTTCTGTTCGCGGCCAAAGGATTGAAGGTGATTACGGCAACATGGAAGAATCCTAGCGTCGCAGAGCAACAAGCCATCGACATGGCTCAGTTTCGCCGTGACAGCTCCACCGAGATGCAAGTTCGTTACAAGGGCATGATGCAAACAATCTGGGGCAGCGCCGAGGGATTCATGAACAAAATGGATACTTATTTGAAAGCGGACGAAAACGGTAGATCTTCGAACAGGGACTTATCGACTGTCGACAATTTCGTGCGACTTTTCAGAAAAATGAACGCCTTGGAAACGCAACAAAGCCAAACGCAGCAACCAACAAATTAAGGCGAAAATTGGGAGGCCAGGCTTAGGTACAGGTATGCTGGCCACCTCTTTAGATACTTTCGAGGACGGACTTTTCGATCAGGATTCGATTGTCGAGCAAGATAAACGGCGAAGACCACTTCATGCTATGATCGCTACTGAGACCATCAGAATTGAATCGCCGGCCATCTAACGAATCGTAAGCCATGACTCGCTTGTTCACTTGCTTTCTTCTCGCCTTACTCACGACGGCTAACTCTGGCATAGCGGACGCCCAAACTTCCAACAAACCGAACATCATCTACATCATGGCGGATGATCTCGGATACGGAGAACTTGGCTGTTACGGTCAGACGAAAATCAAGACGCCGTGCATCGATCAAATGGCTGCTCAAGGAATGCGGTTTACGCAGCATTATGCTGGAACGGCGGTTTGTGCTCCGACACGCTGCTCTCTGATGACTGGCTTGCATACAGGGCACTGCTACATCCGTGCCAATAGCCCCCGCTATCCGAATTCACAGATGCCAATTCCCGAAGGCACTGAGACGGTCGCAACGATGCTCAAACGTGCCGGTTACGCGACCGCATGTATCGGAAAGTGGGGACTAGGGACGCAAGACAATCGCGGCTGTGCATTGAATCATGGCTTCGATCATTTCTTTGGCTACTACGAACAACGCCATGCACATGATTATTTCACCAATCACTTATATCGCAATCGAGAGCGAATTGAGCTGGATGGGAAAACATATACCCACGACTTACTGACCGAAGAAGCAATCAACTTTGTCGACAAGAATGCAGACAAGCCATTCTTCCTTTACTTGCCGTACTGCATTCCGCATACAAAATTCCAGGTTCCGGAACTGGAGCAGTACGATGGAAAATCGTGGCAACAGAACCACAAAACACATGCTGCCATGATCTCCCGGATGGATCGGGACATTGGCCGATTGCTGGACAAGCTGAAGGAAAAGAAGATCGATCAAAACACGATCGTTTTTTTCACGAGCGACCACGGTGCTCATGGCCAGAGCGGCACTGCAAAGTTCTTCCAATCTTCGGGACCGCTGCGAGGCGTCAAACGTTCGCTCTACGAGGGCGGCATTCGTGTGCCGTTGATCGCGTTTTGGCCCGGAAAGATTGCGGCGGGATCGGAGAGCAATCATCTTTCTGCGTTCTGGGACATGCTGCCAACGCTTGCTGAAATTGGCGGCGGCTCGACCGAAGTTAAACACGACGGAGTTTCCATGGTGCCAACGCTGCTTGGCAAAGAACAGACGCAGCAGCACGACCACCTCTACTGGGAGCTGTTTGAAGGCAAGGGACACAATCGTGCGATTCGAAAAGGCAACTGGAAAGGCGTGATTGCAAACATGTACATGAGCGACAAACTGGAGCTATACGATTTGAATGCCGATTTGGGCGAACAAAAGGACATCGCGGAACAGAATCCAGAAATGGTCGAGGAACTTTCAAAGCTGATGAAAGATGCACGCGTTCGCAGTCCATTTTGGAACATGGAATCGAGAGGGTTTAATGTCGAGGCTGCCTGCAAAGAGACGGGCGTCGAGCCTCCACCAAAGAAGAAGCGTGGCCCTAAGAAAGCGAAGTAGCGTTGCTCGGCCAAAACTTCACCACTTTCACTCGCAACAAACAAATGATCCGAACACTGCTTAAGTTACTTGCCACGATCGTGTTTCTCACGGCAATCACCGGATCATTGCCGGCCGCCGAAAAGCCAAACGTGTTGTTCATTTTTATGGATGACTATGGGTGGCGAGACTGCGGGTTCATGGGCAGCGACTTCTATGAGACGCCCAACATCGACGCGTTGGCCAAACGTGGCATGGTATTCACCGATGCGTACTCGACGGCTGCCAACTGCGCTCCTGCACGTGCCTGTTTGTTATCCGGACAATACACGCCGCGCCATGAAATTTACAATGTCGGAACGACCAGGCGCGGCAAAAAACAGTTTGGCCGGTTAAAGCACATTCCTGGCACCAATACGCTTCGTCGCGACATCCGAACTTGGGCTCATTGCGTTCAGGACGCGGGCTATCGCACGGCGACGATCGGCAAATGGCATTTGAGCGATAATCCATTGCCGTACGGTTTCGACTTCAACTTCGCGGGCACGCACAGTGGCAGTCCGCCACGCGGTTACTTTCCGCCGCACCCGAAAGCTCCAGGCCTCGAAGACGCTCCTGCCGATGAGTATCTGACAGATCGTTTGACGGACGAAACGATCAAATTCATCGATCGTTCAGGCGACGATCCTTGGTTCGTCTATTTGACGCACTTCGCTGTCCACACACCGCTGCAAGCGAAACAGGAACTTGTTGATCGATTCAAGAAGAAACCCAAAGGCGACCTACATGATTCATCGGTGATGGCGGCGATGATCCAGAGCGTCGACGAGGGAGTTGGCCTAATCGTTTCGCATTTGACTGACACCGGTCAGCTTGAGAACACGATCATTGTGTTCACAAGCGACAATGGTGGCCATGGTCCGGCGACAAGCATGAAACCTTTGAAGGGATACAAGGGAACGTACTACGAAGGCGGAATTCGAGAACCGTTCTTCGTGGTTTGGCCCGGCGTCGTAAAGCCCGAAAGCAGCTGCTCGGTTCCGACAATCAATGTCGATCTGTTTCCAACCTTTTGCGAGATGACGGGCACTGCCCTGCCCTCGCAGCCACTGGACGGCGTTAGTCTCGTGCCGCTGTTAAAGGGCCAGCCGATCGCGGACCGGTCCCTGTTTTGGCACTTTCCTGCGTACCTGCAAACGACGCAACGTTTCGATGGGCAGCGAGACCCAATTTACCGGAGCCGCCCTTGCAGCGTTATTCGATCCGGGGACTGGAAGCTGCACGAGAATTTTGAGGATGGCGGTTTTGAGCTCTACGATTTGAAGAGCGACCCGGGAGAATCAAGCAACCTTGCCGAGGCGAAACCAGAAATCCGAAAGCAACTAGAACAGAAACTCGTCTCGTGGCGCGAGTCAATCAGAGCTCCAGTTCCAACGGAGCTCAATCCGTACTACGACGCCGATGCTGAACGACAGGCAATTGCGAAAAAACGAAAGCGGAAATAGGCCCTCTTGGAAAAGCAAACCTGTCACGGACGGTGACGGAGAACCCGCGTTTTTCCCGGAAAGAGGCAATCGCCACGTTCTGATGTTGGCAGTAGTTTCACTCGCTGAGTCGCACTTGCGCGTCAGCGATTTTTTCTTCGCATTCACCCAAGTTCTTTCCACGCGTCAATACGAACCTTGATTTCGCTTAGACTGGGGAATCCCTTTCCGTGAGTCACACATTGAACAGGCGAACATGGACAAACTCGTTCTTACGTTACTGATTTTTGTTTCCTTGAACACCATCGCGGTAGCGAAACAGCCAACCAACGCAGATCGTTCCGAGACGAACTTCGTGTTCTTTCTAGTTGACGATTTGGGCTGGGCGGATGTCGGATGTTTCGGAAGCACTTTCCATGAAACGCCTCACATCGATTCGCTTGCCGCTTCAGGAATGAAGTTCACCAATGGGTACGCCGCTTGCCCCGTTTGTTCGCCAACTCGCGCCAGCATCCTGACGGGACGGCATCCAGTACGAGTCAACATCACGGACTGGATTCCTGGCAACCGGGTTAAGGACTCTGACAATCCAAAGTTTGCCCATGTCGATGACCGCGACAACTTGGACCTGAGCGAAGTCACGATCGCTGAATCGTTAAGAGAAAATGGCTACCAAACATTCTTCGCGGGCAAATGGCATCTTGGCGACGAAGGGCATCTGCCAACCGACCAAGGCTTCGACTTCAATCTAGGCGGAATCGATCGAGGATCTCCCCCGGGTGGTTATTACGCTCCGTTCAAAAATCCGATGCTGCCTGACCATGAGAAGGGTGAATATTTGACGGATCGACTGACACAGGAATCGATTTCGTTTCTAGAATCACGGAAAGAAAATCAGCCATTCCTGCTTTACCTTTCTTACTACAACGTTCACACGCCGATCCAACCTTACAAGAAACGGATGAAACACTATCGAGACAAAGCCAGTTCAACTTTCGTTGGTGAGACCACTCCAATCCCGGAACACAACGGGCGTTCGAGAGCTCGACAAGATAATCCAGAGTACGCGTCGATGGTCGCTGCGGTCGACGATAGTGTTGGTCAAATTTTGGCACAATTGGAAACGCTCGGCCTCGCCGAGAACACGGTCGTTGTCTTCTTCTCGGACAACGGCGGGCTTTGCACTCTGCGAAAACAATCAAGATTGGGTCCGACGTGTAATGCACCGCTTCGAAGTGGCAAAGGCTGGCTATACGAAGGCGGCATCCGCTGTCCGATGATTGTGCGTGCGCCAGGCGTGGCCAAGCCCGGGTCCAATTGCGCGTTTCCTGTTTCGAGCACGGACTTCTTTCCGACGATGCTCGAGTTGGCAGACCTGCCGCTGCAAGCAGACGATCACAAAGACGGCACGAGCTTGGTTGACCTGCTCAAGGGTAACGAATCCATCGAACACGAACCGTTGTATTGGCACTATCCTCACTATCACGGATCCACGTGGTCGCCTGGCGCCGCGATTCGTGACGGCGATTGGAAACTTATTGAACTCTATGAATTTGATGAAGTAGAACTGTACAACTTGAAAGACGACATTGGCGAGCGAGCCAATCTCGCGGAAACGAACCTTGCAAAGACAATCGAACTGCGAAAGAAACTCAGAGCTTGGCAAGTCAAAATGAATGCTACGATGCCAGTGCTTCGAGATTAACCACTTCCCACCACCAACCACCAACGGATCGCGTACCCATGATTTCAACTTCTGAGAATTGCCGTAGTGTCGTACTGTGCAGGACCTTGCTCTCAGCCTTATTCGCGATCGCAGCTTTGGCGATTATTTCACAACCCGCTGCAAGTCAGATCTATGAGCGAGATCCGATTCGCCTGACGCATGGACCGATGCTTGGCAATCCAACTGCGACATCAGTTACCGTTTGGGGACGGACGTCGGATGCCGGCGAGTTTCTGGTCAAGTACGGCACCGCAGAGAATGAACTAAACCAATCGAGTCAGTCTGCAGCCACGAAAATCGATGACGATTGCACTGGCACAACCAAGCTAACTGATCTGAAGCCTGATACTCGTTATCACTATCAGATTGAAGTCTACGGTCGCCCACACGGATTGCCCGGATCGTTTCTGACGCTGCCATCGGCAGATGAATCTCGACACTCGGAATACAATCCGAAAGGTCTGTTTAACTTTCGTTTTGAGATCGGCTCGTGTGCCAACCAAGATCCACTTCACGGAGCAGGTCATCGCTCGCCGGCTCTCGAGCACTTGAATCGTGATTGGGCGGACAAATGTCACTTTCACATCATGAACGGTGACTGGCTGTACGAGGAACTGCGAACTTATCCTCCAGAAGCGTGGCGACTGACTCAGGGAATCGAAGCGGTTCCGCGATCGGTCGAAGTCATGCCTACGGTTACTGGCGTTTGGGAAAACTACAAACTTTACTTGACCCGTAATGCAGAGCTGGCGAAATGGCATCGCAATGTCCCTTCCTACTTTACGTTTGACGACCATGAGTTGGTCAACGACATCTGGGGCGCGGCCAGCGCGGGCAAACGACATCGCCGCACGGTTTTCCGTGACATCGGAACCTACGCCTGGTTCAACTATTTGGGCTGGGCCAATCCTACCACGCACACGCAGCGCGTTCACTTCGGTCGCGCTGAATTGAAAGCGGGATCTGATCTTCTAATCGACAAGTCCGTTGATTTCACGGCGTTGCCATTGGACAAGATGTTGAATTTGCACGTGCATTGGGGAACACCTGAGGCCGGCGTCAACGACATGAAATTCGACAACGATGATGGGCATCCAAATAGTTACGTCTACGACATTCTGAACGTTGTCGACAAACACACGCTTCAGTTGCACATGCCAGCCAAGACGACCGATGAGGTCAGCTATTCGATTGGCCGGCGATCTTACGCGAGTTTCAAAGTCGCCAACTGCGAGTACTTCCTGTTGGATACGCGTGGAGATCGCGACATGCACGACGTCACCGAGCGAGACAAACAAGGCATTTCAATGCTTGGCGCGCCGCAGCGAAAATGGCTGTTGGATTCAATGCGAAAAAGCGATGCCGATTTCTTTTTCGTGATCTCGACGGTGCCTTTCATGATTCCACACAGTGGTGCTGGAGGTTTTGAAGCCGACGCTGGCAACAAGGAGGAAGCCTGGACGGCATTCTTTGACGAACGTGAAGCATTGATTGAAGCGTGGGAGAAAATCGGCAAGAAAGTGTTCGTCATGACGGGTGACTTGCACAATAGTTTCGCAATCAAAGTCACCGACAACGTCTGGGAGTTCTGTTGTGGACCGCACAACAGCGTGAATCATGTGCCAAAGAATGATGAAATGGATCGACCCGCGACCGGCAAGTTCAAATTCGGTCCGCGAGAATGCGACATTCGTTGGAGTAGTTACATTTTGCCAGATTTGAAACGGCTGGATCGGCTGTACCCCTACTACTGCGTTGTGCAGGTTAACAACGTGTTCAACATGCCGCAAAAACTTGGCGGCAAACGGCTGGTGGCGTATCCTCACCCTCAGGTCATTTTTCAGTACTATGATGGCCGATCAGGTGAATTGGCTTACGCAGAATCAATCACGGTTGATCACTAGAGCTGCTTACAAAACCGAATCCCGATAGTAGCTCGGTCTCTCCGAGACCGTAAATGGCGCTATCGCGAGTCAGGGACTGACTCGCCTTCATCGTTTTGAAACTGCCTCTAGTAGGATTTGATTTTAGAGCTATTTAACATTCAAGGGACGAAGCCGTGAAGCAACGAATTGCACATATTGCTCTCGTCGTAAGGAACTACGACGAAGCCATTGAGTTCTATACCCAGAAACTGAATTTTGAATTGACTGAAGACACCAATTTGCCTGAGGAAAATAAGCGATGGGTGATTGTATCTCCACCTGGGGCAAACGAATGCCGCCTGTTGTTGGCCAAAGCGGCGAACAGTGAACAGGAAAAAGCGATTGGCAATCAAGCGGGGGGCAGAGTTTTCTTGTTTCTTTTTACAGACGACTTTTGGCGAGACCACAAAAGCATGATCGAGAAAGGAGTCGAGTTTATACGTCCACCGAAAAAACATAACTACGGAACGGTGGCTGTATTCTCTGACCTTTACGGAAATCTTTGGGACTTGTTGGAGCCCAGCGAACAAAACCAATCCGTTTAATGCTTGACCCTCCCTGGTCATTGTTCGCGGGATTCGAATCCTTTAGGCCCACCAGCCGCCATTGACGTGGATAGTCTGTCCAGTCACGTAGGACGAAAGGTCGCTGCACAAGAAAAGAATCGCATCGGAAATTTCTGACGGCTCTGCAAATCGCCCCAGCGGAATCTGAGCCACCATCGCTTTCCGATTCTCCTCCGGAATCGAAGCCCCCATCTCCGTGTTGACGACTCCCGGGGCGACCGCATTGACGCGAATGTTCTTTCGAGCCAACTCTTTGCTGAGAACTTTCGTGAACGTCATAACCCCCGCCTTCGCCGTCGCGTAGTTGGCTTGGCCAAAAAACCCGGTCACGGCTGAAAGCGATGAAACATTGACGATCGTTGCGTTTTCCGCGAGTGATTCGAGGGCTGCCTTGCACATGTTAAAGACACCTGTCAGATTCGTGTCGATGACGGATTGCCAATCTTCGTGGCTCATTTTCTTGAAGCTTCGGTCGCGAAGGATGCCTGCGTTGTTGACCAGAATGTCGAGCGTTCCA
>CAYGUE010000023.1:8922-55995 GCA_964352885.1 uncultured Pirellulaceae bacterium
ATCCAAACTTTTCTATCGTGGCGGCGACCATGGCTTCGAGCTGTTCTGGATTGCGAACATCCGCTGCAGCAGTCATCGCACGTTCACCAAGTTCGGCAACAACGGCATCGGCCAGTTCTTTGTTTTTGCCTTCGCCATCTTCGAAGTAATTAATCACGACGTTGGCACCAGCAGCATGAAGCGTTTGCGCTGTTGTCAAACCAATACCTTGGCTTGACCCGGTGATGATTGCCGTTTTCCCGGAGAGGTCGATTTGTCTCATGGTGGTCTCGGTTTGTGGAGGTGGATGTAGGCGAGTCTGTCTCAGACTCGTAGCCGGTTGTCAGTCTGGAACAGGCTGAACTACGAAGAAAACTTCTCGTTCAGTTCCATGTAGTGTGCGGTATTCACGGCGGCTTCGCGTTCATCGAACGTCGCCATCCGATCAGTCAGAGACTCGGTGTGACCGTCTCGCAGGATTGCAGCGGCGGCCTCCTGCATGGCGTGAATCGCGGTGCGTTGCAAGTCGCCGGGAACGATGACTAGACTGAATCCAAGTTTTTCCAATTCATCTCGCTGCACGACCGGAGTCTTGCCGCCCCAAAACATGTTGAGCAGCTTGGGGCAACTGAGTTCGCCGGCGACGCATTTGATTTGCTCCATCGTTCGTGGTGCTTCGACGAAAGCAACGTCTGCGCCAGCTTCGATGTACATGTGCATTCGCTCCATGGCCGCGTCGAATCCTTCGACCGCAATGGCGTCCGTCCGAGCGATGACGACTGTGTCATCATCTGATAATGCGTCCTTGACCGCACGTATTTTCGCGCATAGTTCTTCGGCAGGAATCAGCATCTTGCCATCGAGATGCCCGCAACGTTTTGGAAACAGTTGATCTTCAAGGTGAAACCCGGCGACACCGACTCGCTCGAATGATTTCGCAGCACGACGAGCATTGAGTGCGTTACCGTAGCCCGTATCCATGTCAGCGATGACGGGCAGATCAACTGCGTCCACGATTTGTTCGAGTCGATCGCTAACTTCTTTTGCCGTAAGCAAGCCCATATCGGGAACGCCTGTGCTACGGGCGATCCCACCGCCGGTTGCGTAAACGATCTCGGCACCGGCGTTTTGAATCAGCCGAGCCGACAAGCCATCGTAGGCACCGGGAATGAAGTACGTTTTGCCTGTGGCAATGAGCTTGCGAAGCTGCGTGGTCTTCTTCATCCACATCCTTTGGCGACGCCGTCTGGATTGACGGATCTGGGCATGATTGGTGAAAATGTCAGTCTAAATTTTACCAATTGCCCCCCATAGCAACGAGGGGGTGCCGCTGGCCACTTTGGGCATTTGGCGATTTGACTCGCTGAAGAAGCACAGGCAAGAACGTGCAGAGTTACTCGCCCATCCACGTCTTGATATTGCGTTTCCCCTTCTCCAGCTCACCAAGGCGGCGTTGGAGATAATCGTGAGAGATCTGCCGCGCCTTCACACGATCGGCTTCGTCGTAGTCCCAGAACTCTTGCACGACTTTTTCACATTCAGGATAATGACTGCCGTCGTCGCCGACTCGAGTGCGCAACTTCGCTAAGCGATCTTTTAGCTCGGTGGCCAATTCGGCGTTGGCTGGATCGTCGATGATGTTCGTCATCTCTTTCGGGTCGTTCACCAAGTCGTAGAGCTCCCAGCCGGGCGGCGTTTGATAGCCGCCGTCGTAGTTGCAACCGTAGAAATAAATGAGTTTGTGGGTTTTCGTGCGGATCCCCATATGGCCAGGATTGTCATGGTGAGCCATGTGCATCCAGTAGCGATAGTATGCTTCCTTCTTCCAGTCTTCTGGCTCGCTGCCGGTTTCCAAAATTGACTTGAAAGAACGACCCTGAACCGAATCAGGGATTTCGGCTCCCGCGAAATCGAGCATCGTCGGTCCGTAGTCCACGTTTTCGATAATCGAGTCAATCCGCTGACCGGCAGGAATCGTTTTGGGATAGCGAACCAAAAACGGCATGCGATGCGATTCTTCATACATCCAACGCTTGTCCTGATAGTCGTGCTCGCCAAGCATAAAGCCTTGATCACCGGTGTAGATAATGATCGTGTTGTCCATCTGACCAGTAACTTCCAGATGCTTGAACAGGCGGCCGAGATTGTCATCGACACCTTTGACACATCGCAGAAACTTTTTCAGATACGCGTTGTAAGCAAACCGTTTGTTTTCTTCTTCGGTGTAGTTTGCCGGATCGTAGTCTTGAGGAAACTCGTTCGGGTACATTTTTGGCAAATCACCCAAGTACGAACGCCGAGGATTGCGATCGCCAACTGAGGTTCCAACGTGCGGCAACAGCTCGTCCACGTCGCCGCGAGTCGCAATCGAACCGAATTTCTTGCCTTGATCCCAAAGTGAATCTGGCTCGGGAATATTGATGTCCTTCAGATAGGACTCGTACCTCTCAGCGTTGTCGAAGTAATCGTGCGGTGCTTTGTAGTGATGCATTAGAAAGAATGGCTTTGATTCGTCGCGGCCGGTCTGCAACCATTCCAAAGTCTGATCCGTGATGGCGTCAGACGAGTGCTTTTCAGGAAACGAAATCACATTCTTGCCCCACGGCTTCTCGCCTCGTACACGAAAGTCAGGACCGTGATACTTGCCCTGCCCCGGAAGCACACAGTAGTAGTCAAAGTCAGCGGGTTCGACTTTTAGATGCCACTTTCCGATCATCGCCGTTTGATAGCCGGCTTGCTTCATTTGGATCGCCAGCATCTGTTTGCCCGGCGCAACCTTGCCCGAAAGATCAAACGATCCGTTGATGTGGTTGTACTGTCCGGTCAGCACACAGGCTCTTGATGGCGAGCAAATCGAGTTCGTACAAAACGCATTGGTAAACAGCGCACCTTCTCTTGCGAGCCGATCAATGTTCGGCGTTGGTGCGACTTCTGCGAGCCGGCTACCATAGGCTGACACTGCGTGGGCCGCGTGATCATCGGACATGATGTAAAGAATGTTGGGCTGTCCATCAGCCATCGCTTCCAAGGGTGAAGCCAATCCAACCCACACCAACAATATGATCCATCTCTGCTTGTTCTTCATGGTTCGCTTCGCATTCCATCAGACAACAACCGCGTGAGGTTTTATTATTGCCTAGATTGAGGAAAGGTTCACGGCAGCGAATAGGATTTAGCGATTCATTGCGTCAATGGAATTGTCGATCCGCTCTAGACCGCGCTCAAATTTCGACGACTCTTCCGGGAACCCGTGATTCTCGAGCGACAAAGACATGTCTAGCTCGCGTTCGAGTTGATCCATTTGATTCATCAAACCTGACAATGCAGCTCGAAAACCGCCTGAAGATTCAATCGCCGACGACTCTTCCGGAAATCTCGGGGCCTCGAGCGACAAAGAAATGTCAAGCTTGCGTTCGAGTTGATCCACCTGATTCATAAAACCTGACAACTCATCTCGAAAGAGTTCTGGAGATTCAATGTCGTAGTCCTTTTGAATTTCACTCCAAAGAGCTTCCTTGCTAGGACTAGTCGAAATTCTTGCTGGTTGCGGATTATTGAAATACC
The DNA here is from genome assembly GCA_964352885.1 of uncultured Pirellulaceae bacterium. GTDB lineage: Bacteria > Planctomycetota > Planctomycetia > Pirellulales > Pirellulaceae > Mariniblastus. The sequence continues at coordinate 12,466 of CAYGUE010000023.1, forward strand.
AGAAAGCTCCCGCACAAATAAGCAGTCCGCAAAACATAGAAGCCACACTGAAAATCAATCGTCGAGAAATAGGTTTCCTCGGCACCGCCGGCAATTGGTGCTTCGTTGGTTGATTCAGATACGACACAAACTCTTCAAGGAACTTTTCCAGCTCGGCGGCAGAACCAAATCGGTGATCGGCATCTTTCTCAAGCAGCTTGTCGATCGCGTTGGAGAGTGTCTTCGAGATTTCCGGGTTCAAAGAACGCACGTCAATGTGGCGTTCGTTAGTGATTTTGTGAATGGATTCGAATGCGCGCTCAGACGGAAATGGAACTTCTCCCGTCGACAGAAAGAATAACAAACAGCCCAAGCTAAATAAATCGCTGCGTCCGTCGAGCTCTTCGCCTCGAACCTGTTCCGGCGACATGTAGCTCAAAGTCCCCGCAAGGTTTCCCGTTTGCGTGATCGCTTCTTCGGACTGCCTAAGAGCCAACCCAAAATCGGTGATCACGACCCGGTTGACGCGATTGTCAACGAGGACATTTGCTGGCTTGATGTCACGATGAACCAGACCCTGACTGTGGGCCGCCGCCAACCCCGACGCGATCTGCAACCCAATCCGAACGATCTCTCTTTCTGGAAAAGGCCCGTTTTGAGCAACCATATCTTGCAGAGACGGCCCAGCAATGTACGGCATGACAAACCATGGGATGCCACTGGATTCATCAACATCATGAATCGAGATAACGTTGGGATGCAGGATCGCGGCGACAGCACGAGCTTCGCGAGCAAACCTTTGTTTCGCGGTTCCGTTGTTTGACAGACGAGGCAAGATGGTCTTGATGGCAACGGGTCGTTGTAAGTCATGATCGTATCCACGCAGCACGATTCCCATCCCACCGACCCCAATCACGCTTTCGACTTCATACCGATTCAAACTTCCAAGCGTTTCTGGATGCTTTGGATCGGTCAACATCTTTTCAAGCATCTGATCGATCGACGCCAGATCGAATTCGTGAATTTCAGTTTTTGATTTCTGGGTTGGATTTTGGAAATTGGTCGACAGAAAGTTTGGACCGTCGCCAGAGAGGGAAGCGTCGCTCAAAACGTCTGCAGAAAGGCAGTCTCGATATTCGTCCATCCACGAATTATCCGCCGCAATTGACATCAGCCTTGTTTGACACAGCGCACAATCGGCGATGTGTGTTTCGATGTCTTCCTGAGCGGTTTCAAACTGGTCGTCAGTGACGATTTTTGCGAGGACTTCGTCTGAAAGATGTTGCTGTTGATTCATTTACCGTTCTCCACTGGGGCAGTTTCGCTGCCGAAGTTGCCTGTTTCGTTCATCCGTTTCTGAATCTCATTGCGAAGCTTTGCGATAACGCGTGAGCGAGCCACATAAATGGCACCGCGTGTCATTGAGAGCTCCTTCGAAGTTGCATCGACGCCCTCGTGTTCGATTTCAGTTTTCCAAAACGCTGCCCAGGTTTGAGGATGTACTTGGTTCTGTACGATCTTGGCAACGACCGAAAACATCTGCTTGCGAAAGGCCAGATGGAATTCTTGACTTTCCTGCATCGACGGTTCCTCAAGTTGATGGAGGTCATCGGTATAGGCGGCCTTTGCTAACGGATCCCTTCCTTGTCGGCGGAAAAAGTCGACGGTCAGGTTTCGAGTGATCCGATAGAGCCAACCACGAAATGTGGCTCCCGGTTGATCGTGCTTGTAACTTTTGACGGCAACGGCAACTCGGCTCAGAACCTCCTGAGCAATATCCGTGGCGTCGGCGTATTGAAGACCTTTGCGTCGACAAATGCCAAACACCAGCGGATAGTAGATCTCGGCGAATTCGCTCCAGGCTTCTGCATCGCGAGGATCTTTGATCTTCTCGATCAAACTTAACCTGGTTGGAGGATTGAGATCCATGAAAGACTCGACGACGCGGATACAGAAAGTGCTTGGGCCAGTTTTCACCGTCCAGCGGTTTAAGCAATGGCCGATTGGAATCGGCCCTACCTTGAGATTACCGGCCCGCTCGAGGCTGTGCGGGCTGTGCTGGTTGCTCAGCCTTCTTCGGGGCGATTAGTGCCGGAAGTCTGGCCGGCTCAGAAAACGGATCTCGACTCTCAAGCCCGAACCGTGATGGAAATTGAGAATTCAAGCCACGGCCTATTCGAGACGGCCACCCAAGATCGTCCGCTTCTGCTTCGAGAACTTTGATCCGAAGTTCAATCATCTTTAACTTCGCCTCACGACGCTTCAGCAATTTATCTCGCATGCTGGCCAGCTGTTGCTCGAGGCTGTCGAGGTAAGCATCGTATTCAGCCAAGCGAGAATCGTAGTCCGCACTTAGCAAATTAGTCAAGTTTTCGATCGCGGCTGTTTTGTCATCTGAAGTTGTCGCTTGCCGTAGGGCTTTTGCGGCTTCGTTGATCTTTTGATCTTCGCTTCGACGATTGGACGTCAATCCGAAAAAACTTGACCTCGATGATGTGGCGTTGGACTTGGCCCACAGCGACTTTTCTTGCGGTACTTGAGCAATGCTCGTGGCTTTCAGATCTTGTTCTGCGATAGGAACCACTTCATCCTGGCCTCCGATCACTGAAAACAAGATAGGTAGCAGGACGACGCCAATCGTGGCTGAGATGGATTTGGTTAGCATGATATTTTCCGTTTGATATTGATTTGTTTAGATGTTCTGTGTTCGTGTGTTTCTAGCTCTTCACGGCCTTTGATTCGGCAAGGCGGTATTCTCCATCCTTTAGTTCGGGCATTCCAATTTCGCGACGCGCCGCATTTGCTTTTTGAATGTCTTCGATCATCGGTGGCAGCACTTTTCCGGAACTCGGATCGAACTGTTGATTGGTTCCATAGAGCTGTGGCAACCTGAGTATCTTGGCCCGCATGTTGTCGACAAACAAAGCATAAAGTTTTGGCTTCAAGCGGCCCGACATTGCTTCCGGGCGGAGCAATGTCTGCATCTCCAAAGAATGAGATTCGATCTCAGCCAGTTCGACTGGAGGGTGGAGCAGGATCGCGAACAGTCCGTGAGATTTGAGCCCGAGCCGCTCTGGCGACGGGTACCCATACTGCGCGACGATCTCTCGGAACTCAGCATGATTGTCACGATCGTTCCGACGCTGTAGTTCTCCGAGCAAGCCTTTGGCCTCCTCAGACAGAGCCCCTTTACTCTTTGACATGGCTTCAAGTTGCCCCTTGCTATCCAGTTGATTGATCTCCGAAATTTTTGTCTCATCGATCGTTCCGAAAGAAAGGTAGCTTCGAAACTGTTGATCTTTTTCCATGATCCGATCGATACGGGCAATCAGTATCTTCTTGTCAGTTTCCGATATCGTTTGCGTGTCGCCGGTTACGTCTGTCTGTTGGGCCGTCGTAATGACCGGACAGAAGAACACCAACGCAATCAGCGTCCACATGGTGAGGTTTCGCATTTTGTCTCCTGATAGAGTGCTCAAAATGGCCGAATTCCCGGCCGTTACAAGCTACAACGATCAGTTCTGGCCATCTTACAGCTCAATCGGAAAGTTTTTTTTGATTCTTTCTTCGCCCGGAAACACAAAGGATCTTTGTCAACATATTAGACCATCTCCTTGCCTTCCTTGAACGTGGGACGACGTCAGTGGAAAGCGTTGCCGTCATGCAAAGTTCGCATCTGAATTAGAATTGACAGCGGGCTTAGAAAGCGCATCTTTAGTGACGATCTTCAATCGCGCCAAGAATGACTTCTTTCGATTGCCACGGTTTCGAAATAGCATCGCCACTCTGGATTCGTACGAGTTTCAGGTTGGACAGTGAATGATCGTAACCTTCATGCATTGGATCCCGTAAAACAGGAGTTAGACTCTGTTTGAACGATAGAAAGTAGCCTCGAAAATCATTGACCAGCTTGAAAGTAAACTTCCTCAAACGGCTGGATTACGACAAAACCATTTCCGTTGAATAGAGTCTGAATCGATTCGCCGCTTCCTCGACCAAAAAATGTCTTTAGAGAAACATCCGTCTTGATTTCTGGCTCAAGTGATCCCGACCACGCGACGGTTGCGTTTGGATCAGTCACCACTGGATTATCCGGTGTGACCAACAAAGTGATCGGATCGTAGTGGGTCGTGAACGCCACCATGCCGGATCCTTGAAGTTGAATATTAAACAAGCCACCAGCCATCATGGATGACATTTTTCGCATCATCCTTATTTCGTAGCTGATGGATGACTCAAAGGCCAGCAGATCATTTCCGTTCACGAAAATTGATTCGTTCTGCAAGTTCAGAATCGTGATCTTTTTGCCCGCGTCTGCCAAATAGACTTTGCCTACGCCCTCTGCTTTGGTCAGTCGCGTGCCTTCACCAGAAACGGCTTTCTTCAGCAAATTGCCAAAACCTTGCTCAAGGACACCTTCACGAGTGAATTTGACGTCTCCGCGATAGGAAATCATCGAACCCATTTTGGTCCACATGGATCCGTCTAAATTCAACTCAAGAATTCGCTCGGTCTCCAACTCAAACACACCTTGGCCACGGTCTTGTTGTTGGGTTTGAGTTACGAATTCTTCAATGCTGTAACGGTTCATTCAAATGCTCCTGAACGCAATGAGTGTGAAAATCTTCAATCTTCTGCTGAGTCAATTAATTGGACGCAAATCGCAACTGCCTGTCAATCAATCGCTTACTGATGCAGGTACCTGATGTCAGTGGTGACCGAAGCGGTTTGAGATCTTACGTATCTCGATTTCAGCACAGACGTCGCTTGCCGTTTTTCGAATGCCTCAACGGAAGAGTTTCGCAGTCCCAGTTGCGAAATTCAGTGATGATTTTTCTTGTTTTGTGACTTAATTCGGCAGGCTGTTCAACTTGGAGTTCGAAGGCCGAGACAGGAGAGCAAGTCCTGTGGTTTAGCAATAAAAAACCATGAATGGCTTTATTGGCCCGGATGCTACAATTTGAAACAAGTTGAATGTCTCCAATATGTAAACCGGAAAACAACATCATGAAACGTCGAACTTTTCTTGCAACCGCAGCCACGGCAGCCGCTGTCTCTGGTGGATCGTCCATGTTTTCGAAAACAACTGTTCAGGACGAGCCAGCGACAGTCTTTGTTCCCAATCGGATCGCCGTTTCCACCTACTCGTTTTTTACATTCAAAGATGGATCGAAACTGACGATGCCCGAGTGCATCGATGCAGCTGCAAAAATGGGATTTGACGGCGTTGAACTTCTGCTAGTTCAGATGGAAGACACTTCCGACAGTTTTTTGCAAAAACTGAAACGGCAAGCTTTCGTGAACGGACTCGACCTGTGCGGCATGTCGACTCACCAGGGCTTTGTGCGTCCAGACAAAGAGTACCGAGACAAGAACATCAAACTCACGATCGAGCAAATCGAAACTGCTTATAAACTCGGCATCCCGACGATCAGGGTAAACACCGGTCGCTGGGGGACCTCGAAAAGTTTCGAAGAGTTGATGAACAACAAAGGGGTCGAACCACGCTTGCCTAACTGCACGGATGAACAAGGATTTAAGTGGGTTATTGATGCGTTCGAGCAGTGCATCCCAACCGCTGAAAAATGCGGGGTCGTGATGGGTCTGGAAAATCACTGGGGGCTCGGTAGCACAGCGGAAGGTGTACTAAAAATTGTCAAAGCTGTTGATTCTCCCTGGCTACGTGTAACCATGGACAGCGGCAACTTTTTCGAGCGACGTTACGAGCAACTGGAAATGCTGGCGCCCGAAGCAGTCTTCATGCAAGCCAAAACTTACAATGGTGGCGGCGTGTATTACGACCTCGACATGGATTACAACCGTATTGCAAAAATCTGTCAGACCGCGAATTATCGTGGCTACGTTTCATTGGAGTTCGAAGGCAAGGAAGATCCGTGGACTGCTGTCCCCCAAAGCCTCGCGGTGTTGCGCGAGTCTTTTGGAAAAGTTCAGCACTAGCATTGCTATTTTGAATAGCCACTTGCCAAAGCGTTTCAAGATCGAAGGCTACATCACTGCTGACAAGAAAAAGGAAAATCGAATCATCCTTATGACTAAGCAGGAAACCGAAGATGACAACAAAGCAGCTCGACCTTTTATTCCCCTTGAACGATCGTCACATTCATAGACTGGAAGCCGAGAAACAGGAGTTGGGTTTTGTGTGAGCGAACTTGGCGTCTCCCATCAGTTGAAGACGAGGTGCAGCAGCTTGCAAATTAATCGCATATTGACGCAGGTACATGATGTCAGTGGCGAACTGAGTGGTTGAGATCTCATGTATACTGGCGGTTCAAAAGTTAATTGCAAAAGTAATCCGGAATGATTCACGACGACAGGCGGGCAACTAAACTCTCCGGTAAATTTTCGCTATGAAAGCGAATAAATTGATTTGGTGAAACTTCACGCAACCAATGAATGTTCGATATCGACCGAATTAGTCGACAGCTCGAGAAAACAAGTCCAGTCGCAAACTCCCACCCACGCCTCGTGATTAATCCCGGGAAATATTGGAACCGTTATGAAAACAGATTTTCGATTCTTTGTTTTGGTTTTCAGTGCACTTTTGATCTCCAGCGCCATCGCTGATTGCTCGGAGCCCTCAACAGACGCAACTCCAAACTTTGTCATTCTGTTTTCTGATGATGCGGGCTACGCGGATTTTGGATTCCAGCAGAATGTGCGACCGGAGATGAAAGAACTTACGCCGCACATCGATTCGATCGCCAACGCCGGTTGCCGTTTTTCGAACGCCTACATGAGCGGAAGCGTTTGCAGTCCCAGTCGGGCGGGCTTGATGACGGGACGCTATCAGCAGCGGTTCGGCCACGACAACAACATTCCGCCGGGATACATGAAAGGCGGCCTTCCGTTGACGGAAACCTTCGGCGCCAAACGTTTGCAAAGGCTGGGCTACAAGACGGCGTTGATTGGCAAGTGGCATCTGGGCTACCCCGACGATTACCATCCGAATCAGCGCGGGTTTGATTGGTTCTACGGATGCCTGCAAGGAGCGCGGAAGTACTTTCCAATGAAGAAAGTGACGCCACACAAAGTTTTCCTGGACAACGAAAAACCCACAGAAGAAAACGGCTACATCACCGACCGAATTGGTGACGGAGCGTGCAAGTTCATCGACGCCAACAAAGCCGACCCGTTTTTCCTGTTCGTTTCATTTACATCACCGCATGGTCCTCTGGAAGCAAAACCAGAAGATCTACAGTCGTTGACCGGCATCGAAAAGGGAACCAAACGTCGAAAGTATGCGGGCTTAATCAAATCACTGGATGACAATGTCGGAAAAGTCTTGAAGTGCTTGAATGACAACGGGCTCGATGACAACACACTGGTCATTTTCACGAACGACAACGGTGGTCAAACGAAAACCGGTGCGAACAACTTTCCCCTTACCGGCCACAAAGGAGAACTCTGGGAAGGCGGCATTCGTGTCCCGATGGCGGCTCGCTGGCCTGGGAAGATCGAAGCAGGTCGCATCATCGACGATCCGGTCATTTCACTCGACTTCTTCCCAACGTTCGTGGAAGCTTCAGGCAATCAAGTGGATGCAAACTGGAATTGGGACGGCGTTTCACTCCTCGACTTGTTGACTGACGAAAAATCCAAACTGGAGCCCCGCACTCTGTTTTGGCGGCGATTTGGCAAAGCGATTGCAGCCAGAGAAGGCGATTGGAAGTTGATCAAGCTTGGCACAGAAGACAACGCAAAAACGAAATTGTTCAATCTCCGCGATGACATTTCAGAGAAGGCCGACGTCGCATCGGGTCATCCCGAAGTCGTAGCGAGACTCTCCGCGTCGATTGCAGAATGGGAATCCGAGCTTGGCACGCCACTCTGGAACTACAAACGTGCCTCGAAAAAGTAGAACCAAATGAGGCCAGCATTTCGTCGAAATCAAGTACCCTTTGGACGATCAACTGTTTTTGGCTGGACATGGGGCGCTGCCGCGCAATCATGAACTGCAGGGAAATGAAATACCAGCTATGACCAAAAAAGTAGTGATCGTCGGAGGAGGATTTGCAGGGCTTAACGCCGCAAAGTCCTTGGGGCGTAGCCGCGATGTTGAAGTGACGGTGATCGACCGCAGGAACCACCATCTATTTCAGCCGCTGCTCTATCAAGTCGCGACCGCGGGGCTCAGTCCAGCAGACATCGCAGCTCCGATTCGTGGCATTCTCTCGGGGTACAAAAACGTCCGAGTCTTCCAGGGCGAACTGACGGGTGTCAATGTTGCTGACAATCGGATAACGACTGACTTTGGGACCGTTGACTACGACTATCTGATGCTCGCCTGTGGCGCGTCTCACAGTTACTTCGGAAAAGACGAATGGGAACCGATCGCCCCAGGTTTGAAGACGATTGAACAAGCGACCGAAATTCGCAGAAGAATTCTGACGGCTTACGAAGTCGCCGAAAGGATCACCGATCCGGAGGAGCGACGGAAACATCTGACCTTTGTGGTCGTCGGGGGTGGCCCAACAGGCGTGGAGCTGGCTGGTGCGATTGGCGAAATGAGTCGATTCACATTGGCGAAAGACTTCCGCCAGATTGACGCCAAGTCGACACGTGTATTTTTGATGGAAGCCGGTCCAAGGATCCTAGCTGCATTTCCTTCCGCTTTGGCAGATCGGGCATCTCGCGACCTTGAAAACCTCGGCGTTCAAATTTGGACATCCAGCCGCGTCACTGAAATGGATAACGACGGAGTCACTGTTGGTAGTGAACGAATCGCTGCGTCCACTGTCATTTGGGCTGCTGGAGTCGAGGCCGAAAAGATTCGAAACGGACTCGAAGTCGAAACCGACCGTCAAGGGAAAATCACCGTCAACGCAGACCTCACGATTGACGGATCCGATAACGTATTCGTCGCCGGCGACCAAGCAAACTGCAAAGACTCTGAAGGAAATCCGTTGCCAGGCCTTGCGCCCGTCGCCGTGCAGCAGGGTCGATTTGTCGCCCAGACCATCCTCGCTGACATCGCGGGCAAGTCCCGCAAGGAATTCAAGTATCGTGACAAGGGAATCATGGCTACGATTGGACGCAACAGAGCGATCATGAAATCCGGACGCTGGGAAATGGCTGGTCGTCTCGCGTGGCTGGCATGGCTGGTCGTGCATATCTACTTCTTAACCGGATTCAAAAACCGCACTTTCGTCGTCATGCAGTGGGCGTGGTCGTACTTCACATTTCGACGTGGCGCCCGCTTGATCGTCGGTAAGCATCTGAATCCACAGGATGCTGATACGTCGTCGACCTAAACTTTCGAGCTGATACAATTCGGTCGTCTTTCATCCCGGATTATTCACGAGGCGTGGGCGTCGAACCAGAGAACACCTATTTTATTGGCACACGAATTCCAGTTTGCGGTTTTGGCAATTCACCTACTGCGTGAATTTCTCAAATCGTAATACTATTCACATTGCCCTTGAATAGTTCAAAATGGTAAACGCGACGCCCGTCGTCGTGAATAATTCCGGTTCATTTCCTCGCCCGGAGAGTTCCATGCGTTTAGCAGCGATGACCATCTTTTGTTTGGCTCTGTTTTGGACGTCTGCGATGGCTGCGATGGCGCAAACGACGGCGTCGGAGAAGCCGAACATCCTGTTCATTGCAATCGATGATCAAAATGATTGGATCGGTTGCATGGACGGGCATCCACAGGTCAAAACGCCCTGCATCGATCGACTTGCCTCTAGAGGCACTCTTTTCAAAAACGCGCATTGTCAGTCGCCGCTGTGCAATTCATCGCGCACCAGTCTGATGACGGGGCTGCGTCCATCGACGACTGGCGTCTACGGTCTCGCGCCGAACATCCGTCAAGTCAAAGAATTTAAGGATGTCGTGACATTGCCGCAGTATTTAAGAAAGAACGGCTACACGACCTACATGGCCGGAAAGATCTATCACGGTGGTTATGGTCGCCAGAAAGAGCACGCCGAGTTTAATCATGTCGGTCCACCTGCAGGTGTCGGAGCGAAACCGTTAAAGAAGTTGGTTGACACACCTTCGCCGCATCCGCTGGTCGATTGGGGGACGTTCCCACACAAAGACGAAGACAAGGGCGATTGGGCCGTTGCGTCTTACGGAATTGAAGTACTCGACTCAAAACCCGCCGAACCCTTTTTTCTGTCCGTTGGGTTTTTCCTTCCGCACGTACCCTGCTACGTAACGCAAAAATGGTACGACATGTATCCGGACGAGACGCTTCAGCTGCCCCCGTTTCAAATTAACGATCGCGACGATACTCCGCGGTTCTCGTGGTATCTCCATTGGCAACTTCCAGAACCTCGTCACGACTTCCTTGAAGAATCTGGGCAATGGAAGAATCTGGTTCGGTCCTACCTCGCCAGCACGACCTTCATCGACAATCAGGTTGGACGCGTGCTCGATGCACTTAAAAAGAACGACCTAGATGAAAACACGATCGTTGTTCTGTGGTCGGATCACGGATTTCATCTCGGCGAGAAACGGATCACGGGCAAGAACACACTGTGGGAGCGAAGCACGCGGGTGCCGTTGATTTTTGCCGGGCCGGGAACCCTGCAAGGTCAAACCTGCACGCAGCCTGCGGAATTGCTCGACATGTACCCTACCCTGCTCGAAATGTGTGGGCTATCAAAGAACGAAGCTCTTGAGGGGCTAAGCCTCGTGCCGCAATTGAAAGACCCAAGCACCCGGCGTGATCGTCCGGCAATCACAACCCACAATCATGACAACCATGGCATCCGCAGCGAAAACTGGCGATTCATTCAGTACGCCGATGGAACGGAGGAGCTTTACGACATGCAGTCGGATCCCAATGAATGGAACAACATCGCTAGTGACCAACAGAACGCGACCGTCATTGAACAGCACCGAAAATGGCTCCCGAAAGTAAATCGCAAACCCGCCGTCGGCAGCAAGCATCGCATTCTTACCTACCAAAACGGAGAGGCAACTTGGGAAGGAACACCCATCAAGTCCAGCGATCCAATTCCCGAGTTAAAAACCCAGCCTCTTTCATTCGATCCAGCTAAAACCAACAGTTTTCTTTCCCGACAATGACGTTTGGGTTACACTCGGACACGTTGAATCAATCTCCAGCAACTCGAATCGATCATGACATCTCATCGAATTTCCATCGCGACTATTGCCCTGCTGCTTTCTTTGTTCGCCAGCAGCCTTTCGGCCCAGACCGTGATCCATGCAGGGAAACTGATAAACGGGCACGACGGACAGATCCATACTGAAATGACCGTCGTTGTGAAAGATGGAAAGATTAGTGCGATCGAAGACGGCTATCTCGACCCGGAAACGTTCGGCGATGCGGACTCAGTCACAGCGATTGACCTCAAAGAGCACACCGTCATGCCAGGGCTGATGGACATGCACACGCATCTGATGATGCAGCATCACAAAAAAGTTTACTCGGACAAGTTCTTCTTGAACGAAGCTGACTTTGCGTTGCGATCGACGACCTACGCAAAGAAAACATTGATGGCGGGCTTCACAACGGTCCGTGAGCTTGGTGACAACGGCACGAACTCAGTTTCGCTTCGCAAAGCAATCGACAAGGGCTGGATCCTTGGACCGCGAATTTTCACGGCTGGCAAATCACTCGCCACGACCGGTGGTCACGCTGATCCGACCAACGGAACCAAAGGAGAATTCAAACGTGACGGCACTCCAGTCGATGGTGTCATCAATGGCGTCGACGATGCTCGCAAAGCCGTGCGACAACGTTACAAAGACGGGGCCGACTTGATCAAGTTAACGGCAACCGGTGGTGTTTTGAGCTTGGCCGTCAATGGACAGAACCCACAGTTCACGAAAGACGAATTGGAAGCGATCGTTGAAATCGCCAAAGACTACGAAATGACCGTCGCTGTTCACGCTCATGGTACCGAAGGAATGAAGCGAGCCGTTTTGGCGGGTGTCGACTCCATTGAACATGGGACTTACATGACTCCAGAAGTGATGCGTCTCATGAAAGAGCGCGGCACCTACTATGTGCCAACGCTGATGGCTGGCGATTGGGTTGCTGAGAAAGCCAAAGAGGAAGATTACTTCCCTGCCGTCGTTCGCCCGAAAGCTGCTGCGATTGGTCCCGTGATCATGAAAACGTTTGCCAAGGCTCATGCGGCAGGTGTGAAGATTGCGTTCGGTACTGACTCAGGCGTTTCACCGCACGGCGAGAATGCACGTGAGTTCGAACTGATGGTCGCAGGTGGCATGACGCCGATGCAAGCCATCCAGGCCGCGACTCTAGAAGCGTCGAAATTACTGAAAGTCGACGATCGACTGGGAACTTTGGAAGCTGACAAGCTCGCCGATATCGTGGCGGTCAAAGGCGATCCAATCGAAAACATTTCTCTGATGAAGAAGGTTGATTTTGTGATGAAGGACGGAACGGTTTACAAGAACGAATAGCCATCAAGGCGTTTTGAAAATCCGAACCGATGTTGCTACTGGTAGTTATCGCATTTGTCTCAACGGGCTCCTTTTTTAGGATCGCACGTGAACACGGCAGCCACCCGGGGCGAGCAGCCAGCACGCCGATCGTTGGTTTGGCAGCGGTTCTGATTACAAATCATTTTGCATCTAAGCTGCTCACGATGGCCCTTGCCCGATTTGAAGTTGCCGTCAATTTTCAATCGACGATCCTGTTCATTTACAGTCTGTTTCTAATTCTGGCGTACCTCGTTTTCCTGCGAAAAAACGCGGATGCGATTATGAGCCAGAAGATTGGCGCAGGAACATAAGCGTTGCCGCGAGAGGTAAAGCACGCAACGATTGGAAGCCGTTGGCACGAAGGATGCAAATTACTGCGGCTGGAAGCGATGGAAGCCACAGCCACCGAAATCCGCGACTACTTCTTGCTAGCCTTACGTTTGTCCGATGGTTTAATTTTCGACTTGAACTCATACGAATCGCCGAGCATCTTTTCGACTGCTTCTTTCTGAGTCGGCCGGAGTGACGAAAGAAGTTTCTCACGAGCCTTCTCTCGCAGCTTCGCGATTTCGCGTTGAAGTTCTTCTTCGATTTCTTTCTCTTTCGTTTTTAGATCAGTACTCTGGTCATCGGTGATTTCGAGTTTCGTCTTCACAGGATCGGAAGTCAAAACATCCACCAAGCTGCGACGGCGAAGTCGAGACTGCATGCGAATCTGTTTCAGTCGCTCAATCTGATGCGGCAAAAGCACACCATTGAGATCGTTCGCAGCTCGTTGGCGAATGGATCGAATTTGCGACACTAGATTTTCACGATCTGAAAAATCGAGGCCGCGAACTTGCTCGGCGGCACGTTTTTGGATTTCAGCATTGAGTTCCATGAGCTGCTGATATTGGTCGTCCAGCATCTCCAAATCAGAGCGAATGTCGGAATCCGCGAGCAAACCCAACGTGCTTCCTTCGACGCCATATTCCGTTGCGGTCCAGCCAACAGGTTTATTGAGTGCGATATCGTTGAGCATCGGAACCATCGCCTGCAACTCGGGGCTACCGCCTTCGCCGTAGGCCGCCTGTTTTACGCCGCCCATGAAGGTGTTGTACTCACCGCGGGACGTAAAAATCCCGACGGGAACGTCACCATTCTCTTTTTGCGCAAAGCACACTGCACCTTGAAGAACGAAGCAAATCAAAAAGGTAGCAGTTACGATCGAATAAAGTTTCATGGCGTTTACTCCGTCGTAGAAGGTGCGATTGTACATTCCTGTTCCTGCCACCAAGCGTCGACCTCGGCAAGCAAAGGATCGATTGTCTTTTCCTGAATCGAGTGTGGCGGATTCCAATCCCTCCACTCGAAACCCTCGTGCTCGGTCGGGACGATACTAACTTCTTCGATCAATTCAGCAAGATAGATGATCAGCGTTTTCTTTTTCTTAATCTTTTTGGTTGTGACGATATAGCGTTCTTTGAACTTGAACCCTTCTTCCATTCGCAAATGGCGCCGTTCGATGCCAGTCTCTTCGTGCAACTCGCGCAACGCACACTCAAGACCCGTCTCACCATCGTCGGCGTGGCCTTTCGGCAAATCCCATCGCTTGGGATGCTTCATCAACAGAATTGATCGTTGCGGCCGCATCCGATAGATTAGGAACCCGCACGATTTTAATTTTTCCATAGCGTTAATCCTTTCTCGCCACAACTATCATGAAGATTTATACCCGCAATGGTGACCTAGGGGAAACCGGTCTACTCGGCGCCGTCCGCGTCTCCAAGTCACATCTTGTCGTCGAAGTTTGCGGAAGTGTTGACGAAACAAACTGTCACCTTGGATGTGCCATCGCCCACTGCCGTGACCAGGGGGGGGCAACGTCAGAACTCAAACCGATTTCTGTTCTCACTCAACTTCAAATCGAATTGTTTGATCTCGGAAGTCGAGTCGCCGCAGCGCTTGCTCCAGACCCGAAGATAAACCCGGCTGAATTGAACGAGGACAATATCCTGCAGTTGGAAAGCTGGATCGATCAATTCGATGCGTCGCTCGCACCATTGCAAACATTTATTTTGCCCAGCGGTTCGCTTACGGGATGCCAACTGCACTTGGCTAGGACCGTTTGCCGGCGGTCAGAACGACGGCTGGTCGAACTGATGGATGCCGGTACTGATCGAGACCTGTCCATCGATTTGGTTTACCTGAATCGCCTCAGCGATTTGTTGTTTGTGATGGCTCGTTTTGCGAATCATGAAGCCGGCTGTACCGAAACTCCTTGGACCGCAAGGCGTTAAGGGCGGAAGAATTCGCGACAACACTGACATCCAGTGCTTGAGATCCATTGGTACTGCATGGCGGGCTCATGAAATTCCCCGTTTCCCTAATGAGTCAAAATGGCAAGGACGCTACAATGGGGACGTAAGTGCGACTGAAAATGCATCGACAACCACCACCATTGAACCACTGATTACGCTTCGGCGATCACAAATACACTCAACACACAGCTACCTCAGGAGTTGCAATGAAAAAAATTGAAGCGATTGTTCGTCACTTCAAACTCGACGAAATCAAAACGTCGCTCAGTGAAGCCGGCGTCGAAGGCATGACGATCACCGAAGTTAAAGGATATGGCCGCCAGAAAGGTCACACCGAAATGTATCGCGGAAACGAATACGCGATCGACTTCGTCCCGAAAGTTAAGATTGAAGTCGTCGTTGCCGAAGCGAACCTCAAGAGCGTCATCGACACAATCATGTCCAAGGCCCAAACAGGCCAGATGGGCGACGGAAAGATCTTTGTCTCCGACCTGTCGGAAGTGATTCGAATCCGGACTGGCGAAACCGGCGAAGACGCAATTTAATTGGCCATGCGAGTTAATACTCGCCGTGAGCTAATACTCGCCAGACTAACCAACCATCATTGACCTTTCTTTCAACTATGGACACTTCGAGCGGGGCTAACCATTCCGGCGGAGACCGTCACTTTACTGCGCAGACTATGACGTCGATACCTAGCGGATTTCGAAACAGCGTCATCCAGGCGAAACAAAACTGGATCAAGGGCCGCGCACAGATTCGGGAGCACCACGAGAGTGGTGCGACTGGCAAAGCCGTCACGCGTCAGTTGTCTGACCTTTTGGATTCGATTCTGATTGGGCTCTATCGGGCCATCATCGCGGATCTCTCACCAGAGCTTGAATCGCGAGTCGCTTTGGTGTTGCTGGGAGGCTGCGGACGCCAAGACATTGCGCCGTACTCCGACGTGGACCTAATGGTCCTCTATCAGGGCACACTGACTGACGACCTGCGTGAGTTTTCCAAACGGGTTTCGCAGGACGTCACCGACTCCGGGTTACCGCTTGGCTATAGCCTGCGAACGCCACGCGAAGCTTGCAGCATGTCGCTAAAAGACGCTGTTATCTTCTCATCGATCACCGAAGCAAGATTTTTGGTCGGCAGCCAGCCGCTGTTCGACAACTTCGTTAGTCGCTTTCAAAGGCTAACGAACAAGAATGCTGCAAACCTGACCAAAGCCATTGTCGAAGCTCGCGAGAAAGAGCGGCTCGAATTTGGCGAAACCGTCTACTTGCTTAGGCCGAACATCAAACGTTCGCGTGGCGGGCTGAGAGACATCCACCTGATTCGTTGGCTGGGATTCGTCCGATTCGGCGTCACTGACATTCAAGAGTTGCTCAAACGAGGCGGCATTTCGACGACTGACACTTCTCAACTAATGGCCTCACACGAGTTCCTGCTGCAGATCCGCAACGAAATGCACTTCCATGCCGGCCGCGCCAACGATGGACTCGGTAGAAACGAACAGGTTCGCCTTGCGGAACTACTAGGATACCGCGGCGATGATGCGCTGCTGTCCGTTGAGTCTTTTATGCGAGACTATTTCCGATACACCAGTCGAATTACGTACATTTCGGATCACCTAGTTTCGAAAATGTTGAACCGGAACGCTCGAGGTGCAGCGATGGTTCTCAGTCCGCTGCTTAGTCGACAGATAGACGAGCACTATCGAATCACTGGAAGTGAAATCGGCATCGGTAAGACGTCCTTGAACATCGCCAAACACGACCTTGAGCAAGTGCTGCGTTTGATGCAGCTGGCGTGCCTTCACGACAAGAAGCTTCAACAGGAAACTTGGGTTGCGATACGACACGCGATGCTGAAGTTTCCCGACATCCCATTCACTCGCGAAGCCGCACGAATGTTTATGGCGCTGCTTTCGAACACCCAGCGGCTTGGCGGGTTGCTCAGACGGCTTCACGAAACGCAAGTTCTGCATCGAATCATCCCCGGGTTCAAGCACGTTCGTGGGCTGCTTCAGTTCAACGAATATCACATGTACACCGTCGACGAGCATTCGCTGCGTGCGGTTGAGAACGCCATCGATTTCGAGAATGAATCGACCGTGGTTGGTCGAACGTATCGCAACATCAAAGAAAAGAACCTGTTGCATCTGGCGTTGTTGCTGCACGATTTGGGGAAGGGATTCACGGACGATCATAGCATCGTTGGCGAACGTATCGCCGAAGACACCGGCATTCGGTTGGACTTGCCGGATGAGGATATTGAAACGATCAAGTTCCTTGTGAGGTACCACTTGCTGATGTCTCACATCGCATTGCATCGCGACATCAACGACATGGAAATGGTTGCCGAGTTTGCTTCAAAGCTGGGATCGGTGAACATCTTGAACATGCTTTTCGTTTTGACCTGTGCCGACATTTCTGCCGTCGGTCCGGGCGTTCTGAATCCGTGGAAGATGCAATTACTGACGGATCTGTTTCACCGTTGCACGGAGATTCTCACGGGTGATGGCGACAAACCAATTTCATCCAACCATCACTTGGAAGAGTTGTGCAAGCGAGTTGCAGACCAAGGACAAGACGAAGAATCAAAACAATGGTTGCTTGAAGCAACTCGAAACTTGCCGAACAGCTATCTTCGATCCCACGCCGCAGAAGACATCGCGACTCGATTCCTGCCAATTCGCGACCTCAAAGAAGGCGATCCCGAGTGTTGGATCGAGTACGAGGAAGGATCGTCGATCTACCGAATCTGCATCGCCAACCTTGACCGACGTAGATCAGGAAACTTCTATCGCTTGACGGGATTGCTGTCGAGTTTGGGACTTAAGATTCGATCTGCTGACATCAAGCCGCTTTCTGGCCCGATCATGTTTTTCGCGTTTCAGTTTCTGGACAGCGAACATGGCGAGGGTAAATTACCGAAATGGCGAACCGATGAAATCGAAAAGAAGGCCGTCGATGTCCTGACGGGACAATTGACTGGACCGCCAAAATTTCGCAAAAAGTGGGGCGAAGAGGAAACTCGTGCGTTGCAGCTATCTCGCCCGGAAATTAATGTCAAAACGAACAACCGGGCCGTCAAGCACGCAACGATCATTGATGTTTTCGCGTACGACAAACCAGGACTGCTTTATCAGATTTCGAAAAAACTCTACCGCCTTGGGTTGGATGTAACCTACGCGAGGATTTCAACTTACGCTCATCAGGTCATTGATGTTTTGTACGTGACAGACGAGGACGGAAACAAAATTCGAAACCAGAACCAATTGCAGATCATTCGCAACGAAGTCCTGCATGCGGTCACCCATTTTCTTGAACCAGAATCCACCGCCGAAAACATCTCCAACGGAAACGCATCATGAAAACTGTTGGCGAAACAGCAACGGTAAAACTCCTGATCATTTCGACCGTTGCGTCGATCGCCATGATCCCGATGATCATTTACGGATGCGTTCCAGAATGGGCGCGATGGGATGCGACTCAAGCCAATATGTTCTTTCGCTTAGGCGAAACCGACGATGCACTTTATCAGCTTCGCGATGCGGTGCGAAAAAGTCCTCGCGACCCCGTTCTCAAACTCACGCTGGCCGAGCGCTTAATCGAAGCAAACCAACCGAAAGATGCATTGGATCTTGCGGACGAAGTGCTGGCCGTTTATCCCAACAACGCGAACGCAATAAAAATCAAATCGTTGTCTCAGCAAACTCAAGGGAATTTTGCAGATGCCCTTGAAACACAACTGGAGTACGACAAGAAGTTGCACGCTTCCAATCGCGGAACCTTAAGCCTCAACGATCTCGCGTACTTTCGAGCACTTGCCGGCAAAGAACTCCACTTGGCCAAGCGTGACATTGAAGGCGTTGTCGTTGCTGCAAATCGACGTGTCAACTGGAAAGGCAGTGAAGGATTGACGTATCCGGTCAAGGCCACGGTTCTTGCTTCGTTGGTTTCCAGATGCTGCGACATGCAAAAAGAGGCACTCTGGACGATTTCGCAACAGATCGACGTACTGCAAAAAAAGATTGCGAATGCTCAAATTGAACTCACTCGCGACACCTACGAAGCAGCGCAAGGCTCGCTTCCGATCCGTCAGAATGACGTCACAGTTCGACGTCAGCGGTTGCGGCGCTACGAAACGCACGCGGCGGTCCTATTGAGCTGTCGGGCTTTGATTCACCAAGATCTCGGCGACCCGATCAGTTGCCAAGCTGACCGCGTGGAAGTTGTTCACTTGGGCTACGATAGCGCGGAGCTTGCCGCCAATTTTCCAACGGATAAGGCAGCACTCATGTCCTTGAGTTCGGCCGGAGCGTTTCTTGATACTCGGGGGTATGTCAGCGGCTTGCTTCCATGGTTCAAAGAAAGTCAGCATCTCGAGCCAAATTCGAATCAGCACAATTTTTTATCAAGCTATTCCAATGCGATTCTTGATGTGAATGTTGCGATTCTTTGCGTTGAAGCAGACCGAAAATCATTCAACTGTTCATTAAGAAACGCAGTGGAGTTTGTCGAGGACAGAACCGAAACGCAGAAACTGATGAAACGCCAAGAAGCCGTTTTGCGCTATCATCGATACGTGATCCATGAGCGAGCGGGCAACCTTGAGCTGGCGAAAGTAGATGCCAAGAAGATTCGAGAACTTGGTTTTGAACCTGGCATCCACCTGTTTTGAGACCTATGAAGATTGGCGTTCGTTGCAATCGTCAAAAATGCTGCGACCCTACCCGAGACGTGGTGTCGGCGCTAATCTTCAGTTCATTTTCCCGGCCCTTCCACCCTTAGAATAACCTACTCTTCATCTAAAGAGACCCCGTGTTTCCACAACGCACGCCCATATATTGGATGTTATCATGTCCCCAATGTCACGACTAATTGACAAACTGTCCGACCTGCTCACAGGCACGTTCGGAACCGCGATGAACATGTTCGAAAACATGAGTACCGTCCAACTCGCCACGTTTTCGATCTGCGTGCTGGTCGTCGCTGCAATGTGCCTGCGAGGAAGTCCAGTACGAGGTGCCTAGTGGCTAAGACTTTGGTTCTCAAACTTACCGCACAAAAAATCAGCTCAAAGCCAGTTCGGCCGCGAGCTTTTTTCGTGGCTGTGTTCTGGAGGAACGAGCCAACCGCAATGGTGGCAGCTGATTCGATAACTTCCTTGCCCTCAACCATCTTTTAATGGGATCTCCAACTTCGTAGCGCATCAACTGCGACATTTCCGGAACACCACGGCGGATAATTTGCCCTCAAACATTCCAAACCTAAGCGGTAGCTTCCCGCAACATGAACAAACTGGGAAGATTCAACGCGTTGGAATTTCTTCTCGACGCTTTGAACAACCGTGAATCCGATGACTCAACAGTTCTCAACCAAACGGACCAACGACCTCACCATGCACCCACTCGCGCCGCCATCGATCCATTTTTTCGGTTTGTCGGCGAAGCTCGGCCCAGCGATATCCAAATGAACCCACGGCACATCCTGGACGAACTCCTGCAGGAATTTACCAGCCGTGATCGCGCCGCCCCAGCGACCTTCGCCCACGTTCTTGATGTCGGCGATCGGGCTCTTGATCTGATCGGAAAACTCTTCAAACATCGGCAGCGGCCAAACGGCCTCGCCGCACTCGTTCGCCGCCGAGACAACCTGATCCGACCAGTCATCTTCATTGGTCATGACGCCGACAATGTCCAAACCCAACGCGACAACGCACGCGCCCGTCAGCGTCGCCAAATCAACAATTCGATCCACTCCGTTTTCGATCGCAACATCCAACGTGTCGGCCAGAACTAGGCGGCCTTCTGCATCGGTGTTGTGGACTTCGATCGTTTTACCACTTCGAGCTGTCAACACGTCGCCCAGCCGAAAGCTATCGCCAGCGATCATATTCTCCGCGAGGCCAACGAAGCCGTAGACATTTTGCTTAAGCCCGAGTTCCGCGATCGCCTTCATTGCTCCAACGACGGTTGCGGCTCCGGCCATGTCGCACTTCATGTCTAACATGCCAGCAGATGGTTTCAGCGAAAGTCCACCAGAGTCAAACGTCACGCCTTTGCCGACAAGCCCGATCGGAGCCTCGCCTTCTTCGCCGCCGTTGTATCGCATGATGACCAAACGTGACTCTCGCGTCGAAGCACGGCCTACGGCAAGAAGTGCTCCGCAACGCTCGCGCTCGAGGCGATCTTCGTCCCAGACTTCAACTTCGAATCCGGATTCAGCACCGGTCGTCACGATCTGGTGGGCGAACGACTCTGGATAAAGGTCACTTGCCGGCAGATTTACCAAATGTCGAGTTAGCTTGACGCTTTCGCCCAGCACAATCCCTTGCTGGATCGCATCGTCCGTTACAGGTTCAGTTTGACAGATGGAAACTTTTTCGATCGGATGCAATTTCTTCTTTGTCAAATATAAATCTTGACCGACACAGCCGTTTAGCAATCCGCTAACCATCTCGTCGACTTTCGTCACGTCAATGAATGCCGCCACATGAGATCTTGCTTTGCCAGCCAGCGATTTCGCGATCACTCCGCCGATCCGATTCGAAAATGCAGCGTCAGCGTCAGATTGTCCCTTATCGCCGAGCCCCACGACCAACGCGACCGCTGCTTTTACGCCAGTAGGCGCCAAAAACCTTGTCGTTTGGTAACATTCAGCCGATACTTCTTCCAGCTCGATCATTCGTAACAAGGCGCCACCGGTGGCGTCGTCGAGTTGTTTGGCCGGGCCTTCTAACGGTTCGTTTTTCCAGATGCCAACTGCAATTGCATCGGCTTCGATCGTTTCGACTGGTGTGTTCGTTGTCTCGATTTTCATAATTTCTCGCCTAGATTTCCCTTGGTTATGCGACAAATGTAACACGATTTGCTTTTGATGTGCCATCACGTCCAACACTGATTTCTGAACACGGAACACTTTTTTCTGAACACTCTTCTATGGGCTATCGCTTTCTATCCGACTGCACTCTCGACCTCGAAAAACATGGGCATCTTGTCCGCGTGGACGAAGAGATCGATCCGAACCTTGAAATGGCGGAGATCCACCGCCGAGTCTACGCGGCAGGTGGACCGGCGATGTTGTTCACCAACGTCAAGGGCTGTCAGTTTCCGATGGTGTCAAACATGTTCGGGACGCTGGATCGAGCCAGGTTCATCTTTCGTGATACGTTTGAAAATGTTCAGCGGGCGATCCAACTGAAAGTCGCTCCGGAACAAGCTTTGAAGCAGCCGCTGAAGTACTGGAAAGCTCCTCTCATCGCATGGCAGATGCAGCCGAAAAAAGTTCGCCGCGGCGACGTGATGAAGAACAAAATCACGTTGCCCGAGTTACCACAACTCAAGTGCTGGCCGGACGACGGAGGAGCCTTTGTCACGCTGCCACAAGTTTACTCGGAAGACGTCCGCTCGCCGGGGCTGATGAAGTCCAACATGGGCATGTACCGAGTGCAAATTTCCGGTAACGATTATAATCCGCAATCGCAGGTCGGCCTGCACTATCAAATTCACCGCGGTATCGGCGTGCAACACAAAGCCGCGATCGACGCGGGCAAACCATTTCGCGTGAACGTGTTCGTCGGCGGCAATCCTGCGATGACGGTCGCTGCTGTGATGCCGCTGCCGGAAGGCATGAGCGAGCTGACTTTCGCAGGAGCCCTAGCAGGACATCGAATTCCCATGGTTGGCATTAATGAATGTTCGTCCGTCTATGCCAACGCGGATTTCGTCATCTCGGGAACAATCGACCCGCACAAACAAATGCCCGAAGGTCCTTTCGGAGACCATCTCGGTTACTACAGTTTGACTCATGAGTTTCCCGTTCTGAACGTTGATAATGTTTGGCATCGCGATGGAGCCATCTGGCCGTTCACGGTTGTCGGACGTCCTCCACAAGAAGACACCGTCTTCGGCGAGCTGATTCACGAACTGACCGCACCCATCATTCCAACCGTGTTACCCGGCGTTCGAGCCGTCAATGCCGTCGATGCGTCGGGCGTGCATCCGTTACTACTGGCCGTTGGCTGCGAACGCTACGTGCCATGGAAGAAAACGTCTGCACCGCAAGAGTTGCTGACACAAGCGAACGCGATCCTCGGACAGGGGCAAATGTCGCTGGCCAAGTATCTCTGGATCATCGACGAGAATTGCGACCCGAAGTTGAACATCGACGATATAGAGTCGTTCTTCATTCGGATGCTCGAACGCGTCGACTGGCGACGCGACCTTCACTTCCAGACGAAGACGACCATCGACACGCTGGACTATTCCGGCAGCGGAATGAACGCAGGCAGTAAAGTCGTCATTGCCGCGGTCGGCGACGCGGTTCGAAAGCTGGCGACGGAAGTGCCGTCAGACGTCAGGCTACCTCCGGGCTTCAGCGATCCTCAGGTTTGCATCCCCGGCGTTCTGGCGATTCGCAGCCCTGCATTCCAGCCAGATAGCGAAGGCGACCGAACGGATCCTCAGCTTCGTCGCTTCTGCGATTCCTATCTCGCTCGCGATGCGATCAACGCGTTTCCATTGATCTTGCTTGTCGACGACAGTCCCTTCGTTGCGGCGACGCTGAACAATTTTCTGTGGGCAACCTTCACTCGCAGCAACCCCGCCACCGACATCGACGGCATTGCCGCTTGGACCGAGCACCGTCACTGGGGCTGTGACGGTTCACTGGTTATCGACGCGCGGACGAAACCATTTCATGCACCGCCGCTGATCGAGGATCCCACGACCACGAAACGAGTCGATGCGATGGCAGCAAGAGGCGGCCTGCTTTCGAAGTGGCTCTAAAACACTGTGTTGCGATCGCCGCAAGCATCAACACACGCATGGCTAAGAGCTCATGCTTCAATTGGGGACACGGTAAACCCTATTCCTTCAACCGCCGAAAGACGTGCCTGCAAGCTGGACAAAATCGCATTGATCTTATCCCTAGAAAGACGGCCTTCAACTGTCATTGTGATGCCATACAATTCTTCGTCGAATCGCACTGTGACCCCATCAGCCTCAAGACGATAGCGGCTATCTATCTCTTCATCTCCTACAGCGACTTCAACTGAAAACGGTGACTGATAAAGCGTTTTGATTTGGTCCATCTGATCGCTTGAGACTTTGGGGAAAAGCTCAGAAAGTTCTTCCACCGGAACATTTGACGCCATTTCCTTGAATTGATCCTCCATCGAGAAACCGACATCTCGCATCTGCGACGAAGATCGAATGGCCCATAATTGACTCGCCTCTCCGTCTTCTCTTTCCAGAATCCAGCGGTCCCATTTTCGATCAGTCAATTTCGTCCAGACCAAGCTGTCAAGGCAAAGTTTGTAGTCATCGAAATTCTCCAAAATCCGATCGCCGTATCGCAATCCACCTGAAATGGTGATCGCATTTTCGTCACTAGAGTAGGCTGCCGAATGCATGTGTATCCATCCTGGATCGTCACCCGTCGATTCGAGCCCAACCATTTGCCATGATTCAGTTTTAAGGCGAAAAACTTGAATTCTTTCCGCCGCCCTGTCGTCCGGATACCCGAGATTCCCAATCAAAATAATGTCGTTGTTAACATGCGTCCCAGTGTGAAAGTCGGTTGGTGGAAACACCGATTCCGGGTATCCAAAAATTTGAACCTTGTCACCATCAACAACCACAACGTCGTTGTAGATATAGAAATCTGGATCGTAGTAGTCCTCATGTTCGCCTCCGACATGGACGATCCGCCCATCGGGCAGACGGATCGTTGCCTGGCCCATCCTGTCGAAGCACCAGCATGGCCCGCTGCCCATTGAATCTGGCCCGTCATACGCACGAGCTACGTCGTATGCTGACGACTCAGGATTGCGAATGCACCAATGCCAGAGTGGATTGTCCATTCGCTGAGGGTTTTTCTTTCCTCGAACAGGCGAACGCCATTTAAGAAATTCACGTTTCGTTGGCTTGCCTCGCTCGTTCATCTTTGCGAATCCTACTATTCAAACGTTTCTGCAAGCACCTTGGCGATCACGGTATCGCCCTTGCCTTCTGCATCGGTGACACTTTGCACGGTCCACAGGTTCAGTTGATTCCCGCCGTCGACGGTTGATCCGCTGTAGTCCCCCCAAGCTCCGCCTTCGGTAGCCGCTTTGCCTTCGCCAATCGAAACCATGGGGCGAAGCGTGCCTTTGGGATCGGACGCTGATCGCCACGCGAACCGAGGGCTGATAAACATATCGTCACCGGTTTCCTGAAAGCCGACAATTACGTCTTCTCGTTTGTTGACCGCAATGGTCGATTGAATGTAGCTGCGTTTTGGATCGCTTAGCAATCCAGACTGAACCGATGTTCCGTCGAGTTTGATTTGATGCCACTGAACGGCGGCTCGATCTTTACAGTTGATCGTTTGACAAAACCACAAGCACCCGTTTTGCAGCACGACGTTCTTCGGATTGCGATCACCCGAAGAAGTTTTTTTGTCGGTGCCGCGTTGCGGTGACTGAGGCGGATAGTTCACATACTTGATATCGTGTTTGTATGACACGACTTCAACGGCGACGGGAGTTCCATCTTCGCCGGCGGTGACTTTGGTGATGACCAGGACTTTCGGACGAAATTTGAAGAAGTACAAATCGTCTTCATCGTCTTGCGTCGCAACGGGATGACCGAGGCTTCCTTTGAAATGGAAGGCCTTCGCAGCAAGACCGGCTTTACATTTCTCCATCGGCATCACGATCGTGTTGCTCTTCCCGCCGGGATAGCTGTAGCCAATCCAGCGTTTGCTGTATCCGATTGCTCCGCCGTCGACGCCGTCGGGAATTGAAATCGAATAGGTATTCCAGGCTTGGGTTGGATCGTCTGTTTCCGAGATCGAAATATTCACCGGCTTGCGTTTGGCTTTGTCCCAATAAACCCACAAGTCAAACAGAAAAACGCCGTTGTTCATGTCGAAATGAAGTTTTGGATCGATGCCGTTTTCAAAACCACGCTGTGAAACGCCATCAATGTAGTTGCCTTGTTTGTCGAAGATTGTGAAGCCGCTGTTGGTCGCGTGAACGACATGTTTTGGCCCAATTGCAATCTGAGGATCGACCTGCCGGTTTCCATCGGTGGCGCCATCGAAAACAAGGTAGCCATTGACGGTTCTTGGCGAACCAGCTTGCTTCCGCTGCGTCTTCTCTTTCGCGTGCAGGTCGGCAATTCGAGTTGGCTCGATGGTCTCGACGCGAAGCGCAGCTACCGCATCGGGCTGGTCATTGCTTTCTTGTGAAAAGGAAACTGGGCCAATTCCGGCAAACAACAGCATTGAAAAAACAACCGCATAGTGCGGAACGGGACATGACACAATATTTCTTTCAGGCGAGAGTGAACCGAACAAAACCATCATTGTAGCCAATTTCAATGCAAATATCCGCTCGACCCATTGTTAAACTTGTGCTCTGCGATCCTTGAATTTTTGGCAGTATTTTGCAAACCAGTTCTCCTTTGAGGATCTGGCAAACGGCTATCATCAGGTCGCCCAAACTGATCACAAACAGAACCTAACTATGAGACCGGCGTGCGGTTTCAGCGTGAGAATTGAAGCTGGAAATGACAATTTCTGGACCGTTAAGGACTGGACCGCCTGAGATAGGCTTGAGGCGATTCCGCGACATGCAGTGTTACGCGAGCTTCGCACATTGCTTGTAGCGATAACAACTAACCAAATGATCATTCACCACTCCGGTAGCCTGCATGTGTGCGTAGATGATGGTGCTGCCGACGAACTTGAATCCTCGCTTTTTTAGATCCTTGCTGAGTGCGTCGGACTCTTTGCTGGTTGCTGGAACCTGCTTGTTCGTTTTCCAATTGTTCTGCTGTGGCTTGCCATCGACGAATTGCCAAATGTATTCGTCAAAGCTTCCGAACTCGACTTGCACTTTCAAGAATTCGCGAGCATTGGTTACGGCAGCGTTGACCTTCAAACGGTTGCGGATGATCGCAGGGTTTTCGAGAAGCCGTGCCATTTTCTTGTCGGTAAAGCGTGCGACTTTGGCAGGGTCAAAGTTCGCGAAAGCTTGGCGGTAACCTTCGCGTTTATTCAAAACCGTTGACCAACTCAAACCAGCTTGAGCGCCTTCAAGGATGAGAAACTCGAACTGCTTCTGGTCTTCATGGACCGGCACACCCCACTCGGCATCGTGATATTCGATGTACAGATCGTTGCCGGACAGGCACCAGTCGCAACGTGTTTTCACTTTGGATTTGGCCATCTGTCAACCGATCTAAAATCCGTCGCCGTCGAGCAAGTTTCCGAGTCCGCCAAGAACCGAACCTTCTCCTTTGCCGCGACCGACAGCTCCGACGAGACGCTGGGCCAGGCGACTGAACGGCAAGCTCTGCAACCAAACGCGTCCATGGCCGGAAAGCGTTGCAAGGAACATGCCCTCGCCACCGAACACCATGCTCTTCAGATTGCCCGCTCGCTCGATGTTGTATTCGATGTGCGGTTCGAACGCGACCAGGCAGCCCGTGTCCACGCGCAACGTTTCGCCCTTGAGCTCTTTCTCGATCACGGTTCCACCAGCATGAATGCATGCAAGGCCGTCGCCAGCCAGCTTCTGCAAAATGAATCCTTCGCCACCGAAGAATCCCGCGCCAATTTTCTTGTTGAACGCGATGGTAACTTTGGTGCCGAGCGCTGCACAAAGAAACGCATCTTTCTGGCACAATAAATCGTTGCCTGGAATCGTCGCCATGTCGATTGGAATGATCTTCCCGGGATAGGGAGCCGCAAACGCAACGTGGCTCTTTCCGGTACCCTGATGTGTGAAGTGAGTCAAAAAAAGTGATTCACCCGTGAAGGCACGTTTTCCAACGTCCATCATCTTGCCAAAGAAACCTTTATGAGGCTCAGAACCGTCACCCATTTTGGATTCGAATTTGATGCCTTCTTCCATGAAGTTCATCGCACCGGCTTCAGCGATAACTGTCTCGCCTCGATCAAGCTGGACGATTACCATTTGCATGTCGTTGCCAACGATCTGATAGTCAAGTTCATGACAGCGGCGACCCGGTAACGACGCTGACTTCACTGGTGGCTGGGGAGATCCCGCTGAAGCGTAAGCAGCAGTTACTGCTGGAGTTGTCGCGGCGGAAAATGGTACCATCGTCGTGTTGTTACAACCGGGACATCGAACCTCTTTGCCCGCGAAATCAGACGGTGCAGCGAGCGGCTTGCCACATGAACAATTGAAATTGATCGACATACTCTTGATCTTTCAAAAAGAAGAAATGATTCTTGTTTGAGTTCAGCAACCGTACCCGAATTGGCCAATCCTGGTTTTGAATTTTTCCATTGCTAACTTCGAACTCTTTCCAGCCTTTTTCTGAGATCGTTTCCAACATCTTCGCCCAGCCAGTTCAAAACGTTGTCACACCACATCGCGTTGTGCTGACTTTGATCAATGAGTCCTCGCTCCAAGCACAGATCCAACAGTTTTCCGGGATAGGACGATTGCGGCTCGCTTTCCATCTCGCCCAATGGATACGGATCGTCTAAGCCAACAAAGAGCTGATCGACGCCGCTTCGTTTGAGCATCAGGTCGAACGAATCGACGTCATGAACCAGTGTATCGAAGTAGATGTTTGGATGCTTCACGGCCGATCGCGGATGCATTTTTCCTTTGAACAAGTCAGGCCGACCGTCGAATCCCTGGATGCGACGACCAAGACTAATCTGAGCCAACTGACCTCCGTGCGCGAAACAGGTGCGGATATTGGGAAACTTCTCGTGGTAGCCATTGAGCGTATAGAAATGGTACGCGTCGGCACACTGTGCCAACATCCAAACCAGGTGAAATCGCCAGCTTACATTTTCGAGATTGATAAACTTTTCGCCATCGTATGGATGGACTTCGACTGCCAGCCCGAGGTCGTTGGCGCACTCAAGAATTGGCTCTGTCTCTTTCTCGAAGATCGTTCGCCAAACTCCGATCGAATCCATGTAGTGCGTTGGAAGACAGAGGACTTTCAAATCGAGCTCATTCACACAGCGTTCGATTTCCCAGACAGCGCTCTGCACGAATCCGGCGTGGACGACAAAACCACAAGTGAACCTGTCGCCGTGGTCTCGCTGAATGTCTGCATTGAAATCGTTTTGAAAGCGAAGTACTTTCTTCATGTCTTGGATGCGCAAACCGTTGCCATACAGCTGCGAAAGATTCAAAATAACGGCGTGGTCGATACGGTTCCGATCCATCCATTCGAGTTTCTCCTCGAGAAAGAAGCTCGAATCGGTGACCGGCCGCTTCCAACCTTTCTGCAACATATGCCGGCGATCTTCATCGATCCAGAAGATCTCATTCTCTTTCATGAAGTCCGGTATCTGTTCCGGGTTGGGCAGCAAATGCGAATGTCCGTTGATTCTCATCAGTTTGCCTTTGAACTTTCCATCGTTTGCGCGAGCGTCGCCACAAATCGGTGTACGTCTTCGAATGAATTGTAAAGTGGAACCGGCGCAGCACGAATTACGTTTGGTTCTCGCCAATCAGTATCTGTCCCCGCTGACTCAAGCTGTTCGTGGATTGCTTTTCCTGATGCACCACCGGTCGCAATTTCGATCGAGAGTTGGCAGCCTCGTCGTTGGGCCGTTTTTGGTGTGATGATGTTAACTCGATCGCCCAGCGTCTCTTTCAACAGCGACTCGAAGTAGCCCGTCAGCTTCAGAGACTTTTCACGAAGCGGCTGCATGCCACCGGCATCATCGAAAACCTGCAGCGACGCGAGGATGGCTGCCAGTGAAAGAATTGGCGGGTTGCTGAGCTGCCAGCCTTCTGCCGTCGGAATTGGTTCGAAACGATTCTCCATTTTGAATCGTGTTGACTTGTCGTGTCCCCACCAGCCTGCCATTCGCGGCATCGATCGATCGCTGGCATGGCGATGATGAATGAAGCAACCGCCAACGGCCCCGGGGCCAGAATTCAGATACTTATAGTTACACCAAACCGCGAAATCGACAGCCCAATCGTGTAGCTCAAGCGGCACGTTGCCGACAGCATGTGCCAAATCGAAGCCGACGGAAATGTTGTATCGATGTGCGGTCGCGGTGATGCGTTTCAGATCCAGAAACTGACCGGTGTAGTATTGAACTCCGGGCAGCAGCACCAGCGCCAACGAATCGCGATGTTTTTCAATCAGTTCACAAATCGCATCGTCCGAGAGTAGATCACTTTCGACGCCATGCGGCACGGTAACCAATGCGGTCACTGGATCGAAGCCGTGCAGTTTGATCTGGGATTCAACCGCCTGGAAATCAGATGGGAACGCATGCGACTCAATCAGAATTTTGTTTCGCGCCTTCGTCGGACGGTAAAACGTTGTCATCATCAGATGCAAGTTGACCGTCAGCGTATTCATCACGACGACCTCGTCGTCTTGCGCACCGACAATCTTGGCCATCGTTGGCGTGAGAAATTCGTGGTAAGGCATCCACGGGCGATCCGACTCAAAGTGGCCTCGGACGCCAAGCGTCTGCCATTTTTCGAGTTCCTCAGTGACCAACGCCGCAACGTTTTTCGGCTGCAAACCGAGAGAGTTTCCAACGAGGTAAATCTGATCCTGTCCGTCGACTTGTGGAATCCAGAACCGTTCGCGAAACGGCCCCAAGGGATCATCCGCGTCGAGTGATCGAGCGTGTTCGATTGAAGTGTCGAAGTTCATTAGGTAGGCGAGTCTGTCCCCAGACTCGTTGTGAGCATTGTCGGTCTGGGACAGACTGACCCTATTGGGTCACATCTTCAATATGAAACTCTTTCGCTCTTTCAACCACCGTTTTGCAAACCGGACAGGTTCGCCCTTCTGGGGGGCCATTCCAGAACGCATCCATGATCCGATGCAAATCCGCGTCGATATGCTTGAGTCGAAACTCTGCTTCATGCACGAGATGTTCGTCGTTATTGCAGTACCACCGCAACTTGTCGACAGCCCCTTCGGGACGCGGGAATTCGACAATCAAGCCGATCGTGTCTTCCGGACGCTGAGGCCGATGCGGCACGTCTCGCGGCAGGAGCCACATTTCGCCTTCGCGGATCACGACATCGTGTGGTGGACTTCCATCGAGCGGCCTAATTCGGACAGCGATATCGCCTTTGAGCTGATAGAACAGCTCTTCGGTAACATTGACGTGATAGTCGTTACGCGTGTTTGGCCCCATCGAAACGAACACGATCACATCGTCCGCTTCTTTGTAGAACTGCTTATTCATCACAGGGACTTTGAATTCGTCCTTGTGATCTTCAATCCACTTCATCAAGTTAAACGGTGGTGTTGCCATGAGACTTTCTCGCAGAATACAGGATTATTGCCCAAGCCGATTTTCGAGGTTTCGCATTGAGTCGCGAATCTCGGTCAGCAGTTTTATGGTTTGATCATTTGAACCAGCACTCGTGGAGCCGACCGCAGCTGCTTGAACCAGATCGCCCGAAATGGTAACTCTGTCGCGTTGAGCTAGCACCAAATCACGGAACGCACGCCCGTCTTTGATGCCCGTCAACTGAACCAGCGATGCCCCCGAAGAATTTCCAGCCGTTTCCACCGAAAGTGCTTCGATCCCGAAGTACCGCATGATCGGGCCCTGGACAATTCCCATATCCGTGATGCGATCCAGGGGAACGGTTTTTTCAACTTTCGTCAGTATTCCTTTGGACACTTTCAACGACTTGTCCGTCAGCGTGCAGCGGTGTGACGCCAAATACTTGCGAGTAAAAAATTTGCCGACGATTAACCAGATCAGCAAGAATGGAATACCGATGACCGTCACGATGCAGAGGAGAATGCCGTTGAGCAACCAATAGGTCGTCACAGCATCATTAAATTCCGCGTCTTTGATAATTATGTCGTTGTTCATGGACGTATTGTAGCTTCAGAGCCAAGCTTGTTGCAACGTGCGGGGACCAGGCTCAATAGCCTCCGATTGGCGGACGAAAGGCGACATATGCTTCGACGCGAAACCACTAAGCCAACGGCAGCTCGGCGTTGCAAGCGAAATGATCGTGCAGCTGCAGGATTGAGTGGACGTCCTTATGCACGTGAGGATTTCCAACATGAGCCACGAAAGCGCAGGTTGAATATTTTTTTGAAGCTTGATCATAACCTGATTGCCACTGGGTCACCGCGGATACCGCAGCTTCATCGGCGTAGGGGAAACGTGCAGGCGGATGTTTAATGCCAATACGAAATGGCTTTGGCGTCAAACGCGCTCGGAAGCATTGCTGCCGTTTGCAGAGGACGACATACAGCCCATCTGATCGCATCTTTTCGAGCAACGTTGTAGTCAACGGATCGTTGACGTCGAACGGTCGGGACGTTGCCATCGCGCGAAACCCGGCTGCCGTACGATACAGCCTGAATCCCAGTGACCGATCGACATTACAGATCTCCTGAAGGTTTTCAATCACAGCAGCGCCAGGAATTTCGGGCTCGGGTGCTTTACTGAAAAATGAAAACAGGCCGCGGCTGGGCTTCTTGAGCAATCTACGAGGAAGATCAATGTCGGCAAACAGCACGTTGGAAGTGTTGAGCACGATGGAGCCATAGTGAACGCGACTGATCACGGTGACCAATTCGCCATCCTTGGTAAATCGTTCGATGACCTCTTCACAAAACGGAAGCCTGTTGTAGTCGTAATCGAGCGGCTGATTGGTATTGATCAGGTGAGCGTGGTTAGCTGCTCTCTCGTTGGCAACACGAAGCGCATCTTCCTGGCTGATGTTTGAGAATCCAGAACAGGTCGCGAACTTGACCGTGTGACCATGGATTGGAATTGTCTTCGATCTAGCCCAGAATTTGTAGAACTCCATTTGATCAAC
This sequence comes from uncultured Pirellulaceae bacterium, assembly GCA_964352885.1. Taxonomy (GTDB): domain Bacteria; phylum Planctomycetota; class Planctomycetia; order Pirellulales; family Pirellulaceae; genus Mariniblastus. Next base: position 44,997 of record CAYGUE010000023.1, read on the forward strand.
TCCGCTTCGATGCTTTTTGACCATCGCATTATGGAAGTCTTGAAGGGCCGATGCAAGCAAGCCGGAAACGAACTCGAGGTGGAGCTAGAAGGCGTCGAAATGAGGTGGCGTTTGGAACGCATTGTGGCGCTGGCGGCAAACAGAATTAGCGACGGAACGCTTTGCGTCTGGCTTCGATCACATCCAGAACGCGGCCGAGAAGCTGTTGTGTTTCGGCGGGCTGATTCTCACTGGCGTTGTAGCGTTCGTACTGCAACTGAATTTCACGAGTTGTCAGCATCGTGCCGCCGCGTTTAACGGCAGACTCGAACGCGTCGGCGACCATCTCACGAGCTTCGATCGGAAGGTCGCCTTGACTGACGAAACCCAACATCGCTCGTTGGGCTACGGCAGTTGGCTGGGAAGCAAGAATTTTGGCGGCAGAAGAAGTGAACTCAGGGTGATAAAGTAAACCCAGCAACTGCTTCTGATGGGAACCGAAATGGTAGAAGTCCAATTCAGCATCTACGACAGCATCTTCAAGCCACTGAACCGCACGAGCCGCATGGCGATAGCGATCGTCACTGCTGACGGTCCAAGGCGACTCCTGTTCTTCAAGCTGTTGTAGCTGACCAGAAATAGCAGCGGCTTCAAGACTGACTGGAAACGTCAACAGTCGGTCGATGCCTTCGGTGTATCTGACGGACTTGAGCAAATGATCCGCATCACGAGCCAACAATCCGATCGGCATGCGACGGGTTTTCCAGTGGCTGCGAAGCTGCTGAACCAGTTCACGATGTGCAGGTCGGCTAAGCGTGTCGCTGATAACGAGCATGGCGACATCCGGGTCGAACGTTGCCTTATTGAAAAATTCTTGGCTGGAAGTAGCCGCGGTCGTTGCCCAACCAGCAGGTCCAACGGCTGACACCCACGCCTGAGTTGCCTCGTTGCGATTGTGCCCAATAGCAACCGTACGCTTGAATCGGCTTGACGCGAGATACGCAGCCAGTTCACTGACATAGCTGCTGCCCGCGTAAGCTGTTTCTGGATTGATCTCGGCAATCGCATCGAAAGCTGCGAACTGAAGATGTCGGTCGCCGACAAGGATGGCGCTAACGAGCGGCCGATGTTGGCCTCCAACGAGCAGGCTCTCGTCGCCGATCTGTTTCAGAACTTCGCACGCGGCCGTAGCAGCCGGAATCATGTCCAAGTCGATGGCTTGAACCATCAAGCTTTCGACTTCGCTCACGCTGATATTTTCTGCCTGTTCGAGAAAAGCATCGACGTTGATATGATTGGATGGACCAGCGAGTTTCTTTCGGGATTCAAGCTGCGAAATCAAATGCAGTTCGCGATTGCGGGCACTGGACGGATTGATCTCAAAAAGTGTTTGGGCTAACTCGGCAGCACGTACCTGACCCGCCACGTTGGCATCGACTTCCAATAATTCAAGCTTTCCGGTCTCACCGTTCCAACTCCAGAAGTCAACATTGCCAAACAGGCTATCAGCTGCCAGTCGGCGTCCGTCAAGAAACCTCTCGACTCGGCTGGCCAATCGTTCCTCTACCTGAGCCTTCTCTAGTGCACGCCCACTCTTGTCGAGGTGATACGTTGCCAGTTCGCGGTAAGGCGATTTTGTTTTCTGTGAAAGTGACGTTCGCAACAGCATGTCGATCGCTGCGTTCGATTCCTGCTTGGCCAATCCGCGGATCGCTTCGATTCGGACGGAAGGATTAGAGGCCTCAGCGGCACCTAGCAGTGGACCAATCGCCGCATCGCCGAACGCGTAGAGGGCACCTCGCAAAGCGGGAAATTCATCTTCACGATTTAGGTCAGCGAACGTTTCAAGGACTCGAGCGACCGCTTTGTGGCCAACTCGATTCAGTTTCGCAAACGCTTCACCACGAGCGTACTCATTCTTGGTGGCAAGTTCTTTGATCAGCATGTCGATTCGCTGATCAGAATTCGCCCACACAGATGCCTGCTTGAAGACCTTCATGGAGACTTCGCGGCCGAGCGGTTGCAGTTCGTTGCTGCGCGCAATTGAGTAGAACAGATCTGAGCCGACGACTCGGTTGAGTTCGTAGCTCGCTTCGCCATCAAGCTCAAGCCGCGAAAGCAAATCAAGATACTCCTTCGCTTTGTCAAACTGATCGATATCCAACATCAGGCTGATGGCTTTGGCGATTTCAATCGCCGTCGTCGGATTCGATTGAGCAACTGAACGAATGAGAAGTTCTTCCGAGTTTTCGAGGCCAACAACTCGCTCTTCTGAACCAAGCCGAATGACATCGCGATCGTTTTCGTCCGGGATAAGACCCGCATCCTGAGCGAAAGGATTCGCATCCTGCGCGAAAGCAGAGGCCGCTGGAGAAGCAATCAGCAGCGCAGCAGCGATCAGAATGTTGGTTTGGAAGGAACGACTGAATAGTTGCATAATCATGACCAGAGGAGATCGTCCAGATCAACCGCCACACATGAGGGCTGGCGCGATGGATCCGATTGTAATTGCTGGGGTGCCGTTGTCGTCTGTCAAACAGCAAAAATGCTCATTGGAACACGGGGTTTGAGCCCAAATCCGCTTTTGCGATTCCGAACACGTTTCAAACGGGATTCAAACGACTTTTCCACCGCTGAACCTGCATTTGAACCCGCTTTGGAGCGGTCGATCCGTAGCTCTGGAACGCAGCGACCGCATTCGCGACTCCCAACACAGAATAGACGGATTTGTCCAAGCTGGCGTCGAAAGACTGGAAATCCTGCACCGTCAGTTGGGAAAGATTGACGGTTTTTTCGGTTGCGAGCTTTACCAGTCCGCCGATCAAATGATGAGCCTTTCGTTGCGGCGTTCCACGCTTGATCAGGAATTCCATCAGGGTCGTTGCGTCGAGGAAGCCCTTCTCCAGCCGACTTTCGATCGATTCTCGTTTGAGCTTTGCTCCAGCCACCAGCGGTGCGGCGACTTCCAGACAGCCCTCGATCGTATCGACGGCTTCGAAGAAAGGCCGTTTGTCTTCCTGCAGATCCCGGTTGTATGCCAGTGGCAAGCCCTTGGTCAGCACCAGCAGCGTTTGCAGCGATCCGATGACTCGAGCCGATTTGCCTCGAGTCAACTCTAGCACGTCTGGATTGATTTTCTGCGGCATGATCGACGATCCGGTGCAGAATTCGTGCGGCAGCGAGATAAAATCAAATTCGATCGTCGACCAGAGAATCCATTCCTCGGCCCAGCCACTCAAGTGGATCGCGATTGTCGAAAGGCAGAAACATGTCTCGAGCAGATAGTCTCGATCGCTTGATGAATCGATGCTATTTTCTACAACCCCTTCGAATCCGAGTCGCTTGGCGGAGTTGTCGCGATCGATGTTCAGCGTCGTTCCGGCAAGGGCTGCGGTCCCAAGGCTGCAGAGATTCACTCGCTTGCGGCAATCGGCAAGTCGATCTCGATCACGCTGGAATTTCTCGATATAAGCCAACCAATAGTGAGGAGCGACAACGGGTTGGGCCCGTTGCAGATGCGTGTAGGCCGGTAAAATAACTTCGGCATCCTGTTCACAGCGGTTCAAAAACGAAAGCTGCAATTGCTCTAGGGCGGCATCGATTCGATCGATCGAGCCGCGAACCCAAAGCCGCATGTCCGTTGAGACCTGATCGTTGCGACTGCGCCCGGTGTGAAGCTTACGCCCGACATCACCAAGCTGGTCGATCAGCGCCTGCTCGATGTTCATGTGGATGTCTTCCAGTTCCGTTCGCAGCGGAAACGTTCCAGCGTCGAGCTGCGATTTAATCTCGGTGAGCGCCGCGACGATTTGCTGACTTTCGTCTGCCGTCAAAATATTTTGATCGGCCAGCATTTGGGCGTGAGCAATGCTGCCAGCGATATCTTGCGGATAGAGTCGCTGGTCGAAGCTGATGCTTTCGGTGAATCTTTCGACGCGTCGATCGACAGCGGCATCAAACGCACCGCTTCGGCTTGGGCTGGCGGCTGAATCGTTGGATGGTTGGTCAGATTCGGACAAAGTGGCCTCTTGGATAGTTGGATGTCTCGGTACCTGTGATCGGCATGTCCACAAGCTGGGCTACTGACAGCATCGATTTTTCAGGCAGCAACAATCGGGAGATTGCCATAAAATCGTATCAAACCTGACCATTCCTGAAAGGTTGAGCGTTCTCACGCTTCTGGGCGATAGAATAACGACCAAGCAAACTCACATCAGAATAGCGACCGAGCAAGCACTCGGTAATCCAGCCATGAACAAACCTCAAATTCGTCAAACTGGCCTGTTGGCTTTCGCGATCGTCGCCCTGCTTTCTTCATCCGCATTTGCGGCTCCGCAGGATGATGTTTTCAAGCGTCCAACCGACAAAAAAGCGGAAAGCCCTGAAGCAGAGTCGTCAACGACAAAGGCAGCTGAGCAGAAAACTACAACATCCTCTTCGCTCAAGAAAGAATCGTCTGCCAAGATAACGGAGCAAAGCGATGGATGGTTCACCGTCGTCGATGATGCCTCCAACACCGAAGTTCGCCTACCGGGCAATCCAAAATATCTGGAGCGATCATTTTCGCCCATCGCAGGACGAGAAGCCGTCGTGAACCACCGTTATGTCGTTTATCCGAACAAGGAATCCTCGTTTGAATTTTCGTGGATGGACCTGCACGAAGCTCCAACGACCATGAAACAGCTCAACGAATCGCTCGAAGGAGCCGTCAAGGGCTCCGTCGTCAACGTGTTGGGGCAGCTCGTCCAAATGGAGAAAATCCCTGGAGGAGTCAACGGGCGCGAATACGAATTCACGTTTTCCGTCGCGAACCCAAAGGACAAAAAGGACTACGTTTTTTCCGGTCGTTCTCGCGTATTCATCAAGGGAAATCGTCGTTACCAACTGGATGCGATCGCGATTCAAGGCAAAGAAGATGCCGAGGCAACGAAGCAACTTTTCGATTCGCTGATTATCAAAAGCGAATGATAAACGTTGCTCGGTGATCTCCACCGTGATTGCAGCCTAGCCAAACGGTGGGGACCACCGTTCTACTTGCGCCATTCTTCTTCAAATTCTGACCACTGCCCATTGAAGCAGGGCGTGGTCTGCTGGTACCCTTGGGAAATTTTATTTTTTCATCCCAAACGGGAACGTTCGAGTGCCACGTCGCGACGATATCAAGAAAATCCTGTTGATCGGCTCGGGTCCGATCATCATTGGCCAAGCCTGTGAATTTGACTACTCTGGCACTCAAGCCTGCAAAGCACTCCGCGAGGAAGGCTACGAGGTCGTTTTGGTGAATTCCAATCCGGCCACAATCATGACCGATCCGGAAGTTGCAGATCGGACGTACATCGAGCCGCTGCAATGGGAGATCATCGAAAAGATCATCGAAAAAGAGCGGCCTTGCGCTTTGTTGCCAACGCTTGGCGGCCAGACATCTTTGAATCTTGCACTCCGCCTTCACGAAAACGGCGTTCTTGAAAAGTACGGCGTCGAAATGATCGGAGCCAAAGCCGATGTCATCGACAAAGCCGAAAACCGCGACCGATTCCAGAAAGCGATGCGGAAATGCGGCCTTGATATCTGCCGCGGTGAAACCGTCAAAGACGTTGAGCACGCGAAACGAGTCCTCGAAGACGTCGGCTTGCCGACCTTGATTCGCCCTAGCTTCACGATGGGTGGCAGCGGCAACGCAATCGCCTACAACCGCGACGAATTCGAAGTCCTCGTTCGACGTGGAATCGACCTTTCGCCAACCCGTGAAGTGCTGATCGAAGAATCCATCATCGGTTGGAAAGAGTACGAGATGGAAGTGATGCGCGATTTCGACGACAACGTTGTTATTATCTGCGCTATAGAAAACTTCGATCCGATGGGCGTCCATACGGGTGACTCGATCACTGTCGCTCCAGCTCAGACGCTTACTGACAAAGAATACCAGCGGATGCGAGACGCTTCAGTCGACATCATTCGCGAGATCGGAGTCGAAACGGGCGGGTCGAACATCCAGTTTGCCGTCGACCCAAAAACCGGTCGCATGATCGTGATCGAGATGAATCCTCGTGTCAGTCGTTCGAGTGCCCTCGCGTCGAAAGCAACCGGTTTCCCGATCGCAAAGATCGCCGCAAAACTAGCCGTCGGCTATTCCCTTTGGGAATTGCCGAACGACATTACTCGAATGACCAAAGCTTGCTTCGAGCCAACGATTGACTACGTCGTCACCAAAATTCCGCGTTTCACTTTCGAGAAGTTCCCCGAAGCTGATCACACGCTGACCACGCAGATGAAAAGCGTCGGCGAAACGATGGCGATCGGCCGTACGTTTAAGGAGTCATTTCAGAAAGCGCTTCGCGGACTCGAGACGGGTCACTTCGGCTTCGGCTGTGACCACAAGGATCTTTACGGAACTGATGAATTCCCCAATCGCGACGAGATCAAGTCGATGCTCTCGGTCCCGAACGCTGAGCGACCTCACTATATACGATATGCTTTAAAAGACGGCATGACTGCCGAGGAAGTGTTCGAACTGACGAACATCGACCCGTGGTTCCTGCATCACCTTGTTGGCATCGTCGATATCGAAAACGAACTACGAGAAACGTCGCTGGGACAGATTGGGCAACCGCTGATGCTCAAAGCCAAGCAAGCCGGATTCGCCGATCGCCAGATGTCACATATTTGGGGCACCAGCGAAATTGCCGTTCGCCAGCAACGTAAAGAACTCGGCGTCATCCCGACCTACAAATCAGTTGACACCTGTGCCGCTGAATTCGAAGCCTTCACGCCTTACTTCTATTCAACTTACGAATCAGAAAGCGAAACGCCACCCAAAGGTGACAAGAAACGCATTATCGTGCTCGGCGGCGGACCAAACCGAATTGGCCAAGGAATCGAATTCGACTACTGCTGTTGCCACGCAAGTTTCGCACTGCGAGAGCTTGGTATCGAATCGATCATGGTCAACTCAAATCCGGAAACCGTCAGCACCGATTACGACACCAGCGACCTGCTCTTTTTCGAGCCGCTGACCGTCGAGGACGTGCTGAATATTTGCGATGACGTTCAACCGGACGGTGTGATCGTGCAGTTCGGGGGCCAAACACCATTGAACCTCGCTCGTGCCCTTTCTGACGCAGGAGTTCCAATTATCGGGACCAGCGTCGACACAATCGAAGCCGCTGAAGATCGTGAGAAATTTCAGAAACTTCTGCACGAGCTTAACCTGAAACAGCCTGCCAACGGTATTGCCAACGATATGCCTCAGGCTCGCAAAGTCGTCGCCGAGGTTGGCTATCCGGTTCTCGTTCGTCCGAGTTTCGTTTTGGGCGGGAGGGCGATGGAAATTTGCTACGACAAAAGCCAATTCGAACGTTTTGTTTTGGAAGCTTTCATTGTTTCCGGTGGACAGCCCGTTCTGATCGACAGCTTTCTGGAAGCAGCCATCGAAGTTGATGTCGACTGCATCGCAGACGGTGACGACGTGATCATCGCTGGCATCATGGAACACATCGAAGAGGCCGGCGTGCACTCGGGCGATTCTGCATGTTCGATTCCGCCGTACTCGCTTGGTGCCGACACGATCGCCGAGATTCGCGAAGCCACAATTGCGATGGCAAAGCGTCTGAATGTGATTGGTTTGATGAACGTGCAGTTCGCCGTCAAGAAAAACAGGGAAACCGGCAAGAACGACGTTTACGTTCTGGAAGTTAACCCACGAGGAAGTCGCACCGTTCCGTTTGTCGCGAAAGCCACTGGCGTTCCGGTCGCAAACATTGCTGCAAAGGTCATGGCAGGTCAGAAACTGAAATCGCTGGGTATCACCGAAGACTTGACGCCGTACGACTACAGCGTCAAAGAGAGCGTGTTCCCATTCCGAAAATTTGCCGGCGTCGACATTGTGCTTGGCCCTGAGATGCGAAGCACGGGCGAAGTTATGGGCGTTAGCGATCAGTTCCCGGTCGCGTTTGCAAAGAGTCAATTGGCATCGGGCGTTGAGATCCCCGAAGGCGGAACCGTCTTCGTTAGCGTCCGCGGCGTTCACAAAGATCGCGTGGTCGAAGTCGCCAAAAAACTCATTGGGCTTGGCTACAAATTGATTGCCACGCCGGGTACGGCCCAGCGACTAAAAGAGTCGGGCGTCGAAGCTGAATCTGTTAAGAAACTTCGCGATGGCAGTCCGAACTTATTAGACCGCATGAAAGACGGAGACGTCGATCTGATCCTGAACACTCCCAACGGCAAAGGTGCTCGAACGGATGAAGGCAAGATTCGTGCGGCGGCGGTTCAGCACGGCATCCCTTGCATCACAACGATTCAGGCCGTGGAGGTCTTGGTCGATTCACTCGTCGTGATGCAAAAGGAATCGATGTCCGTCGAATCGCTTCAGGAACGCTACGCCAAGGCTTAGCGGAAAATCGCCCGATGGCTAGGAGCACGCAAAGATCACAGTGACGTAAGGCGTACTGCTTCGCCAGCGTATGAACCTTCATGCTGCAGCCCAGGCCAACATCGCAATAACAAGTGAGACCAGGAAGTTAGAATCTGGTTGGGCCATCTTCGTGCTAACCACGGTGTGCGCGCTCAATCGTTGCTTGTTTGGCCAAAGTCAACGCTTAACAAATACAATCACGAAGCCCACAGCACCTAATCCATTTTCTGCAGGACCAAATTCCGCACTGTCACTTTTCCAGTCTGGTCGCCCAGCACGAAACCGACACGGCAGTTTCCCTTCACGACATCGGTTGCCGTGAATTTGAATGCGTGCTTTTCGAAGTCTTCATTCAGAAGAACCTCTTCGTACAAGCCGATTGGGTGCCAATCTGCCTCGTTGATCATGCCCAGAACATAAGAGACCGAGCCATCGTTGTTTGCTTTGATTTCAAAACTGAGGGTGTAGTCTGTCCCTTCTTGTAGATCCAATCCTGCTTGATAGGCCTGAACATGCCAATGTTCGCTACCGGTTTGGATTGTTTCGAAAACGATCGAATCAGCAGTCGATGAAATCGCCCCTTTTGCGTCACCCGTCGTTTCGAATGTCCAGGATCCAACTTTGTTCGTGGCCTTAAGCAGGTTGGCTGATGTTTGTTTGATACGAATATTGCGATACTCGAGTTTGCCGCGATCGCCCTCCACGCCAATTGGTCCTTCGACAGGAACGTTGAAAGACTCTTCGAGTACTTCGCCATTGCAAGTACAGACCGCCGTCTCTCCTTTGACAACGACTTCCAGTTCGTTCCAGTCTTCCGATTTAAATTTCTTCAAATCTTTATAGGGGCCAGCGTTTGGGTAATCGCGGCATTGCAATTGGTGCCCACGAATGAAAACGCCACTATCTGCATTGTTCGAAGCACGGAACTCCAGCTTCAACACGAAATCGCCTTTGATCTCGACATCTGAATAGAGCATTTGGACTTTGCGACCTTCGGCCGGAACGGCCACAACCAGCACTTCATCTTGCACCATAAACCGGCCATCGCTTGACTGAGCTTTCCCGTCGAAGTTCACTTTCGTTTCTACAATAGGCCATGGGGGTGCGTCTGGGCTATTCTTTTGCCAGCCAGCACGGCCCTTCTTTTGAGCTTCTGTGGTCGGCAGGTAACTCCAGCCAGTCAGGTCCTTGCCGTTGAAGATCGACTCAAAACCGTCGGTTTGTGCCTGAGCAAAATTGGCCAGTGTGAGGACCAATAGAACGCAGGTTAAAAAAAAGATTCGCATGTCGATTTGCTCGGGAGTTGAGACGGGATGATCATTCGATAACGTCGGACGAGCCGAACGTATCAAATCGTAAAGATCGAATTTCGCTGAAACCGTTCGTCCATCGACAACACGAACGAATTGTTTCGCTCATATTCCGCTACCAGAGCTTGATAGCGATTCTAATTTGTTTGGGGTGCAAAAGGCAATTTTTCAACATACCACTCTACTGAACCGGCTATTCCCTTTACCCCAAACCAACCATTTGTTCGCCGACATTCTCAAGAGCTTCCATCGCGATTTCCACGTATTCCGTGCTGTCTTCTTGAAGCAACTTTTCGACATGCGATTTCGGGTCGTCCAACCACTTCGTAAACGCCGCCGCAAAAAGGTTCACGAACTCATAGTCGCAAACTTGCAAGCTGCGAATGAAGCTGCGGTTGATCGCCGGAATCAGGTGATCCGAAACCGAACCTTGCGACGACAAAGCTGTCAGACCCGCGTAGATTACGTGTTTCTTTTTGCTGCCGAGCATTTCTCCAGCTGTCTGCATCATCGATTCATCAAGCTGATTCAATCGCGTCAGTGCACACATCGCTTTGGCGCGAACGGTGTCGTCACGATGCTGCGTTAGAAACTTCAGTTCCTCAATCGCCGCATCGCCAACATCAACGACCTGCTCCGTCGCCGAGATCGCATTGAGCATCACGCTGTCGTGAGTCGAGCGCAGTTTCTCTGCCAGGGTTGACTGTGTTTCGGGAGAAACCGAATCGTCTTTTTGCAGATGGCGAACCGCAATGATCTGTTGGGAGACCGACTTGCTTTGAGCCATCGCGATCCATTTTTGCTGTGGCTGGTTCAACAGTCTTTCATCCGCGGTTTTGGGCTGAAAGAAACTGTCATTCGTCTTGCTCAAGAATTTCAGGGACTTGCCCATCGTTCGTTTCAGTTCCGGCTCGAGTCCATCGACCCATTGAGAATCTCTTTCATCTCGAGACCATGCTGCGATCGCATTAGCGTAAGCAACACCTTGCGAATCAAGAAACGGCCGCGGAATCATGCGCCACTGAGTCGTGTCCCAAAACGACGGACTACTTTTAACAAAATCCAGATTGCTCTGCAGCGTCCCCAGTCCCGTCGCGATCACGGCCAAATCTACGAACTCGGGAAAGTGAGCATAAGCATATCCATGTTGATGCAGCAAATCAGAAACGACGCCATGAACCAACGTCGCGATCGCAAGCTCTGGTTCTTGACGCAGATCCGTCTTGAGCGTGATCACACGAGTGGATTCATCTTTAATCTCGTACTCGCCCGGCAGACCGCCGAGCGCGAGCGGGCG
>CAYGUE010000024.1:0-54909 GCA_964352885.1 uncultured Pirellulaceae bacterium
GCATCATAGAATCCCCCAACGACCAAAACGTTTGTCTTGATGTCTTTGAGATGCGGCAGGATCGATCGCTTCTGCCAAAACGTGTCGTAGTTCGGATGCTCCGAGAGCTGTTGCCAGAATTCGTTTTCTTTTTCGAAAAGACGATCCGCATTCTTGAGCGACCCAAGGTTCATGTAGAACTGCCAAGCGTCTCGCGAACCCGTTTGTACTTCCGGATACCATTTTTCTGGAGTCGGACCTTTGTGTTGATAGCCAAACGTATTCGTCGCTGACAGGTAGCTGAGCAAGTAAGCGCCATGATGATGGAAGTCATCAAAGAAAAAGTCTGAAATCGGAGCTTGAGGCGTCGAAGCGACAAGGGCAGGGTGGTGATTTGGCAGCGCGGCAGCACAGTAGAAACCCGGATACGAGATTCCCCACATGCCAACCTTGCCGTTGTTGTTTATGACCCGAGTCACCAACCATTCGATCGTGTCGTAGGTGTCGGAGCTTTCGTCAATGATTTTTTCATCGCCCTCGTTGGGACGCATGTTGGTGTAGCTTCCCTCGGACATAAATCGACCACGAACGTCTTGGTGCACGAAGATGTAGCCTTCATTTTCCATGATCGCTGAGGGACCGATACGAGCCTTGTAGCGATCTGCACCATAAGGTGCCGTGCTGTAGGGCGTCCGATTCATCATGATCGGATACTTCTGGCGTGTATCCCGTGGCGAGTAGATCGTCGTGTGGAGTTTAATTCCATCACGCATCGGAATATCGACTTCCGTTTTCTGGTACGCCGCCATGATGCGTTCCGCGTCAGGCAGCTGCTGGGCGGTGGTCTCATTGGCCGTGAATAAGGTCGATAGCGCAACGATGAAAAGGCAGAGAGATCGAAATCTATTGGGCATTGAATTTTGGCCTAAATTGGAGCGGTAGAGTAATGATTGAAAGAATGATGTCGTTTACCGTCTAACCGAGACTCTTCTCGATCGCCCGAGCTTGAAACCGGCCTTCCATCACTTCGAAATAGTCCAACGTCATGTCGGCTGGATGAACCACGCCGCAGGCGCGACTGAGCTGCAAAACTTCTTTCCGCAACGTTGTGATGTAGTTCGCCAAACGAGCAGACTTATCCGTTGGATCGAGTCCTCGCATCAGCCACTTGTCCTGAGTCGCGACGCCGGTTGGACATTTTCCGGTGTGGCATATCTGTGCCTGAATGCAACCGATTGCCAACATCGCGGTTCGCGCGACGTTGATCATGTCGCAGCCCATCGCCATCGAAAGCAACGTTTCTTCAGGGAATCCGAGTTTACCGGAGCCGATAAACGTGATGCGATCCTGTAATCCCGCATTAGCGAAAATTTCGTGCACGCGATGAAAACCGACTCGAAAGGGAAGGGCAACATGATCGGAAAAGACCAACGGCGCCGCCCCTGTTCCGCCTTCACCGCCATCGATCACAAGGAAATCGATGCCGCGATCGCCGCTCTCCATCAGCTTCACAAGGTCGTACCAAAAATCCAGCTGACCTACTGCGGACTTGATGCCGATGGGCAAACCAGAAAGATCAGCGATGCGCTCGACGAAATCCAACATTTCGTCAGCGTTTGAAAACTCGCGGTGGGCGTTGGGACTAAGGCAACTTTTGCCGACCGGTATTCCACGGATCGCCGCGATCTCTGGTGTGACTTTGCTTCCCGGAAGAACGCCACCTCGGCCAGGCTTGGCGCCTTGGCTGATTTTGACTTCGATGGCTTTCACGTTGTAACGATCACAAGATTCAACGAAGCGCTTTTCATCGAAGGTCCCGTCGGCTGCCCGAGCGCCGTAGTAACCAGTGCCCAACTGCCAAACAAGATCCGAACCGTGATCGTGATGCGGGGAGACGCCTCCTTCACCCGTGTTCTGCATACAGCCGCAAAGCGCCGCGCCGCGGCTTATCGCTTCGACGGCTGGAGCACTCAGCGAACCGTAGCTCATGGCGGAAATGTTGATGATCGATTTCGGCTGGAAGGCAGCTTTGCGACCCCGAGCTTCACCAATCGTTTTCTTTGACTCGATTCGATATTCGGGATCGTAGCCTTTGTCGTGCGACTGCGGATCAAACAGCGGAAACGTGCTTTGCTTGATGATCAGGTAGTTTGGCGTGTTTTCAATATCGTTGTCTGTGCCGAAACCGAAATAGTTGTTGCCGTTGTCCGCGGAACGGTAAACCCATTCGCGATCGTCACGATTGAAAGGGCGTTCTTCGTTGTTGTTGGCGACAATGTATTGCCGCAGCTTCGGGCCAAGCTCTTTAAGAAAATGGCGACCGTGTCCGACAACTGGATAGTTGCGACAGATTGGGTCGGAGGTTTGCGTCAGGTCATGGATGGCCAGTGCCACAACCGCGAGCAACACGATGACAGCGATAATAGCAAGCGTGATCATTCAGGTGTCCAAATTGAGCAGATTCAGACCCGAATTATAACGTATCAGCACGGTTTTGATTGCAGTCTCGATTTCTCTTGCTACCGCGTTCCGTACCACCAATAATACTCGGACAATTCGATTGTTGCGCCTCGGAAGGCCTGCTCGAAGGGAGTGCCAAGATCCACCAACTGGGAGATCCGATCTTCATACTCGGCCCGTTCTGCGTCGGTCATGGATTGAAGCCGTTCTCGCATTTGATTGAGTTCGATTGTTTGCTGCTTGCTTTCGAAAGCCAATTGCAAACGAGCAAGCTCTCCTCCGTCAAACCAGACGTGGTCACAGTTTCGGCATTCATCAATGTGAAAGTCGAGCTTTTTCAATAACGATTTGTTCATTCGATTGCGACACGCTGGGCAGCGGATATTGTCCAAGGAGTCCGATTTTTCGGCTGATTCAGTTTCTTTAACCAGTTGTGAAATATCTTTGTTGATTCGTCGCTCAATCTTTGAGGCACGACCGCGACTCAAAAGCATCCCGGAACATGTTTCGCATTCATGAACGTTCGCATTCGCGTATCGCGATTTTGCTAAGATCGTTTGACATGTTGGACATTGCATTAGGGCCACCTTTCGAGTCCTCTTAATCCGGACTCAATGGAGTATTGAAATGTCTGCTCATTCGGAACGACGATGTCGATATTGAAAAAATCTTCTAGCTTTTAGTGAACGACAACTTAGTTTTTGCTTACCAACCGTTTATACAACGCTTCATAGGCTTTCGCACTCGCTGTCCACGACCAATCCTGGCTCATGCCTTTGTTGACCAGTTGTCGCCAACACTCTTTGTCCTCGTAATACATTCGCGTAGCGCGGTGCAATGTGTGCTCGAGGGCTTCTGGCGAAAAGTCAGTGAAGGAAAAGCCGTTCGTTGTTCCGTTGCCTAACGTTTCGAGACTTGCGTCGGTGACGGTATCCGCAAGGCCGCCCGTCTTCCGAACGACCGGTATAGTACCGTAAGCCATGCTGTACATCTGATTCAATCCGCAAGGTTCGTATTCACTCGGCATGACGAAGATGTCAATGCCGGCTTCGATCTGATGTGCCAATTGATTCGAAAAGTCCAGCGTCACTGAAAGCTTGCCGGCGTGCCGCTGTTGCAATGTTGAAAGCACAACGTGGTAGTCTGGATCGCCCGTGCCCAACACGATCCATTGGGCGTGGTTGTTGGGATCCTCTAGCCAGCGACGCATCACGGGGAGGATCAACGACCAGCCTTTCTGCGTCGCCAAGCGTCCCACGATTCCGATCAGCGGTACGTCCGGATTTTCGTGAAGGCGTCCAAACTTTTGAAGCACGGCCTTGCAAGCCGCTTTTCCGGCTGGCCATGAATCGAGGTCAAACTTATGTGATATCAAATCGTCGACCGCCGGATTCCAATCCGAGCCATCAATGCCGTTGATAATGCCGGATACATCCGCAGCACGATGTTGCAGAACAGACTCAAGCCCGCAACCTTGCTCGGATGTTTGAATCTCTCGCGCATAAGTTGGACTGACCGTGTTGATTGCGTCGGCAAACACGAGGCCCGTCTTGAGCAAATTGAGTCGGTTGTAAAATTCCATTTCCTGATAGTTGAAATGCTTCCAGTCCAACCCCGTCACCGACATCTTTTCGGCATCGAACGAACCTTGGTACGCAAGGTTGTGAACCGTCATCAGGCTGGCAATGTTTTCGTAAACCGGATTGTGGTGGTACTCGGCTTTTAGCAGCGCCGGTATCAATCCAGTTTGCCAATCGTTGACGTGAATCAGATCTGGTTTGAGATCCAGAATTCGAATGGACTCCATCACGCTGCGGCAAAAAAAAGTGAACCGCTCGCAATTGTCATGATAGTCCTGACCGTTTTCGCCGTAGAGACCGCCGCGATCAAAGTACTCATCGTGACGAATCAGCCAAAGCGTCACATTGCTGCCAGGAATGGTTGTTCTTGCGAGCGAACCTTCTTCGACATAATTTCCTACCGGTATCTCTAGCCGCTGATGGGTCTCTTCGATCTCGAACTTGCCAGATCTGTTTTCTTTGACGCTGCGATACATCGGCATAAAAACACTGACTTCGTGTCCCAGTTTTTCCAGCTCGCAGGGTAGGGCACCACAAACGTCAGCCAGCCCGCCGGTTTTGGCAAAGGGCACTATCTCGCTGCTGGCCAAAATAATCTTCATCGCGTTCGTTTTCGTTCGGAGGAGTCGTCTTTTCGGAACAAGCCTATCATCGGCCAGAGTAGTCTAAAACGTGGCCATCAAACGCATGACCAAGAAAACTGGTAAAAACCGGCTGACAGGGTCCTGTGAGGGATAATTCGGCTATCCTGTTTTGCGAAACTGCGAGTAAAATTGGGTTTTGCCCACGCTTCCTGCCTGCCCGCTCATGCAACCATTTGCCTACGAACGAATCAATGAATCGACGTGGATGTACGTGTCGACGTTTCTGATTCTTTCGTTCTTCTTCAAATTCAATCGGGCTTGGAGCATTCGCAACCTCGATCTGTTCCTGATCATCTTGCTTGCTCCTGGGCTGTTGCTCATTCAGTCGGGCCGCGTCGAACACAGCCAGTTCTTGAAGCAGCAGGCGACTGAGAATCTATTGCCTGAATCTGATTCACGACAGCCATCAATCGTCAACCAGGCGAGCTTTCGCAAAACCGCTCAGTTGGAGGAGAGCTTGGAGCCCGCTGTTTCGACTGCCGTCGCCGAGTCCGAGATCGGGACGTCGGAGCTGGGTTTCCATGAGCCTGGATTGGCGAGACAACGATACGGTTACTTTTGGATGTTTGGGGTCGGTGGCTTGATCATGCTGCGGATGTTGCTCGATCCAATATTTGAGCGAAGACCGGTACTGGATCCGAACATGTCGATCGGTGGTATGGTTTTCATGGGCTTGAGCTTGCTTGTTTTTGTACTGGCCAATGTGGCTACCTACAGCCCGGGAAAGGAAGACATCGAAGGGGCTCGCAACGCAGTGAAAATGTTGCGTCGGGAGGCTTCCAACGACAGCGAGGACGCGCAATTGATCCAGCGCGGACCTGGCTATCGATTGCTTTATCTATTGCCGGTGCTTTCGACGTTCGAGACCAGCGAGGAAATCCGTGATAGTGGATCCGACGCCGCGTTGGACCGGAGTCGCCACATCATTGCCGCGAAATCCGTTGCGATCACCAGCCAAATTCTGATCGTGCTTGGCTTGATTCTGTTTTGTCATTATCACTTTGGCAATTTTCACATTGGCGTGGGCATTGCGACCATTTACATGCTGTTGCCGTATACCGCTATTTTTACCGGGAATGTGATGCACACGGTTCCGGCTGCGCTGTTGGTTTGGGCGCTCCTTTGTTATCGAGTTCCATTACTGTCCGGTATTTTCCTAGGACTGGCGACTGGTGTTTCGTACTATCCATTGTTTCTGTTGGCACTTTGGATTAGCTACTATTGGGACCGCGGTTGGCGATCGTTTCTAGTTGGCTTTTTCATCTCGATTGCAGTCTGCATTTGCGGCTTGTTTTTCACATCAGCTGACTCGACCGATTTTGGTAGACAGCTCCAAGCCATGTTCGCGTTCTGGTTTCCGCGCATGGAAAACTTAGAAGGCATCTGGGCGCTGGGTATCAGGCAGATTTGGCGGCAGCCATTGTTGGTTGGTTTTGTGTTATTGAGCGTTTCGTTTGCTGCGTGGCCAAGTCAAAAAAACATCGGCACGTTGATTGCATACACCGCCGCTATCATGGCTGGCGTTCAGTTCTGGCACGGATTCGGAGGCGGGCTCTATGTTGCTTGGTATTTGCCGTTGGCGTTGCTAGTCATGTTCCGGCCAAATGTTGCCGGACGAGTCGCTACGAAGGAAGTCAAGCTACGCAAAAGAAGGCGCTTGGCTGAAGCGATCGGATGAAGTTCAGTATCCGCGACTTATTGCTGCTGGTGACTCTAGTCGCTGTGTCACTTTGGGCGTTTTCTGGCAGCAACAAATTTCTCGGTCGGCATCTGGTGTTTGCGTCGTTGGCAATCGCCATGACCGTCTTTGCGGGATGTCTGATTCGGGATCGGTACGAAATTCGGCTTCGCTGCGCGATCGGTGGCTTCATTGGTGCCTTGATCTACTGGTTTATTGCATACGTCCAGATAGACAAACTTTTCGATGTGCCTCTTGGTTCGAGACTGAATCCAATAGTTGATCCTCAAGAACTATTTCTTGCTCGAAGTCACATACTCTGGTCGGAGATGATGTGGTTGGCTCCACTCGCTCTTGCACTGGGAGCCACGGTCGGACCACTGGTGGTTATTGAATTGAGGCGACATGAGCCATGTGAAAACAATCAAATCAACCGAAACATCTCAAGAGTGCTTTTAGGTTTGATGGCGCTTTCCTATTTCATGGCAGTCGTCGATGTGTGGCGTGGAAACTATTTGAAATCACATTGGATTTCCATTCTATCGCTGGTGGCGTTAGTGTTCGTGCTTTTTACGTTTCCATGGGTCGGTAGTCACTTCAAATCACTCCAGTCCACAGCAGAATCAACTACAAACCAACCTGACGCAACCGCCGAGTCGCCATCTCCGGAGCAACAGGATTGACCCAGATGTCAGTGCCCAATTCGAAACCGGCTGGCGTGGTCAATCGTGGAAAAATCTCCACGAACCAAGGTTCTGTTTCCATGTCGGAATACGGGGGTAGGTGGAAAAGCACATTGTAGGCTGGCTCATCCAACACCGACTCAAGCCGCACGACCTGCTGTTGAATTAGAAATGCAAGCTCCTCCATCGCTGACTTCGAACAGGTTAAAAAACTGGACATTCCTTCGTTGGGCACAATCCATGTCTGGAAAGCGAATCGACTGGCATAAGGACATATCAACGAATAGTGTTCTGTTTTTTCGACGACGCGATCTTCACGGTTTAGCTCCCAGTCAGCCAAAGCGTAAATCAAATGCTGTTCATTGTCCTTGAAGTAGTCCTTGTTTCTCGCAACTCGCTGGCTAACAGCATCGCTTTGGATTGGTGACACTATCAATTGAGTGTGAATGTGTTCCAACGATGCGCCTGCTGGTGATCTGCAGTTGGTGAACAACATCGCATGCGCTAGTCCTTCTTGACCGGCTGCTTCGATGCGATCGCGATAAGCATACAAAGCAACCAATGATTCATGCGAATTCAATTGGCTCAGACTCGACAGATGTTTCGACGTTGGAATGACCAACTCTTGGACACCATGAGCAGAAAGAGATTCATAGAGGCCGTTACCTGGCGCCTGATCGTTGGCGGTCGAAGAGATGCCGTTATTCCCGCCCGCGACCGAGAAGGAAGGATACTTGTTGGGCAAGACGCGAACCAACCAAGGCTCTTCACCCGATACCTGATTGCCATTTTCGTCGTATGACGCCAGCATCGCCGGTGTTTCCGATTCGTTGCCGGCGCAGAACGGACATAGCAATCGCTTGATTACTCTCTCCGATGGTATGAACTCCACGGGGCGATCGTTGCGATTCGGTGCAATGGTTACCCAGTGCCCCGAAATTGGGTCAAATCGAATGTCAGACATGGTGGTGTGGAAAGCGAGAGAAAGAAACTTCTATCTGGCAGTCACCTAACTCTAACCATGGCCTCGCGAAAGTGCAAAAAGACTCTGTGGGTTACGTCAGATAGGCTGATATTTTTGGGCAATAATGGCATCAGCTGAAAGAACCAACGAACCTTACAAACCCAATAATGGTCGCGACGATGCCCGCGTATTTCGCGAGTGTTGTTAATGGAGTTGGATCCTTGTCACGAATGCCTGACACCATTTGTTTCTGGTGCCTTCTCGAGATCCACCAGACGATTGGTCCGGCGATCATGCCAGGATAACCAACAGCAGCACCAAGGACCAACGCGACGCCTGCTGCGATGATCAACCGCACACCACGCGGTGGTTTGTCATTGTCGATTCGAAAGAGGTTGGCTTGCGACGGCGTTGTTGTATTCACCGAAGGTGCAATGTGCGCGAATTCGTTCTTGGACAGATCGATCACGGCAGCCGAAGAAGGTAGGTTCGTGATCGAACCATGAGCTTCGATGCGAATGGCAACGGCGGTCGTCGGGAAGGCTTTCGCTGTCGATGCTATGGGCTCTGTTTGGACGATTGGTGGTTCTGGCAACTCAACGATTTCCCTATCCGTCAGTTGAGTAACCTCTTCGTCGTAGTCCGTCATTTCCTCGATCGAGTCAAGGTCATCCAGAACTTCTTCCATGCTTTGGTATCGACTGTCCGGATCTTTGGCAATCATCTTTGCGAAGATGTGTTGCGCGGCGGATTGCAATGGATCTCCGGTATCAGGCAATTTCGGTATCGGATCGTTTCGGTGGGCCAAAATTGTTTTGACAACCGTGTCTCGCGAATACGGTCCTGCAGTGCTTAGCAGACGAAAGAAGGTGCAGCCGAGTGAATAGATGTCCGAACGTTCGTCGGCCAACCGCGTGTCTTCGGCTTGTTCGGGTGACATAAATTCAACGGTGCCCATCACTTGGCCCGTCGTTGTCAGATGAATCGACTTGCCATCGAGCGTTCCGTTGTCGCTGCCACGAGCCAGGCCCATATCAAGTACTTTGACGTTGCCTCGATTGTCGAGCAACAGGTTCGACGGCTTAATGTCGCGATGTATAACCGTCTCTCCATGGGCCCACTTGAGCCCCGTCGCTGCTTGGCGAATGTAGTCGAGCGCCATTGAAAGCGGCAACGGTCCGATCTCGTGAACGACCTGAGCCAAATCATGACCTTCGACGTATTCCATGACCAAGTAATGAAAGCCGTGGTGTTCGCCCGCATCGTAGGCGTGAACGATATTTGGATGGATCAGCTTCGCCGCTACTTTGACTTCTTGGTAAAAGCGTGCAACAGCTGATTGGGATTCCATCGCGGTGACGGGCAAAACCTTAATGGCGACTTCGCGATCCATGCGCCGATGTCTCGCCAACAGTACCGTGCCCATGCCTCCTCGGCCAAGCTCTGTCAGGACCAAATAGTCGCCAAGGCATATGTCGCTGGCCTGTCCGGAACGAAACTTTTCGGCTTGCCATTTGGTGATCACATCTTCGGCGAGCAGTTTATCCAACAGCGCATCCGCACCCGATTCGATTTCGCTACTGAACCGTGTTACAGCGTCCGATGAAAGCAAACCGGCGGCGGTCAGTTCGTGGAGTACTTTCAGGGCCGATTCTTGCGACATGGTGCGCTCAGAGGAAGATTGATTCTTCCCCAAGATAGTCCATTGTTGCGTATCTGACAAAGCAATCCTGGCTTTTGGCCGCCCATCCAAAAGATAAATTGCCAATCCTCTAGCGCAACGAGATCGTTTCCGCTTTATCGCTGCCGGCAAAGTCGGAATCGCTCTGGTCATTGAAGAAAGCAAAATCTGATCCTGCGGCTCGCTGATGACATTCAATGCAGCTACTTGACTTACCCATTAGCTTTGTAGTTTTAGCCGACGTCGACGCCAGAAGGACTTCTGATGGCTGTTGTAGTGCTTGATCGGATACAGCTTCTTTGACCACGGTGCCGTCTGGCTTGTATTCGACCCAGTACCAATCGTTCGCCGTAGGGTTAAAGCCTTCTGTTCGGTACATGACGGAAATTGATTTTAGCGATCGATCTGAACGATAATTTTCGAGGACAACAACACTTCCTACTTTGAGGCCCTTGACGTTCCCTGCCGCTGATCGGTTGATGTACATTTTCAGCAAGGCACCATGAGGCACCTGGCCGCTGTAGAAGTTTCCGTCTTGACCCGGAGCCGGTGCCCAGTTCTTGTAATTGTTACCCATCAGAAATTGCCAAAATCTGGCTTCAAATGGCTTGCCGGATTCCTGACCTTGGGAAGAGGAAACAAAAATGCCGATGACTGTCAGGGCGACCAGTGTCGTGATCGTGCGAACGAAGTTGTTTCTGGAAGACATATCGGCGAATCCTTTCAGCGATCAAGTCACTGGTCTTAGGTGTCGTGAATCTTTGGCGTCCGAGCCTCTAGGATTGTATGTAAACTAATGGGTCTGGATAGCCAATTTGGTATCGAAGGCCACTTTTGATGCTAGCACCTGTCAACCGCCGCCAAACATTGACACATCGTTCGAGAGATTCTGCTTTGACCGAAGATACTCAATCCCTGCTTACACTGAAAATCCTGAGAGAAACTTTTGGCCACGATGAATTCCGCGGTCTGCAAGGGTCCATCATTCGAAGAACACTCGGTGGTCAGCATTCGCTGGTCATCATGCCAACGGGAATGGGCAAGAGTCTGTGCTTCCAGATTCCCGCGATCGCATTGGCGAAAGAGCAGTCGAGCAAACGTGGATTAACCCTGGTGATTTCGCCGTTGATCGCCTTGATGAAAGACCAAGTGGATGCACTCGTTCGAAAGGGGGTCTCTGCCACGTTCATCAACTCATCGCTGGAGCGCGAACAGCGAGAACATCGCTACCGCGGAATCGGCGAAGGCAAATGGGATCTGCTTTATGTGACTCCTGAGCGATTTCAAAAGCTGGAGTTTCTGGATGTACTCGATCAACGATCCATCAAGTTACTCGCGATCGATGAGGCTCACTGCATCAGCCAATGGGGCCACGATTTTCGTCCTGACTACACCCGCGTCGGAGACATTCGCAAAGCATTGGGCTCGCCGACAACGATCGCGCTGACTGCGACTGCAACGGTCGAAGTGCAGGACGACATTGCCCAGCAACTTGGTTTGGAGCTTGATCGATCCGTTGCGGCGAACTCCACGCCCTCGATTTCCATGCGTCTGTTTCATCAGGGCATCGACCGCCCCAACCTTTCGCTGGGAGTCGAAGAGGTTTGGGACGACGATATGAAGTTTGAACAAATCGTCAAAATGAGATCTGAGAGAAGTGGTCCCGGTATCGTATACTTCACGCTGATTCGAAAGCTTGTTGAACTCAGCGATCGACTGTGGGAAAATGGTGTGGATCACTTGATCTACCACGGTGATCTACCTCGCAATCGTCGTCGAAGGTTGCAAGAGCAGTTCATGGGTGGAGATAACTTTCTTGTACTGGCCACGAACGCGTTTGGCATGGGTATCGACAAGGAAGACATTCGCTACGTTCTCCACGCGGACTTGCCCGGCTCAATGGAGAGCTACTATCAGGAAATCGGTCGAGCTGGTCGCGACGGCAAGTCATCAAAGTGCCTTTTGCTTTATGACCAGCGCGACCTTGCGACTCAGATGGAGTTTATTCGCTGGAGCAATCCAGACGCCGAGTTTTACCACCGCGTCTTTGATTTTCTCGACAACGATCTCGAACAGTGCAATGCGTTCGGACTGGAGTGGCTGCGCGAGAAACTTCATCATCGGCAGAAGCACGATCGACGACTTGAGACGTCACTTGCGATGCTGATTCGCTGGGATGTGTTCGGCGGGACGGTTGATCCACTTCAGCTGGAACGGCTTTCCGACTTCCCAAGCGAGAAACTCGATTCGGATTTCATCGACAACAAGCTGAAACGCGATCAGGAGAAACTGCTCGCGATCGTACAGTACGCAAAACATGAAGGCGACCGGAAAGAGTTTTTGAACAGCTACTTTGGGCTTTAAGAAACGCCAAGTTCACGACTCTTCGGTACAACGACGTAACTTCGTCATCGTGATCTGATTGCCGATTGCGTTATGGGCAACTTGGTCCATGAAGTTGCGGATCAGAAACAGACCGCGGCCACAAACGCGATGCAGATTCTCCGGCCTACGTGGATCGGGCACCAACGCTGGATCGAACCCGATGCCTTCGTCGGAAACCTGTATGCAAATATGTTCGTCAGAAAATTCAAATTCGACTCGAACTTTTCTTTCCTTCCATGGTGCTTTGTCCTGACGGTCGCGAATCAACTCGTAGTAGTTTTTTTCATCGCCTTCCCGCATTGTCGAATCGACCTCCAAATTGCCGTGGTGCATTGCGTTAACAAGTGCTTCGTCGAGTGCCATGCCAATTTGCAAACGGTCTCGGTCGCTCCAGGCCGGCAAATTTCCCTGCATGTTCTCGATCGTAGGTCCGACCAACTTCAAATCGTTCTTGAGAACGACTGCGTGTGCTTTCGGTTTCGGGGAAAAGTCAGCGTCGTGCGAATATTGCATTCGCTGAGCCATTTCCAAAACCTGCTCAACCGTCGAAACAAGATCTGAGCTCAGCCTCGACTTTGGAGAGTACGTTGTTGCGCCACAACGAAGCGCGTCGATCGCGGTTCTCTCTGAACCTTTTGCGGTAACGAGCACGATCGGCAGCGTAGGGTCGCTTAAGCGAATGGATTTCACCAACTCAAGCCCATCCATCACTGGCATTTGCAGATCCGTAATGACGATGTCGGGACGAAGCTTGCTGATCAGCTCGAGTGCTTCTTTTCCATCGCCGGCTATCTGCGAAACCCAGCCTGGACGTACCAGTAGCCGTTTGATCAATAGTTGATCAACTGGTGAATCTTCGACTATCAGAATTTTGGCCATGTGATCGGTATCGGCATTTGCGGCTGGATACTGCCGCTAATTGTTCGTTGTGAAAACAGCGCTGGCAAGGTAGTTTCCTCCCTTTTACGAGTTTGGGTCTGAATTCGATACCGACTAAACCGAGTTTCAAAGCTAATGAAGTGGTCACTATCGTAAAACATGGACACTCTGTTCATGGCCCCTACGTTCTCTCGGGAGCACCGAAGTCCGTGAGTGAAGTTCTTCTACCTATTTGAAGTCTCCACGCTGAACCTCTCAATAGTGGTTATTTAAGGGCCACTCGCCAGCGGCGACGATTTCAATGCTTGATCAGACCACCTGCAGAAAACTAGTCCATTTCGCGAATGATTTGAATCTCGCTCTGATCAAATTTTTCTACGACGGTTTCTTTCCCGCTAGGCCAGCGAACCGTCAATTTTTCGATGCGATCGCCTGATGGTATACCCATTGAAAGCACTTCGGAATTCTGGCTGGCAAAGCCTTCACCGGCCTGCTTATGGATCAGTTGAGTTTTTCCCGACTTAAAGAAAAGACGAACTTTCGCTCCTACCGCGTCCCGATTGCTGAGTCGATTGGAAGGTTCAGCTGCCGTGTTGCCTCCAACGAGTCGAAATCGAAATGCTTTTCTTTCGGGGTAAAGCTCACCGATGCGGTTTCGAAACAACTTGAAGCGAGGCACGTTGAGTCCCATCAACGCAATATCCGTCCAGCCATCGCCATCAAAGTCGAGCATCGAAAACGATCGTCCATCAGCGGTATCATCCACGCCGCTGACCAATGAGACGTCAGCAAAGTTTCCGGCGTGCTTGAGAAACATTCGATTTCGCTCTTTGCCGCTGAGTGAATTGCTGTTGAAAGACCATTCGGGTCGCTTTCCAGTGACGGGATCTTTTTTGTTGCTGGCACGCAGGTCCATCTTGTACTTTTGATTGTCCCATATATCGGTTTTTCGAAAGTCATCTGTTCGAGTCATATCATCGCGCACGACCGCACGCCAGAGACAACTTCACGTATCGACTCCAGCTATCTCTTTCGGCGCGGTGAAATAGCCGCTGGGCACGTAAAGATCCAAGTCGCCGTCGTTGTCAAAGTCTGACCATTGGCCTCCCCAAGACCACCCGACCTTGTCGACCGCCATCATGTCATCGCCAGCTTTCTGTTTGAATTGGCCATCCTGATTTTCAAACAGAAAGTTGCCCGCGGCCGATGCTACAACGCGAGGATCCTTTGTTTCGACTTGCGAAATAATTCGGCGACCAGCCTTGGAGAACATATTGGACACATAGAGATCCAAATCGCCATCGGAGTCGTAGTCTCCCCAAGAACCTCCCATCGAAAACCCTTGCAGTCCATCCACAAACAAATCGTCCGCTTTTGTGAATACGGGTTGCGCTGCGCCTTTCGGTGTCTCGTTTCGAAGTAGCGAATTCGGTGCAAAGTCAGTGCAGACATACAGATCGTCATCGCCATCGTCATCGATATCCGCCCAGACCGCTTGAAAAGAGCGTCGCCATTGGGAGAGCAGATCGTCAAAAGGCATTCGTTCCAATTTCCCATGTCCCCGGTTCATCAACAGCACGTTGGACGCACCACCTGAGTTGATCCAGGCATCACCACGGGCAATATTCTGTTTGAACATCGACCTTTCTAATTTTCCCAAAAAGCGGTTTTCAAATTTTTCCGCCCGACTCTTGAGAGGCACGTAGCTGGTCAGATAGACATCCAGTAGACCATCGCGATTCACGTCAGTGACAGTGACACCGCTGACAAAATACTGGTCACCCAAGTCGGAATGGCTGTCGGTTACATCGCTGTACTTACCGTCATCGTTTCGTAGATATTTCGCCTTTTCCATTGGGCGTCCCATGATCGCGTCTTTGTCGCCATCATTATCCAAGTCGGCGAACAGCACACAGTTCACCATGTAGGGTTCTCGCAAACCAATTTCTTCAGCGACATCTTCAAAGGTTCCATCGCCATTGTTCTTTAGCATTTGGGTTGGACCCCAACGTGCCGTCACGAACAAATCGTCGTATCCGTCATTGTTGTAGTCGACGACCGATACCGACGGGAAAATATGATTGGAAGCCAAACCGACCCAGCTTGTCACGTCCATTCTCGGCACCAAAAGTTGTCCACTCTTGGACCACTCCAGAATAATTTCATCCTTATAGCTTCGTGTCGCTGCTGTGAGCGTGTCGGCATCCGCGATGACATCCGCCAGTACTTCCTGGAACAAGGGATGTTCTGATTTGATTACCTTGAAGTCTTCCTGAATCCAATCGGTCAACTGCCATTGAGAATTTTGCCAAGTGAAAACCAGCTGCTGATGCCCTTTGAGCCCATACTGGGATTCTTTGTTGAAGCCGCGTGCATCTACTTTCGTGTTGAGTTGAAAACGAGTCTGCGATTTATCTAAAAACTTCGCTGACAAAACACCAAATTTCGTTGTCTCCCATTCGGCGCCAAACTGTTCAATCTCCTTCCAAGGGTTGGTGGTTCCTTCTGACAGTTCCGCTACCTCCAGTTTCGCGACCTGGACAAATTCCGGCTTTGCCTCGTCGGCATGAAAGGATGGTCCACCTGCGCCCAGCTTCAAACCTACGACCCGATTGAGATGGCTGAATGGATTTGAAGTTGGACTTTCATCTTGAAGGTAGCTGGCAATCGATTCGAGTTGTGATGAAAGATCCAATATCAAATCTTCTGTCGCAATCACACTCGAAACAAGTTTCTCTTCACCCGTGTAATTGCTCGGATTAACCGCGATTGGTGGCGGCATTTCTTTTTCGCTGCAGCCAACGGCAACGACGAACAGTATCAACAGCATGGTGGCTGCTATGGCACGTTTTTGATGCAATGGCACTCGTTCAGTGAAGATCATTGTGGCTTTCGGTCTATCACGCTAATGCGACTATTCAAAGTTGTCCAGGATCGGATCGAGCCCCATTTCTCGCTGACTCTTTGCCAACTGTTTTTCGTTGAACATTAGAATCTTCCGCGAGCGATAGTGCTGGCTTTCGACTTTGTTTTGAGCCTTTTCAAAGAGCCCAATCCAATAGCGACGACCACGGACCTTGGCGGTTTTGCGAATCCGGTCGGCTTTCTGTTTCCCGAACGCCGATTCGAGCAGTTTGTCTTCGGCACTTATATATAGTTGAACCGATCCGGGATCTCCTTGACGACCACAGCGTCCAAACAACTGCTGATCGATGCGACTCGATTCGTGCATTTCGGTTCCGATCACGTGTAGTCCACCTAATTCACGGACTTCGTCGTCTATTTTGATATCGGTCCCTCGGCCCGCCATGTTCGTGGCGACTGTGACGCGACCCATCTGTCCGGCGTTCTCCACGATTTCTGCTTCGCGTTCGACTTGCCTCGCATTCAACACGTCATGGGGTACTTCGATCTGTTTCAATTCTTGTGCCACCAATTCCGACTTTGCGATCGATCGCGTACCGATCAAGATTGGACGACCCTGCTCGTGCATTTCTTTGACGTCGGCAGCGATGGCCTGTAGCTTTTCTTCTTCGGTGGCAAAATATTTGATTGGCAATTCGATACGTTGACGTTTTTTATTAGTGGCAATCACCGACACACCCATGCCATAAATTTTCCTGAATTCGCGGGCCGAAGTATTGGCCGTTCCCGTCATGCCGGCCATGTGCGGAAAGCGGCTAACGAACGACTGGACGGTGATCTTTGCGTTCGTCGCCGTGTCAACGGAAACTTTGACGTGTTCTTTGGCTTCGATCGCTTGATGGATACCGCGACTCCAACGGCGACCTTCGGAGATACGGCCGGTTGCTTCGTCGACGATGACAATCTCTCCATCACGAACCACGTATTCGCGATTCGTTTTGTAGTCGCGATAGACCTGGATGGCTCGTTCGATAAAGTCATACATCTGTAGCAGGCCGATACCCGCGAGGTCACGAGGTTTGGCGATCTCTCGAACAAGTGCCGTGCCTTCGGGAGTCAGATCGACTTTGCGGCGTTCGCGATCGTACCAATAGTGAAGATCTTCCTCGAACCGCGGTGCCGAATCGGCTGACCATTGATAGAGACTCGTTTCCTGCTGTTGACTCGAGTCATCGCCAGCGGATGAAATGATCAGCGGCGTACGCGCGTCGTCGATCAGTATACTGTCCGCTTCGTCGATCAGGATGAAGTGCGGTTTTCGATGAACCGAAACGGCCACCGGTGACTGAGCCACACCACCTTCCGCCCCGCCATAATAGAATTCGCGTTGCTGTTGCTCTCGCCGCGCCGCATGGTCACGGAGGAAGTCAAAACCAAACTCTTTCATCGTGCCGTAGGTGATGTCGCACTTGTACGATTCGCGTCGCTGTTCCCGTGACATTTCCGTTTGAATGACCCCAATGCTGAGCCCCAACAGGTTGTAGACGGGCTTCATCCACATCGCATCACGCATCGCCAAGTAGTCATTGCTGGTTGCGAGAAGTGCGCCTTCGCCGCCAAGAGCTCGGACAAACATTGGGAGCGTCGCGGTGAGCGTTTTTCCTTCTCCCGTTTTCATTTCTGCCACATGACCGCGGCACATCGCCAGACCACCCGTCAGCTGGACATCGTAGTGAGCCATCTGCAACTCGCGCATCGCCGCGGCACGAATCAGCGCAAAGGCACGAGCAACCAAGGCTTCGATGTCACCGTGCGTGCGGGATTCGAATCCGAGATCGAGTGTCTCTTTTCTGAGCTGTTCGGGTGTGTATTCGAGGTACTTCTCGTACAGCTGTTTGATTTTCGGGATAATCTGGCGGGCGTGCACTTAGATGCGGTCCTTGGCTTCGTTGTTCAGTTAAGACTCTATGTTATTCGCTCGCGCTGACTTTTCCTACAGTCGCATTCGTTAAACGATTGCGTGTAACTAGCCCAGTGTAACTCCATGTTGCAATTTTGCGTTCTGAACCGGTAATGTTGCCATCAATCTAGGCCGTCCATCGATTCGGTAAATGTTCACCTTTCGATTGATATCATTGTCTCCTCCGATTGAACCCGAGAAAATTTGGTCCATGCGGCCATCCATATCCATGTCCAAACTGTGAACACTGACCTGTTGCGTCCCTGAATAGGCGTCGATTGAATAGATCGGTGTCGGCATGTAGAAGCCTGCGTCTTTTGGCATTCTCTCGCTCTAAAAGATTCGAAATTGGCCACTGAAAGGATTGTCGACTCGCTGAGTAATCCCGGCACCGATGGTCAACTCCGGTTTGCGATTTCCGAAAATGTTTCCTACGCCGATAATGTTTCCTACGGCAACGCTCAAACCACCTCGGTAGCTCTGGACATAGGCGAGGAAACGATTGGCCTGAGTTGCACTTTCATCAACAACTGACAATATCGACATGTCGTTGATTCGGATGTCGACCAAGTTGGGAGTTACGGTTAATACTGTGAGTCCTCCTACCCAATAGCGGTGAAGTATTCGATGGAATCAGAGAGCCCTACGTTAGCGGTCAAGGCGTCGAAGCTGTTTTGTGAACCAGTGGACTCTCCGTTCGTTAGAATCGTCTGCTTGTTCGCGCGGGTGAACATCTTCTGGAAGTGTGTAAACCTCGACTGATGGTCAAAATTTGCATATCTTCGTATTAAATCAGCCAACCGAACCCCTACCATTTTAACCAAGAGGACTTCTATGACGCGCCCAACGGATCCGATCGAACTGTATGCATGGCTTAAACAGGAGGTCTCCAAACTCGAAGACGAAATGGACGATCTCAAAGAGGAGGTCTTCAAAACCGTCGATGGCCAAGGCGAAGAAGTCGACAAAGGCAGCTTTGTCATCCGAAGCTACAAACGCCCCAAGTACAAATTCTCCGACGGCTACAACACCAAGAACAGTGAACTGAAAAAGCTTCGTGCAGCGGAGATCGACAACGGCACTGCGTCAATCGATGGGTACTCGGAATTCGTGAAGATCCACTTCAAGAAAGAAGCCTAGTTTGAGTTCTTGAATACATGTCAATGAAAAGGGGGATGCAAAATGCATCCCCTTTAGGCAATTCAGTTATTTTCGATTTCGTTAGCGGTTTAGCTGTTGCCGTGGGCTGTACATCCAAGCTCTACGTTTTGTGTGCCAGCTCCGTTAACAACCAAACGCTTCGTACCATCTTCGTTCGTGTTGATGATATCAAAGCAGTCATCGGCGAGGTTACCGACCAGAATATCCATCCCGCCAAACGTCGCTCCTGCTTGAGTTAGCAATTCCGATCCACCTGTCGAGCGAATGTCTCCTTCTGATTCAAGCGTCAGGAAACCACCGCTGGTGCTGTTTCCCGTAAGGAAGAAAGAATCATCTGCTGACACATAAACATTACCCGTGGATTTGAAGGTCAATGAAGAGAACTCCAAGCGATCCGATGAACTACCATTTTCGATGATGGCTGTTCCAAGGTTAACCAAGCTTCCTTCGACATTCAAATTGTAGGTAACGTCTATTGTGGAATCGAAGGTGTCAAGTATCTTGCCCTCGCCGCCACGTGTTTTCAGTGACATCGAGTTGGCTCGATTTGCACCTGTAAGGACGATGTCGCCGTCTTCTTCGATGATTGCGTTTCCTGTGCCGTCCGTTTGAACCGTCAGTGTTTTCGTTTCAAACGCCGCGTCGAATGGTGTGCTGTCCGGCAGTACGCCAGCATCGCCCAATACGACTCTGCCGTTGTTCATTGTGGTAAAGCGGGAGTTTCCAGCGATGTCGACGTTCGAATTTGGTCCGTCAGTAATGTCGCCATCCGCCATTATTCGCAACGTTTTTGCCTCGCTAAGGCCACCGAGATTGGTGCTGCTGTCTTCATGGATCTGCACAAGACCAGTTGCATTGGGTGACGTGCGGAATCCGATTGTTCCTGCGTTAAATTCGTCGCCTGATCGATTTCCAAGGACAATATTGTCAGCAAAGAATGCTGCTGAGCTACGAACGTTCACTTTTGTGTTGACTTCGTTCGTTATGTCACCGTTTGCATTGATAACCGTACTGGCCGCCGAACTGTCTCCGCCAATCATCAGATCACTATTCTCTGAGATCTTGAATCGACCGACAGTTTCAAACCTTATTTTGCCAGCATTGAATATGTTTTCCTGGCCGTCGCCAAGATTGACGCTGATTGCTTTGAAGTCAGCCATATTGTCGACAGTCACGCGAGCATCGTTCGAGTCCGTAATCGTTCCAGCTGACTCAAGATAGAAATCGCCGGCGTGATTCTTGGTTTCGATGATGTGGCTGCTGGAGTCTTCTGTCACAGAGAATTTTTCAACGGTCCAAAAATACATCGAACCTGTATTGAAAATGTCCGTCGTTGAGTCCCCGAGTACAACACTGATCCCTTCGAGACCCGTCTGATTGGCCACTCTGATCGATGTAGCTGCCGCGTCTGTCACATGTCCCCATGACTTGACGTTCAAGGACTTGGCTGTGTTGGTACCTGTTAATTCGGTATCGCTGTTCTCTGATATGTGAACATGACCATTGGATTGAAACTGGACCGAACCAGCATTAAATGTATCCTGGCCGCCTTCTCCGATGCGAACTCGATTGTTGCCGAAGAACTGAGCAAGGCCTTTAACATTGATTGTCGTCGTCGTTCCATCGTAGATGGCTCCATCTGAACGCAAGGTTATTGAGCCAACGTCACTGGAAGTCAAAATCGTATTGGAATCTTCCTGGACTTCTACATGGCCAGTCGCATTGTAGGATGAACGATAAAAGTTCGTTGCATCACCTGGGTTGTCACCCAACAATATATCTGGTGCCGTGAACTTGGCCGTCCCAAGGACTTCGATAGTCGTGCTGGGAGCGTCGTGGACAAAACCGCCTGCGGTTAGAGTCAGATCACCAGTAGCGCGAACTCCTGTTAGCTCTAAGCCACTTGTGTCCGTGATGACGATGTCGCGATCGACACCATAGGTTTTCACATTCAGCTTATTGAAGTCGTTGCCGACATTATTTAAGCCGATTGCGTTTGCTCCAGCATTGATTGTCGTCGTTCCGCCAACGATCAAGCGGCCGTTGATGTCATCGCTGATCTGACCGTCAGTTCCCGACATTCGCACATAGAGATCGGTTTTGACCGTGAGCTGCTGGTTGATTGTGATTTGGTTGACATCGGTTACTTCAACCGATTGTAATTCACGCTGACCACTGAAGTTAGCGTTGAATGCCACTTTTTGGCCTGTGCGTGCAGGATCTCCATCGATTGCTACTTGCGTCAATTCGTTGGCTGGCAAAGACTGAATTCCTGCCGAATTCGAATTCAAATCCTGACTGCCGTTTACCGTGACATTTCCGTTATCTGCGATGCCGACGACTGCCATGTCATCGTTCGCATCCATGTTGACGGTCAGGATGCCGGTGGTCGGATTTACAGCGACCAACGATGCGAGGAGATTTCTATCTTCCAGGACGCCATAGTCAGGGCCAGTATTTTTGCGTCGTTTGCGTTGCAACTTGCGGGACTTTGAGCGCATGGGATGTTCCTTGATTCAACCGTGTCTGAGTGTTCGGGATCTGACAACACGACAGATCGAGTGGGTCCTGGACCTCTTCGCCGCATCGGCGTCGCCGAAGTGCTAGCTGGCCAGTTGTATGGCTTGAAAAGAGGTTAACGATTTAATCGGTAAGAACACTTGCTGCGATGTAGAGAAAAATATAAAGTCCGCCACCATTTTCTATTTCGTGGTAGCAACCAATATGCAGCAGTTCGACTTTCGACGCGGCGGAAAGAAGTGCTCAGTCTCCGAACGCCCACTGGTACCCGGCGAAGAGTACTGGTCGGCGCTGATCGAACTCGCAGATGGCCAAATGTCTCGCCAAGACTTTTCTGATGAAAACTGGGACGGTCCGGGTGATGACTGCCTTGGCTTTTGGAGACAGCAGGTACCGGATCTAGAAACTGGCAAAGTGTATTGGGCACCTCGAGGCGTGCTGCTTTCGTACTTCAAGCACCAATTGGAAAAGAGCCATGACGAAACAGCATTTATCATGAGCCTTTTGTTGCTGCAGAAAAGAATCCTGGTGCTCAAAGACACGATTGATACCGAAGAAGGAGCCGTTTCAATTTTGATTGACCGACGAAGCTCCGAATCGTTCGAGGTGCTCGATGTCGATGTCGAAGACGAAAAGGTTGAATCGATCCAGAGTGAATTGGGTGAACATCTATTCTCCAATCAACCCGTCATTGGCGATGAAGAGGCCGAAGCGTGAAAATCAATCGAAAACTTTGTTGCCTTGTTGTCGCTTGGGTCGCGGCTTCTCTGTTTCCTAATCTGTCACATGCCCAGTTTTTCAGCTTTGGCAAAAAAGCTGATCCCATCCCAGTCGTCTTCAATCGAGTACCCACTCAAGCCGAATTGCTGCAACAGCTTGCTTCTAACAACACCAAGTTCAAACAGCTCAGCAGCAGTCTTCGAATTTCGCTTGACGGCACACCCAAGCTTCGCGGCACCATGCAATTGGAGTTGCCTCGCCGTCTGAGAATTAAAGCGGGTGTGATGGGTGTGTCTCAGTTTGGCGTCGATGTCGGCAGTAATAATCAAGTTTTTTGGGTTTGGACCAAGGTCAACTTGCCGAATCAGAAACCAGCGATCTTTTACGCGAGTCACGAGGGATTTCGTAATTCCAATTCTACCGTTCGGCAGGCGATTCCGCTGGAGCCTGTTTGGTTGCTGGAAGGGTTGGGGTTGATTCAGTTCGAGATAGGTGACGTTCATCTAGGTCCTGAAATGACTTCCGAAGGACATCTGAGACTGGTTACGATCCGTCAAACTCCAAATGGTCCAAATTACCGTGACGCCCTTATTCATGCTCGGCAAGGCACCGTTTTGCAGCAAGCACTTTACGACGGACAAAAACGATTGCTCGCGTACACCGATTCGCTGGACTACAAATCATTTCCAAAGCAGGGCGTTTCATTGCCGGAAAAGATTGAAATGCATCTTTTCAATAACGGCCAAAAAACGAAGATGGTTATTGAAACAAGTGACTATCAATTTGATTCCCTTTATGGCGATCCAGCTCAAATGTGGGACTTACCAGAGCCTAGTGGTGTCGAAAAGATTGACTTGACTAAGTTGAGATAGTCTTGTCTTGGGTCCAATTCCTAGGTTGCCAATGGTCGGGTAATCCGTTGAATCGAACTAACGTGAATCGGATATGAAGGGGTGGTCAAAAATTGTCGCCTTCCATACTCGAAACGTTTCTCACAAAGGCCATGAATATGTGATTCGCGAAGCCGTTGAACGCGCCAACGCGGACGGGCTGTTTGTTCATCCCGTGATCGGACCAAAAAAAACTGGTGACTTCGTACCCGAGGCTATCTTGGGCGTCTATGACCGACTCATCGAAGAATCATTACCGGGTACCTTGCTGGGTGCCTTCATGACTTACCCCCGCTACTGCGGGCCTCGCGAAGCAGAACTTTGGATGTACCCACTTCATCATTGGTCGCGATCACGCTGGTGTTGGCAATTACTACATCAATAGCACAGCCCAAGATCTGGTGGAATCGCTTGGTGGAGACATCGGCATTGAATTGATATTCTTCGACAAAGTCTGTTACAGTAAATCGCAAAACGTCTACATCGAACACTCGAATGACAACGATGACTTCGAATCAATCTCTGGCAGTTTTGTTCGTGATTCACTTCGTAGCTGTACCCCGATACCGGAGTGGTGCATGAATGAATCTGCTTCGAAGTGGTTGCAGCAACGTATCGACTCTGGGGAATCCGTCTTTGTCGAATAAATCTGTGGAGCAAACCGTGAAAGAATCAGCGCAAAAAGTATTTGCCATTGGTTTGTCGCGAACAGGAGCCTGGACGTTGACTGATGTCTTGGCGTTGCTGGGGTATCGTTCTCATTTTTTGCTGATTGATGATGATCTGGATGCAATTCTGACTCAGTTTGATGCGATCACTCATTTGCCATTGGTGGAAAAATACCAAGATCTCGATCAGCGTTTCCCCGGTTCAAAATTCATTCTTTCGATTCGCGAAAAAGAGGATTGGCTCGCGTCATGCGAGTACCGAATTGGCATGGCAGTGAATGTGAGCAACAAAACACGCGAACTGTTGCAACGAATTTATGGAACCGAAACATTCGATCGAAAGCGGTTTAGCGAAACCTACGACAACTACCACGAGGAAGTCCAGCAATATTTTCGCGGCCGCAAAGATGCATTGATGATCTTTGATCTTTGCGGAGGCGATGGATTTGCCAAACTCTGTCCTTTTCTCGGTAAAGAAATACCCGCTGTAGCATTCCTTTTTAATCAAGAGAATTCGCGGTCTCATTTAGAGAAGCCAGCCAAAAAAATCAAACGTTTCCTCTCCCAATAATTGAAGCTGGGGCCAATTCAAGCCTCGCTCATAGGCGAACGTAGTGTCCACTGATTAGCTTATTTCGGGCGGACGAAAGGTATCAGTTGTATTCACCGTTTGTAGTACGATGCATCTACAACATCTGCAATCATACGGCGTAAGTTTTCAATCGTTTCGTTGTCCAAATTCGTATTGGGATCCGTCAAATGCGCGGACAATGCGTCTTCGAATGAGCCGCCATATAAGACATTGCTCCACAAGAAAGCAAAAAAATGGCAGTGATACGTGCCAGCGGAAATCCTGGACCCTGTTTCTGGGAATCATGCTGCCGATAGTCTTCTTGATTGCCTTGCGTATCGGGCATCGATACGGTCGAGTCGTCGAAGAGACAAACGCGACGATCTTTCTTTCCTGAGCCAGTTGCTATTGGCACCTGCATCGATCGCCTGGCCAGTCGGGCGTGCAACAGTAGAAAGGAATTTTTCTGGCAAGCGTTTCTTGCCTGACAATAGGCGCCTGTTTCGGATGAACACGGCCGAAGCACACGCGAGAAACGGTGAGAATTCAAACGAGCAAATGCTGCGCGGCAGGAATGGTCAACATTCTGGACTTGGCCAAGGAAAACCCTAAGCGTAACCAATGGCGAGAAGATGCGTTCATTCCTGACAACCGGTTGCCGTCAGTGCTTGCTTAACGATCTCATCAGAAAGTACATCACTGAATGGTAGATCTCCTTCTTGGAGAAACTGGCGTCGCAAAAACCAGAGCTGTTGTCGAAATCTTCCTCGGTTACAATCTCGCATCTGAAGGCCTCCTTGCCACATGAATCATCTAGACACTGATGCATGTAGGTAAGAGAGGCCTTTTGGACTACGTCACTTTTTGATAACCAATGAGCAAAACTACGTGCCATTCGCTTCATCGTCTGAACGCTATTTGCGAATCCCCTCAGCGATGTGGCCGAAGCAGCAAAACGGTGGCCGAAGTCGCCTCTTTTTCAGATACCCGACAACCGGCCATGTAAAAAGCATTTTGGGCAAGTTCAGTTGTTTTGGCTGTTGAACCGCAATCCTATTTTGAATTGTGGTCGCGAGATTCTAAAAACATCCAAACTGATGGCGTAAATCTGGAGGAACTTCCGGAAGCCTTTGTTTGTTCAGGAGTAATCATCCTCCACTTAGATGCGTCGATCTGAAATTCCATCATTGTGACTGAAATCGGTGTTTTGTTGCTGGCAAATCGAACAGGTTCATAGGTGGCGATCTGTGTTATCTCATTGTCTTTGTTCAAGCCAAAAACAGACACCCTCATCGCCGCAATGTCTTCTGCCGTTTGCGGACAATCAACTAGCGATCCGTAAAGCCATAGCGAGTCGTTTGGGCCCCAGCAATATTGAAAAAGAGCAGTCCCGCCACCGTTGCCGACACCTTGCTTGCTGATCTTGTTCTGTTTTGGGCCAATCCGTGTCCATCCAGCTTCTACCTGGCATTGGTCTTCAACAAACTTTAACATGCGTTCGTAGTCTGTACGCGGCTTGTTGATTTCCCGTTGTTCGCTAGCCTCAATTTGCTGTATGAGAATAAAGATTGTCAACAACGATCCGACGGTGATCGCTGCGCCAACTTGGAAATAGATTTTGGATGTCATTGCTATTTGTCCAATCGAACATTCGTTTCGAAAAGAAGATCAACTTGAAATGTGTACAAAAAAACAGTTCTAGTCGGCTGGTTCCGCTTTTGCTGGCGACTGAATCTTCAGACCAATTAGTGCTGGCGAAGTGAAGGGAAAGATAGACCGCTTCACGTAACCAATTTTCAGAGAACCGGTCTTAGTTGGCGTTGCTGATCTGATACCAGACATCGGCATAACCTGACCGGCATCATCTACCAGCTGTATGTCGGTGCTGTGGATATCGACCTTGCTCTCGAATCCGATTCCATTGATGGCAAGTACGAGGTGCCCATCGTCGGTTGTTCGAGAAAAAATGTGGCCTCTCAAATCACCTTGCTCAAAACTGAAAATCTGGTTCTTTCCGGGTATGACTTGCCCCGGCAGCCAGATCGTTTCGTCGGTTTTTTCCAGGACATCGGGTTTGGGTTTATTCGGCGAAACTACGGGTGCGTCAGCGGATGGATAGGCAATAGCTGTTTCCCTGCCGGTTGTTTCGCTTGAGACGAAACCAAATTTCCAAAAGACGAAAGCCAGGCTGGCTGTGACCGCAACTCCGACTCCGATTCCCAACAAAACACGCGAGATTCGACCAACGTTTCGTGGAAGTTTGGTGAGGTCTGCTGGCAGTGGCGCCAAACTCGGTTGCTGCACATGTGCCAAACTCATTTCCAATAATTCCGATACTTCGGCAGCAGTTTGGTACCGGTCGTCAGGTGATTTCTGCAAGAGCTTAAAAACGAGTGAATCCAACCAAGTTGGTAAATTTGAATTGAGTTCCCGCATAGGCACCGGTGAGATTTCGCAAATCTGATTCATCACACTCAACGATTGATCAGCTCCAAATGGCAATCGTCCAGTCGCCATTGCGTACAACGTGATTCCCAAGCTGAACAAGTCAGATCGAAAATCTACCTTTTCTCCACGAGCTTGCTCTGGAGACATGAATTGTGGCGTACCGGCGATGGTTCCGAGGCGGGTCAACATGACATCATCAACGGACCTCGCCAATCCAAAGTCTGTGAGCTTGACTGTACCAAGTTCGGCTTCAAGCAATACATTTGCGGGCTTGATGTCACGATGAACGATACCTTTAGAGTGGGCAGCCTTTAGCCCAAGAGCGATTTGTTGCCCAATGCGAATGACTTCCTTCAGAGGCAAGTGCCCAGCTTGTTCTATTCGTTCTTGCAGACTTGCCCCCGGTACGAATGACATGACGAGATAGGGTGGGCTATGTTCCGCGTGCACTGCGTGAATGGGCACGACGTATTCGTTCACAACAGCCGCCACGGATTCGGCTTCTCTACGAAATCTGGTCCGCGACGTCACACTCATGGCATGTTCTGGAGCCAGTACTTTCACCGCAACATAACGTTTTAGATTTGGGTCGAAGCCCTTGAATACGATCCCCATTCCGCCCATGCCAATCACAGACAAGATTTCAATCTCGCCCAGCAGGCCTAATTTGGTTTTGTCGGGTAGAGGTTTTAGAAAACTAAAGACGTGAGCGTCATCAGAATGACTGCTCTGGATGGACGATGAAACGTTTTCACCGATCGTTGAAGGTGCAGCATAAATATTCGTTGAGCCGAAAGACTTCCGCGCAATCTCCCAGTCATTTGCACTAGCAGCCAAGCTTTGCATCGTCGTCTGGCAGTCGGCGCAATGTTCAATGTGATCAGTGAGAAACTTTTCCTCTTCAACTGATGCACGATCGTTTAGCAATTGAACGAGACGACCGGGTTGGCAGTCACTGTTATTAGTGGCAATCACCTAGCCGTCTCCAATTGACCAGTTGCAAAAATCCAAATTGAGCGAAAAACATCAGCCACGTTGACCTCCTTGGCTCGATCGACCAACCAGAACCAAGCGTTGGTCGAACGATAACAATTGCTCATTCAATGTCTCCGTAGAGTCGACTTGCCACTTCGCGCAGACGCTGCATTACGCGGCTACGAGCAATATACGTGGCACCAACAGTGATTCCCAATTCTTCAGCGGTGCTCTTGATCGGCATCTCGTCAACCCAAGTCTTCCAAAACGCATGCCATGTTGCCTCGCTGAATTCTGGCCTCACGCGTCGAGCAGCAATTCGAAATGCTTCAAGCTGAGCCTCGATTTCAATATCTTCAGCAAGTTTCGTCGAATCGTCGCAGAGGAAGTCCAACTCTCTTTCGCCTGTTCCCCCAACTGCTTCCGTTGCCTTGGCGACTAGCCCTTTGCGTGCAAAACGTTGGATCACCAAGTTTCGCAAGACCACGACCAGCCATTTGCGAAATGCACCTTGTCTGCCTTCTGAATTCCACGAAGCAGCGGCGTCCGCTACCTTTACGAGGACCTCTTGAGTGATATCCTCAGCGTCACTGTGTTGCAGTCCTTTGCCACGAACCAAACGATAAATTACTGGTTGATAGAGCTCGGTAAAGTCAGCCCATGCCTGAGCATTGCTTGGATCGCCAATACCTGCAATTAAGCTCGCTCGAGTTGTCGGAAAGTTGGGCATTCATTCATTGTATACCCATCATGTTGGATTGCATTGGATTTTTACGCCTCCGCAATGACCGTCGAGAAGCGCAGCCCAACAAGTGCGGGCCGCAACCGATTTCAAAGCTAGAACGCCAACCCTTTTCAGTGATTCCGTCGACGGGGGACGCCGATTAACCCAACGGCAATACCCACAAGGATCAACGAACTCGGTTCGGGAACTGCAGTTAGGTAATTCATGGTCAAGGTCTCACCCCCCATGACCGAAGAAGAACTAAAAGTCCTCGTCCCTGCGGTCAAAGTAAAGCCGGAACCGAGGTTGAATGATTCGCTGATAGTAAACGTCCCGCCGGTTGCAACCTCCGCCTCTAAAGCAAGAGCTCCGCCTTCGTTCTGATACACGAGATTGTACCCAGTCGTTGGTAGAGGGGCACCAAACACAATGTCGGGGCCTGACACGCTTCCCGAACCGCTAACGGTATCCATTATCAAACTCTGGCCAACTCCGTTAAGATTCCCACGACTGAGGTTAAACTCAAAGAAAGTATTTCCATTGTCGCCGAACAACAGACTGTTAGTTGAAACCAATGCTGCTGCACCCGGGTCCCAAGTCGACCAAGTGCCGTCAATCGAAAGGTTTAGGTCACCACCTACATCTTCTGACCAAGTCACGACGATGCCCGCCTGACAAATGCCTTGACCAGCAACGGCGATCACAAAACTCGTGAACAAAATCGTTAAGTATTTTCTCATGGTGATATCTTCCTCATACTTTCAGCGTTTCTAGTTGGAAAAAATAGTTCATTTAGAGCAATTCCAATGCTGGTCGCTATTTGGCAGTGTTGACTCTATTGGGTTGCATTGGACCTCCAGCGGCACCAACGAATAAGCCGCTCTACTTCAAAGAACGCGCGCCGAATGAATATCTTTCAAGGTGTTTGAAGTATTCGACCATTTATTTCTCGATCGGTGTTTTTCCGCTGACACGGCTTGGCAATCTCCGTATGTGTGCAGCGAAAAGGTTTCCGAAGATCTTTGCCTTTAGTCGACATCGACCAGATGTTCATCGTCCCGCCAGTGTCCGTCACGAAGTAAACCCGGTCTTCGTACTAGTACGGGGCATGTGATTCGCCAACAATCTGGTCGGTAAGCAGTACAGCCTCCTCGGCGCCTTGCTCGAACTCCCAAATATTTCGCGAGGTACCTCTTTGATATCGTTTCACTTGGCTGCCGCACTGCCAGATCGGCAACCGGGCCCTGGTGTCTCCAGCATGTTGCACCACCTGCTGGGCCTCTCGATCAGCCAGATCGATGACACGCGCTACTTTCATCTGACTTTCCAACCTGGATTCCCGCGACAACGAAGCTACCCAGGAATTCCGCTTTGAATTGCGGCCGTTCTAATCGGCAAGCCGGATGCGAGTCTCTTATTTCCGATCTCTACTCGCTTCGAGTTCTTCCTTGAACCGCTCTCTGCGTTGATCGCGTTTCTTCCTGAGTTCCATGTTTTGTGCAATTAGATAAGGCAAGCGTATTCCTAACCACCCGATATAGACGATGGCGATCGCCGAGAAGACGATGATGGATACGATAATTGCGGCGCGGCCACTACCGCGAGCAAACTCCCAATTACCGGCTATTAACTGAAGCAAACCGACCATGTCAGCCAACTTAAACACAACTGAAGCGACAATCATCGTCCAGAATAATCGCTTGATTGAAAACTGGCTCGATGTTGAAATTGGCCTCGTTGACATCATTCATACCGAAAAATCTACGACTTAAGGCGACGGCTGTAAAACGTCACTGTCTATATATCCAGTTCGCTAACGTCTAAGGCGTACTTCTCGATAAACTCGCGTCGTGGTTCGACTTTGTCACCCATCAATATGCGGAACATGTCGTCTGCTTCGGCAACGTTAGGCATCTTGATCTGAATTAATGTGCGATTCTCCGGATCGAGCGTCGTTTCGCGTAATTCTTCAGCGTTCATTTCACCAAGACCTTTGAAACGCGTCAGGTGAATTCCTTTCTCACCTAGAGCACGAACGCCAGCGATCAAACCGCGAAGGTCGGAAACCGGATTCTCGACCTCGCCCTTGTAAAGGACGAATCGCGGATTTTCCAAACCGGTTCGGTCCACGGGAAGCATGGCTTCGATACCCAAGCCGAATTGGTTCAAAGCTTTCAAGCCTGCATTGATCGTTCGCACTTCGTGGAATTCATTGATGCGAAGCGTGTTAGCTGCGTCCTGTTCTTCGCCTTCGTTGGCGTCCTGTTCTGATTCGACCGTGACTTCAACACCCGATTCTGACTCGTGCTGCTTGATGAATTCGTCCAGCTTCTTTCGACCGGTGAACCATTTTTCGGTTGTACCGAGGAATGCGTGAAAGACAGGCAAACGACCGTCTTCATCCATTCGAGTGGAGTGCGTTCGCAAGTTGATACCGCGACGCTCGAGTGCCAAGATTGCATCTTCCATACTGGCAAGCGTCACACAAATCGTCCGCATGTCTTCGCCTTCGATGCGGATACCTTCGCCTTCGAATGAAGTATTCTCCAAACCGCGATCAAGCAGTTGGCCCCGCATCTCTTCGTCCGTTTGAACGTAGTAAGTTTTCTTTCCCTGCTTCACGCGAAACAGTGGTGGACACGCAACGTAAACATGGCCGTGTTCAATCAGCTGATACATTTGACGATAGAAAAAGCACAACAGCAACGTTCGAATGTGTGAGCCGTCGACGTCGGCATCCGTCATGATGATGACTTTTTCGTAACGACGTTTGGAAAGGTCCTGCGTTTCACCAACACCGATTCGCAGCGCGTTGATGATGCTTTGAACCTCTTCGTTGGCCAGTACTTTATCTTCACGAGCCTTGTACGCATTGATAATCTTACCTCGCAGCGGCAGAATCGCCTGAAACTCTTTCAGTCGACCACCTTCGGCCGATCCACCAGCCGAGTCTCCTTCCACCAGATAGATTTCGCACTTCTCGACTTCATCGCTAAGGCAATCACGAAGCTTGCCGGGAAGGCCACTTCCGCCGAGCACTGACTTACGGCGAATTTTTTCTCGGGCTGCTCGAGCTGCTTCGCGAGCTTCGGCGGCTTGGATACCTTTTTTGATAATCGTCTTGGCAGCTACCGGATTCTCTTCTAGATAAACCTTGAGGTACTCTCCGAAGGATGAACTGATAATTCCGTCGACTTCGTTGTTACCAAGTTTGGTTTTCGTTTGCCCTTCGAACTGTGGTTCGGGTACTTTTACCGAAAGAATCGCCGTGATACCTTCGCGAAAGTCTTCGCCGCCAACGTTGAGGTCTTTCGGATAGAGTTTGTTAATTTTGCCGTAAGAATTCAGCGTTCGGGTAAGGGCAGAGCGGAAACCCGATACGTGCGTACCGCCTTCATGCGTGTTGATATTGTTGGCGAACGAATGCACTTTTTCTGTGTGGTCGGTCGTGTACTGCAACGCTATTTCGTAACCAACGCCATCCGTTTCGCCGTTGAGGTAGATGACTTCTTTATGGATAGGGTCACTGGCTCGATTCAAGTGTTCAACGTACTCGATGATTCCGCGTTCGTAGAAAAACTCGTCCAGCTCATCGGTACGGGCATCTTTAAAGACGATTCGAACGCCGCTGTTAAGGAAGGCAAGTTCCTGAAGACGTTTGTAAAGGATTCCATGTTCGAATTTCGTGATCGGGAAGATCTGCGGGTCTGGTTTGAACGTGGTTTTCGTACCACGTTTTGTCGTCTTACCGCTTTGCACTACCGGGCCCGTTGGTATACCTCGCTCGTAAGCTTGCTGGTAGATGTGACCTTCGCGGTGGACTTCGACTTCAGCCCACTCAGACAAAAAGTTAACGACCGTGACACCAACGCCGTGAAGACCACCGGACACCTTGTAGGGTGTTTCGCCTTCCGGCGCGTCGGCACCTTTTTCGCCA
This sequence comes from uncultured Pirellulaceae bacterium, assembly GCA_964352885.1. Classification (GTDB taxonomy): domain Bacteria; phylum Planctomycetota; class Planctomycetia; order Pirellulales; family Pirellulaceae; genus Mariniblastus. The sequence continues at coordinate 32,373 of CAYGUE010000024.1, forward strand.
AACTTTCCGCCAAACTTAAGCATCGTCATGACGCCTTCGAGAGCGGTGACTTCGCGGTCTTCCTGTTCCGAAAGCTGATCGTGACGAGCGACTGGTATTCCTCGACCATCGTCAATGCAGGTGACCGAGCCATCTGTATTTATGATCACGGTAACGATAGATGCAAACTTTGCCATCGCTTCATCGATCGAGTTGTCGACTACTTCGTAGACCAAGTGATGCAAACCACGCGGCGTCGTGTCACCGATGTACATACCGGGTCGCTTACGAACGTGCTGCAGGTCCGACAATCGTTTCAGCTGCCCGGAACCGTAGTCGTCAGCGCTGGAATCGTTTTCGTCTGGTGTATCAATACTCATTATTTTGCGACGTTTCCAAGTTTGAAGCGGATGTCTTTAATTTTGTTTTGAGGTAACTGTTGCTGCATCGCAGAAAGCAGTTGTCGTGTTTGAAAGCTGAGTTGATTTATCGCTGCGGAACTGGCGACGTGTACTTCCAGTGTTCCGCGGTTGATTCTTCCAGCCTTCGTGTTCTTACTGAACTTTGGCCCCGAAGCAATTTCCCAAGCCTCGTTCAGTTCGTTATTGGATTGCGATTGACCGTATCCCTGACGAGCCATCATTTGGGAAATAATATCGACTGTACGTTTTGGTCGTCGACGGAAACGCTGACGCTGGTTGACCAGATCGCTGGCGTTACTGAAGTCGATTTCGTCATATTGCCCGGGATCCATGGATTACTTTCGATCTCGCGAAAGCGGCATGATGACATAGCCATAGTTATCGTCAGTGTGACAGTAGGCCGCTGCGTCGCCGCTTTGAATATCTAAAGTGAACGTTCGATCTGTTTGCAGGACTTTCAGGAAGTCAGCCAAGTATCGATGGTCCAGCGTGATCGTCAGTTCTTCGTTGTCGAAGGGCACTGGGATTTCCACGCGAGACTGTCCGACTTCTGCCGTACTGTTACTCATTACCAGCGAGCCATTTGCGAACGTGAAATCGACGCCACGACTTTCATCGCTGGATACGATGGCTGCCTGTCGGAGCGCCGAATACATCGGACCGACTGGTATATCGATTTTGTTCGTTTCGTCCCGCTTTGGTATAACGTCTCGCCACGGCGGAAAACGTCCTTCCACCAATCGGGTATAGAAGACTCCGTTTGCGTCTCGCATCAGGAGTTCGTTGGCCTGTGGCAGCAATTGAACTTTCTCGTCTCCGTCTGGAAGGATTCTTTCCATCAGCTGCATGGATCGCGAAGGCACGATCGTGGCAGCTCCTGCGTCCTTGGGTGAACCGACTTTACTGATAGCACCGGTCATCTTGGCCAAGCGACGACCATCGGTGCCGACCGCTGTAAGCGAATCGCCATCGATCTCCAATAACACGCCACCAAGTGCATATCGGGCACTCTCGGCATCGGTCGCAAACAATGTACGTTTGATCAGCTCGCGAAGGACATTGCCTGAAATCTCGTAGTAGTCCTTGCCAGTGAACTCTGCGACTTCTGGGAACTCATCCGGGTTCTGAGCCTGTAGTTCAAAACGGCTGCTCTGACCCGTGACGGTCGTCTTCTCGCCGTCTGCTTCGATTTCCAAAAACTCATCGTTGGACTCGCGAAGGATGAGACTAAGTCGCTGCACGGGGATGACGGCACTTCCGGGTGTCGTAACTTCGATACCCGGTAGTTGTAGACGAACCCCGACCTCCATATCGGTAGCCGAAAGCTCGCCGCCATCTTTGTCGACCTTAAGCTTAATATTTTGCAGTATCGTTTTTGGGCTGCGTACCGGAGCAACAGCTGCTGCGATCTGAAACGTTTTAAAGAAGCTTTCGCGATTGATCTTTATTTTCACGTTGATTCTCTGAGGGGATCTTGTTTGAACGCGTGAGCGTTATTGGAACTAAGTTCTTTTTAAGTATTTGTATTGTAGTGTCAGTCAAAACTGTCAGTAACTGATAGCAACAAGACACAAGTCGCAGTGTACTGGGTAGTTAGCTAAAATATTAAGTAGTGGAAAAGACGTTGGGCTAACGTCGCAGGCCGTGTTAGTAACGAGTCTTTAAAAATGTCAGGTATCCGGTTTCCTAAAATCAATGTTTGTAACGTGGTTAGCACAGGGAACAAAGAACTGTTATTGAACAGGTTTTCCCAGCATTCGATCGTCACGGGATTAGCGTCATTTCACCGGCAAAGGTTTCATTGAGTCGCTGTTTTAACGTCCGAACTCGATTGCAAAGCGTAGCGTTCGCGTCGTCGGTATTATCCAGAATCAGCGCATCGTATTTCTGAAACGCGTGGAGGATTGTTGTATGGTCTCGATTACCCAATCGAGTGCCAATGTTTTGATAACTGCCCCCAAGCATCGTACGGAGCAACCAGATCGCGACACCACGAGCCATCACAACGGTTTGCTTTCTTGAGTTGCTGCACAACATGGAAGTCGTCATCTCGAACTCGTCAGCGACGGATTCAATAATCTGTGAAGCCATTGTTTCGACAGTGCTTTTGTCTTGCCGAAAGATCAGGCCAAGCGTCACCATGTCGACAGGTTTGTCAGCGTTAGTTTGATCGCGAGATCTGAGTTCCGTTTTCAGTTGGACGAAAAAGTGATTCAATTTTGGTACCGATACCGACATTCGTTGAGCCACCCATTCGGCGGCTTCGTCAGTTAGAGGTGTCCGATGGAGTAATGAAAGTTGTTCGATGATCTTGCGACGAGCCAGCAATCCTGGAGGAAAGACAGGGAAGCCGATACCGCCGCTGAGACGCGACAACAATTGTGGGACCAAGTGATTAGCTTCCAGAGGTGACAACTGCATCGTCACGATGATGGGTTTCGCCATGCGATTGAGCTGATCCATCAGATAAACGAGTTCACGTTGAGCTGCCTGCTTGCTTTCGAGTTGATCAATGTTGTCGAGCACCAGTCCCGGGCAGGAAAGTATCTTCTGTCGGAAATCGTTGATCGTTTGCCGATCCATCGCGGCAACGTAGCGGCGATAGAATTCGCTACCAGCGAGGCATACCGGACTATCGTTTGTGTCCGAAGAACCAGTTGTCGAAGTGATCCGGGCGATCAGCGACAACGCAAGCGATGTTTTTCCGGTACCTGTTTCGCCATAAAGCACGATCGGAGAGAGGCTTCTGATAGGCTGAAATTCATCTTGATCTTTGGCCAGTGAATCGTCGCTGCTTGGATTCAGGTACTCAGCCTTCGCCAGACAACGCAACCAGCGGTTATCTTCATCGCCAACAAATTCGTTCAGCCCACCGACGATCGCCGAAACCGATTTTGCGTCTTCAACAGATTGTCCCCAATTCTCAAACCGCGATCGATTCAGGTGATCCAATGGGATCCCGAAGATCGACGAGTCAGAAGACGCGGGTGAAAAATTGGCGGTGCCAAGGGGCATGAAGGGGGAGAGCTTTATGGGGGTGTAAAAAGCGTTCAAATTCAGCTCCACAGTGTAGCACTTTCTCCCCGCTTCAACGAGGTCTTATGCCGTAATTTCAACTCGAAATTTTACGAATGAAATCGATTTTCAGCAGGTAGCCAAAAGTGGCCAGAAAAGGTCTTTGATCAACCGTTTGCTAAGGGGGTTCAAACCAACGCGAAGTCAACGGTTTTATGACAACAAACAAACACTATTTTGACAGCTTTTCCACAATCGAGGAGATTCGAATGATCGCCTCTTCTATCTCAGCATTGGTGGTCGTTGCCCCAAGGCTGATCCGAATTGAGCCCTGAACAACATCGTTGTTGGCTTTCATCGCCAGGAGCACCGGTGATAGCTCGCTGGAACCGCTGGCACATGCTGATCCAGTAGAGATTGCCAGACCCTCAATATCGGCAGCCATCAGAAAAGCCTGCCGATCGATGCCAGCAAACGAGACGTTGGAGGTGTGAGGCATTCGAGTCGCGGCGCGTCCGTTGATCGTCATATCGAAACGCTCCAACAATTTCGATTCCAGCAAATTTCGAAACTGGCTCATTCGTGTGGCGCGATCGGGATCTTCACCAGCAATCTCGATCGCGCGAAACATCCCTGCGAGCAAGGCAACATCCTCCGTACCGGGCCGCATTGCCATCTGTTGAAATCCACCGAAGAGAATCGGATCGACGACCAAACCGTGTTTCAAAACCAGTCCACCAATTCCACGAGGACCATGGAGTTTGTGAGCCGTGAAGCTCATCGCATCGCAACCGATCGCAGAAAAATTGACGGGAAGCTTTCCGACCATTTGAACGGCGTCGGTGTGTAGCGACGCCGAATGTTCGTGGCACAAGGCAGCAGCTAGGGACACAGGTTGAATGACACCCGTTTCGTTGTTGGCCAGCATAATACTGACCAGTGTCACGGGCGACGCGGAGGAACCCTTGAGACGGCTTTCCAAATCTGCCAGGCAGACGACACCGTTTGAGTCGACTCGGATGTGTTCGACTTCAAAGCCCTCACGCTGCAACGCTTCGGCAGCGCCGATGATGCTGGGATGTTCGATCGCTGAAACGAGGACTCGACTCTTGCTTTGGCCGGTCGGATCAATTTTAGCCGAAGATTGCCGAGCCAAACCGATCAATGCAAGATTGTTGCTCTCGGTTCCGCCGCTGGTAATGATCAGTTGATCGGCTTGCATGCCCCGACTCTGGCCACCGAGCAAATCGATGATTTTCGTACGAAGAGATTCCAATTCACGTCGAGCCCGCTGGCCTTCTCGGTGTTGGCTGGCAGGATTCAAGAAGCCCGCTTTGAGGACATCAGCTATCGTATCTACGACTCGGGGGTCAATCGGAGTTGTTGAATTGTGATCGAGATAGATTGGGTTCATGGCGATTGATCTTCGCCGTTGTTGGCTGCTTGTGATACGGCCTTGGCCTGTTCGGATGGCGAATGTCCACCGCTGATTCGGATAGCGTTGTCAAATCGAGTGATAGCTCGCTTGTGCTTTCCATTGAGCTGATCGGATTTGGCCGCTTCGTACCAAGCATCCGCGACCTTCTGCTCAAGGTCGGCAATGAACACAGCGGTGTTGTTATTTATTTCGTAGTCCAGAACAAATTCCATCAATTCAGGAATGGGCAGATACAGGCTGCCTCGTGCCATCTCAGCGATCAACGGCCAGAACGCTTTGGCTGGTTTGGGATGATCGTCGGTCCAATTTATGATGATGTTTTCACCATCGCTATTTGCGAAGTCGAAGTACTTCGTCAGAAACCTTGCATCACATTCAGCGGAAGCCTTCTGGTAAGAACTGAAGTCAACGCCGTTTTCGCTGACCAAATGCCACCGTTTGGGCGTGCGACCGGTGGCACGCACCCAATCGTCGTCGATCAACGTTGTCGCAGATAGATTGATTACATCTTTCCGCTCGATACCGCGCAGCGTCCAGTTGACGAGCGGTAGCCGGCAGTAGTTGAACGATCGCATGGTGAAGTCGTCGGGAGAGAACTCGACTCCAGCCTTTTCTCCCTTGGCAGACAGGGTCATGAACGCGATCGGGACGATCACGATGGTAGCCAGTACCGTGATTATTACGAAAAGGCGGCCATTCTTTTTCTTTTTCTTGGCCATCAGGTAACCGGGGCGAAGGAAGCAGCAATAAATTATGCGCCCGAAATCGTATTGATTTTGGGATCCACACGCGACATACTTCGCGAGTTGTACGAAGCCAATTCTAAACTTTCATTGGCATTTTATGTCAGAATCCCCGACAAACCAGAGCACATCTGCTGAGTCTGATCCAAACGCTGCTGAACTGGACCCCAAGACGACGCGTCGTCAGTTGGAGGCGGTCCTGTTGATGGCTCGAGGACCGTTGACTTCGCGGAAGCTCAGCCAATTGGCGGGACTTGAAGATGGAACCCAGTCGCGTACCATGATTCGCGAGCTGAACCGGCAATATGACCAATCCGGGAGAGCATTTCAAATCAAACGGATTGCGGGTGGGTATCAGATGCTCACACGACCACAGTTTTCGGATTGGATTGGAAGGCTGGACCAGATACCACGTCGACCAAAAATTTCCAAATCAGCCATGGAGACGCTGACGATTGTCGCCTATCGTCAGCCGATCATTAAAGCCGAGATCGAAGCCGTTCGAGGCGTCGGTAGCGGCGAAATGCTAAGACAGTTGCTTGAGTCCGGACTGGTACGGATCGTGGGGCGAAGTGAAAACCTAGGAAGACCCTATTTGTATGGGACATCCAAAGAATTTTTGGCAACTTTTGGATTTGCGAGTATTCGCGACCTGCCGAGGGCCGATCAATTGGCTGGACAAGGGTTGCCAGACTGGCCCGATCCTGATGAAAATCAATCAACTGAAAAAGAACCCTTACTCTTCGACCAGAGCAGTGACGTTAAGGAGACCCAAGCGTGAATCTGTGCATTGAAACTTCAAACAACATTGACCCACTGACCATGCGACCTTCTCTGCAAGCCTTCGATAATGAATTAGAGCCTTGGGCTCTACTGCAATCGCCTATTCTCGTCGCAACCGATGAAGAAGGTGATGAAGAAGAGCTCGAAGACGACGAAGAGTATGAGTACATCGACGACGATGAGGACGAAGAAGCTGAAGACGAAGAAGTCGATGACGATGCGCTCGACGATGAAGAGGAGGATGGTGATGAAGAGGATGGTGATGAAGAGGAGGACGATGAAGAGGAGGACGATGAAGAAGAATATGAATACGTCGAATTAGACGAAGACGATGAGGACGAAGCGGAAGACGAAGAAGCGGAAGACGAAGACGAAGATGACGATGACGATGACGATGAAGACGACCTCGAAGAAGACGAGTGGGAAGAAGACGAGTGGGAAGAAGTAGATGACGAAGAGCTCGACGAGGACGACGACGATGATGAGCTCGACGACGATGAGGAATGGGAAGACGACGACGAATGGGAGTAAGCTAGAGAAACCCACTCTCGTTGTTAGCGAACAATAAAAACCGGGATCGCTAAAAACGCGAGAGCGAAGGCCATACTGGCTATCGAGGACAGCGTCCCAGAAGGGGATTCGCTACGCACTCCACTAGTGACGCCGGCCGTTGAGCAAGCCGGATTTCATCAGGAAATAGGCCAATGTCAAAACCGATGTCACGAATGCAGCGACGTATGTCATTGCAGCCGCATTGAGCACCTTGTCGATACCTTCCCTTTCCTGCTCACCGACGATGCCAGCTTCGACAACCAGCTGTTTGGCCCGGCTGCTGGCGTTAAATTCAACCGGCAGTGTCACAAGCTGGAATAGCACAAAGATTAGAAATGCCAAAGCTCCGACGATAAACACAGCCTTTCCGAACACCTGTCCTCCCGCTGCCAAGGCGGCCCCAATCATCATTCCGTACGTGCCAAACTTCGTACCGATGTTGGCAACAGGCACGATCGCGCTTCTCCATTTGAGCGGAAAGTAACCGGTGGCGTGTTGGATTGCGTGACCAGCTTCATGCGTCGCAACGCCGATTGCTGCAATGGAAGTTTGATCAAAAACGGCAGAAGACAATGCGAGCTTCTTCGTCGTCGGGTTGTAGTGATCCGTAAGCATGCCATCGACACGAACGACCTGCACGTCTTTGATGCCGGCATAGTCCAGCAATCGCTGCGCAGCCATTTGCCCAGTGTAGCCGCGCGTCGAAGGGATCTTGGAGTACTTGGCAAAGCGGGTTCGAACCAGCCAAGAGGCTCCACCAGAAAGAGCCATTCCCGGAATTAGAACCATTAAGATGTAATTGAGGTTCATGAACCCGAAAACAAAGGTGGTCATTGTAGATATCCGGCAGTCCAAAACAGTGGGGCAAGTTCTAAGCTCTACACCGGTTTAGCGAAAGGCGACTTTCACCTCAAAAAAACCACATGACGCGTAGAAATGGTACGCGTAAAGAAGTCCATTTAGCCCTTAGGAGACCTTACACTTGTCGATAACCGTCCTATCGGGGTATTCGATAACAAAGCAAAAGACCTAAGTTCCAGCACTGAATCCTCAACACAGCAACGAAGCGACAGCTCTCTTGCTGGCAAGCTTGATAGAGGGCCTGCACAACGAACGACCCGCCGATTGTCTGGCTTTTGGATGTCCAGTTGGTTTTTCAGCGTGTTTCCCAGCAGCCGCGATCAAGCGACTAAAACGATTCTTTCGCCAACCAGTTCAAGTATGACTCAAGGAAACCCTGGATTTCACCGTCGATTACCTTTTGAAAGTCGCCGACATAGTGACCGGTTCGGGCATCTTTAACGCGTTGATCGGGATGCAGAAAGTAATTTCGAATCTGGGATCCAAAACCAACTTGGGCTTTTTGACGGTAGCTCTCTGCGTTTTCCGCTTCGCGCTTTTCGTCTTCAACTCTTGCCAATGCGGCACGCAACATCTTCCACGCTTGAGCACGATTTTTGTGCTGCGAACGTTGTGACTGACACTGCACGACGGTGTTGGTGGGCCCGTGAGTCAAACGAATGGCACTGTCGGTCTTGTTCACGTGTTGGCCACCAGCGCCGCTAGCGCGATAAGTGTCAACGCGAACATCGCTCTCGTCGATTTCGATTTCGACGGAGTCAGAAATCTCCGGTGTCACATCAACAGCTGCAAAGCTGGTTTGGCGTTTGCCTTCCGAGTTGTATGGGCTGATACGAACCAGTCGATGCAGGCCGTTTTCACCCTTAAGATAACCGTAAGCCATCGGCCCACGGATGGTGATCGTGGCACTGTTGATACCAGCATCCGGATTTGGATTCCGATCCAGCAGTTCGATCGAGTAATCGTTTTTCTGAGCCCATTGCGAATACATTCGCAACATCATTTCAGCCCAGTCATTGGCGTCAGTGCCGCCATCCCGAGCGTTAATCGTCAGGATCGCACCACACGCATCGTGGGCTCCATTGAGCAATGCTTTCAATTCCAGGGAATCGAGTATTTTTTCGAGCCGCTTTATTTCGGATTCGATTTCGGTTGCGATTTCCGGATCCTCTTCTGCCATTTCGAGCAACGCATCCAGATCGTCACCAGCCGATAGCAGATCCCTCATCGGGGATACGACGGCCTTGATAGACTTCAGCTGACCGACTGTCTCCTGAGCTTTCTCCTGATTGTCCCAAAAGTTGGTCGCCGCCATCAGTTTTTCGATGTCAGCGGACTCGGAAACTTTGGAATCGTAGTCAAAGACTGTCCCGCAGTTGGGTAATGCGCTGGCGAATCGAGTTGGAACGGTCGAGAAGTTCAGTGTCCATGGATGCGATCGAAAATCGAAAGAAGGTGAGAATGTGGAAGTTCATGATGATACTCCCCCACACCAGGATCGGCTAACCGGCATCATGTTCGCAGCCAAAAATGGTAGCAATGGCTCACAGAGCGACTCCCTTAAAGATGGAAATGCTGCTTCCAGCTGTTATTATTGGAATTGCCCGATCACAGATTAACTGCCTGGGGGCTATTTCGCCTTCGAAAAACTGGCTTGGTTGACCCATTGAAACACGCGACTTAGAGTACCTAAAGCAAGTTTTTAGCGGATCTGACTGTCTCTCGCTTCCGCGGACATTTCAGGCTGTCAGCCACCCGTTGACGCCGCTTGCTCTCCTACGGAAATCGTAATGAAACCGAAAAAGAAAAATCCGGCCGACCAGGACGAAAGTACTAACGGCGACACCAACGGTCATACAAGCGGTAGCGCCAGCGGTGCATCCAATCTCGATGATAAAGTCGAGGAAATGATCAAGCGCTTCACCATCAAGCGAGAAGACAACGAAGTCGACAAGTACTTCCGGGCCTTGGTAAAGCTTCAGGGCAGTGACTTGCACATGAAGGTCGGCAAGCCACCCATCATTCGCATGGACGGTACGCTCAAGCCAATGAACCGTGAACCGGTTGAAATCGAAGAGATGGCTCGTTTGCTGTTTCCAATGATGACGGATCGAACGCGAAAGATCTTCGACGAAGAAGGCGGTGCTGACTTTGCATACGTCGTGGAGGTAGACGGAGTCGACTGGCGTTTCCGTGTCAACATGCTCCAGCAGCTTGGAAAAATCGGATTGGTTGCCCGTCGTGTAAACAACTTCATTCCGGACTTCGAAGGTCTCTATCTTCCACCTTCGATCGAGAGTCTTTGCCATCACGAGCAGGGCATGATCCTGCTGGCCGGAATCACAGGTTCAGGTAAAAGTACGTCGATTGCGTCGATGTTGAATTACATCAACCGTCGCTACTCAAAACACATCCTGACGCTTGAAGATCCGATCGAATTCGTTTTCAAGGATGACAAGTGTTTGATCAACCAGCGTGAAGTCGGTATCGATGTCGCCGACTTTGGCATCGGTATGAAGCATGCCGTTCGTGAAGACCCCGACATCATTCTGGTTGGTGAGCTTCGTGACGAAGAGACTTTCATGACAGCCATTCACGCTGCAGAAACGGGTCACCTTGTGTTCGGTACGATTCACGCTTCGACGGCTCCTTCGACGATCGGTCGTATTCTCGACCTGTTCCCGGAGGAGATGCACGGCGCGATTCGCAGTGCGATGGCAATGAACATGAAGGGCATCATTGGCCAAAAGTTGCTCAAGTCGATCAAGCCCGGCGTGGGTCGTGTGCCAACCTGTGAAATTATGACCTTCAATCCGACGATCCGAAAACTGATCCTCGAAGGCCATGATCACAAGCTGTCAGATGCGATTCCAATGTTTGCCGAAGAGGGCATGCAGGATTTCACGATGAGCCTTGAACAGCTTGTCCGTGACGAGTTGATTGATCGCCCGACGGCTTTCCAAGTCGCTCCAAACAAGGAAGTCCTAAAAATGAAGCTCAAGGGAATCGACGTATCGGCCCCGGGTATTCTGTAGAGAATGTTTGTCCCTTCGTGGCTGGGGCTCCAAGTCGCGGCCACGTTCATTTTTCACAAGCAATTTTCGTCAACTCAATTTACAATGGTGAATTACTATATTTCACCAGCTCAGCAGGAAACTGAACCACGAATGGCTCGACTGTCACCCGTAATGCCGATGCTTTTTGCATTCGTCCTCAGTATTTGTGCTGTGCTGTTTTCCGTCAGCGAAGCCGAGGCTGTCGAATTGCTGGCAGCGAGACGGGGTCCTGGCGGCTATTTGTCGCTGCTCAAGATAGGTCTTGTTGCCCTCGTGTTCTTTATCTGGGTACGGTTAAGCGACTGGATAAACCGTGACACGGTTCAGATCGGTGATCTTATCGGTCAACGACCCGAAGTTTGGAATCCGATTAACCTCGCCGTCCACTTAATGGGTTTCTTTGCCGCTATCTCGGTGCCAATTTTCTGGGTTGGCTATCCGATCTACGTGTTGTGTGCTTTCTTGCCTTACATCATCTATCGACTGATCCGTCGATCGGGAATGAAGAAAGACTCTGCCGTCAGTCAACGACTCAACCCCGAAGATGGCTTGGAGCTTGAAGAGTTGCAACAGGATCAGGGAGCCGATTTCGAATTCACATCCGCTGGCGACACCGACGCAGATCGCCAATCGAACCTAATTCGCGCTCGACAATCGGCGGGTTTTGTCGTGCTTAAGGACTTTATGTCCGAATGCATGCTCAAGCGAGCAGACACCGTACTGATCGACTACTCGCAGACCCAAGCCACTCCGCGAATCTACGTCGACGGAACTTGGCATGCACTCCAGCCGATGGAACGAGAAACCGGCGACGCTGTACTCCACAGCATGAAATACCTTGGAGGGCTCAATCCAGCAGACCGACGTAGCAAGCAGGTCGGTCGCTTTGCGATGAAGTCACCGGAATTCGGAAAACGCAAAATCGACATTACGACACAGGGAATTCAAAACGGCGAACGCGTACAGCTAAAACTGATCGGCGATAATTCGACCAAGCTTCCGCTGAAACAACTGGGAATGCTTCCCACGATGGAAAAGCAATTCGCGCCCGCACTCAACACGCCAGGCGTCTACATCGTTTCAGCGCCACCCGGAGAAGGACTGACAACTTCATGGCAAGGCCTGCTTCTATCGGCAGACCGACTAACACGAGATTGCCTCGCGATGGTTTCGAAAGCCAACGAAGAGGAAACCGCTGTAGAAAACATCGTTCTTAGGTACTACGAACCAGCCGGCAAACCGACTCAAAAGGAAGCTTTGGTCGCAGCTTTGTTGACCCGGCCAGACTCCATGGCGGTGCCTCAAATCGAAAGCCCTGAGGTTACTGATATCTTGACGGCCAGTGTAAAAAATCAAGACGTGGCGGTCTGGCTGCAGGCTTCAGCCAAAACGACGGTCGAAGCGCTGCTGATCCATTTGCGCAACTCAAAGAACCCGAATCAGTTCGCAGGAGCGGTTCGATTCGTTACGAATCAGCGATTGGCACGCCGACTCTGTGAAAGTTGCAAACAGGAAATTCGCGTTCAGCCGCAGTTAATTCAGCAGCTTGGCGGCGACCCGCGAAAGCAAACAACGATTTACCAAGCGTATCGTCTTCCGCCTCCCGAACAGCGAATCGATCAAGATGGAAAACCAATCGAGTTCCCAACATGTCAAACATGTGGCGGCTTGGGGCACATCGGACGAATCGCGATCTACGAGCTGTTGACGATCAACGATGAAGTTCGCCAAGTGTTGAAGGAGACACCTAAAACAGACGCCATCGAGGCGATCGCGAAACGAAGCAGCGCAAAAATCCCTATGGCTGCATCAGCCTGGAGACTTGTTTTGCTGGGAGTGATTTCACTACAGGAAGCTCAAGCTTCGCTGAAGAAATAAGAACCGCAACGACGAACCAATCATGGAACTTGACCATCAACGAGCAGCCCCCGTCGCTTTCACCCCAGCTGGTGACACGCCGGAGGACCGTGAAAACACCGTCGAGATGGTGCAAAACTCGCCGGGCTTTAACCCGGCGGCCAACATCGTCGCCGAAGCAATCCACAGGGATGCTGACCTAACGGTGCTCGACTACACCGCCCAACAGGTCAACGTACGCTTCCGCATCGATGGACTTTGGCACCCCGGACCGCCAATGGATCGCCAAAATGGCGATTATATGTTGGCTGTCTTGAAGCAACTCGCCGGAACGGACTTCCGCGATCGACGCAACAAGCAAACTGGAAAGTTTGAAACAGAATACCTTCGACAGAGGCAGAAGTTTAAATTCGTCTCGCAAGGGAGTCCAACGGGCGAACGCGTAGGGCTATATTTGTCGTACAAGCGACCGCCACTCGATCGCTTGAGCGACCTTGGCATTCGAAAGAGCATGATCCCGCAGATCGTGGATCTGATGAAAATGCATGACAAAGGAATGTTCCTCGTGTCAGCCGTACCAGGCGAGGGCTACACGTCGTCATGGCGAGCGGCACTCGATTCCTGCGATCGCTTGGTGAAAGATTTCTTTGTGATTGAAGAGATCAATTCGCAAGAACCCGAAGTGATTAACATCATTCCGGAAACGTACGACAGCAGCAAAGGCGGAACACCGATGTCTGCGTTGCCAAAACTGTTGCTGCGAGAGCCAGATGTACTTGCGTTTCCAACTTTGCCAAATGGCAAACTGATCGACGATCTCGTGCAGACGTCCACGCTTCACGACATCCCAATTTATCTGCGAAACCCGGGAAAGAACGCGATCGACGCACTTTTGAGAGCGCTCGCCTTGAATCCGAACAGACAGGAGTTTTTGGAACTGCTGAGCGGCGTGCTCAACATGCGACTGGTTCGCAAATTGTGTGAGGACTGTCGTATCGCGTATCAGCCTCATCCTCAACTGTTGCAAAAGCTTGGGCTTCCCGCTGGTCGAATCGAAAAACTCTACCGTCCGTTCGTTTTCAAGCCGGGAATGGTAGACGAAGAACAAAACGAAATTCAGCCGTGCACAACCTGCAGCGGAATCGGATACAAAGGACGAATCGGAATCTTCGAGCTTTTGAAGATGACGCCTGAACTCCGCGCGTCAGCATTGCGCAACCCTCAGTACAATTCGCTGCTGTCCATCGCTCGCAATGCTGGCCACATCACTTTGCAACAGGAAGCCGCGGTCGTGATCGCCCAAGGAACGACTTCCGTCGAAGAACTGCAACGAATGTTACAGGCATAGTGCTTCGGAACATGAACAGGCGCAGAAGCACTCCGCAAAAGGACTTCATGAAATGATCATAGCATTCGTCATCGTACTTTTTCTGCTGGTCGTCGGCTCGACGTGGTGGTTCGGGTTGTGGAGTAATTTCATTATCCTGATCAACTTCTTTTTGGCGTCGTTGATCGCATCGAGCTTCTACGAGCCGTTCGCGCAATACCTTGCTCTTCAGCTTAGTGACTATTCCGCACTTGCAGACTTTCTCGCGTTGTGGATCCTGTTTCTGGGCAGCTTCATCGTCTGTCGAGCGCTAACCGATTCGCTTTCGCCGCGCCGAGTGAAATTCGATATCGTGACAGAGATGATCGGACGCAGCGTATTCTCCATTTGGATTGCATGTGCATTTATCGCGTTCACACTGTTTTCATTCCACATGGCCCCGCTTCATCCGGACGCATTTCAAAAGGAAGTCGAATCATCAACGCTGGGACTCGGCCCCGATCGAATGTGGCTGGCATTTATCCAGAGTCGATCCCGTGGAGCCCTTTCGTCATCGAACGAAAGGAATTACCTAGTCAAGGAACACCCGAAGTCAACACATCCCGATGATGCTGAACTGGATGTTCGCGTGTTCGATCCGAACGCGAAGTTCATCGCTGAGTACCACAAGAGGCGATCGAGTCTCTCAAAGAAAGACAATTTTCGGGATTAAAATGGCGATCAGCACCTTCGAGTTGTTTTCGATTGGCATTGGCCCATCGAGTTCGCACACGGTCGGCCCGATGAGAGCCGCATTACGATTTGTTCAGCAGCTCGAGTCCGATGGACTTTTGGCTGAAACTAGGCATGTCACTGCAAAGCTTTACGGATCGCTTGGGGCGACCGGAAAAGGCCACGGCAGTGACAAAGCGGTTCTCGGCGGACTCATTGGCTACGCACCAGAAAATGTCGATCCGGCAGAGCTGATTTCGATCACGGAAACCGTGGCTGATAGTGGAAAGATCAAGATTCTCGGCACTCACGAGATCCAGTTCGACCTCAAAGAACATCTTCAATTCTCAGGCATCGTGCTGGATTTCCACTCCAACGGTTTGCGGATCGTGGCGAGCGACTCCGAAGGTCAAACGCTTCTTGAACGAACTTACTATTCCGTTGGCGGCGGCTTTGTTGTCGATGAAGAGGCTACCGGTGCGGATCGAATCGTGCCCGATACAACCAAAGTTAAGTTTCCATTTACCACCGGCGCAGAGCTACTTTCGATCTGTGACACCGAAGGGCTCTCAATCAGCACCGTCATGCTCGAGAATGAAAAGTCATGGCGAAGCGAGACAGAAATTCGTGAAGGACTTCTCGAAATCTGGGCCGTGATGAAAGATTGTGTCGAAACTGGATGCCGAATCGAAGGCATTCTCCCGGGTGGACTGAAAGTAAAACGTCGCGCTGCTCACATGTTTCGCAAGCTGCATGCAGAAAGAGACGATGCCGACGTGACGGGTAGTCGCATGGACTGGGTGAATCTCTGGGCACTTGCCGTCAACGAAGAGAATGCAGCTGGAGGTCGCGTCGTGACGGCTCCAACCAATGGAGCGGCCGGCATCATCCCCGCCGTGTTGCATTACTACACGAAATTTTGTCCAAGTGCCAACGAGGCCGGCGTCATGCGATTTATGCTGACTGCCGCGGCGATTGGAACACTGTTCAAGATAAATGCTTCCATTTCAGGTGCCGAAGTGGGCTGTCAGGGCGAAATTGGTTCGGCCTGTTCGATGGCAGCCGGTGGTTTGGCAGAAGTCTTCGGCGGAACACCGTCGCAGGTCGAAAACGCAGCCGAGATCGGTATGGAACACAATCTCGGACTCACCTGCGATCCGATTGGCGGGTTGGTTCAGGTGCCCTGCATCGAACGCAACGCAATGGGCGCAGTAAAAGCCATCAATGCTGCCCGTTTGGCAATGCGCGGCGACGGTAACCACTTCGTTTCGCTCGACAAGGTCATCAAGACGATGCGAGAAACCGGCAAGGACATGCAAAGCAAGTACAAAGAAACGGCTCGCGGCGGCTTGGCGGTGAATGTAATTGAGTGTTGATTGGTTAGTTGTTTTCCTTTTTTGCCTACTGCGGCAAGCATCCTTGGCGATCGAGACCAGCAATATCAGCAAATGAATGAACAGAGAAAATCAGGAAACTTCTCTCGTTTCGGTATCTTGGCGGTCATCCTCGTAATAGCGATTTTCACCTTCTCGATGTTTACAGCGGAGGTCTCCTTTTCGGGAAAACCGACGGTCGACATGTTGCTTCTGTTGGCATTTGCGAATCTGGCTTTCTACCTTTGGATTCGCCTTGTGTCCGGCTGTCGAACGCGGACTCAGGCAAGGATTGTTGCAACGCTTTTGATAATACAAGGCGTTCTCTTTGCAACGGTCCAAATGGAAGGGATTCGGGGCGATGGCCGCCCGGTTTTCGCATGGCGTTGGGCGCCGCTTCCGGCGGACTGCTTTGACGCCCCTGCGACAACCAACACCTGGATCGCAGCGATCGATGCGGACACAAATTCTCATTGGCCTCAATTCCGCGGCCCCAGTCGAAGTGGAATATCTTCAGCGGAGACTTCCAACTGGAAAGACTCGCCCCCGAAACGATTATGGAAACAACCGATTGGCTCTGGCTGGTCATCGTTTGCGATCGTCGGATCATGGTGCTTCACGCAGGAGCAGCGAGCTTCCGAAGAATGTCTCGTTTGCTACGAAAAAGAAACAGGCAAGCAGGTTTGGTGCAACTCAGGCCAAGAGAGATTCAGCGAAATCACGGGCGGAGAAGGTCCGCGAGCCACGCCTACTTTTGACGATGGATTTCTGTATGCGCTGGGCGCAACCGGCGTGCTCAAGTGTGTCAACGCTGCCGACGGAACGACACAGTGGGAAACCGATATCCTTATCGATCACGCCGCTGAAAATTGTTACTTCGGCATGTGCGCCTCACCGCTTATTGTTGACGACAAAGTCATCGTCAGCCCGGGAGGCAAGGGTAGTTCGCTGGTAGCGTACGATAAATCGAATGGTCGCCTGATCTGGAAAGCGGGTGATGCAGATGCGTCCTACAGTTCACCGGTGCGAATGACAATCTCGGGTGTAGAAAAGATTTTGATCTTCAATGGCGACGGGCTGTTCGCTCACGACTCGGTAACCGGAACCGTTTTGTGGCAGATTGATTGGATCAGCAACGAAGAAGAAAAAAACAATGTCTGCCAACCTATTCAACTGAGCGAATCGGACGTCTTCATTTCGTCGGGATATGGCATGGGCTGTGCTCGATTCCGGATTGAAAAACACAACGGCCAGTGGGCTGTAGAATCGGTTTGGAAAAATCAAAAACTAAAGTCAAAGTTTTCATCAGCAGTTTTCCATCAAGACCACATCTACGGACTGGATCTCGGAATCATGGTTTGTCTTGACGCGAAAACAGGGGCTCGCAAATGGAAGGGAGGACGCTACTCGCACGGTCAATTCATTAAGGCAGGTGACTTCTTTATCGTTCAATCGGAACGAGGATACCTTGCCCAAGTCGTGGCATCACCAAATCATTTTGAGGAGACCGCAAGAGTAATGGCACTCGACGATCGAACGTGGACGCACCCAGCGTTAGCGAACGGTGTTCTGCTCATTCGAAATGATCGCGAAATGGCTGCCTACGAGATTGAGTGAACCAACGGCTGGCGTGGTTCAATCGAAACTCAGACCCTACCGTAATGCTCTTCGACGGCTGTTTCCCCAGAAATGCATCGGTCTGTTTGGTCGCATTTCCATCGGAGTTTGGCGAATCCACCCACGATCACCCGGTCTCGCGATCATGTACGGATACCAATCAGTTTTCGGATTAATTGAATTGGATCCAGCAAGCGGCCCGACCACAGCTGGGACAGGAATCACTGGCGAAGCCGCTGCAGCCCCTCGAAAAACCCGAAGGCGGAGTAGCTGTGCCTCAAGTGTCGTCGTCGACGAGCAAAGAAAGATAAAGGTTGCTGAGAGCAAAAGAAGAGTTGAGTTTTTCATCGTTCCCACCATTCCATTAATACTAAAACTAAAAATCGCTACAATAAACGAGCCGTTAGCAAACTTTAGTTTATAGATCTCTTCAGTTAAAATATTTTTCATCCTTGCAGCAAAAAATATCAAAAGTGGAAAACGTGTTATCAAATTTCACTGCCAAGCGAAGCTTCATTTTTTTGACGCTGTTGCTGTTCTTTGCAAGCGTTGCAAGTCCCGATTCCGCTGCTCAAATTCCAAGCGAAAATGACGGCGTCACGTTTCGCGCCGACGGAACAAAATCTCCGCAACTAAAAACTCGACGTAAAAGACCACCGGGTGCCGCAACTCCGCGGAATATTCCTTCGCCGCGGCCAGATGGTTGGGTCGTTGATCTGACGAATACGCTCAACAAGGAGGAATCCGATCACATCAACGAAGTTTGTGAAGAAGTCTTTCAAACGGTTGGCCGTGAGATGACCGTCGTTGTGATCGACACCACCAATGGAGCCCATCACCGCACGTTTGGTATGGATTTATTCAATCATTGGGGAGTTGGTGGTGCTTTTCGCAACAACGGTATTCTACTCCTGGCGGTCATCAAAGATCGTCAGTCAGAGATCGTTTTAGGCAAGGGAATTGACTCCAACGAACAGGAACGAATCGCTCAGCAGATCATGGACAACGTGATCGTGCCCAACTTTCAAAGAGACGATCCGGGCAGTGCCCTCTACGAAGGCATTCGTGCGTGCGCGGCCAGAATCCTCCTGGTCTCTGACTTGAAGGCGCCACCCGAACTACCAGGCGTCGCCGCAAAACGTGCAGCACATCAAAAGTACCAGCGTCGACGCAGCCTGTTGCCCTGGTTTCTCGGCACCCTCGGACTCGGCGGGTTGGTCTTGGTCATTGGCGGTCGTTATTGGATTCGATATCGACCGCGAGAGTGCGAAGTCTGCAACGACGGGCGTGTGATGTTGGACGAAGTCAAGGACGATGAGTTTCTCGATCCGCCAGAGCGACTTGAGGAACGGATAGGCAGTGTGGACTACGACGTGTGGGCCTGTTTGACTTGTGAAGAAGTGCTCAAGATCCGCTACGGCAAGTTCTGGACACGATATTCGTTTTGTCCGCAGTGCGAATACGCGACTCGATCCAAAATCACGCGAACGCTAATTCAGGCAACAACATCGCATGGTGGAAAAGTACTGGTCGAAGAGAGCTGCTGTAACTGTGACTACTACGATCGCCACACCTACTACACACCACGAGTCGTCAAGTCTTCCAGCAGCTCATCCGGCTTCGGTGGCGGTGGCGGCGGAGGTGGTGGAAGTGGATTCGGCGGCGGCAGTTCAGCTGGCGGCGGCGCCAGTGGAAGCTGGTAGCACTCGTGGTTGTGGCGTGGAGCCGCAATCGTTTGCATGACCCATCCGAGAGTGCTGGTTGGGATTAGTCGTTTACATGATGTTCGTCGTTAATGCCTTTAGGCGTGTATCCTCCCGAGAACCACCCCACCATGCTCCTCGAAATCTGCATCGATTCACTCGCCTCAGCCCGTGCCGCAAGAAATGGCGGCGCAGACCGACTCGAAGTATGTAGCGCCCTTGCAGTCGGCGGCACAACGCCCAGCACATCGCTCGTTGAACATTGCGTCAACGAACTTGGTATGCCGTCGATGATCATGATTCGGCCCCACGATGGCGGATTCGTCTATTCCGAGGATGATCTACGCACGATGATCGGTAGTATCCGGGTCGCCAAGTCGCTCGGAATTCAAGGCGTCGTGTTTGGAGCGCTGACGCCGGATCGAAAAATTGATCTTGAATCATGCAAGCGATTGTTGGAGCATTCTGACGGCCTTGAGGTCACTTTTCATCGAGCGATCGATGTCGCTGCTGATCCACTGGATGCTTTGGCCGCGATCGAGCAGCTCGGTTTCAGTCGCGTGCTAACCTCCGGACAGAATTCAACCGCCATCGAGGGTGCAGGAGTGATTCGCCAAATGGTTCAGCAGTCAACTGTCATCAAGGTCCTTGCCGGTTCAGGCGTCAACGCCTCCAACGTCACGGAGTTGATCAAACAAACTGGCGTCCAAGAAGTTCACGCCAGTGCCAGCATTACGACATCCGAAGCACAAACTCAGGGCGCCGTATCTTTCGGCAGTCATCGCAGCGTGACTTGCGAAGACAAAGTGCGGCAGATCAAAGCGAATCTTACGTAAAATCAAACTTGGCAATTCATTTGCAGTCCGGTACCGAATCGTTCAAACTAACGATCTGACAGTTCGACCCATTGGAGCCCCTTCATGCTTTCTCAAAAGACGCTGCTTCCTTTATTTCTCGGAACCTTGATCGTATCGACGACGCTCCCGTCGGCACGTGCCCAGACCACGTTTGAAGATGCCAAGCTGATACCTTCTTCCGCAATTGCAGCGGTCTTCATTCATCCCAAGGCGATCCTCGAAGATCCGTCGATGGATCTGATGCCGCGTGAGTTGCTTTCAGCGATCGGGAAAAGGGAACTGGGCGTTGACCCGTGCCAAATCGATTCAGCCATGCTGTTGCTGGACAACATCATCAATGATCGAGAGCCGCCCGGATTCGCGGTCACCATTCGGTTCCTGTCCGAGCAAAAACTCGATGACAAGGTTCTTGCTAATGCAGAGCGATCCGATCTGCGAGGTCAGCCAATGTATTCTTTCCGTGGTAGCAACGAACCAGTGGTTTATCTACTGGACGACAAGACCATCGTTTTTGGAATGGAAACCTTCATCAAAAAGATGCTGTCGGCAAAAGGTGCCACCAGTGGGTTGATCAATTTGGTCAATCAATCGGGCGACGAGAAAGACCACGTCAATGCTTTTCTGAACGTGGAACCGATTCGCGGATTTCTAGATACGAATCTGCCACCCAAAGCTCAGATACCGTTTCCATTTCAATCTTTCCGCAGCCTTCCTGACGAAATCGAGTCGGCCAGCGTTCGAATGAGTTTCACTGGCGATCAAAACAATCATTTGAAGATCAATGCAGTCGACGATCAATCAGCAGGTAAAGTCCTCAAAACGATTGAGCAAGCGCTCGGCATGGGGCGTGGAATGTTAATGAGCACGGTTGCCAATGAGCTTGCTGATCAGCCAGGCATGATGAATGCTCTTGAAGCTTATGACGACAGAGTTGGCGACAAGATCGAAGAGCTACTCAAGCCAAAACTCGAAGGCCGAACACTTACCTTTCAGGCTGACGCCAACAACGCTCAATTATCGAACGTCGCCGTAATTGGAACGCTTGTTGGGATGTTGCTACCTGCCGTTCAGCAAGTCCGGGAAGCAGCTCGTCGAACTCAATCGATGAATAATCTGCGGCAAGTTTGTCTGGCTTCGCTCAACTACGAGAGCGCGTACATGCGTTTCCCGTCGAACATCGTGGATCCCGATGGCAAGCCGCTGCTAAGCTGGCGAGTGGCAATCCTGCCATTCATCGAAGAGAACGAGCTATACAAAGAATTTCACCTCGACGAATCATGGGACAGCCCGCACAACATCAAGCTGCTTGACCGCATGCCGCCAACGTTTCGCAGCCCGAATGTGAATGCGGAAACGAAGACTGTCTATTTGGGTTTCCAGGGCAAGGGAACGATGTTTGATCCAGAGAATCGAAAGGTCGGATTCGGTCAAATTGCCGACGGATCATCGAACACGATTCTTTGCGTTGAGTCCAACGAGGAAGTCGCCATCGAATGGAGCAAGCCGCAAGACTTGCCGTTCAACAAGGAGTTACCAGGCTCCGGCGTTGGTGGATTGCGGCCCGGAGGGTTCATCGTGGTGCTTGCCGATGGTTCGACTCACTTCATATCGCGAACGATCGATCCCGAAACACTGGCTAATCTAATCCAGATCAATGACGGCAACGTAGTGAACGCCAGGGATTGGTGATCCGACAACTCGGGTGAACTTTCGCCAACGTTCCGTGTTAACGCTGGACGTTGGTGTTTCTCAAGAAAGTTTTTAGCGAGATTAAGGCGATCCCTGGATTGATGGTGCGAGCTACAACGCACGGGTAGCAATTTTCTACGTAAAGCCGGATCTGGCGACAATGTTCGATCAGCCGCACGGGCGTCGCAGCAGTGCCGGCTGAGGTCATCGATCGATTGGAAAACTTGATCCGCCAACGCTTGTCGAATGTCATGAGTTGGTAGTCGCTGCTGGATACTGACTACTTCACGACGTGACTTTTGCCTTTGAACATTCGGTTGCCACCCGTTTCGTCGTAGGCTGCGTAGTTGAATCCGGGCTGAATACAGAAGCCGCCGACTTCACCCTGTTTGTTCATCGCGATGAAGCCGACCTGAATCTGTTTCCAGTCCGGCGTCTTCGCGATCACGCGCTGCGTTGCCAGGCGGCAGGCGTCTTCCGGTGAATTTCCCTGACGCATCAGTTCCACCACCAGAAAACTTCCGCAGGCGCGAATGACCGCTTCGCCAACACCC
>CAYGUE010000025.1:0-30786 GCA_964352885.1 uncultured Pirellulaceae bacterium
CATTTCCCGATCCGACTTTGATGAAAATGCGTGCTTCGGGTACTTCGGGCAACGAAGCCTTTGAGCTCGCGATTGATGGGACAGTTGTCGCCGTTTATGACCTGTCGGATTACGGCGTTCAGCCGGGCGATCTTTATTCTGGAACGTTTGCTCAGATCATTTACCAACATGACGGGCCAATCAACCCAGCTAAGGTGCGCATCAGCTTTATCAACGATCAAACCGACCCCGTGACAGGGATCGACTATGACTTTGCGCTCGATAACCTAAAAATTGCCGGTGTGACCTATCAAACGGAAGCACCAACAACCTATTCGACTGGCACCTATGTCACAGGGGTAGGCATTGTTCCTGGTTTCCAAGAATCTGAAAGCCTGAACACCAACGGCTACTTCCAATATTTGTTCGGCGAGACGAGCAACACTGATCCAGTCGCCGTTGCCGATAGTTCCACCTCACCATTCGAAACCTCCGTCAGCGGGAATCTTCTGGCCAATGATTCGGATCCAGACGGAGACTCGATCTCGATCCAAAGCAACACCAAACCTATCAATGGCTCGGTGTTCATCGACGCCAATGGCGACTTTACCTACACACCAAATGCCGGATTCTCTGGGTTAGATAATTTCGCATACACGATCACCGACGGGAATGGTGGAACCAATTCGGCTAACGTATCGATCACTGTTGGCAACGCTAACGTTGCAACGAACATCCTGGTAGTTGCTTCAGGCGCAACGGGTGATGAAATTTTCAACCTGGAAGTAAACGGAACGGTATTCGCCAGTTTTGAAGTTAGCCAAACAAACCAGACTTTTGCAGTTGATATTCAGGGTTCCGTTTCACCAGCCACAGACATCGTTCGTATTCGATTCACCAACGACCTATTCGTCGAAGGTGAGATCAACCGTGACTTGTTCGTCGACAAAATCATTATCGATGGTGTCACTTATGAGTCCGAAGCAGACACGACTTACAGTACGGGAACCTGGGTGGGAGTCGGTCTCCCAACAAGCGGATTTTTGACAAGCGAATCTCTCAATAGCAATGGCTATTTCGAATACCTAGCGGCAACCGATATCGTTGTTCGCGCTTCGGGTGACGAAGGCAACGAACAGATTCAATTGCAGATCGATCAGGCAACGGTTGCCACTTACGACCTTGGATTGGGTTTCGCAAATTACACGTATCGCCACAATTCGAAGATCTCACCGGATCGAATCCGCGTTGTCTTTGCAGGCGATCAGTTTGATTCGACAAACGGCGTCGACAAAAACGCGAACGTTAGCTGGGTGCGAATCGGCGGCCAACAAATTAACTCGAACGACTCGTCTGTTTACTCAACTGGAACCTGGACTGCGGCGGATGGAATCCAACCGGGATTCGGACGAGGCAACACGCTTCATACCGATGGTTACTTTTTGTACGGCACTGAACTGCAAGCGGACTCCTTCTCAATACCGGAAGATTCTGTCAATGTTCCATTGGCGATCTTCGCGAATGACAACGTTGGGGGCCCGGTCAATTATGAATTGAACACGCTTCCGGCCAATGGGTCCGCTTCGATTGTCGGCGGAGAGGTTCTCTATACTCCCAACGCGGAGTTTGTCGGCATGGACAGACTCTACTATCGAGAAGCCGGAACAATCGGCGAGGGCATCCGCGTCGACATCGAGGTCATGGCCTCACATCAACAACCTCAGCATCTCCTGAATTCCAATGTCGCTTCGGAGCTAACACCATCGGGTAAGTTTCTTGTGGTGGAGAAACTGGTTCAACTGCCAGCTTCCGACAGTGGCGGCCCGGCCCGAATGAACTCGATGATCACGATGGGCGAACGCGTCTTTATTGTGGCTGACGGCTCGGTGCAGGGCGAAGGCAAAATCTACGAACTGGTTACTGATGCCGCTGGAGCTACTACCGTCGAGCTGTTCCTGGACGTCGGTGCCGCCGTGACCGCCATCACAGGACTGAACATTGACAACTCGAGTCCTCTCAATGGACTTAGAAGTGTAGCCTTTCACCCAAATTTTGCTGCCAACGGAAAGCTTTTCGTCACCTATACTGGCGAACGTCCCGCTACGCCCAATGGCACGCCGTATTTAAGTGATCCTGCAAATCCGGTGTCGGTCGAAAGCGTACTGGCTGAGTTTACTTTTGATTCGACAGCTGGCCTCGTCAACCCATTAAGCTACCGGGAAGTTTTCCGAGTCGGCATGCGGAATTCGGAACATTCCATTCGCCAAGCAATCTTCAATCCGTTTTCCCAAGCGGGCGACGAAGACTACGGGTTACTTTACATTGGGCATGGAGACGGCAGCGAGCAATCGGCCGTTTCTGGCGATGGCCTGAACAATGATGCCTTGGGAAAGATCCTCCGAATCAATCCACTTGCCGCGAACTCATTTAGTTACTCCATCCGCCCAACCAATCCGTTTGTGGGTGATTCGGGCATGATCGATGAGGCGTTCGCGATTGGATTCCGCAATCCGCATAACTTGACGTTCGCACAAGACGCTGGCGGAGTCTCTCGACTGATCGTCACTGAAATTGGTCGCGACAATATCGAAGAGATCAACGTCGTCGAAGCTGGTAAAAGCTACGGCTGGGGTGATCGTGAAGGCGTGTTTGTGCACAATCCGAGTTCTGGGACGATTAACGGAATCGACAACCTACCTGCTAACGAAGTCCTCAACGGTTACACGTTCCCGAACGTGATTTGGGGCCATGAAGGCGTGGTTGGCGAAAGCTTTGTAGGGCAAGCGATCGCAGGCGGGCACGTGATTCAGAACGGTTCGTCGGAACTAAACGATCAGTTTGTCTTTCTTGAGCTTGCAACTGACGGACGTGCCTATCACGTTGATTTTTCAGAAATGCTGGATCAAACCACGTCCTTGGATGCAAACGATCCGAATCGCGACAGCCCGTCAGATTTGAGTTGGTTGACACCGCAAGAGCTCACGATTCTGTTCGATCATGATAACGACGACAGTACGACGCCATTGGTCCGAAGTTCACTCAAAGACGTCCTGGATGATGACCCAGATTTCCAAACCATATTTTCAGCCGGCAAAGTTCGTGCTGATTTACGTTTGGGACAAGGTCCCAACGGAGAGCTGTATATTCTTAACAAGCGAAATGGTTGGGTCTACGTTGCCACGAACACACAGTAGTTCGTTTGCAATCCCTGTCCTCCGGTGCAATCCTGGCGGTCATGATCCGGTTTGCGGCCTTCGCTATGCGAGAGGCCAAGATCGACTCGGCGATAGTCGGAATGATCGAGTTTTTTGCAGGGCTCCTGAGAGTCATTCTGATGGCTGCGGCAATCTTCTGTGGTCGAATAATCCGCACGCGTCAGTTAGACTCCGTGGCCCCTTAGATCTTTGCCATTTATTAATCGCTCATGCAAGATAGAGCCGTCGATAAGTCATTCCCTTTTCATCAGGAAAACCATGTCACGCAGTTTTGGAAACACCATCGCGGATACACTCCAATTGACAATTACCTACGCCCAATCGTTGTTGAAAGACGTCACACCAGAGATGTTTGGGCGATTCGCTACCGCTGACGGCAAGCCGATCGAGTCCAACCATCCGGCATTTGTTTTCGGACACCTTTGCCTGTACGCTCACACGACCATGAAAGATTTGGGCAAGCCGGTGGACGACGTTCCGGCAGGGTTTGAAGATAATTTTTCAAAAGATTGCGTTTGCAAAGACGACGTCGATGGAACGCTTCCTGACATGAGGACCATCACGGAGTACTACTTCAAGACGTGGAACGAAGTCATGGAAGTGCTTCGCGAAACAGATGATGAAGTATTCCAGCAACCCAATCCGGTCGGCGGTGGATTCGCTGAGCGTTTTCCAACACTTGGCTCGGTGCACAATTTCTACGTCGGTGGCCATAACATGATTCACCTTGGCCAGATGAGTGCCTGGCGGAGAATGATGGGACTGGGATCGGCCTAAACTAACTTCTACCCATTGATTTCAACAATGGGTGAGATCGGTTTTCGATCTGTGTCTTCAGCACGATCGCGGTAGACGTTCGTGCAATGTCGGGAATGGTCAACACCTTCTCCAGCACGTCCATCATGTGCTGGTTCGATCGCGCGGCAATCAGACACAGCAAATCTCCCTGTGCCGCGACAGAATGCACTTCGAGAACTTCGTCGATTTTCGAAAGCGGTTCAACGACCGAACCGACTTGCCCTTCTTTCACTTCCACCGTCACGTAAGCCTTCACTTGAAAGCCCAACGCGTCCAAATTTAAGTTCGCGCTGAAACTGCGAATGACTCCAGCATCAATCATTCGATCAAGCCGACTCTGTACGGTTCCACGAGCTACGTCCAAACGCCGCGAAAGCTCAAGCACGCCAACTCGTGCATCCTTCTGTAGCTCCAAAAGTAGCGACGCATCCAATTCGTCGATTTTGTAGTCAGATTGCACAGCCACCTCAACTCCAACGACACTAAACAGTACACTTTGCCCAAATACTAGCATAGCAATTGAGCAACAAATACAACAATGCTAACATTTATGTACGATTTGCTAGACCATTCATGGACAGCGTGGACCGACCGATAGTTAACAGGAGATACATTTGGGACCCTTTCCGCATACCGCCCCGCGGGCGACCATCAGTGAGAAAAATCCGGCCGGAACCGATGGCTTCGAGTTTGTAGAGTTCGCGCACTCGGATCCGCAAGTCTTGCGCGATTTGTTTTCGTCGATGGGCTACACCCATGTTGCAACGCACAAGACCAAAGCCATTGAGCTGTGGCAGCAGGGCGACATTTCTTATTTGATCAATGCCGAGCCGAAAACCCATGCCGCCGATTTCATTGATGCTCATGGCCCTTGCGCACCGTCGATGGGCTGGCGGGTGGTCGATGCCGATCACGCATTCAAACATGCGGTGGCAAAAGGAGCCGAGCCCTATCAAGGAACCGGCAAGGCAATCGATGTGCCGGCGATTGTGGGAATCGGCGGATCCCTGATCTATTTTGTCGATCAGTATTTTGAGACCAGCCCTTACAACTCAGAATTCGACTGGGTCGCCAAGGCGCATCCGCCAGGCGTTGGGTTTCATTACCTGGACCATCTGACACATAATGTGTTCAAGGGGAACATGGACAAATGGTTTAAGTTTTACAGTGAGCTGTTCAACTTTCGCGAGATCCGGTTTTTCGACATCCAAGGGAAACACACCGGACTTTTCAGCCGCGCTCTTACTTCCGCTTGCGATCGCATTCGCATTCCGATCAATGAGGACCGAGGAGAGACCGGACAGATCGTGAATTATCTGAAGAAGTATGCTGGCGAAGGGATTCAACACATCGCAGTTGGGGCGCACGATATTTATGACTCGGTCGATAAGATTTCAGAGCAGGGCGTACGGTTTATGCCCGGTCCTCCGGACGCCTATTATGCGATGTCGCATGATCGGGTTGTGGGGCATGATGAGCCAATCGACCGAATGAAAAAACATGGCATCCTGATCGACGGCGAAGGTGTCGTCGATGGCGGAGAGACCAAGATCCTGTTGCAGATTTTCTCCAAGACCGTGATTGGCCCGATCTTCTTTGAGTTCATTCAACGCAAGGGAGATGACGGGTTTGGCGAGGGGAATTTCAAGGCCTTGTTTGAATCAATTGAGGCCGAGGAGATGGCCAAGGGCGACTACTAAGCTTGCTGGGATGAAGTTCTTGTCTTGCGCCGTTTCAAATACAAGCCCGAAGCGCAAGCGAGTGAATTCGCTGGAACTTCCGATTCACTCGCTTGCGCCTCGGGCTTGTATTGTCAAATTTGAAAAGTCAAACCACTAGCCCCAGACGCGATGCCAATGCAACTTCATTTACCAACCGATCAACAGCCACCAAACGATGATTCGATCTCAATCGTATCCTTCCGCGATTTCTATGCGTTTGAGCAGCACGTGAAAACGTGCCGCGGCAAACGTGGACTGGAAATGATCCCGCAATGGTACGGCCAACCCGTTTTTTACTTTTCCAACGCACAATCGCTGGTCCACGGCGGAGCGAGCATCACCGCGCCACAAGGCTGTGAGGAACTGGATTACGAACTGGAACTGGGCATCGTGATTGGCAAACCTGGACGCAACATCGCCCCCGAACACGCCTGGGACCACATCGCTGGCTTCACGATCGTCAATGACTTCAGCGCCCGCGACCTGCAGCGAAACGAAATGGCTGTTGGACTCGGACCATCCAAAGGAAAAGATTTTGCGACTGCCGTTGGCCCCAACTTGGTCAGTGTCGAATCACTGCGACATCGCATTTCCGACGACAAGATCGACCTTTCGATGACCGCCACGGTCAACGGGAACGTACTCAGTCAGGGAAATGCGAACACGATGTATTTCTCGTGGCCGCAAATCGTCGCCCATGCTTCTCGCGATGTAACTCTCGTCGAAGGAGAATTACTCGGCAGCGGAACGGTTGGCACCGGTTGCATTCTGGAACTGGGTCCCGAAAATACTAACGGATGGCTCAAGCCGGGCGACGTTGTCGAACTGATCATCGAAGAACTTGGGACGCTTGAAAACACAATCTCATCGAATCAAGGTCAGTAATGCCTTTCTATCGCAAAACATTTGTTCGCCGCAGCCAGTAACCTCAAGCGATTGCGACAAAACGAAAATGAATGACATGTCTCCAGACTCACAGAATCAGCCTCAGTTCGATCACCAACTCGGCACAGCGACGGCAAGAGGCTACATGCCCGGCTTCGGCAACGACTTTGAAACCGAAGCCCTTCCAGGCGCGCTCCCCGTCGGAAGAAACTCGCCTCGCCGTTGCGCCTACGGTCTCTACGCGGAACAGCTTTCCGGCTCTCCGTTTACGGCTCCTCACGCAACGCTTGAGCGATCGTGGATGTATCGCATCCGCCCATCGGTAAAGCATGTCGGGCGTTTTAAAAAGATCGACATGCCTTATTGGAAAAGCGGACCTCACATTCTTCCGAACGTTGTTTCGCTCGGCCAGTACCGCTGGGATCCGACGCCGCTTCCGAAAGACAAAGTTACGTTTGTGACTGGTATGCGAACCATGACCACCGCCGGCGATGTTCGAACACATATCGGGATGGCCTCACACGTTTACTTAGCCAACTCAAACATGAGTGACGAATACTTCTACAACGCGGATGCTGAGCTACTGGTCGTTCCCCAGGAAGGACGTCTGGCAATCTTCACCGAGTTTGGAAGAATTGAATTGGAGCCGCTTGAAATCTGCATTCTTCCTCGCGGCATGATGTTCAAGGTCGATTTGCTTGATGAAGTCGCTCGTGGATTCGTTTGTGAGAATTATGGCGCCAAATTTACGCTGCCAGGGCGAGGTCCCATTGGCGCCAACTGTTTGGCCAATCCACGGGACTTCAAAACACCCGTTGCGTGGTTCGAGGATCGCGATTCCGCTTGCGGAGTAACGGTGAAATGGTGCGGCGATTTTCACAGAACGGAAATCGATCACTCACCGCTGGACGTCGTCGCGTGGCATGGAAACTACGCGCCGTACAAATACGATTTGCGACACTACGCCGCGGTTGGATCGATTACGTTTGACCATCCAGACCCTTCGATTTTTACCGTACTGACCGCGCCGACAGCAGAGGTCGGCACGGCGAATATCGACTTTGTGATCTTCCCTCCTCGGTGGCTACCTCAAGAGAATACTTTTCGTCCGCCGTGGTATCACAAGAACATCATGTCCGAGCTAATGGGTAACATTTACGGCCAGTATGATGCAAAGCCTCAAGGCTTTGTGCCCGGCGGAATCAGCCTGCACAATTGCATGCTGCCACACGGTCCGGACAACGATGCTTTCGTGAAAGCCAGTTCTTCCAGCGACGATCCCGTGTACCTTGAAAACACGATGTCGTTTATGTTCGAAACGCGTTTCCCACAGATGGTCACGAAATTCGCAGCCAACGAAGCTCCGATTCAGGACGACTATGTCGACTGCTGGGAAGGCCTTGAAAAACGATTCAACGGCACGCCAGAAGGCGACTGGTCCTGAACTCACCGATAGCGACTTTCACTGCACACCGAAAACCACTCACCGAAAACCACACTCCGAAAACCACACACCGAAAACCAAAATGCAATTCGACCCAGCCAACATGCGCATCCGCGACGTTTACACATTGATGGTGCAGTTAATTACTCCCCGGCCAATCGCGTGGGTGTCAAGCATCTCGAAAGACGGCGTAAACAATCTCGCGCCGTACAGTTTTTTTAACGGCATCGGTGCAAATCCTCCCTCGATGCTGTTTTGTCCCGTCAATCGACGCGACGGGAGCCAAAAAGACTCGCTGCTAAACGTGCTCGACACGAAAGAGTTTGTCGTCAACGTTGTCTCATTTGCCGATGCTGAAGTGATGAACAATTCTTCGGCCGACTTTCCAACAGAAGTCAGCGAATTCGAAGCCCTCGGAATCGAGACGCTCGCTTCGGAGAAAGTTACTCCGCTACGAGTTGCATCATCGCTTGCTCAGTTCGAATGTCGCCTGCTGAAGCACATTGAGCTCGCAGATGGTCCTGCTGGAGCCAATGTCGTCATTGGCGAAATCGTGATGATGCATGTTGCTGACTCGATCATCAATGATGGCATCATCGATCCGGCAAAGCTGGACAGTATCGGACGGCTTGGCGGAAAAGCCTACGCAAAGACGACCGACCGATTTGAATTGGATCGTCCTCCGGCACCACAATGATCGATCCCTTCCTTATTAAAACTTGGCATCGCGTCTCCCAATGGAGCAACCTTCGCTCACTTTCGGTCGATCAGCGAATCGCGTTGCATGAAGAGACATTTGCCGATTGGAATACGGATTCCTGCGGCCCAGCGCCGATTTGGATTCCCACCGAAGGCGAAAACGCAAACACCAATCTATTTAGCCTGATGAAACAGACGGGCCATCAAGATTTTGCCTCCCTTCGAAACTGGTGGCAAACTTCGCCGGACGAATTCTGGACCGTTGCGACCTCCAAGATCTTCAAGCTGTTCGCTTCGCCACCGCGTTGCACGCTCGAATACGATGACCCGCGAGACCCCAAATGGTTTCCTGAAGCCCAAATGAGCATCGTTGAGACTTGCAACGACGTGCTGATGGACGATCACATCGCGATCAAGCACGCAAATGCGGACGGAGAGATTCACGAAATCACCTACAACGACCTGTTCGCCCAAGTTCAACTGTTCGCGGCGAGAATTCGTGACGCAGGATTTGAGCCTGGCGATCGCTTGGCCATCGTGATGCCAATGAATGCGATGTCGGTCGTGATCTATCTTGGCATTCTGTACGCTGGGTGTGCAGCTGTTTCGATCGCCGACTCGTTTGCCGCCGGAGAGATAGCCAAACGGTTACGAATCAGTGAAGCCAAAGCTGTGTTTTATAGCGACAGTTACCAGCGCGGCGGCAAAGCGATATCGTTGGGCAAAAACGTTGTCGCCGCTCAAGGGATTTGCCATTCCGCAGGCCAGAAAATTGAACTCTTTTCTGACAATCACTCATGGCCTAAAGTTGCGTCGCTGGTGACGCCTTTTGTTGGCAGCGCTGACCACGTTATCAATATTCTGTTTTCGTCTGGCACGACTGGCGATCCGAAAGCGATTCCCTGGGATCAAACGACGCCGATCAAATGCGCTACCGATGGAAGATACCACCACGATATCAAACTGGGCGATGTTGTCGTCTGGCCGACGAACCTTGGATGGATGATGGGGCCGTGGTTAATCTTTGCAACGTTAATGAACGGTGGCACGATTGGTCTGTTTGAGGATGCTCCCACTGGCGAATCGTTTGGCAAGTTTGTTCAGGATGCAAAGACCAGCATGCTGGGAGTTGTTCCTGCTCTGGTTCGTCACTGGAAGCAAACGAAATGCATGGAG
Organism: uncultured Pirellulaceae bacterium; assembly: GCA_964352885.1. GTDB lineage: Bacteria > Planctomycetota > Planctomycetia > Pirellulales > Pirellulaceae > Mariniblastus. Next base: position 9,918 of record CAYGUE010000025.1, read on the forward strand.
TCATTCGATTGGTCTTCGATACGATGTTTCAGTTCAACAGGCGAAGCATCGAACGAGAAAGACATGATTTACCTTTCGGCGCTCGCCGGATTCCGCCCGATCATCGAATACTGTGGTGGAACGGAAATCGGTGGCGGCTACCTCAGCAGCACCATGATCCAACCCAATGTGCCGGCAACGTTTTCAACCGTTGGGATGGGCAACCGATTTGTGATCCTTGACGATGACGGCCAGCCAACCGATGAAGGCGAACTCTATCTGGTGCCACCATCGATGGGCCTTTCACGAAAGTTGCTCAACCGCGATCATTTCGAAACCTACTACGCAGACGTCCCGAAAAACGACCTACCACTTCGACGCCACGGCGACCGAATGCAAAGACTTCCGGGTGGCTACTTTCGGGCCTGTGGCCGGATGGACGACACAATGAATCCTGGCGGAATCAAAGTAGGCTCGACCGAGATTGAAGCCATCATCAACAGCGTTGACGGTATCGACGAGTCGGCAGTGATCGCAATCTCAGAAAATGGCACGGGACCGGATCAACTGGTGGCTTTCGTGGTTTCGAAAGTTGAAATCGATAGCGACACGGTCATCAAACAAATCAACTCGGAGATTCGAGAACAGTTGAATCCGCTGATCAGGATTTCGGCCATTCGCACGCTAGAGAAACTCCCTCGTACGGCCTCCAACAAGATCATGCGCCGAGAATTGCGGGCACTCGAATCAAACAACTGACGTTGCGGCTAAAGACAAACCACGGATGGACACAAATGAAATAAGATTCAAAGAATATCCGTGTTCATCTGAGTCTATCAGTGGTGACATGGCCTCTCTCAAAATGATCAACTCGGAGAATCGTAAACAGTTGAATCCTTTGATCAGACTGCAGGAAAATGCATCATTGTTCTGTTCGTTGAACCACAACGTACTGCTCAATCGAAGTTCGTTGTTGCATCGCGATTTTGCAAACACGGTCTACATCTGAATCCACTTCCGCTGAAAAGTGTACTCTCGCAAAACGGGTGGCAGACTTCAAACGCTTCGTGGCCTTGTCATATTTGCCCGCTTCGATGAGTTTGGCGGCTTGGCGAACGGAGTGTGAGACTTTCGCAATCGCATAGTTCTTCTTTAGAACTCGATCGGCGTTTTTCTTCGAACCAGTTTCAATCGTCTTTCTGACGCTCACTTTCCGCGAAGTGCAACGGTCGAAAAAGCTCAACTCAACGTCCAGAACAACTGCCTCTCTTGACGCAAATTGGCCAATGACGACCTGCGTCGCACCGTAACTCATGTTCTCCAATGGAATCGAGTAGCTGCTTCCATCTTTTTCGGGCTGATAGCCGTAAATCTTTGGCAGTTTCGCTCCATCTGGAACACGAATCGTCAAAGTCAAATCCTGTGCAGCTGGACTCAACAGGCTATCAAACTCATCAACGAATACCTTCTGGATATCACTGGCGTCGGCGATAAAGTGCAGGGCGCCCTTGCCGGCATCCGCCAACTCGCGGAGCAAGCTGCGGTTAAAGTTATCGCCAAGACCGATTGTCGACAGTCCAATCCCGTTATCGTTGAACGTTTTCGATTGACGTGCGATTTCCTGTTCGTTCGTGACGCCCCGATTGGCAATCCCGTCGGTCAAAAGGATGACTCGGTTCGCACGTTTTTTGTCGAACTGTTGCTGGGCAACCTGATATCCGAGCATCAAACCGGCGTGCAAGTTCGTGCTCCCGCCCGCTTCAATGTTGGCGATGGCGGCTTCCACAACCGCTAAGTTCTTAACTCGCGTTGCTTCGAGACAAATTTCGGCGTCGTCGCTGTAGGTCACGATGGATACCAGATCGTCAGGTGCGAACTTGGAAGCAAGGTCGCGGAGAGACTTTTTGACCTGACGCATTCGATCGCCGTTCATCGAACCGCTTCGATCGATTACCAGCACCAGGTTCAGAGGAACACGGAACTCTTCGACGATATCGCGATGAGTCGCCAAACCGATCTGGAACACAGCTTTTCCGTCAAGTTGCCCCCAACGGGTATCGACATTGATCCGATCATCCCACGCGGGTAGCGGAATCTGATGCCGGTGGTAATTGATTAGTTCCTCAACACGGATATCTTCGTGTTTCAGGATCACGCCGCTACGCAAAGCGCTCGACGACATGGAAGAAACACCGGCTTGGCCAAAAGTGAAAGCAGATAAGCCAAGTACCAAAGCGGCAAACATCGTTGATCGTAAAAGTCGTTGAAACATCAATAGATCCCAAAAAATAGATGGTTGTCAGTTTCCGGTAGTGTTGTCGCGGAACGCGGACACGAGAAAACTGGAGACCTAGAAGTCGAACTGTTGCGTTCGGAGCTCAAACAGTTGGCTTTGCAGTTCTTTTATCCGTACTCGCTCAAACCGCCGGTCTTGCTTCAGATCGTCAATGGCAGCGACACTATCGCGAGCTTCAATGTGACGAAGCAGCATTTTTTCAACCGCAGAGAGTTTTGCATTCTTTTCCGCAAGTGCGAGCGCAGTTTCAAATATTGACTGGACATATGCGGGAGAAGCCTGTGCTGCCTTATGGTCAAACTCCATAAGTTTGATTTTTGATTCGTTCAACAAGTTTTCGGCTTCATTTACGTTTGACCGACCACTAAGTCCCTGTGCAGCCAGACTCTTCGTCCGCTCCAACATCTCTTCTTGATTTGCCACGTAACGTTTTAACAGGTCGCGCTGCGCGTCCGTGACACTATCCGCCTTTTGCACTGCGGAAGTCGAACTTGCTACTTCATGCTTAAGCAACGCCAGTCTCGCATTGAGCCCTTCCATTTCGATGGTCAACTCAACTTTTTGACGATACAGCATGCGAAAAACATCTTCGAAAGCGATGTCAGAGACAGATTCCTTCTTCAATATTTCAATTCGTTTCTCGATTTTTAGTCCGTCCTCCTCAAGTTGCCTTTCTGAAAGGAGCATCTGTTCCTGCACCGCCATCATCTGGCGTTCCACCGCATTCCTCATGCCATTGTTTGGTTTGCTATTGCCGCCAGAGGCAGATTGAGCAGATGCCAAACATGGAGTCACGGCGATCAGAAATAATGAGGTAATGGCGGCACGCCAGTGATTAGAAAACATCTTTTTCTCCAAAGATAAATGGGATCAATTATGTTGCAGGATGCTCTGAGCTTCCGCTGCACCCCGTGTGTTGGGAAATGTATTGACGACGTACTCAAGTTCTGGCCGAACCGATGCAATACTTGCTCCTTGGTCCAAAGACGACTTCCATGACAAGCTCATGGCCAACGCGATCGATTCTCGGAGTTCCACACGACCGTTGCGAGGATATGTGTCCGAGATTGGAATACCAACGTTTTGGAGCTGCTGAATCCTAGCAATGTCTTCGAGGTTTCGTTCCATTTTTGCAAGAACGAGATCCATCGATGTAAAATCCATGTCTTCCTTCTGAATCACTTCGGATTCCTCATCGTTAGACTTGGTGGCTAAGCCACCTTGATCTCCGCGTTTGGCGATCATGAGGGCACAGAACAACAGAAGCATTGCCGCAATCCCTGCGACCCAAGCCAGGAAACGAGATCGTGAAATTGGTCGACGAACTTCGAGTTGCGTTTCACAGTCCCGACCGGGAATTTGAAGCAACGATGCTTTTAGATCGCAAGGTACTCCCACGTCACGAAGCAGTTCGTCCAGTTTTTCATCTTCTATGGTCATTGCAGTTTGTGTGTGTCAATTTTAAAGTTCGATTGTCTCAATAATCTCTTTCAGTCGCTTGCGACCACGATGCATCCGCGAAAGGACAGTCCCTCGCGGGATGTCCAAAATCTCGGACGCTTCATCAACCGACATGCCTTCCATCGAGACCAGCAGGATTGGCAATCGCTGATTTTCATCAAGTTCCTCAAGTGCCCTTTGAACGATGTCAGCGTTCTCGTATTCCTCTGTTTTGTCACATCGGCGATCCACGATCAAATCAACTTCCGGCGACGCGACAGGCCTCTTCTTTCGAATCGCTTTCAGGTACTGGTTTCTCAAAATCGCAAACATCCAACTTCGCATCTTCGAATGGTCTCGCAGCGAATCAATCTTCTGCCACGCCTGCGAGTAAGACTCCTGAACCAGATCCTCAGCGGCACTGGAGTTTCCAGTCAGCCGCCACGCGACCCGATACATCGAATCCGCACAGGATTCGACGCATGCTTCAAATAGCTTTCTGGGATCTGAATCTTTTGGCATCTGGAGTGGCAGAAATCGGTTGTTTTCAATGAAGTACCAATTGGAGCAGTTTGATTCCCAAAAAATAGAATTTTTGAGTAATGACGCTGACCCTACCGATTTGCGTTCTGCCAAATTGACACGAGGCGGTTATTGGTTGTGGAAATGACCGTGAAAGCTCGAAAAACGAGCGGATAATAAAATCGTCGCTTCGGCACGAGGTTTGCTTTGTTGGAGGCGTCGCGGATTTGACTGCCACATGGCTATTTTTCGCGACTTACCTATCCAAATATCGCCGAAACCGGCGAAAGATACCCACAGGAAATTTGCAGGAGAGCAATCATGGCTCAAGGTGAAGTAATCATCGGAATCGACCTCGGCACCACTAACTCGGTAGTCGCCGTCATGGAAGGTAATGAACCCGTCGTTATCGCCAATCAGGAAGGTGCCCGCACCACTCCGAGTGTTATCGCGTTCTCGGACAGCGGAGAAACGCTCGTTGGTGCTCCGGCACGTAACCAACGCGTTACCAATCCGCATCGCACCGTTTACTCGGTCAAGCGTTTCATGGGCCGTCGTCACAATGAAGTTGGTGGCGAAGAAAAAATGGTGCCTTATGAGATCACCGGTGGTGCTGACGAGTACGTCAAAATCCAAATTGACGGCAAAGAGTACACCCCTCAGGAAATCTCAGCGAAGACGCTTCGAAAGCTGAAAGAAGCTGCCGAGTCTTATCTTGGCCACAAAGTTAACAAGGCCGTAATTACGGTCCCTGCATACTTCAACGATGCCCAACGTCAAGCCACCAAAGATGCCGGCCAAATCGCTGGTCTCGAAGTCGCCCGTATCATCAATGAGCCAACGGCAGCTGCAATTGCATATGGTTTGGATAAAGCGCAGAACGAGCAAAAGATTGTCGTTTTCGACCTTGGTGGTGGAACGTTTGATGTTTCTGTCTTGGAACTGAATGACGACGAAGGCATGAAAGTCTTCGAAGTAATCAGCACCAGCGGCGACACGCACCTTGGAGGAGATGACTTTGACGATGTCCTGATCAACTATGTCGCAGACGAGTTTAAGAAAGACACTGGCGTCGACTTGCGTGCCGACACCATGGCTCTGCAACGTCTTCAGGAAGGCTGCGAGAATGCCAAAAAGGAACTATCAACTGCTCAGCAATCTTCGATTAACTTACCGTTCATCACAGCAGACGCAAGCGGCCCGAAGCACTTGCAGATGGACATCACGCGATCCAAGTTCGAAGAGCTGATTGACGGACTCGTTGAGCGTTGCAAGATTCCGCTACAGCGTGCTTTGAAGGATGCCAAGTTTTCACCGAGCGATATCGACGAAATCGTTCTTGTCGGTGGTTCAACACGCGTTCCCAAAGTCCAGGCGATGGTCAAAGGCGTTTTCGGGAAGGATCCACACAAAGGCGTGAATCCTGACGAAGTTGTCGCTCTCGGAGCTGCCGTTCAGGGCTCGGTTCTTGCTGGTGATCGCAAAGACGTACTCTTGCTCGACGTTACTCCTTTGACGCTCGGTATCGAAACCGAAGGCGGTGTGATGACGGCTTTGGTCGAGCGTAACACAACGGTTCCAACCGAAAAGAAACAGGTCTTCAGCACCGCGGCTGACAATCAAACAGCTGTCACGATTCAGGTGTACCAAGGCGAACGCAAGATGGCGAACAACAATCGTTTGCTGGACAAGTTCGACCTTACAGGGATTCCTCCGGCACCTCGCGGCGTTCCGCAGGTCGAGGTGAAGTTCGATATTGACCAAAACGGTATCCTGAACGTTTCCGCGAAGGACCTTGGCACTGGCACCGAAGCCAACGTCGAGATCAAACAGTCGTCTGGACTCTCAGAAGATGAGATCTCCAAGATGAAAGCCGATGCAGAGGTAAACGCCGAAGAGGATCGCAAGGAATACGAACTGGTAACAGCTCGAAACGAAGGCGAGTCGATGTGTTATCAAATGGAAAAGATGATGTCGGAGCATGCCGAAAAGCTGTCCGATGATGACAAAGCTCCGTTGACAAAGGCAATCGAAAAGGTTCGCGAAGTTGCTAAAGAACAGGATGTCGACGCGATCAAGGCAGCCGTCAAGGAACTTGAACAAGCTTCTCACGCGTTGAGCAAAGCTATGTACGACAGTGCTGAAGAGGGTGCGGCAACCGACGGTTCCGGCGATGCAACCGGTGACGAAGAAGCAGATTCGGCTTCAACGGAAGACGACGCAATCGACGCTGAATTCGAAGTTAAGAACGACTAATTGGACAAGTGTCCACAGGTTTACGTTGGAACGGTCTCCAAATGACATGCATTTGGAGGCCGTTTCTTTTTCTGCCAGCCATCTTTTCATCGAGTTCTGGCGCCTAAATCGCGGCGGAATGCCGATTATGCCAGTTACTTGGCTATCTTCTGCAGATTATCGTCTGCAGAGCGAACCGCTATGGACCCAATCGGCTCTGGGGAAATAATATAAAATCACCGCCATCACACGACCCACTATTGCGACGGATCGCAAACTCAAATGAACACCCAAGATCCAAACATCTTCCTGCATACCGGCGAAGCGGATGACCTCGCTGCGACTGTATCGCACTCCGAACAGCCTTCGGTGCGACAATGCGCCGATCTGATTCGAAACTACGACGACCTGCTGGCCACCAAGCGACACAGTTGGACGACGCACCTGCGCCTTATCAAAGAACTTGGACGCGGAGGGCAGGGCGTTGTGTATTTGACCGAACGTCGCGGAGCCGACGATTTCACGCTGCCAGTCGCGATCAAAGTTTTCTCGCCCGAACGATATCCCAGCCCGGCAGATTACGACGGTGATATGGCACGAATGGCACGAGTTGCATCGCGCGTTGCCCGCATCCAGCACGAAAACCTCCTGCAGGTCTACAACTTCCTAGATCGCGATCGTATTCGCATGATGGTGATGGAGTGGGTTGAAGGTTTTGACCTTCGACGGTTGATGACACCGAAAATGTTCGGCATCGTCAAGGAACGTTTCAGCAAGAAGCGTTGGGATTACATCAACGATGTGCTGATAACAATTGGTGAAGATCAGCCTCGCTTCCGTCCGGGCGTGGCCGTCGCGATCGTGCGCGAATGCCTTGAAGGACTTGCCGCGATGCATCGCAACGGTATCGTTCACGGAGACGTCAAGCCATCCAACATCATGCTTAAGCGGAGCGGTCATGCAAAGATGATCGACATGGGTTCGGCATTTGAAATGCGACACCCAATTAATCGCCGAACGTGCACACCTACCTACGCTTCGGTTGAAGTTTTACGCGGAGGTGACTGCACGCCATTGTCCGACCTAGCGAGCGTGGGTTATGTACTCCTTGAGCTGATCGTTGGTAAGCAACTGTTTGCTGATGCGAAAAACCTCGACGCATTGATTTGCGCGAAGGAAGATCTTTGGGAAAACCTCCAGGATCGTATTCCTCAAGACGTTGCTGACAACGATTTGCTGATGGGGTTCTGTCGCGGGCTGACTGATCCGGATCCGCAGGCGCGTTACCAGAGCGCCGAGGCCGCTGAATATTTCGATGACGGAGCTTCCGCATTCCACAGGCAACTGATTAAAGCTGATCTCGCAACCGAGTACGATCAGGACATTCGCGTATGGATTGATGAATTGCTTGAGATTGAGGAAATGCTACTATTGGAAGAAGAGTTTTAGGCGGCCAACATGAGCTGAGCGTTTGGGATACGGCCGGCTAGATTCCTAGTCGCCCGTTCGAATAAGTGGCTCATACCGAAGTCGACATCACGCAAAAAGATACGACCGCCAACAGTTTTCGCAACTCGCTGCCGTATCTGCGTAGCCCAACTGGCTGTTATGTCCGTCACGTCTCTCAACGTGATAGGCAGTTGTCGCCAACAACAGTTAATCAGTGTTGACTCGAAGTTTTATCATCGTCACTATTTATACCGACAGGCGAAGCCCGGGAATTGCGAAACGCAATTGCCCGCATCGAGAACGAGAGGCTGTATGCAATTGATGAAGCAACTGGCCAATCAACTAAAGCGGTCGATCCGTCGCGCCGGTCCGAAAACCGAGTTTCGACGAACGGCAGGTGAATCTCCCATTCAAATTGAGTGCGGATTCAAAAACTCGAAGTCCGCGTTCGTGGTTCATGGACTTCACAAGTCCGCGACGATGTTCCTCTATCAGTTCTTCGCCGACCTATGTTCGCAGATCGATACGCCCATTTTTTCAATCCACAATCAAACCCCGGATCACCAGACGGTCGACGAAACGATTGAGCAAAGCTTTGTCCTCTGTCCGGTTCGAAGCTTTGACACTCAAAAGTTTTCGTTTCCTTTGCTCAATTGCACTCGGCACATGTTCCAAATCCGCGATCCGCGCGACGTTCTTGTTTCGGAATATTATTCAATCGGCTGGAGACATTCGGTTGCCGGTTGGTCGCAGGAAGATCTTGAGAGACGGGAGTTGATTCGAACTTTGTCTGTCGACGAGTACGCAATGCGTGAGCCCGAAATCAGCACGTACCCGTTAATCGATCGCATTCAACCGCTGATTCAAAGGACATCCATGAGCAAAACGAATCTGCCGTCACAAACGGATCATTTCATCACCAAGTATGAAACGATGGTGACGGACTTTCCTCAATGGGTTTCGACTGTACTTCCAGCCCTAGATATTGAATCGAGCGGCGGATTTGCAGCGTCGCTAGTTGAAAAGTACCGGAATGACTTTCGAGCAGATGACAACAACAGCGGCCATCGACGAAACGTTACGCCAGGCGATCATCGCGAGAAACTGGCAGGTAAAACCGTTGAAACATTGAATCAACGATTCGCATCTGTACTGACGGCGTTCGAATACAACTGAACGCGTGATCTGGCTGTTCGCCACTTCTAATTGCAGCCCGCAATTCCTCCACTCTCTCGATTCCAGCGTCATTGATTGGATTCAATTGGATGGATTTCTCGAAGTTAAAAAGGGCCTGTTGATTATTGCCCAACTTGGCGTGAGCTTCGCCTAAGCTGTCGTAGACATTCCACGATTGAGGAAATCGCTTCGCATTCAATGTGAACATTTGGACAGCCGCTTCATTTTCACCGGCCTGAAGCAAGACATAACCGCACCGGTCCAATTCAACTTCACTCACGTAAAAGTAAGCTGAGTCTTCGTTCGCTCGGTAGAACTCAACTGCTTTCTTGACTCCGTCAGAGCTAACAACCTCGAACGTGGCTTGTGCCAGTGAACTAATATCAGGATAGGGAAACTTCTTCGACTCACGTTCAAATGTATCTGGGCTGGTCGAGTAAACGAAGTGAGATACGAGGCCGTTGGAGTCCCTTCCAAACGTCAGCAAACGCTGCCCATCCTGTTGCACAAACACATCTTTTTCTCGTGGCAGAAAGTCTATCTCGCCAATCGTCAAACCGACTAAAGTTTTGACAACTTGCTTCGCACGCCTCCGACGCCAAGCGCCTTTCGCCAAGTCGTCAGACCGTAGATCGTGGCAGAATGTTCCGTAGTAGTAATCGCCCACATATTCGTCGAGCCGGATGGATATGTTCTTCGGGACAAGCACGTCCATATGTTTCGGCGGGTCTGAAATCGTGTCGACGACAACTTTAAGTATCGGCATGAAGTTGACTTCAGTACCTCCTGCTTCGGGCGCACGATTCGCCGTGATAAAGACACCAATTTTATGATCAGGAATGATGGTCATCGCCGAGCAGAATCCTCGCATGTTTCCCCCGTGCCCGACCGTTCGCAAGTGAGCGTCAGTTCCCGCCTCATCGGAGGTGTATGACTCAAACAATCCGTGTGTGATGCCAAGGAATTCCGGGTGCGTACGAAATTGCGGGGCCATGACCGCTTCGTTCATTTTGGCAGTGAACAATCGACCATGAGCATTGGCTCCGTCAGACGTCAGTGCTTCCAACATCCGTCCCATATCTGAAATCGTCGCGTCGATCGAAGAAGCCGGCGTCGTCACAAACACTTCGTAGGGCTGAGGTAGATATTGATCGTCCGCCCAACCGTAACCCGTCGCCAAATTTGCGTACGCATCGTTCTGAGCTTCGACGTAAGTGTTGTTCATGCCCAAAACGTCGAACATTTCCTGTTTCATGGCTGCGGCGAATGGCTTGCCCGTGACTTTCTCGATGATTGCGCCAGCAAGCGTTGTGCCATACGTGTCGTATCGGTACATCTCGCCAGCTTCGGTAACGCGTCGAAGATTCTTGTTATTGAGAAACTCTGACAGCCCGGTGCGCAACGCCTTTCGATCATCCAAACTCAAATGATGCTGATGCACATGTCGGTCAACGCCAATCTGATCAAAACCAGCCGTATGAGTCAGCAAGTGGTCGATCGTGACAGGTTCTTCAAAACTCCGAGGATTTGCGATTGGGCCAAAATATTTTTCAACCGGGTCATTGCGTTTAATTCGGCCGTCGTCAATCAGTCGAGTCAACGTCAGTAAAGTCAACGCTTTGGAAATGGAGCCGATCCGGAAGAGAGTTTGATTGGGATCGACGGCTTTCGTTTGCTCGACGTTGGCAACACCGTAACCGCGTTTAAAAATGGTCTTACCCTCTTTGACAACGACAACCGCAAGTCCAGGAACGTGCTGATTTTCGACACACTGCATTGCAGCGGCGTCCATTGCTACCGAAAACCTATCTGCCGAAACAACTGCGGGGACCGACTTCGTTTCAACGGTCGAATCTTCATTCTTAGATCTACGGAAGGCGTCCCTGTCAGGATTGAACTGCCTTTCATCTGAGCGAACACGGCCTGGCCTTAGATTCGATCCAAACCTTCTGCCAAAGGGACTTTTGACAAATCGCCCTTCTTGACTGCGAGGAGGGCGGTCCATAAAGTCCGCCAGCGCCGCCCGTGTCGTTGCCAATTCAGAAGATACTTTTCTCGCTTCGGCAGCTCCATTTTCACTTTTGTGGGCGATGGCGAAAGCCAAGGCAACAATTATTAGCACAATCGACAGAGTCAACAGAGGGACTCGAAATGTATTGAACGCCATGATCCGTCACCAATTCGCAGATTGAAATGGAAAAGGCTAAGATCCCCAAGGTTCGCCTTCCTAAATGTTTCTCTGCGAAAAATGCCAGATCTCACGCGAAATATGACAGAAATCCAAAATTCATTGCGTCCAATATGCATTGCGAGATGGCAGAACGAGCTCCAACTCTGTCGTTAGGTCTGGAGCGATTCAAACACCTTCACGACTTCAAGATCTTCGCTAGGCGAAATGGTCCGCATGTCGAGCAAAAGCCGATCCTTTTGAACGCGGCCCAGAATCGCCGGCGAACTGTTGCGTAGCTTCTCAGTGAGAGCATCAGCTGAGCTGGCGGGAGCAATCGAAACGCACCAAGTCGGAATTTTCTGGGCTGGCAAACTGCCGCCGCCGAGCATCGCTTGCTCTTCGATCGCTTCGCAAGAGCCCACGGCAGAGGTTGGTCCAATCAGCGTCGCCAGTTTCTCGGCTCGCATCTTCAGATTCTCAACCGGCATCGAAAGCATTCGCAGTAGCGGAATCGATTGTTTGGCCAATTCTTCGTCGCGATAAAGACTCAGCGTTGCATGCAGCGCCGCCAAAGTCATCTTACCAACACGCATCGCTCGCATTAGCGGATCTTTTAGTATTCGCGAAACGTATTTCTTCTTGCCGGCGATGATTCCACACTGCGGACCACCAATCAACTTGTCACCGCTAAACAGAATCAAATCCGCACCGTCGCGAATACTGTCCGACGCAATGGGCTCGTTCTGCAAACCGAACTGAGCGAAGTCCAACAGGGCTCCAGAGCCAATGTCGTCGATCATTGGCAAATCGTGTTTGGCAGCAAGCTTGGCCATCTCTTTCGTTGAAATGGTTTTGGTAAAGCCTACGATTTCAAAGTTGCTTGGGTGAACCTTCAGCAGGGCACCGGTCAACTCCGAATCGATCGCTTTCTCATAGTCCTCAAGGTGTGTCTTGTTGGTGGTTCCGACCTCGCGTAGCTTTGCACCGCTGCACTCCATAACATCGGGTAGCCGATAGCTGCCGCCAATTTCGATTAGCTGACCACGCGAGACGATGACTTCTTTGCCGGCCGCCATCGCCGAAAGCGTTAGCATCGTTGCAGCCGCGTTGTTGTTGGTCACGACCGCTGCCTCTGCTCCAGTGAGCTCACAGATCAGACGTTCGACCGCTTTGACGCGTTGACCACGATCGCCGGTCGCGAGACTGATTTCGACGCTGGCGTAGCCTTTCGATATCTCATTGACGGCATCCAATGCCTCGGCAGCGATTGGGGCTCTTCCCAATCCCGTGTGCAGAATGATTCCAGTTCCATTAATGACTCTGCGGAGATACGGACGCTCTTCGTTGCTCAGCCAGTCAGCGATCTTTTCCGCCATTTCGCTGGGCGAAGGGATCGGAACATCGCCAGCGGCATCAACGACCTGGGTGCGAAGGTCGTCCAGAAAGGTACGCACGCCTTCGGCAACGACACCGTGATTGATGTTCTCAACCATCTTCTTAAGTTGAGGACTTTCGAGAAGCTGACTGACGGAAGGTAAATTGCGAAGAAAGTTGTTTGCCATGGATCGTCCTGCGAGCTGGGTTGATACTCACATTGTAGTGCAATTTGGACATTGGCAAGAACCAATGATGCACTCAATCCTATCACTGGGTGCCATGCCTTTCGCTTGCTAAGCTTGCGTAAGGCACGGCACGCAAGCGTGAAGCACTGCACCCACGAAAACAAGCCAAGTTAGCTGCGACTAAACACTAGCTCTGGTCCTCACGTTGGCGACGTTCACGTTCGAGACCTTCTTCACGAGCTTCACTGAGCGTTTTGGCAGAAAGACGTCTAACCCGTTCTTCCATTTCGGTGCCGGGCTTGAACGTGACCACTTTCTTCGCCGGGAGCATGATCGAGGCACCGGTGTTTGGATTCCGGCCTCGTTTGGCAGCACGATCCTTGATTTCAAAGACGCCAAACTTACGGAGCTCAATCCGGCCGTCGGCGACGAGACCGCCGATGATTGCCTCAAGCGTTTTCTGGACCGCTTGCCGAGCCAGCGTCTGGGGAATATCCAGAGCCTCGGCGACTTCTTTGGCGATTTCTTTTTTTGTCTTCAATCTGAGACCGACAATTCAGCTTGCTGCCACTTTCATCGCCCACTCCCCGAGACGTTCAATATAGGACTCAGCGTGCGACGCGTCAACGAACAGAAGATTGCAGCGATGATCACAATGCCGTTCAATGAAGGTGGGATAGGCTTCCACCTTTTGGAATCTCGCAAATACTTGCTCCATGGAACGGTATTGCAATTAAGCAGTTGGCGAACGCGGACTGTTAGATGCCTTCAGGCGGATCGTAACTGGGGCCAGAATCGTCGTCATCGACTTCATTGTAAGCCGTCTCGAGTTCCTGAGGAATCTTTTTGACTTCGTCGAGTTCTTTATCCAACTCGGATTTGATCGACGTCTGAACGTCGTTGAGACCCTTGCGAAACTGCGTGTAGGACATCCCGACTGACCTTGCAACTTCGGGCAGTTTGCTGCCAAAGAGGACAACAGCAACCATCGCGATCAGAAGCATTTCAGCGTAGCCGATACCACTAAACATTAGACCAACGATTGAAGAAAGGCGAGAAAAAGGGAAAAGACGACGGCGACAAGAATCACATTCGAAGAACGTTCCGCTGAGCCGATACCGCGGCGAAACATGAAATCAACGACTGTTGGGAGACGGAAAAAAGGCCGCAAAAGCCAAAACGACCGCTACGATCGCGACCAGAAGCATTTCAGCGTACCCGACACCACTATACATTAGACCAACGATTGAACTAATACGGGAGAAAAGGGAAGACAACGACGACAGCAATCGCGATCAAGATACATTTCGCAGCACCAATGCCGCGAGGAAACATGACTAGGCATCAGCCGTTTCTTTTTCTTCAGCTTCTTCATTCGATACAGCTTCTTGTTTCGATTCGTCTTCCAATGAATCAGGCTTTTTAGCCATACCCGCTTTGAATTCGTTGACGCTGCGGCCCATGTTGTTGAATAGCTGCGGAAGCTTCGCACTGCCGAAAAGCAAAACAAAAACCCCAGCGATGATGGCAATCTCGTAGCCACCGAACCAGCCGAACAATATACCGTTGAAATTTTCTGCAAACATTTGATCTTTACCCAACAAAATTCAGGCGTAACTACCGTCTCACCATTTTAGAACCGGTACCCAACATGGTCAAACCCTGAAACAGGGCGCAAGCACTGAGAATACGGCTTTTATGAGCCGGATTGTCGCGAATGGGGGATGTCTCCGACATAATCGTGCAAGAGCTGGACAGCAGACGTTGAGCAACGGCTGGAAGCCGACGTTACTGTATTCAACGTCTGCCGAGGGAAGCCTCAGCAACGACTTACGCTGCTTCACGCAGCTTCATCGCTTCGCTAACGACCTGTTCAACCGCCCAATGCATGGCTTTCTCATCAAGCGGATCAAATGCAGCCATCTCTGCGGTCACGATATAGGCTGCCCGGTGTGCCATGGATTCAAGGATTCGCTTGCCAACCGAAGGCACCGTCGAACGGAGTGCTCCGGCCCATGCCGAAGTATCAACTCGTTTGAGCAATTTCCCCAGCTGATCATCGCTGAAATGCAGCAGGTCCTTCATCGTAAACACCTGCTTCTTCAGTTCGGCTCCCAATTCATGGTCGCGATCCTTTAGCCACGCTATCACACCAGAGCGAGTCCGTTGATCCGTAAGGCTCAACAAATCAGCGGCGACACGAAGTCCCCGCTTCGTGCAATTGGCGATCGCCAGCATTCGTTTGGCTCGCATTCGAAGCTCAAAACGAAGTTCCATCAATTTGGCATCATCAACGATATCCAAATCGCAAAGCCGACGAATGACCGACATTCGAAACGCTGGATCAAGCTCGCTCGTAATCGAAGATGCAAACTCAGGAGCCAATGTTGTCAACAGCATCGCAACATTCACCGGATGTTCGGCCTCGAGCAATTGTCGGCGAGCATCCGAATCCATGTACTTCAGAAAAGAAAACGGTTCATCTTCTGCGCCAAACGAATCGCGAGGCCACAGCATCGCGTCGTAGGGAGACGGAAGTTCTGGTTGTTCTTCACCGAGCGTATGTTTCCGAAACCGGCGAGTAATTTGATGATACTCTTCGCCAGAAATCTCCTGCAGCGTATCCATTGATTCCGTCAGCTGCCGTTGGCTTTCACCATCGAGCCGAGACAGAACATCAGACACGATCCCATCAGGTAGACTGTTGAGAACAATTGCCGCATCGCGAAGTTTTTTGGATGGACTCATGGAAGCGGTCCTTTCTTCAGACTCGAAAATCAATGCTGACCTGGAACACCGAACACGACACCCTTTTCCAGTTCTTCATGTCGCTTCTTGCGAGCCGCTTCGATTCGCGATGAATACTGGCGGACCTTCGTTCTTTCAATCGTTGTAACTGGAGCAGATTCGGTCGAACTTTTTTTGGATTGAATTCCAAAGTTCGTTG
Source organism: uncultured Pirellulaceae bacterium (assembly GCA_964352885.1). Classification (GTDB taxonomy): domain Bacteria; phylum Planctomycetota; class Planctomycetia; order Pirellulales; family Pirellulaceae; genus Mariniblastus. Next base: position 25,694 of record CAYGUE010000025.1, read on the forward strand.
ACTCTCTCAGTCGCTTCTGCGTTGCACTAGGAACACTAATCGTCGTTGTTCGCATGGACTTTCGACCCGACGTCTGTTCCATCGAATCAACTTCCTCGCCGCCAACGGTTCTAACTTTGCTGCCGCCGCCTGGCGTCTCGAGATAATTCGCTTGCGACGCGATGCTGTTACTCGCATCAGATGAATCCTCGTGTGAAACGAGCTTCGTCTTGTGCAGTTTGTCTTCTTTCGAAGGTGTATGCAGAGCGTAGATCGCTTGGCCAGCCTTTACGATTTCCCCTTCCGGCGTTCTGAAAAAAGGAATCAAAGTCACGCTTTTGTCGGGACCTCCGACTTCGTCCCAGTCAATCCAGATACTATAGGAATCGCCAAGTCCTGACTTGCTGTACCGCCTTTGCAGTGTCGCATTGTCGAAAACAAGTTTCTGGTCTGCTTTGCTGCCCTGACGATCTTTGACTGAATCATCAAATCCGTAAATCACAAGTTCACCCTTGGCGCGAATTGGCACACCCGACTGATCGTATAAAAAGATTCGACCACCGAAGCCGCGCATCGGAGGCTTGCCAATCTCGGATCGAACGGAGTCCTTCCACACGGCCAACATTTTCTGTGGCTGTCCGTACTTGATTTCCTCCTGTCCATCGACAGCGGTTTTCGATTCACGATCTTTGCCTTTGAAAATCGAAGGCATGGTGGGCATTGTCGGTTTGAATGTCGAACACCCTGCCACCAAAACGGTAGCGATCAACACCAACATCATATTCTGGATCTTCATGGTTTACTCCTGGCGTTGGCTGCGAAGCCGTTTGAGCTCTTCGAAGTCGTTACGATTGCGGTCGTTGCGATTCGAAGGATTGTTTCCACGGATACGATCCGCGATTTTGCCGACTGGCGACTTCTTCATTTCAAGTTTCATCTTCTGCATAAAACTGGCTTTTTCGACCGTGGGCTTTGTAGAAGACTGATCCACCGTGTGAGAAGCCTGATCAACTTCTTGTTGACCTTGCGAAGCTTCATTCTGGCCTGACCAAAATAGCTCTTCGTCTTGTCCAGGATGGAGCGTACGGGTCGCTCCCTGATCAACGTGAACCGGATCGAAGTCGGTGTTGCCGTAAATTTCTGCGACATCGCTGAGACACCAGTGCATCCGCTCCATCTCGTCTGCGTTTTGAGAATCGATGACTTCGTCGGCATCAACCAGATACGGCGTCATGATGATCAGTAGCTCGGTGCGTGAGGCCACATCGGATTCGAATTTGAACAGCGGGCCCACGACAGGCAGATCCGAAAGGATCGGTATTCCGCGTTCGGCGTGCGCCTTCGATTCCTGAATCAAACCGGAAAACACAACCGTCTGACCCGAACGAGAAAGGATCGTCGTTTGGGCTTCCGTCGCGTTGATAGGAGCTTGACGAACCACGGTGCCGTCGGTGTTAACGGCGACGGCCACACCGTCTTCTTCCTGGCCAAGCTCCGATTTCACAATGTTGACGAACATCGTGATCATGCCGTCAGGACTGACGCGAGGTGTGATTTCAAGAATGACACCGACGTTTGTCTCTTCGACACCGTTGGATATACCGCCGAACTGGTTTTGCGTGCTGGTGGTGATTCGCGGAACGATCTGTCCAACCGAAACACGTCCCTGAAGGTTCTCCAGTGTCATGATATGAGGTCGGCTAAGCACTCTAAGACAGTTGCGATCCTTGAGAGCTCTCAACAGAATGTTGATCGATTCGTTGCCGGCTGAGAGAACCAAGCCACCGTAACCAAGCGCTGCATTCGTTCTACCGATGTTAAGGTTCGAAAGGGCTTGTCCTGCAAGCGTTTCAGGAAAGGTAGCATTTCGATTAGCAGTCGCTGGACCGTTAAAATCAAAACCGCTACCACCCGTAATCGATCCATCTGCGGCAATGGTCGTGCTACGGCTAAACAAAAGCGAATCCTGAATACCGAGTTCAACGCCGAACTCTTCGAGCGAGCCAAGTGAGACTTCCGCCATCATGACTTTCACTTTGACCATTGGAGGTCGACGATCGAGTCGTTTGATGATGTTTTCGATCTCTGGAAAATTCTCAGGCAAAGCACTGATGATCAGGCTGTTGCTTCCAAGTTCTGGCACGATCACGATTTCCTGATCAGACAGGACTGCACCTCCAGCGGCTCGTGGATCCTGAGCAAGAACATCAGAACGTGAGTCCAATAGGTCATTCAACGATTCGTGAACATCGAGGACATTTGAGTTGCTCAAGCGATAAACAACGGTCTGTCGACGTGAGCGAAGATCCTCGTCGAGGCGATTGAGCAAGTCTTCCACGACCTGCAAATCTCCACCAGGGCCAGTTGCGATGATCGAGTTCGTTCGCTGATCGATCGCAAATCGAAGGTTGATCAATGCGGCTCCCGGCGTGGTTGACGCCGTTTGTAGCGGCAACTCAGCTATTCCACCAACTTGATTCTGGTTGCCCTGATCGTCGTTTGCACCAAAAATTGATTCCAACATGGTTAACAGTTGCTCAGCGTCACCGTTGACCACCTGAAAAACTTTGATCATCGTCTCTGCGTTGGGCAAACGGTCGAGTTGACTGATCAACTCTTCAACCAGTGGCATGGCACTGGCAGGACCTCGCACAATCAGCGAGTTGGAGGCTGAATCGGGCGTCACACGAACATCGAACAGCAGCCCACTGGTGATTATCTTGCCACCTTTGCCAACGGTCTGCAGTTGCAGTTTCGAAGGAGTTGTCTCAGAAGAAAACTCGTTGCCATCCTGACCTGGTTGCCCTGGCGTGATGCCTCCGCCCTGTGCATTGGATTGGATAGGTTGGGCTACGTTCTTCAACGCACCATTGATCGCGTCCTGCAAGATAATCGCCAAATCACTGGCGATTGCATTCTGCAATTGAAACACCCGAACGCTCTTCGTAGAGAGTGATTCTTCATCGATATCAATGGCCTGAATCAGAAGCTTGGCTTGTTGGATAACTTGAGCGTTGCCTCGGACGACGACCACGTTGCTGCGATAATCAGCAACAACCGTCCATGCACCAATTGGAAACGCTTCGGCATTGTCGCCGCCGCCAAAGAACTCATCGAGGCGACGCTTCGCATCGGCGGACGAAAGATGCTTCAGATTAAACGAAGCAAAGTCTTTGGCCTCTTCTGGCATCACGTCGGATTCAATTTTGTCGACGATCTTACGCACCGCGTCGATGGCTGCCTGACTTCCGAACACCAACAGGGCATTGGGAGACTTGAGCGGAATGATTTCCGCCTTGCCAACACTGGCCGTGAAGTTTTCATCGTAGATCTGGCGAATGGATTCAGAGATCTCTTCACTCGCCGAGTATCGCAATGGAATGCGCTCAGGAATGCGCTCTTCTTCTTCCGTTGACTCGCGGATCTCTTCGAGTTTCCGTTCGACGATCGCCACGTCGGCTGGATCGCCAATGACGGTCAGCTTATTGGTCTTTTCATCAACGATGATTTTGACCGTGCCCTTGAGCCCTTGAAACAATGGGTTGTCCGGATTGATCTGGGCGACTTCTTCGCCCGACTGTTGACCATCCTGCTGCGGCAACTGGAATCCGACTGCCATGCTTGTCGCAGGAGCTTCCCAGTTGACGGGCGCAATCGTACCTTGGGTTGGCAGGATTTTAGGTTGAATGACAGGCTGAAAATGCACAGCCGGCGAAGGTTCTGACGTTGGAAAACGCTTGAATCGGGAGTCCAGCAAGGATCGCTGGTTCGCCGTAGCGACACCACCTATCACTGGCACAGGTGCGAATTGAAATTCGCCACCTTCGGCTGGCTGTACATCCGCTCCGGTACGAAGCCGAATACGTGCTTCGGCCGGTGGATACTCAGCGGGTGTCGATGATTCGCTTTCCTGTGCGAAGCCTTGCTGGGACGCCAAAGTTAGGATTGCAAAAGATGTCGTCGCAGCAATGCTGCGTAGCAACGTCCAATGTTGGGATTTCATACCGGAATTCCTTGAGTGAGTTGATACTCCCACACAATCGAATCCAAAGAAACTCGTCCACGTACACCCCTGCGCGGGCACGAGCTCACACTTTTCCGTAACGACATCAGTCGCGGCGGTAAAGAAGTTGGGTCCAATTTGAATGCGGGATAGCCAAGCCAGTTTTGCGGAAACTGTCCTCGGCCGTCCCTTTTGTCGGCAAACTGAACCTGCCCATCAGAACAATTTCTTTCGATACAAACCGGAAAGTTGGAAAACTTTCACATGCAATGTCAAGCTGGAGAAGGCCGGCCGAGCTTGCCGATTTGACTTTGCGGGCGGGGTAATTGATGCCGGCGGCGAAATCATGCTGCCAACCTGGAGCCGAACATCTGGCCCCGAACTCAACTACAATGTGTCGATGGGTGTCGCGTTCCTTTCCGATACCATTGCGATTCTTGTCGGAGCTAGGATTCTCGATCGCCAAGTTTCGGATTCGCCTGATTTGCCATACCCGAAAGACTTCGATCATGAGTAGATCTCTATTGGCACTGCTCACACTGGTGCTATTAGCTGGCTGTCAGCCTGAGCAGGTTTCGCTCCACAGCAAACTTACGGTTGGATCGACATTCCCAACCATCGGAGGCACGGACTTGGACGGTCAGCCGATCTCGATTTCCGATTTCAATGGCAAAGTCATCCTGCTGGACTTTTTCGGTGACTGGTGAAGTGCTTGCAAAAGCTTCTACACCGATGGGCGGTCGCTCTTCGAAAAATACGACGAACATGACTTTGTCATCGTCGGGATGAACATCGGCGATGATCTTTCGCACATTCGCGAAGTATTTGGGCTCCGGGATTTGCCTTGGCGAAGTTTCTATTTTGGCCAGAACTATCAGGTTCCCGACGAAATAGGAGTCCAATCTTATCCAACGTACATGGTCATCGATCGCGATCAGAAGATTCGCTCGATTACGCACAGCATTGACCACCGGGCACTCGAGGAGTTGCTGCAGCCGCAGTAGACTAATGCTTGTCGAATCAATTGTCGGCCTTTTTGAGCCCGAAGCGCAAGTATTGAAGTTGCACTTGTACAAGCCCGAAGCGCAAGAGCGCAAGCGAGTGAATTAAA
>CAYGUE010000025.1:30796-36671 GCA_964352885.1 uncultured Pirellulaceae bacterium
TAGAAACGCTTCGCGTTTTCGGTTTTCAAAGGTTATTTCAAGATAGAATCCGAATTTTCAGGCAAAGTGTGCAACGTCAAAAAGCGCAAGTGAGTGAATCAGTTGCGTTTGAATTCACTCGCGCTTCGAGACTTGTAATCTTAAAAACACCAACCCAGTAAAGATCCTCTTCCATGTCAAAAATTCGTGTTGTTGTCATCGGTGCCGGTACGGGAATGGGCCGATCCACTGCCAGAATCCTGGCCGGGCGTGGTAACTTCGCCGTCGCCATTGGTGGCCGAACGGTTGAGAACCTCACCGAAGCGGCAGCAGGCACTTCGATTCTTTGTTACAAAATTGACGTTTCAGATCGTGCCAGCGTTGCCACTTATTTCGAGTGGGCCGAGAAACAGCTTGGCGGACCAATCGACATTATGATCAACGCGGCCGGCATCAACATTCCAAACCGTAGCATGAAAGAGATGACTCCTGAGCAATGGGATCAGATGATCGCAATCAATCTGACCGGCGCTTACAACTGCTTGAATGCCGTTCTGCCAAAGATGCGTGAGCGGAAAGACGGCTTGATCATTAATATATCGTCCGTGGCTGGAAAAAGAGCAATCGTTCAAGCGGGTGTCGCCTACTCTGCAAGCAAGTTTGGCATGACTGCCTTGGGAACCTGTGTTGCCAACGAAGCGGCTGCTGATGGAGTTCGCGTCACGAACGTCTATCCAGGCGAAGTCGACACTCCATTGCTGAAACAGCGTCCGGCACCAGTAACGGATGAACACCGCGCCCGGATGTTGCAAGCGGATCATGTTGCAGAGCTGGTCGTGTCGCTAATCGAGCTGCCCAAAGCAGTCCACGTTCCAGAAATCGTCGTTAAGCCTTTGACCCAAGAGTGGTGTTAGTCGCCGATCGATCATCCGCGCGTCGTGACAGCAGAATTCTGACTGGCGACCAGAGCCATGCATCAACAACACCCAACACCTTCAACCACAAAACGCACCTAATGGGACCGATACCCGCACCAAACGATTACCGTTGGCAAAACGCCCAACGTGTCTTGAAAATCTGGCGACGAGGCTAAAATACGATTTCAACCAATGGAATGGCGGCTCCGACGAGCCAACGATTACAACACAACTTAAAAGGGCTTTTACGTGGCAAACTCTCTTTCCCCTCCAACTCGTCCTGAACATTCATTTAAGCGTGTTGCAATCTTGTTCGCCGGCGGACCAGCTCCAGCCGCCAACGCTGTGATCTCCGCCGCGGCTCACTCGTTTCTGCGAGCGGGCGTCGAAGTCATCGGAATCAAACACGGCTACTCAGCACTATCTGAATACGACGGTTCGACGGAGTTAGTGCAAGACAAAGACTTCATCGTCCTCACTCACAAAACGCTACGCCGTACTCGGAATTCGCAAGGCATCATGATCGGTACAGCGAGGAGCAATCCCGGAAAGATGATCGGTCATCCATCGGACCTAGACGATGCCGAAAAAGTTGCTCCGATGAAACGCGTATCAGACGCCCTGAAATCGCTTGGCGTCGATGCTTTGATTTCGATCGGCGGTGACGACACCCTCAAGACAGCCAACAAATTCAAACTCTTCCAACAAAAGTACAACGCGGACAACATCATCCCCATCGTGCATTTGCCTAAAACAATTGACAACGATTACCACGGCATCGACTTCACTTTTGGCTTCTTCACCGCGGTAGATTTTATTGCGACTGAGATCCGTACGCTGATTCACGATGCTGAAGCAACGCGTTCCTACTTCCTAACCGAAACGATGGGCCGTAGTGCTGGCTGGCTATCGTACGGAGCAGCAATCGCAGGCGAAGCCAGCCTCGTGATCAGCGTTGAAGACATTATCGCAGGCTATCTTGTCGAAGAAGAATTCACCGACGCTCACGGCGACAAGAAAACTCGCAAGTGCATGGATATGGATCGCGTTTGCGATCGAGTCGTCAAAACGATTTTGGCTCGTGAAAACGAAGGCAAAGAGTACGGCGTCATCGTGATGGCCGAAGGGCTCGCTGAGTACCTTCCGTTCAGTTTCGTCGAAGGCATCAAGCGTGACGAACATGGGCACATCAACATTTCACAAGTCAGCCTGTTTTCGATCATGTCCAAAGCAGTCGCAAAAGCTTACTCGGACAAAACCAATGGTCGCGTTTGTTTGATCAAGGGCCTGCAATTGGGCTACGAAGCCCGCTGTGCTCAGCCTCACGCGTTCGATGCGATGCTCGGCAGTCAACTTGGCGTTGGAGCTTTCCGTGCTTTGGCTGAAGAGAAACTCAACGGCGTCATGGTCAGCGTTTCGGGACAGCTCGATTTGCATTACGAACCATTCGAAAAACTCGTCGACCCAGAAACGCTCGTTACCGTTGTTCGCTACATCGATGCCAACAGCGATTTCCATCGCCTTGCCCGTTTCCTTGAAACGCACGTCAACGACTAGACAGCGGTAACATTCAACTTTCCAATTGTTCGATTAACGGCAACGCCTTTCAATCAAATCGCAGCACGGTAGTTCCCACCTTTTTTCCTACATATTCTCGGTAGGGACCCCCGTGCTTCAATGGCCGCAATCCACGATTCGATGCTTCATTGGCCGGTATTGGTGTACCACGGCAGACCGCAGGCGACTGTGCCTGAACTGAGTTTCAGTCAACTCGTAAATTGAAAGTCCGCAACCTGCCATGGCGCGGACTCGTTTCTGGAGTCACAATGCGGCGCACTTTAAGATTCAATCAGCTCTCCGATGCAGTAACCGAGTGCGAAAACTTGCTGTCGTCGGGCTATAAAAAGAACGGTAACTGGACGCTTGGCCAGATTTGTCGGCATATCAGAATCACAATGGAAGCCAACTTACATGGATATCCAACGTGGATGTCGGTATTAGGATTTCCATTGCGCCCAATCTTGCGCCGCTTTGCGTTGCCCCAATTGCTCGCGGGCAAGTCTCCCAAAGGCATCAGGACCGCACCGATGTTTGTGCCACCTGAGAATACGGATGATGCTCAGGAAGTCGCTGCATTTTCAAACTGTGTAGCCGATTTCCTGTCTGGTCAGGGAAAGCTTCATCCACATCCGGGCTTCGGTTCCATGAGCCGTGAAGAGTTTGAGAGCTTTCACGCAGCTCATACAGCCCATCACTTGGGTTTTTTGCAGCCTGCTGCAAGCCAGAAAACTAGCATCACGTCTAACCCAAAGTAAGAGGGAAACCAGACATCAGAGATCGGTACCGCGTCGGAATCCGGACTGCGGTATGATGTTTCTTTCACTTCAATACCACACAACCATCGTCAACATGATCGATCTCCGTAGCGACACACTTACCAAACCGTGCAATGCAATGCGTGCCGCGATGGCAAACGCCGACGTCAACGATGATGTCATCGACGTGGATCCAACGGTCGCCGCTTTGGAAGAGCGAATTGCGGGCATCCTCGGCAAAGAAACCGCTGTCTTCATGCCGTCGGGCACGATGACCAACCAGGCGGCGCTTCGCGTCCACTGTCGTGCTGGCGATGAGTTCATCTGTGAAGCTGGTTGCCACATCTACAACTACGAACAGGGAGCATTCGCTCAACTTAGCGGCCTAGTCGCGAAAACCGTATCGGCTCGAGGGCGCAACTTGCAACTAAAACACGTTCGTAATCTGGTCAATCCCGACAACGAACACGCTACCTATACTCGCTTGCTGTGTCTGGAAAACACACACAACAAAGGCGGCGGAATCATTTTGCCTCTCGAAGACGTCCAGTCCGTTTGCGGTTGGGCTCGCGAGCAAGGCCTCGCAACGCACCTCGACGGAGCCCGTTTTTTCAATGCGGTTGTCGGATCAGGAATCGAAGCAAAGACTTGGGCACCATGTTTTGACACGATCAGCATCTGTTTCTCGAAGGGGCTCGGCGCCCCAGTCGGTTCGTGCCTCGCCGGCGATGCATCGATGCGAAAGGACATGATCCGTCACCGCAAAGTTTTGGGCGGAGGTATGCGCCAGTCAGGAATCATCGCTGCGGGGGCCTTGTTCGCCCTCGATAACAACATCGATCGACTTGCGGACGACCACGCTAACGCGAAGCGATTCGCTGACGTCGTCTCGCAACATGAAAAACTGACGATCGACATCGAGACCGTTCACACGAACATCGCGATCTTCCATGTCGATCCATCGATTGGAACCGCGGCAGACATGGTTGAACGTTGCGGCGAAGCCGGGGTCGCAATGTATCCCTTCAGCCACGACACCGTCCGAGCCGTGACTCACATGCACATTTCGGGGGAAGACGCCGCGAAGGCCGGCGAGATCATTTGTGAAGTCGCTGGTTAGGTCGAAACCGGAAACCTCTTGCTAAGAATTTTGCACCGAAACGACCATCGTAGTGCCCTTTTCAGATCGCGGCTCCATCTCAAATGATCGAGACTCCTCGCCGGTCGGCGCCATCTTGATCCAAACATCGATGTCGGGAAGTTGAGCTTCAATTCGATCCGCCCATTCGATGATCAGGACTTCTCCAGCGTCAACGCGTTCGAACAAATCAAGTTCGTCGACCTCTTCCGCGTGCGCGATGCGATAGGCATCCATGTGCAATAATTTAAGACGACCCGAATAGGGAACGCAAATCGTGTAGGTCGGGCTGACGACCGGTTGTGAAATCTCGAGGCCGCGGGCGATCGCCTGCGTTAGCCGCGTCTTGCCACTGCCCAACGTTCCGCAAAGCCCAATGACCATACTGGGTTGCAGGTGCTTCCCGATCGCCAGACCAAGGGATTCGGTATCAGATTCTGACTCAAGCGTTAGAGATAGTTTTTTGGAATCGTCAGTCATGTTAATAAAACGCGGAGAATTTGTAGTGACGCCTTCCAGCCGTCGCACGCGGCACGAGACGGCTAGAAGCCGACATTGCGAAAATGCAAACAACTGCGGCTGGAAGCCACAACTACGACAGCGGCAAGTGATAGGTTTTTAGAATCGTCAGTCATTTTTTAAAACGCAGAGAAGTTGTAGTGACGCCTTCCAGCCGTCGCACGCGGCACGAGACGGCGAGAAGCCGACATTGCGAAAATGCAAACAACTGCGGCTGGAAGCCGCAACCACGATCAAACAGATTTTGCGAAAGCTTCCATGTCAGCGGCAAACGCATCCAATCGCTGATCCATTTCAACGCGGCACTTTTCGACGTCTTGCGATTCATCCACTGAAACCGTCGTGAACATGTAGAACTTGATTTTAGGCTCAGTTCCCGAAGGACGAGCTGCTACGTAGTTTCCATCAAGTTCGGTTTCGAAGAAAATCAAATCACCAACCGGACCTTCGAAAGACTGCTCAGAGCCATCAGCGAACTTCCGCACCAGGCTGCCGTAATCTGCAACGGACTTGATGCCCAATCCGCCCAGCGTTTTTGGAGGATCACTGCGGAATGTTGCCATCAACTCCTTCATTTTCTTCATGCCGTCGGAACCTTCCATGCGGATGTTGATCAATCGCTCCGCATGGTAGCCATACTTTTGAAAGAGCTGGTCAAGATGCCCATGAAGCGAGATGCCTTTCGCTTTCACCATCGCGGCCAACTCGCACATCAGCAAGCAGGCGATGGCTCCGTCTTTATCGCGGCAATATTGCCCGACCAAAAACCCGTGCGACTCTTCGGTCCCATAGAGAAAATTGTCCGGGCCTTCAACGTCCATTACATTGCAGATCCACTTGAAGCCGACAAGGTTCTCATCATCGCATTTGATCCCGAACGACTCGCAAATGCGACGAAGCATACGAGTCGTGACGAGCGTCGAAACGAAATACTTTTCTGGTGACAGATTGCCAGCAGCCTTATGCTGCGACGCAACAAAATCTCCCAGCAGGGCACACAGTTGGTT
>CAYGUE010000025.1:36681-39407 GCA_964352885.1 uncultured Pirellulaceae bacterium
CAGTTGGTTTCCATTGAACGTTTTCCACTCACCCGCGGGATCCATTGTGACCGGTGCGGCAGCGCCCATGCGATCGCAATCCGGATCCGTTGCGAGAATCAACTCGGCTCCCGTTGTTTTCGCGTGCTCGATGATCGCGTCAAAGACCGCAGCATTCTCCGGATTTGAAACGTGTCCCGGCACATTTGGAAAATCTCCGCTGGGCTCGCGATGCGGAGCAAAAATTTCAAGATCATCGAAGCCCTCCGTTTCAAGCAAACTCTTGACGTTGAATTCACCAACTCCGTGTAACGGCGAGTAGATAACTTTCAGATCACGCGGTCCATCAAAGCTGACATTCAAATGTTCCTGCATCAATGCTGCATCAGTCTCTTCACGGACCATGTGAATTTTACCGTCAGCAACCGCTTGAGCAAAATCAGCTTTGGGAATTTCGTCGACATCCGCGACTTTCGCAATGACGGCTTTATCATGCGGAGGAATCAACTGGGCACCATTGGACCAGTAAACTTTAACGGCATTGTCGCTGGGCGGATTGTGACTGGCTGTCACCATGATGCCGCAATCGCATTCTTTGTAGCGAATCAGATAGGAAAGTTCCGGTGTGCTGCGATAGTCATCAATAAAGAACACTTCAAAACCGTTCGCGACCATGACGCTCGCACAAAGCTCAGCAAACTCTCGGGAGCGGTGTCGCGTGTCGTAAGCAATTGCAAATTTCCATGGACCTTCTGGCTTGGTCTCTTTTACATAGACCGCCAGTCCCTGAGCACTTTCGCCGATCGTCCGTTCATTGATTGAGTTGCTGCCGAAAGGATACATTTTCCCCCGGCGGCCTCCGGTTCCAAACGGAATCACGGTCCAAAACGCGTCGTCAAGGTCCTGCCATTTCCCTTCTTCAACGTGTTCAATAATTTGCGGCACGTATTGTGAATAGCGGGCTTCGGTCAGCCAACACTCAATGTTCTTGACGGCTGATTCGGTCAACTTTCCAGCCGCATTGGCTTCGCGGACTTTCTGGAGGCAAATTTTCGTGTCGACAGGAGCGTTAGAATCTGACATGTGAGTATACGGATGGGTTGGTTGAAAATTGTACGTTGGGATAGCTAATCCCAACCCGAAGCGTAATTGGGGGAATGGCCTGCCCGTGGCACGATTCTAGCCAGAGAACGCTTTGGCGGGTACAACCTTGGCTAAAAATTCAGCGCTCCTACCCAAAACTTAATTATGAGCACGTCTGGCAAAAGCGAACCCATCATCAGCGTATCTGGTTTGCGCGGCATCATCGGCGAAAGCCTCGATCCACTTTTGGTGATCAAGTACACCACCGCCTACGTGCAATTGCTCGAAGCCGATGGACCGATCGTTGTCACGCGCGATGGCAGAACGACTGGCCCAATGCTGGCTCAGGCGATTTGCAGCGGTTTGAATTCGATCGGTCGCGACGTCATCTATGGCGATGTTGCGGCAACGCCTACGACTGGGATTTTGGTTCGCGAACACAAGGCAGTCGCCGGAATTCAAATATCAGCCAGCCACAACCCGCCACCGTACAACGGTATCAAACTCTTTGATGCCACGGGCCGAGTCATCAACGCTGAGGCTGGCGAGAAAGTCATCGACGCGTACCGCGAATATGAGCTGCAGTCTGTGTCCTGGGAGAAAGTTGGCTCGACCACAGACCTCGAAGACACGACGGCAGCTCATCTGGAAGCTGTTCTGGCAACGGTCAATGCGGATGCAATTCGAGCGAAGAAGTTCAAAGTCGTACTCGACAGCCATCACGGCGCCGGCTCCGTGCTGGGCCAACAGCTCTTGAGCAACCTCGAATGCGAGTTCCAGTGTTTGGGAGCTGAACCGGACGGCCTGTTTGAACATCCTCCGGAACCAACAGAGGTGAACTTGCAAGATACGGTCAAAAAATCAGTCGCGTTCGGAGCGGACGTTGTTTTCTGTCAGGATCCTGATGCCGATCGACTGGCGATCATTGATGGCAGCGGAGCCTACATTGGCGAAGAGTATACATTGGCGATAACATTGAACCATCGTTTGCAGCAAACTCCCGGCGACGTTGTCATCAATTGCTCATCCAGCCGTATGTCGGCGGACATCTGCGAGCGACATGGCAGCACGCTGCACTTTAGCGCAGTTGGCGAAGCAAACGTCACTGGGAAGATGTCGGAACTCAATGCCGTCTACGGTGGCGAAGGAAATGGCGGACCCATTGACCCCAAAGTCGGTTACGTTCGAGACAGCTTCGTCGCGATGGCTCAGGTGCTCGACGCGATGGCAGCGACGGGTAAGTCGGTTGCTGAGCTCAAGGCCGACATTCCCTCTTATGAGATTCACAAAACAAAAGTCGCAATCGATCGTGACAAAGTTCCAACGCTGTATGCGAAACTGAAAGAAAAATACGCCGACGCAGAGCATGGCACGATGGACGGTTTGCGTCTGGATTGGTCAGACAAGTGGATGTTGGTCCGCCCGAGCAACACGGAGCCGATCGTACGTGCGATCGCCGAAGCGACAACGATGGAAGATGCCAAAGAACTATGTGATACTGCCGCAGAAATTGCGGCGACGTTGTAGATCCTGACGTGGTTGTGGCTTCCAGCCGCAATCATTTAAACGGACGCAACAACGATGGAGGATACGAAACAGCTATGCGATGCTGCCGCAGAAATTGCGGCGACGTTGTAGATCCTGACGTGGTTGTGGCTTCCAGC
>CAYGUE010000025.1:39507-53865 GCA_964352885.1 uncultured Pirellulaceae bacterium
CGCAATCATTTAGACGGACGCAATAACGATGGAGGATACGACGGCTTGTAGCCGTTGATTTAAAAACGCAACGGCTACAAGCCGTCGGTACTTAGAATGCAAACGATTGCGGCTGGAAGCCACAACCACGGAACGACATGCCGCATATCATCGCAACCGACGAAGCCGGCTACGGCCCGAACCTGGGACCGCTGGTGATCGGTGCAACGCGATGGCAATCGTCAGGCGAAAACTTTGACTTCCGCGATGCACTTTCCGAGTTCGTATTCGATCAAAAAAGCAAACTGCTGGCCTTTGAAAAACGAACCGCATCGCCCGGCCTAGTGATCGCCGACTCAAAAGTCGTTTACTCATCCGGAAACATCGAGTTGCTTGAACGCGGCGTCCTCGCATGCCTGTTTGCGATCCACAACCGGATTCCGGACAACGTTGACGAACTGATGGCCATGCTAGGCGTTGATACGGATTCAATTCAAGATTCAGAGTACTTCCGATGCGAGGAGATTGAACTACCTCGAAAATGCAGCGCGGCCGAGATCGAAACTCTTGGACCGGAAGTCCGAAAAGCACTTTCGAAAGACAAGGCGTCACTGAAACAGCTCTCGGTCGCGACCGTATTTCCTCGTCGCTTTAATGCGGGGATCGAAGTTCACGGCAATAAGGCAAGTTGTCTGACGGCCGAATCGTTGGGTCTCATATCCTCGATGAAGAATTTGACCAACGACCGTCCAAAAGATCGATTCGACATCCGCTGCGACAAACATGGAGGACGCAATCGATACGCGTCTTCCCTTCAGCAGCACTTTGGCGATTCGTTGGTAACGATCGAAAAAGAAAGCCGTCCATGCAGTCGCTACAAGTTCGACAACGGCAGAGCCACGATTCAGTTTTCAGCTAAAGGTGAGTCATGGCTTCCAATCGCGTTGGCCTCAATGTGCGCAAAGTACGTTCGAGAACTCTACATGCTCCGTTGGAATCGCTTTTGGAAAGTTCACTTGCCGCATTTGAAACCCACCAAGGGCTACCCGCTTGATGCAAAACGGTTCAAGAAAGAGATCGAAAGCGTGCAGCAAAAAATTGGCATCGCAGATGAGGACATTTGGCGAACACGCTAAGCTGCGAAGCGTCGTCGATAATCAGGGTATCAGACGCCGCTTCCAATCTTCTTTCGGTGATTGATGCGGATCCCCAAACGCCAGTCGCCAGATAACAAATTAGAATTTGACATTGCGAAGCGGCGTAGAAACGTAGCCGATGTTCAAGTTCTGTTCAGGTCTGCCGAAGTGGCGATGCGGATCGATTACGTTTGGCCAACGGAACGACGAAGCGTTTATCAAGCTGCGTTCATAAAGGGGCTGTGTCGCTTGCAGTCCAAACGCGAACTCAAACTTAGTGACGAGTTCAAATCTTAAAGGCATGGCGATTTCCGGCAATCATTGCTGGATCAATTACAAAGCGTGACTTGGGTCAGCCACATTCAAGCTCTGTCGGTAGCCGAAAGTCGCGCCGAGGATGTGTCGTTTTCGTTTCTTCTTCGTCATCAAAATCTCCTTGCTAATTCGGGTCAATCAGTCCCTAACTCAGACCAAAATAGATGCTCTTGGAGTGCGTATGACCGGCGGCCAACTGTTGGGCGAAGACAAATGTAAGGTGAGAACCGCCAAGAAACTAGGAATTGAATCTTCTTTGCTGCCTGAAGGTAGGCCAAGAAAGAAACCCAGGTAGTATTCCCCACTGTCCGTCGAACGAACGCCGTCCCTGCAACTTGCTGCAACGATGTGATTCAGAGATATACAAAAATTCCCTCTGGCGACGTATCAACGGCACTAAAAAAGCCCGGAAGTGACAGGTTGTCAATACATTTGACGTTAGAACACCAAGGGGCAAGGTGGTGAGCGAACAGAGTCCTGGGCTTCACGGGCCGATATCCAACAGGAAGCAACCATCGTGCCAAAGCGCCAAAGGTCACAAAGACAGCAAAAACTCACGCCAAACAAAATCGCAAGGTTGAATGATGTTGCAGATTGGGACATCCGCAAATTAACAATTGTGGCGTGCTGACACAGCAACAGAATTAAACTGCTGTCGAAACTACCCGTAGACGACTACAATAGTGCTGTCGCACTTCCGCACTTCCAAGTGACAGAAACAAACCTTTTTCCTGCGGAGCAAAAATGAGTCCTGCAAACTCAATAAAGAAAAGCCGAGCGTTCACTCTCGTTGAACTTCTGGTTGTGATCGCCATCATTGGCATTCTGATCGCGATGCTGCTGCCGGCAGTACAATCCGTACGCGAAGCGGCGAGACGTATTAAATGTGCCAACAACATTCGCCAGCTTGGCTTGGCCGTCATCAATTACGAATCCGGCCACATGCATTTCCCGGCTGGCTGGATCGGCGGGAGAACTCTCCCGACGGAAACAGGTTGGAGTTGGACGGCACAGATCCTGCCGTTTTTTGAGCAAAACGCGATCTACAACCAAATCAACATCCGTGAAAATCTTGTGGACGACAAGTTTTCTGACGCGGTCGTACAACACATCCCGATATTATTCTGTCCAAGTTCTACTTACGACTCCCGTACGTTTGAAATGGAAGTCCAGCTGCCCGTATCTGGCGATGTGACGGGCCTGCAAGACACTGCCGTATCTCCTCCATTCACGATTGCACGAACTCACTACGTCGGTTGTATTGGGTCGTCGGTTCGACTGGTCGAGATGGAAGCCAACGGTGATGGTGATGGTGATGGCGAAATGTGCCCTGATCTGGACCTCATGGACGGAGGCGATAACAGCATCAACGGAGTGTTCTTTCAAAACAGCGACACTTCTTACTCCGATCTTCAAGACGGATCGAGCAATACAGTTCTGCTTGGCGAGCGCAGTTCCGACACGTTTGACTCGGCGTGGGCTGGCGTTGTCACTGGGACGACGTTCACCGGTTGGAGAGTCGTAGGCTGGACGGGCGAACCGCCAAATAACAAAGGTCAGAGCGACGCTCATTTCCATGGATTTGCGCAGTTCAACAGCATGCATTTCGGAGGCGCAACCAACTTTGCGTTCGCCGATGGTTCGGTTCACGCGATCGATGAAAATGTGACCGCCGACTTGTTTTTCGCACTCGGAACGATCCGGGGGGGCGAGATCATTGCGCACGAGGACTTCTAGCACCTCCATGGAACAGTCCCGAAATTGTTTCCGGATTTCGCCGGAGACTCGCGCTAAGCTTGAGGCTCAGCGACAATGTCGCTCGGTTCTCGCGCTAGCCGCAGCGCCCGGTTGCAAAATCGGGAAGTTCAATCAGGACGTTTCAGAAGCAGGCGAAATGCAAACTCAGACGTGAGCGAGGTTTTTCATCGCAAGTAACAATCCCCCGCTCTCGCGTTTTGAAGTTGCACCAATACAAGCCCGAAGAGGTTGTGAATAATTGCATGGATTTTCGATTCACTCGCTTGCGCTTCGGGCTTGTATTGAAACGCTCCGCATTTTCGGTTTTCAATGGTTATTTCCAGATAGAATCCGAATTTTCAGGCAACGTGTGCAACTTCAAAAATCACGCGTCGTGTTATGATTAAAACAACAGACCGTCTGGTTTCGGGTATGATTAAAGCGACTGTTCGCTGCCAAATTTCTGCCAAAGATGAACTTATCCACTGAAAACTTCGACCCGTCAGCGAAGACGATCATCTTTGCGATTAATCCGAATTCGGGCGCGTCGGATCGGAGGTCGCTCTGCGAAACGATCGCGAAGCGGCTTGAGTCCGAAGGCTTTGAAACGATTTTGCTGACGGACCTCTCGGAAGTCGAATCGGAAACGAAGAAACATCTTGAAACGGGATCTTTGCGATCCGTCGTTTCCGCCGGTGGCGACGGAACGGTTTCTCTGCTTGCCAATCTATTGCCTCGCGAGACAACATTTGCGATTCTTCCGCTAGGAACGGAAAATTTGCTGGGACGACACCTTGGACTTAAAGCGAACGAAGAGTTTTTCGTCGCGTTGATCAAGGCAGGAAAAGTGACTCGAATCGATGCGGGTTGCGCGAATGGGAAACTGTTCTTCGTTGTGGCAAGCTGCGGATTTGACGCTGCCGTGGTTAAGCGCTTGGATGAGGTACGAACCGGACACATTAATTACTTGTCTTGGCTCAAGCCAATCTTTCAGACGATTGGGAGCTATCGCTTTCCCGCGTTGAAATTCAACATCGATGGCAATCCAGTTTCGAACTCCGCCCGCTGGGCTTTCATTTTCAACATTCCTCGGTACGCCATGAACCTGCGAATCACGCCCGAGGCCGATGACTCAGACGGAAGGCTGGACGTTTGCACCTATCGTGACGGAGGCATATTTAGAGGCGTTTGGTATCTGTTGACGACATTTTTTCAGAGACATACTCGCTTGAAAGCGACCAGCTTTGCCCAGTTTGAATCGATGCGGATTCAAGTCGATGGCACAGAGGTGGTTCACTACGAACTCGACGGTGATCCGGGCGGAGTTCTGCCTCTGGAGATCACTGTTTGCCCTGGAGCGTTGCGGGTTCTGGTTCCCAGTTCCTGACATCCACCCGTTCCCGAAATCGATTGGTTCGGTCACAATGGGCTGATGCCAGCCACGCCTCAAAATTCGATCGAAGTTGCCGCTCCCGGAGACATGCTTCCCGTTTGTATCGGCTCGGGGCATCCGCTGGCGATTATTGCTGGGCCATGTGTCATCGATCGTGAAGAAACGGTCGTTGAGATCGCAGCGGCTCTCGTTGAAACCTGCAAAAATCTCGAACTTCCACTGATTTTCAAAGCTTCCTTCGATAAAGCGAACCGAACGCGAATTGATTCGTATCGAGGAGTAGGCCTAGCTCAGGGCATGGAAATTCTCGGTCGAATTCGCGACACGTTTGGTGTCCCGGTGACCACGGATATCCATCTTCCGGAGCAGGCCGAAATCGTTGCTCAGACTTGCGACCTTTTGCAGATTCCCGCCTTTCTGGCTCGCCAAACCGACCTTTTGGTTGCCGCCGCGAAAACCGGAAAGCCGGTCAATGTGAAAAAAGGACAGTTTATGGCGCCATGGGACATGGCTCATGTTGTTGGTAAACTGGTTGACTCGGGCTGTGATCGATTGATGTTGACCGAACGGGGCACTTTTTTTGGCTATGGTCGACTTGTGAACGACATGCGATCCATCGTGCAAATGAAGTCGCTTGGTGCGCCCGTTGTATTTGACGCGACGCACAGCGTCCAACAGCCGAGTGCTGCGGGCGGAGTAACCAATGGTGAACGTGAGATGGTTCCGCATCTCGCACGAGCCGCCGTTGCTTGTGGTTGCGACGCGGTTTTTCTAGAGACGCACCCCCGTCCAGAAGAATCGCCGCGCGACGGAGCCAACATGGTTCCGATTGACGAAATAGAGTCGTTGTTGATGTCGCTGAAGCAAATCGCCGAATGCGTTCGGTCGTAAACCAAAACGAAACTAACTGATTCCAACTTGAAACAAGAACATGCGTCAAGCTCTCACCTTTTCCATCCTATCTGTTGCCTGTCTGTTATCTCTGCTCGGCTGCGAGCGTCCGGAAGACCCAATGCTGAAAGTACTGGCTTCGACAGCAACGCAGACTCGTGTCGATGACCTCTCGCGGACGCTGGACTACGTTTTCAGTGAACGGCAATTCGATCAAACCGAATTCAACAACGGAGTTTCGACAGGGCTAAATCGTTGGGCGAACTATTCAGCCGAAGCCTTCGAGCAGGCCAACTGGAAACAAGACCAAACCATAGCGGAAATGCTTAAGCCGTATTCGGATCTTCCAGCGGTTAGCCGAATGGCTGAAACCAGCTTCCTTTCCGACGACGCCCAATATCTCCAATCTGTCGCGTGGCTCGATCAAATCAAGACGCGAGTCCAAAACAAGCCGTACCTCGGACAGTATGAACTGTATCGGCTGATGGCGGACAACTATGAGCCGGATGAAGATGAAGACGCTCCGGTCGATGCCATTTTTGCGAAACTCAATCCTGAATTGAGTGGTGTCGAAGCAAAGGAACTCTCGCTCGCAATCCAGCTTTTCGATTGGGTCACTCGCAATATCCAACTTGACGAAACACCAACGTACTCCGAAGAAGAAATTGAAGAGCAACGATTGGTAGAAGCTGACACGCTTTCTGCATCAGGCCTCGTAAGCCCGGGGGCCAAGCGAACGGCGTGGCACCTGTTGGTCTTTGCTCGGGGCGACTATGTCGAGAAAGCTAAACTGTTCATGCAGTTCTGCCATCAAGCCAGTTTGCCTGCCGTGATGCTCGCCACGGGAGACGATGAGAAACCTTGGGCCGTCGGAGTCCTCATTGGAGAGGACATGTATTTGTTCGACACTCGGCTTGGGCTTCCCATTCCAGGAGAAAGCACCGGTAGCGTCGCGACTCTTGCTGAAGTCAAAGCCAATCCATCTCTACTGTCAAAACTGGACTTGAGCGTAAAAGAGTCACTGGCGGACGACACCAAGTACTGGGTCACCGAAAGCGATCTGGAAAAGTTGACGGGACTGGCTTACTGGAATGCACAGAGCGCCTCGCGTCGAATTGAAACTCTCGAAACCAGCCTAAGTGGTGACCAACGTCTGGCTCTCAAAATGCGAGCCGACGAAACAATCGCGAAACTTCCGAAAATAGAAAATCTCGAGTACAAGGCTTGGAATATCAGCCTCGAAACGGCTCGCTATCGCAAAGTGTTGGGCGAATCCCTATTGAAGGCGGTCTCTGATGATGCATTGGCTGACAACGTGCGTTGGTACTTCGCTGAAGAAGGCTACATCATGGCGTTTCCGAACTATCGCACGGCACGTTCGCGTTACCTGATAGGAAAGTTCGAAGGGGAACGAGAGAGCCGCTCCCGAGATGCGATTGAGAGTTTCGCGCTGCTGATGTACGACGACGCAACGATCAACGGGTTAGAAACGGATCGGGATTTGCAAATGATGGTCGGAATTCGAAAAACACCAGAATCCGGTCAAACTGCTGCGGAATTTGATAGTGAAGTTCGTTCGCGTCAGGCTCAAATGCGGCTCTTGCGTCGCGATGCTGGCCTGTTCATGTGTCTTTCTCACTTCGACAACGGCAGCATGGCAACGACTGCGAACTGGGTTCCCAAATTGCTCGAAGAGCAGGACGTTGACCGTTGGGCAGCGTCGCTGAATTACATCAACAGTCGAGCCCTCGAAGCGCGGCATCAATACGATGAAGCGATCGAAGCGTTGAAAGCCGACGGGCCGCAACAGCATGGTAACCTGATTCGCGCACGCCTGCTCAAAGAGCAAGTCGAAACTCGGTTTGCGAAGAAAACTGACGAGCAGTAATCTTCGATGGATAGTTCGCACCAAGCCAATCACGCGCTGCGTCGAAATCGATTGCTCCATGAAATCGATGGAGCAACAATGCTCGTTTCGAATCTGGTCAACATTCGCTATTTGACCGGTTTCACTGGCAGTAATGCGTTCCTTTTAATTAGCGATTCGACGACGCTCTTCCTGACCGACGGTCGTTATGTCGAACAGGTCGCCACCGAATGCCCGGGGCTGGCGACGTGGATTCGCCCTGTCGAATCATCAATGCTGGCCCTCGTCGCGACAGCAATAAAAGACATCAAAGTGCCGCAATGCCGCATCGAAGCGGATTCGATGACGCGAGCTCTGTGGCGCGATCTGGTGCAGGAGGTCGGTGACGATGTCGAGCTACTTGATTCCTCTGGGGTCATTGAGCAACTGCGTGCGATTAAGGACGAGTACGAACTGGAGTTGATTCGCCAATCGGTTGCGATCAACGAGCAGGCACTCAACGCGACACTCGCTGCGTATACTTCTGCTTGGAGCGAACTCGAATTTAGTTGGCACCTCGAGCGAGAAATCCGCTCCCGCGGCGGATCTGGCTTCTCGTTTGATGCGATTGTGGCAGCCGGTCCAGCATCCGCACTTCCGCATTATCATCCGTCGAATGCTTTGATCTCGGACCACCCGCTATTACTCGTCGACTGGGGATCTTCGTTTCAAGGTTACGCCAGCGACCTGACGCGCGTCGTTGCGGTCGATCAAGTACCCCCAGAAGTACTGGAAATTCACAAAGTGGTCTCCGATGCGAAGCAGGCTGCGATCGAAACGCTGCGCGACGGCTTTGACCTCCGAACGGTTGATTCTGCAGCAAGGAATCTGATTGCCGACGCGGGATATGGGGAATACTTCAATCATGGGCTGGGACACGGTTTTGGTTTGGAAATCCACGAAACTCCTTTTCTTTCACCCGCTTTCGACGGTCATCTCTCAACCGGAATGGTGATCACGATTGAACCCGGAATTTACTTGCCGGGAATCGGTGGTGTACGGCTCGAAGATGACGTTCTCATCACTGCAAACGGCTGCGAGCGGTTGAATACAATGCCGGATTGTTTTTTGAGCCTGTAAGCCGACAACTTCGATATCCGGCTTGTATTCTCGCTAAATACCGATCAAATACCGTCCATAATTTACCCCCAATTTAGAAATTGGGTCGTTTTGTGTAGACTGTGCCCTCCAGTTTGCCGTTGCAAGTTGGACCAAATAAAAACAACGCATGGCTCGTAGAGTTGCAATGGATTTCGAGAAAAATATGGCCAAAGATAAAGACAAAGAATCGTCGATCTTCGATATCAGTCGGTTGCGAGAATTGATTGAACTGATGCAGGAACACGACCTCAATGAGGTCGATCTGAAACAGGCCGAACAGCGGATCCGACTTCGCCGCGGTCCAGACGGAGTTCCTGTAACTTATTCGGCTCCTGCTGCCGTTGCCGCGCCGGCGGCTTCGGTTCCCGCTCCCTCCGCAGACGATGCTTCTGATGACTCGGTTTACATTCTTAGTGAGGCCGTCGGCACGTTTTACTCAAGATCGAAACCGGACCAGCCTTCCTTCGTCAATGTTGGCGATCAGATTAGTCCCGACACGATCGTTTGTTTAATCGAAGCAATGAAGCTATTCAACGAAGTCACTGCAGGTCTGTCGGGAAAGATCAAGGAGATTCTCGTTAAGGACGGCGACCCGATTGATCACGGCATGAAACTCTTCCGCGTCGAGCCTTAGTCCATCGCGTCACTCTGGCCGAGAGAAACTGACTCTCTCGGTCGGTAATCATATCTACTCAAACCCATCACAACCCGAAGCGTAAGGGAGGCACGATTGAGCCCTCTCTTTCGCTTCGGGTTGTGATCCAGAAAGAAGTTCAGTTTCAATGTACAAAAAAATCCTTATCGCCAATCGTGGCGAAATTGCCTTGCGTGTGATTCGCGCTTGCAAAGAGATGGGCATCGAAACCATCGCCGTTTTCAGCGAAGGCGATCGCGGAGCAAAGTACCTCGAACTCGCGGACAAGGCATTCTGCATCGGCGGCGTGAAATCGAATGAGAGCTACCTCAAATTCGATCGCATCATCAGCGCTGCTGAAATTGGCGAAGCGGAAGCCATCCATCCGGGATACGGCTTCCTCTCTGAGAATGCCGAGTTCAATCAAGTCTGTCGCGACAGTGATTTCGACTTCATTGGACCTTCTCCCGAAGCCATGGAAATGTTGGGCGACAAAAACCGAGCACGCGAACTGGCCCGCAAAGCGAAGGTCCCTGTCGTTCCGGGCAGCGCCGGACTAGTCACGGACCTTGACGAAGCGATCAAGGACGCCAAGAAAATTGGTTACCCAATTTTGATTAAGGCCACCGCTGGCGGCGGTGGCAAAGGCATGCGAATCGCCGAAACTGAGGACGACCTCAGGACCGCTATCGAACAAGCGGCTCAAGAAGCAGAAGCTGCTTTTGGCAACGCGGGCGTCTACCTTGAAAAGTTCATCGATAAGCCACGCCACATCGAAGTCCAAGTTCTGGCGGACCAACACGGCAACGTCGTTCATCTTTGGGAACGTGATTGCTCAACGCAACGTCGTCACCAAAAGTTGATCGAAGAGAGCCCATCGAGCACGTTGCCCGCCGGTCCACGAAAGGAAATTTGTGACGCTGCAGTTCGCATGGTCAAAACAGCCAACTATTACAACGCAGGAACCGTTGAGTTCATCGTCGACAAGGACAACAACTTTTACTTCATCGAAGTAAATGCTCGTATCCAAGTGGAACATTGCGTTTCTGAAATGGTGACCGGCATCGATCTGATTCAACAACAGATTCGCGTTGCCGCTGGTGAAAAACTGGCGTTTACTCAGGACGACATTCCCTGCAACGGTGCATCGATCGAGTGCCGCATCAACGCGGAGAACCCCGACAAGAACTTTATGCCGTCACCCGGCTTGATGGAGCAGATCCTCATCCCGGGCGGATTGGGGGTTCGCTGGGATTCCCACGTTCATTCCGGCTATCGTGTGCCTCCGCACTACGATTCTATGATTGGAAAACTGATCGTTCACAAGCCAACACGAGAAGAAGCCATCGCATGCATGATCCGTGCGTTGGACGAACTTCGAGTCAAAGGCATTCACACAACGGCGGGCTTTTTGAAAAAAGTCCTCCAAACGGACGCGTTTGCCGACGGCACGATCGATACAAAGTGGGTCGAACGCGAGATGCTTAAGTAGCTTTGCAGGTCCAACGGGAGGCCGCAATTTCTGCCAGTCCTCCGCTTTCACCTTAGGATTCTAAATGAAATCGTTCCCATTATTTTCAGCGGCCTGTTGCTTGGTACTTGGCGTGACGTTCGCTTTTGCGGCACCTCAGGATCCTCAGAAAAAAACGGAATCCGAAGCGGCTGCCTCACAGGAGTCGACAGCCGCTGGCGAAGACGCAAACGCTGACGCTGCATTCGAGCCAATCGACAACATGCATCACTTCATGGAATACATTTCCCAACCCAGCTATCGGTCACTCAAGAAATCGTTTGCTGGTGAAGCTCCAGAAAATCGCATGGGCTGGAAATCGATCAAGTCCCACGCTCTGATTTTGGCAGAGACAAGCGCCCTCGTTTCGGAACGTGTTCCGGAAGGTTCAACCGAAAAACAAGCGTCGCGATGGCGCGAGCTTTCCATGGAAGTCTATCAATCCGGCAAATCGCTCTACAAGTCAGTTGGCGATTTTGAAGCGTCCAAAAAGCAATACGGCGTGATGATTGAGAGCTGCAACAAGTGCCACCAAGAATTTGACAACGGCAAACACCAGCTTACAAAATAGTCGGCCAATAATGAAAATCCGACATCACTGATTTCGTTCCACGCATGGTATAATCTGGAGTCAGGTTTAAAGGCACTTTTGCGTTCGACCCCATGAATTTACTTGCTGCCAAATGGATATCGCTCGCAGTAGCGATTGTCTGGCTTTACGCCGGATGCGCTCACGCTCAAGTCAAAATGCTGATTGAAACGTCGTGCATTCATTGCCACGATGAATCGACCGATACGGCACTCAACTTTGAAGCTCTCGATTTCGATTTGAAAAACGAGAAATCGTTCTCGATGTGGGAACGAATCCATGATCGCGTCGCCTCAGGCGAGATGCCTCCCGAGGACGAAGTTCGGCCCGATGGAGCCGTGCAGCAGAAGGCCCTCACGCAGATCCACCAATCGCTGACCAAACAGAGCGAAGCTCGGCAGAAAGAGAACGGGCGTTCAACCATCCGTCGCCTAACACGAACAGAATACGAATACTCTCTACACGACCTGTTGGGAATCAAAACCGAACTGGCGAGGCTGCTACCGGAAGAAAACGAGTCGGGTTTTGATACCGTTGCGGAGAACCAGGGCATCTCCCAACTGCATGCACAGTCGTGGTTGAGAACCGCCGACGCCGCCATCGATTCCGCAATCAATCTTGGCGTGAAACCAGACAACAAACCTGAGCGTTTCGAATTACTCGAACTCAAATCTGTGAAGGAGCACTTTGCCAAAAACGATAAAGGAGAACAAATCATCCTCGGCAAAGAAGATGATGCCATCGTGATCTTCGAGTCTGGTTCAACTTACCTGTACAGTCTCCGCAAATCCGGCATGGAGCATTCAGGCTCGTTTCACATTCGTGCCGAAGCAGAAACGTTCCGCAGTGAAACGCCGATTGTTCTCGCTTTCTTTGCCGGCAACTACACCCGAGGACAATCGCGAATTATCGGCTATTGGGATGCAATTCCCGGGGAAACACTGGAGGTCGATTTTGAACCGATTTTGCGACGTGGAGAGTACATTTTCCCGCAAGCCTTTGAGTTAACGAAACCAAAGGACAACACAAACATCTGGAATGTTGGCCCTGACAAGTACGAAGGGGCTGGCTTGAAGCTGAAGTGGGTTTCCATCGAAGGACCACTTCACAATTCGTGGCCACCGGATAGTGCGACGAACTTGCTGCCCGGTTTTGAGTTTATAAAACGAGAACACATGGCCTGGCGAAACAACCGTCACATCCAATTTGATATCGTGCCGCCAGAAAAAGACCAGCTAGTCGCCGTTCGTAAAAGCCTCCATAAACTAGCTGCTCGCGCGTTCCGTCGACCGCTTAAGAAGGGCGAAGAAGAAGAATTCCTTGCGATCGCAAGACAGGAAATGGATCGCGGTGCGCCTTTTGCGGACGCGACTCGACTCGCAATGCGGGCGATTCTCTGTTCGCCGCATTTCTTGTTTCAAGGCGGCGATCTAGGAGAGCTCGACGATTTCTCTCTCGCCAGTCGACTGTCTTATTTCTTCTGGAAGAGCATCCCAGATTCGGAACTCTTGAAAATCGCGAACGCGGGTAAGCTCACCGATGATGACGAACTGCGGAAACAGGTTGAGCGATTGCTTGACGATCCCAAGAGCACCCGATTCACTGCGGATTTTATCGGACAATGGTTGGAGCTTCGGCGAATTGATGCGACAACGCCTGACGCAAGGCTGTATCCCGAGTTCGATCCTGTCCTACGATCAGCAATGATTCAGGAGAGTGAATCGTTTTTTGCAGAACTAATCAGGGAAAATTTGAGCGTGACGAATCTTGTCGATTCAGACTTTGCGATGATCAATCGCCGTCTTGCAGAGCATTATGGAATCGTCGGTGTTGAGGGTCAGCACATTCGCCGTGTAGAAACGAAAGGCACCGTTCGCGGCGGCTTTCTGACTCAAGCCGCCATTTTGAAAACGACGGCCAATGGCACAACGACTTCTCCCGTTCGCCGCGGCAACTGGGTGCTGACCAGTATGCTTGGCACACCGTCTCCTCCTCCGCCGCCAAACATTGGCTCGATTGAACCTGACACCCGGGGCACGACAACGATCCGCGAAGAGCTTGCCGCTCATCGGAATTCAGCCATTTGCAACAGCTGCCACCGCAACATTGATCCACCCGGATTTGCCTTAGAGAGCTTTGATGTGATCGGTGGTTTTCGGAAAAAGTATCGCTCAGTTGAGCACGGCGAGGCACCAAAAAATCGGTTGCACGGACGCCACATTTGGGAATACAAACTGAACCTGCCCGTTGATCCATCGGGCGAGACACCGGAAGGGGAATTTTTTGCTGACGTCATTTCCTACAAGAAGACGCTAGTCAAAAAGAAACGTCTACTTGCTGAAAATCTCGTTCGCCAGCTGGTTGTCTATTCAACAGGAACGAAAATTCAGTTTGCAGATCGAGAGAAAATCAAAACGATTCTGGAGCAGTGTGAGAAAGACGACTATGGCGTTCGATCGATGATTCATGCGATCGTTCAGTCAAAACTGTTCCGACACAAGTAGGGCACGCCATGAAAAATCTTTTCAATCGTCGATCATTTCTCCAGGCAGCTGGTGTCGGGATCGCATTGCCTGCGATGGAAGCCTTCGCGCCAACCCGCATGCTCGCAGCACTTGCTGCAGCCCCCCCCAAGCGTCTGATTACGATCTGCACCACATTGGGTTTGCACGGCCCGTCGCTGTTCCCCGAGACAACTGGCAAGGACTACAAGTTATCGCCCTACCTGAATCATCTTGCCGATCACCGAGACAGATTCACTTTATTCGCAGGGCTCTCTCATCCGAATCAGGCTGGAAAAGACGGACACTCGTCGCAGATGACGTGGCTCACTGCGGCCGAGAATCCTGGGCTCGCTGGATTCCAGAATACGATTTCGCTCGACCAGCTCGCCGCAGAAAAGCTAGGATACGTCACCCGATTCCCTTCGATCACGCTAAGCACCGACGGTACTAACAGCCAATCCTACAACCGCAGCGGCGTCATGATTCCGGCTGAACACCGTCCGTCAAAAGTTTTCGCCGACCTGTTTCTGCAGGGGAAAGAATACGACATCAAGAGGCAAAAGAAGTTGCTTGGCGAAGGACGTAGTATCCTCGATATGGTTGGCGAACAGGCGAATCGACTCAAGCGTAAAGTCTCTGCGAATGATCGAGAACGTTTGGAAG
>CAYGUE010000026.1:0-29335 GCA_964352885.1 uncultured Pirellulaceae bacterium
TCAGTGTTCAGTGTTCAGTGTTCAGTGTTCAGTGTTCAGTGTTCAGTGTTCAGTGTTCAGGCGCAAGCGAATACTGAACCCATTTTTGTGCGCAACCGGATTTCGTATCCGGCTACGCTTTTTGGCTTTTTCAACGTTTGCGAAACAGTAGCACCAAGGCGTAGACGATCAGCGTGTATGCTCCGAGCACAACATTTAGCAGAAGACCCTGCAACAACGTTGTGAAGTAAAACCACGACAGCACAATGGGTGCTGCCACAACAGGCGTTGAGCCGCGGGATCCGGAACCGATGTATGTTTCGCCAAACAGACGTGACATGATGCTCACCGAAACAAGTCCGCACCAGAGATCAACAAACATCGCAACGGGAAACAGGACCGAAATCGCGACTCGCGTGATGTAGCCAACGCGTACCGCGATTCGAAGCGACTTATCCATCAGCTTTCGTCGAGTCCACTCACGGGATTCGACGTAAACATACACGCAGACGAAGGTCAAAATCCCCATGAACATTGCGACAGACTGAACAGCGTAGTTGGCACCTAGCACCATTCCATAGAAGAAACTCGGTGCGCCGCTAATCACGCAGATCAACATCCACTTTAAGAGCGACTTCCCAAAGTTGAATTCCCGAATCTCCGTATCGGGATCGTACTCCGGAATGGACGCAGCGGTCGCGACGACTGGCGATGCGAACGGGTTGGGCGATTTCTCTTCGTTCATCTGAACCTCGAATTTGGGGGCCCCAATCATAACCCGACGCGTAAGCAAGAAACCAGTTCGAACTTCACTTACGCTTTTTGGAATTGTACAGTTTCATAGCCGCGGAAAATGGAAAAGTCGAACCGTGCAAATACAAGCCCGAAGCGCAAGAGCGCAAGCGAGTGAGTTCAAATCCATGCAATTACTCACTCGCTGGCGCTTCGGGCTTGTATCAGTGCAACTTCAAAACTTACGCTTCGGGTTGTAACTCAAGCGCGGTCAAATGGAAAAGCAATCACTTCCATAATCGACTCTTTCTCCAGCAGCACCATCATCAGTCGATCGACTCCCAGCGCCACGCCGCTGCATGCCGGCAATCCGTGTCGCATCGCTTCCAACAACTTGCTTTCAGATGGCAATCGCTCACCGCCGTCGGCTTCACGCTTTGAGTTCATTTTTTCGTTACGGCTCGCAAGTTCGTCTGCGTCCAGAAGTTCATGATAGCCGTTCGCCAACTCAACGCCATCCACGTACAATTCGAATCGTTCAGCAACTTCATGACCTGCATCGGTTGTGCAAACTTTCGCCAACGCTGACTGGCTCGCAGGAAAATGGAAGATAATCTGGAGGTTTGCAACGCCCAATTTTGGCTCGACGATCTCGGACATGATCAAGTTCAACCAGGAATCGCGATCTTGATCACCCTCGAACGCACTTGTGTCGACACAGGCTGATTCGCAAGCGACTCGAAGCTGGTCGACCGACGCGGAGAACGGATCGACATTGGCATGCTGAACGAACGCGTTGCGATAGGAGATCGAATCGACCTCCCCTGCCCCAAATAGATGTTTCGCAAAATCGGCAAGTAGCTCCATTCCTGCCGACATATCATCGCCCGCGCGATACCACTCCAGCATCGTAAACTCTGGGTTGTGACGCCGACCAGCTTCGCCTTTTCGAAACGCTTTGCAAATCTGATAGATCGCCGTCGCCCCTGATGCAATCAGTCGCTTCATCGCGAACTCGGGCGAAGTTTGCAAAAACAGATCGCCATCCTGCTGCTCTTCGCCAACCACGCTCTCCCCCGAAAGTCGCATCGGCTCAATATAGGCGTCAATAATCGTGTCGCGCGAAATAAGCGGCGTTTCAACATCAATGAACTGCCGAGCCTCAAAAAAGCTACGTATCTTCCGCAAAAGCAGGCTCCTTTGACGAAGCGTTGCCAAACTGGCCGTAGGCATGAAGCGAGATTCGTCTAAAGGCATGCTAAGGACCGGCAAACCGGTCTATCAAAAAGTGCGGTTGGGCTTTAGGCTTTTTCGCTCAAACAAATAAATGAAAACGAATAGAAGCAAACGGACAGGATAGCATCGTGAGCGAAGACAAAGAAGTAAACGACCGGTTGGAAGCGATTATGAATCATCATAGTTACGCACTGGCTTATCTCGACGAAATATTTATCCGCAGAGAAGATCTGCGGCCACTGCGTCTTGAGCTGGAATTGCTTAAGCCAGAGGTGCTGATGGAAGAGGCTGGCATCGAATCGACGGTTGTCGTTTTCGGTGGAACACAAATCGCCCCAAAGGACTTGGCCGAGGCGCGGCTCGCTGCTGCTGAAGCCGCAATCACTGCTGCTCCCGATAGCGAGAAAGCCAAACGTGAGTTATTCCTCGCAAATCGCGTCATGTCAAAGTCACGTTACTACGAAGAATGCCGCGAGTTCTCTCGCATGATCACCGAGTACAATCTCAGTGACGGACACCATGGCGAGTTCATCATCAAAACCGGAGGCGGGCCAGGCATCATGGAGGCTGGCAATCGCGGCGCCTACGATGCTGGTGGTCAATCGATGGCTTTAAACATTACATTGCCTTTCGAGCAAACTCCGAACTCTTACATCACCCCCGGCCTCTGTTTTCAGTTCAACTACTTTGCCATTCGCAAGATGCACTTTCTGTTAAGAGCCAAAGCACTGGTTTGTTTTCCGGGTGGGTTCGGAACGCTGGACGAACTGTTCACGACGTTAACGTTGCGACAGACCGGGCGAATGCAAAACATTCCAATCATCCTGTACAGCAAAGAATACTGGGACGGCATTATCAACTTCCAGTTCCTTGCCGATGAAGGCGTGATTCAAGATTCGCACCTAGAACTCTTCCAATACGCAGAATCACCTGAAGAAGCTTGGCAAATCATCAAGGACTTCCACGAAGTAACTTAGGTGGCCAGCCTCTCCCTCGAGGATTCGAGCTTCAACGTTTCTCGACATTTAAACGCTTACGGATTTTTGAGAGCGCGTTGCCGATTCCTCTTACGTATTGGACCCATTGTGTATAACGAGCAGCGACTGTAACGTCCCTGTTGGATAAACGGCACAGCGAGAAATGTAATCTCTTGCTCATTGCATTGAGCTTCCGTAAAATGTTGGATTCTAAATACCAACATTGGAGGATCGATGAGCCTGAAATGGAATTTGCGTGCGCACGATGCACAGCTGGTTCAATCGATCGAGCGTGCCAGTGGTGTCTCCCCGGTGATCGCGCAGCTATTAGCACTGCGCGGCATCACGCGGCCGGAACACGTCAGTAGCTTTCTGGATCTCAAGATGACCGGTCTGCGAAAGCCAAGTGAACTCCCCGGCGTTGATGCCGCCGTCGATGCGATCTTTGAGTCGATTGACGCAAAAGAGAAAATCTGTATCTACGGTGACTACGATGCTGACGGCATGACATCGACAGCGATCCTATATCGTTGTCTGAAAAAGTTGGGCACCGATGTTAGCTATTTCGTTCCCAACCGATTGAACGACGGCTACGGCGTAAGCAACGAGAACCTGAAAAAGATTCAAGAACGCGGTGCCAAGCTCGTTGTGACCGTTGATTGTGGAATCACCAGCGTCGCCGAAGCCAAATACGCAACGTCCATCGGCCTGAGAATGGTCATCACGGACCATCATCACGTCGGACACGAACTTCCAGACGTGGCCGCGATTGTTCACCCCGGTTTGCCACACGATCCGTATCCGTTTCCCGGTCTCTGTGGAGCCGGCGTTGCCTTCAAGTTAGCGTGGGCGCTTTGCCAGCGACGGGCAGGCAGCGAGAAACTCCCTGAATCGATGCGGAACTTCCTGTTTGCGGCTGTTTCATTGGCGGCAATCGGGACAGTTTGCGATGTCGTTCCGCTGTTGGATGAAAACCGAATCATCGTCCACCACGGGCTCAATTGCATGCACTCGCATGCCAATCAGGGGTTGCGCGCAATGATCAAGATCGCTGAATGCGACAGGAAACCAAAGCTTGAGGCCGAAGACCTCGGTTTCCGGATCGGTCCGCGACTCAACGCGGCGGGACGTTTGGGACAAGCACAATTGGGAGTTGAATTGCTGACCTGCGATTCTCCCGAAAGAGCCCTGCAGCTTGCGACTTACATCAATGAACTGAACAAGAACCGTGATTCGCTCGATCGACGAATCCTCAAATCGGCCAACGAAGTCATCAAGAAACATCACGATCCGGAAAACGAGCCAGCGATTGTCTTAGCTCAACCAGATTGGCACCTTGGCGTGATCGGTATCGCAGCCGGTCGCATTGCCGAGCAGTACCATCGGCCGACGATACTGATTTCGCTCGACCCATTGGGCGCGCGGCCCGGCGTAGGATCGTGCCGGTCGGCTTGCGGAGTCAATCTTTACGATGCAATCGAAGGAAGCTCACAACACTTGATCAAGTTCGGAGGCCATTCAGCTGCGGCAGGATTGAGCATCGATCCAGATAAAGTCGATGCGTTTCGGGAAGATTTTTGCGAGCAAGTCATCGATCAGGTTAGCGTCGATGAACTGATTCCTGACCTGGACATCGATGCGGAAGCATTGCTCGGGCACCTGACGTTTTCGATGATGAACGACCTTGAGAAACTGGCGCCTTTTGGTCAGAAGAATCCACGACCGATGATGTGTGCAACCGAAGTTCGACTTGCCGAACCGCCAAAAACGATGGGTACTGACGGTCGACACCTTTCGCTTCGATTGCAGCAACATGGTTCTTCCGTTCGTGCGGTCGCGTTTGGAAAAGCAGACTGGGTGAAGGAACTTGAGAAGCCTGACGCATGTTTTGATTTTGCTTTCCGGCCTCAAATCAACGAATTTCGAGGCCATCGTAGCGTGCAGTTGCATTTGGTTGACTTTCGACCGTCTGCTTCTGACGTTGGCAGCGAAACCGGGCAACAAGTCGCGACCAATGTGCAATGAGCGAATTCCCACATCACTGGCCGATAGATTCTGATTGGACGCCCGCACTTAAAGATGAATTGAGTTCGGATTGGTTTCAATCGCTGGCTGAATTCGTCAGCCAGCAGCGATCTGACGCAACCGTCTATCCAGTGCCTGCAGATACATTCAACGCATTTCGTTGGACGTCGTTGGCCGAAACACGCGTCGTGATTCTGGGGCAGGATCCCTACCACGGTCCCGGTCAGGCACATGGGCTTTGCTTCTCGGTTCTCGATTCAGTGACGAAGCTACCTCCTTCGCTGAAAAACGTCTACAAAGAAATGGCTGCGGATCTGGGTTGTGAAATCCCCACGGCAGGCAATCTTGAATCGTGGGCGAAGCAAGGTGTACTGCTACTCAACACGGTACTGACAGTTCGCGAATCGGAAGCCAATTCGCACCGAAAAAAAGGCTGGGAAAAATTCACCGATGCAGTCATTCAATGTATCGGCGAACGAAAAACTCCATGCGTTTTTATTTTGTGGGGCAAGCCAGCAGAAAAGAAACTCCCATTGATCGGTGAACAGCATTCGACGATTGTTTCACCGCATCCGTCGCCGCTGTCTGCCAGCCGAGGTTTTTTTGGCAGCAGACCATTTTCCAGAACTAATGAATCGTTGGAATCTTTCGGGCAACAGGCTATCGACTGGACCTCGATCGGAAAATGACATTGGCCGCCTGATGGCAAGTCGCTAACTTTCGATCTTCACGTTCACCCCAACTGGATGAAGTTGTGACTTTATCGTGTCAAGACAAACGCTCTCCCTCTGATGGGTGTTGTTTTTAGAACGTAGATTTCAACCAAAAAACGCAAAAATGAGTTCCAGTCTTCAACAATCGAAACCGAAGAAACCGGGCTCGATTGTCGAAGTTCTCGAATCGAAAATTCGGTCCCCAAAATCGAAGCCGGCTCGCTACGACTATTTGCATGAGATACGTAAGCCGCTCGCTTGCCTGGCATTCGTCTTGCCATTGCTGGTGTGGTATGAACTCAGCATGATCTTCCACCCCGAAGCCGTTCGCAGCGGAGTTGATCGCCTGTTTGAAATACTGCTTCAGCCCTTGGGTCCGGCGAGCATTGGCATTTTACCCCTAGTGTCCGTTGGAGTATTTTTGTTCTGGCACCATCGCCTTGATCAGCCTGGACACTTTCATTTGCGAACCATTTTTTGGATAGCAATCGAATCAATGGCACTCGCCCTGATTCTTTTTCTGGCCAGCGATGCGTTTATGCTGTACTTCGACAATCAACGTCCACAACCGCTTGCCGGCCTGACGCGAATTTTTTCCAACTCACAACAATACGGCAGGCTGCTGACGTGCCTTGGCGTTGGAATTCACGAAGAAATCCTGTTTCGATTGCTCTTGTTTGCGCCACTATTGTACGGACTGCGACGAATCATCAAAAGCGAATCAGCGGCAGTGATTATTGCCGCAACAGGGGTCAGTATCTTGTTTGCGTTTGCACATTGCGATGTCGTCAACCCGGAAGGTTTTCCCTTTCAAGCGTCGACATTTTTGTTCCGTTTCATGGCTTCAATGTTTTTATGTATTCTGTTTCGTTTTCGAGGAATTGCGATCGCTATCGGCGTGCATGCGGTCTTTGATATCCTTGCGATTAGCTGAACCGATTCAGTTTTGACGATGAAATGCCGATCTATATTCCAGCGTTTGTCAATAAGAGAATGGTCAAATTTCCGTCAAAAGAAATTGCGGTTTGGCACTCAATTTATCATGGCTATAATGCCACGCCGAAAACCATTTTTTTTTCAAACTTTGTTCTGATTGAAGTCGTAAGGTTTGCGAACCAGGGACTACATTTAGAGTTGAGAGCGACACGTTGTTCGCTCTTCAAAAACGTTAGCGAGACTGATTCGTGTTATCCGTTCGACCAAAAGTTACCGAGATGAATTTCCATCTCTTCGCCAAACCGGTACATCCGGAGTTGGTCGAAGTGTGTGGAACTCGGCACGTCGAACGGGACAACTATCAATTGCGGTTGAACATCACAACCGATGGTCACTTGATCACTTTCCTGCATGGTGAATTGATCTTCTGCGAGGTCGCCGCAGCAGCCAGTCATGCGTTGCCTGAGTACTGCCGTTTGATTTCGCACGTCGTTGGTGCATCGACAACGAACGGACCAGTGACGTACGATCAAATCATTGGCTATCAGTCAAACGTCTCGATGGATTCGGTTGACCCGAAGATATTCGTCACGATCCAACAGCAACTCGACAAACGAGTCGAAACAGATGGCCTTGTCCATCGCTTTGAATCAAACGGGCGGCTGAACTTCGGCGCCATCAGCTACATGCACGCTCATTCGTTCATCAATCACGTCCGCGTAAGAGCGTTTCATACTTTTCCGGAAACCTGTGCGGTGCTGAAGACAGACACTGTTTTCCGTGTTGGCGAAGCGGAGTAGTTCGTTACTCGAGCTTGAAGTCGTCGGTGGTGCTTCTGTCGGTGTAGAGCGGAAGGTAGCGGTAGTAGACTTCCAGGGTCATGCACGCGAGCGCTGTCGTATAGAGACGCCCCGCCTGCTTGCCGGTCGAATCGTAGGGGGTTGGCGTTGAAAAGAACCAACTGCCCGCAGAATTCCCTTTCTTACTTTGCGACTCGACAAGATTGTCTCTCATCTTGCTGTTCCACTCGGACCACTTCTCTCCGCCGTACTGCTTCATAACCTGCGTCGCGTAGTAGTTATAGTACATATCTACCGAATCATCACCGCCGTCGAAAAGATCGGGCCCTTTGTCATGAATCGCAACGACACCTTCGCTCAGCCTATCCTTTTCCCAACCCATATACATGCGACACAACAAACCCATCGCGGTCAAGCTAAGCCGCTGCCTTGCACCCGGCTTCCTGTCGTAGCCGTAGCGCGTCCCAGCGAGATTGGAAACACTCGATAAATACTGATTAACTAATTGCCACGTCTTCGGATTGATATTCAACTGTGAAAGTTTGGCACTTTTGAGTGACATAACCTGCCAACTGGCAACCGAGAGTGTGGGTCCTCGCAGCGGACGGGCGTACTTCCAACCGCCAGTCGATTCCTGAAAATCCTCTGTGAACCAGATAACGCCTTGGGCGTAGGGAGCCAGTTTCGGATCTTTGGTCATCGCGAACGCCTCGCAGATAGCTACAGAACACAGACCGTGAGAATAGGTGGTTCCGCCCCTTTCAATAAACGAAACTCCTCTCCCGCCCGGCTTGGCTTTGCTCATGAGATACTCGAGACCTGCGCGAATATTGTCTTTGTAGATCCCTTCCTTGTGCGTGCTTCCGCTGCCCAACAACGGGAGCAATGCCAAAGCAGTCGCTGCGTTTCTTGCTTCAACGAGAGTTCCCGGATTGGGGCTGTCACGATGGTTCCCGGGTCCGATCCGATGATCGAGATTCCAGCCACCATCAGGAAGCTGATGTTTGACAATCCATTTCAAAGCCAACTGGACTGCCTCCTCAGACGCATCCGTTCCGCCGTATTCTTTGAGCGCTTTCTTTTTTCCGTTGGCCGATCGGCCGCCCAGTTCACTGCCATCGCCGCTCATCGCACCAAGATCGCCAAAGTCACCTTCATCGAAAACCATCTCCTCGGCACCAAGGAATTCGGACGTTTCCAGCGTATCCATTGCTTCCAACTCGGTTATCGATTCGACTTCGACTTGCATCACGTCTTCGAAATCTGTTTCGCTCAACTCTTCTTCTGTCGATTCGTCGAATTCCGCCATGTCGAGATCGATCGTCTCAACAGACTCGCTTGGCGTTGCGGACGCCTCGATCGCCGTCGTAATCTCTTTACGTTTTGGCATGACCAGAAAAGCAAGTAGAACGATCAAGCCAATATGCCCAATGAAGCTAATCACCCAACTGGGGATGACGCTGAACATCAAGATTCGTTGTCCAGGTTCAACGACATCCTCTTCGAACCCTTGTGCCTCGTCTTCTGCAGTGCTCATGTCAACGATGGGGTAGAATTGAATAGATGCGGGGTACCCATTGTACACAATTGGCGTCAAAATTTCCGATTTCCAATTGTGACCTGTCGAAAGCCCAACCGTGCTGGAATCTCCTGTTGTTATTCACCACCCTGTTGAAATGAGGTCCCTTACGGAGGCACTTAAACGCGACGACAAGAAAATTGGTTGCGTGCCGACGATGGGAGCTCTTCATGAGGGCCATCTCAGCCTTGCTCGTGCGTCCGTCGCAGAAACAGATGTCACGGTCGTCACAATGTTTGTTAATCCAACTCAGTTCGCTCCCGGAGAGGACTTAAGTGAGTATCCGCGACAGTTGGATGCGGATTTGAAAATGCTCGGCGAGATAGGTGTGCATTACGTTTTCTGCCCGGAAGCGGAAACGATGTACCCACCATCGAGTTCAACTTCGATTGTTCCGCCAAAAATCTCAAGAAAACTTGAAGGGGAGTTTCGACCAACGCACTTCGCTGGTGTCGCCACGATCGTGCTGAAGCTTTTCAACATCGTCGGTCCTGACGTGGCATTCTTTGGTCAGAAGGACTTTCAACAGGTTGCGGTTGTCAACCAAATGGTTCGTGACCTGAATGTGCCGGTTGAAATTCGAACCTGCCCGATCGTGAGAGACACTGACGGGTTGGCGCTGAGTTCACGAAACGTTTACTTGAGCAATGAAGAACGCGAGATCGCGTTGACGCTCAGCAAGACGCTCGCTTATGTGAAGCAGCAAATTGATGATGGCCAACGAGATGGCTTCGAAGTCGTCACGGAAATGCGGCAGTTGTTGATTGATGGTGGCGTGTCTTCGATTGATTACGCGGCGGTTGTTGATCCGATGACTTTGGTATCCTCCGATCCGATTCAGCTTCCGGTAGCGTTGCTAATCGCGGTCTATGTGGGCAAGACACGGTTGATCGACAACTGTGTTGTGGAATAGGTCATCGTGACGACTTTCAGCCGACACGATACAGCACTGTGACCGCTGGAAGCCGTCACAACGATTGAACTCCATCTGGATGCCAATCACGCAATCACGTACGATTGCATCTCCTTGATTACCGATAGGCAACCATGCTCCAAACTCTGTTTTACATTCCGCCAAGCTGGTTCGGCGTTCCAGGCATGATTGTCTGGTTATTGCTTTGCGGACTATGGTTGGGCGTCGTTGCAATTCGTGACCGTGAGAACCTGAAGTCCGAGTTTTGGGCGACTCTGCCAATCCTTGTCGTGGGATGCATCGCGACATTGTTTTTACTTCCGAATCTCGCAAAGGACGGTATCAATCCGGCTGATCCGCTTGGCGATCCCATCAATCGGGGCCTCGCCATTCGCGGCTACGGAGTCATGTTGATGTTGGCGGTGCTGTCCGGAATGGGCATCGTGTTTTATCGCTGTCGAAAGATCGGCTATCCGACGGAACACATTTTTCGTTTGGCGATCTGGATGATCGTCTGCGGCATGCTCGGAGCGAGGCTGTTCTTCGTCATTCAAAACCATGACCAGTTTTTTCAACCGGGCGCTAGCGTCATCGAAACGTTGAAACGCGTTTTCGACATGGTTGGAGGTGGCTTGGTTGTCTACGGAAGCATGATCGGTGCACTGCTCGCCGCGACGTTTGTCGTCTGGAAATGGAAGCTGCCCGTTTGGCTGACTTCCGATCTGATCGCACCGGGAATGGCGATTGGTTTGGCGATCGGAAGGATTGGCTGTCTCCTAAATGGATGCTGTTGGGGTGGTGTTTGCGATGTGCCGCTTCCGGCGATTGAGTTTCCCGCTGGCTCGCCGCCTTACATGCAACAACTGCATTCAGGCCAACTTCTCGGCATAAAAACAGAACCGATTCCGAACGAACCTTTCGACTATCGCGTAACAGATCCGGGCGAAGGTGTTGGCAAAGAACTTGGAATCAGCGAGGGCGAAACGATTTTGATTTCCGCGTTCGAAGCAGAACGAATGCGATATCTGGCAGGGACTCCGCAGGCGGAATTCGCGAATGTGGAGATCGTGGGCGATCGGATCGGTCGAGCCAAAATTCCCGTAGCAAGGCTACGGCCAAGATCGCGCGGCGTTCACCCGACTCAGATCTACAGCTCGATCAACGCGTTAGTGCTTTGTTTGTTCCTTTGGTTCTATTGGCACGTTCGGCGTAATGATGGAGAAGTCATGGCGCTGATGTTGATCTTGTATCCAATTTCACGATTCGTGCTGGAACTGATTCGCAACGATGAATCGGGGCAGTTCGGAACTGAGCTGACGATTTCGCAGTGGGTCAGCGTGATCACCATTGCTTGTGGAATTGGGCTGTTTGGGTACGTCCGAATGTTTGGGACTCGGGCTGCAGTTCCTGATGCACAACGCAAAGAATCCTTGAACTAAGTTATCGAAGGAGACAGACAATATCCTTTCTCTGGGAGGAGGCTGTTTTCGAACTGGGCCTAGATGGCTGGCCAAAATGAACCACAAGTCCTCACCCCCACAGCCGCCTAAAATCCGATAAAATCGTCAGAGTCAGCCGGTGGAAATCCAAAAACACACGGTTTTGGAGGCATTTCTGGAATTCACGGTCAAAAACCGCACTCTCAGGAACTTTCCCGCAGTCTAATCGTCTCAACAATGAACCTTCCGCTCGATAATCAGACCGATGAACAGTTGATCGCCCGAACGATCGCTGGTGAGCAGGAAGCGTTCGGATTGCTGATCCGCAAGTATCAGCCTCGGCTCTACAACGCAATGGTGCATTTTTTGCGCAATCAAGCCGAAGCAGAAGATGTGGTTCAGGACGCGTTTGTGCTGGCGTTGACCAAACTGGAATCGTTCAAAGGCAAAAGTCAGTTTTATACTTGGCTGTACCGAATCGCCCACAACGCAGCGATTTCGAAACTGAGAAAAAAACGACCAACGATGTCGCTGGATCATGGATTTGGCGATGAAGTTTCACCCGGCTTTGCGATCCCAGACGATGGAGAGTTGCCGGGCGAACGAATGGAAAAGGACGAGCAGATTCAGTGTCTGATGGATGCCATGGAGCGTCTGTCGGATGAGCATCGAAGCATTCTGATTCTGAGAGAGATGGAAGAGATGGATTACGAAGCCATCGCGGGAGTGCTGCAACTTCCGGTTGGGACCGTTCGCAGCCGACTGCACCGTGCAAGAGGATGCTTGCGAGAGATTATTGAATCGATGGAATCCAAGTAGAGACACTTCCGAACAACCGACAAAACAATGTCAAACCTTCAACAATCTGATTTGATTCTGGCCGGCCGCTATGTCGACGGCGATTTGCCTGTGCATGAAGTTGCCGCAGCTGAATCGCGGATCGCTTCTGATGCCGACTTCGCAGCAGCCGTTGAGCAGATCCGGGGACAGAGTTCCTTGATGAAAGGGCTGCCAACGTTCAAGCCGTCAGAGGACCTTGCGGAACGAACACTCCAAGCTTCAATCGATCAAGTTAAAGCTGTCGTGGGCGCATGGCCCGTTGAAAGTGAAGACAAAACAGTTGCTCCGGTGAGTTCTCTGCCTACAAGTTCGTTTGACTGGAAGTCCACGGTGGCTTTGGCCGCCTCGCTTGCCGGCGTTTTCTTGATCGGAAACATGCTGTGGCAGAACTGGAACGGCTCGGAATCAAACATGGCGATGAGCGAGTCTTCTGCACCACCAGTGACTGCGGATGCTGTCCCGGATTCCACGCACATGAAGTCTGCGGGGATGTTTGCTGAAGAACGGGTTGATGCTGACGAACCACTCGAACAGATAGCGAAAAAAGAATCGCCATCAAAAGCGCGTGCAAAGGGTGCCGTAGAAATTGGTGATCAAGTGGCTCAACGAGCACCCGTGTCTCGGAATCGAATGCCAGAGTTCGCATTGTCCGGCACGCCGATGAAGAATGCGCCAGCCGCTCCAACCGCTTCAGACGCTGAACTGGCTGCCAACGCGGTCACCAACACGTCAGCGCCCATTGAGCAAATTTGGTGTGTCAGCCAAGATTCCTCGGTTTCCAAAAATGCCGTTGGCGAGATTCTTCAGCTGAATCGAATCGAAGTGAAAATCGACGAGCAACAGAAGGGGCTGCCAACGCCAGCCGATGCGATCGAAGCCTTTTACGTGGCGGCAACGCCTGGCCAGATGAAGCTGGCGATGGCACAGATCTCCAACACCGCTGATATCGAGATGATTCAGCTTCCCAGAGGAACGGACTCACCGATCGCAGACGCGATTCAGCAACAGTTCACACAAAGCCAATCAACTTTTGGTTCCAGGATTGACCAGCAGGTCGATTCAACGCTGCCGGAGCGTTTGCAGCCGCCAGCAGCCAACGCGTTAGCGCAGAACCTCGTTGCTAATCCACTTCCACGCAGCATGCCACCCCTTGGGCCGGTTCCACCGATTCTTAAATCCGGTATGCCAATCAATGGGCTTACTGAAGGTGCTGCCTCAGGTTTGGCGATGACTCCAAGAGCAAAGTCCGCCTCAAGAGCGGGCGTTCCTGCTCCGGCTCAAACAACCAATGATGCTGGAGGCGCTGGCTTGGGTAACGGTCTAGCTGAATCTGACGAAGAAATGGCGGATGTCGCTCCAGCTAAATCGCAACAGCAATCCATTGTGAAGCCGCAACAGTCGGCTGAATTCGACAAGTATCTCGACGATTCCGATCAGCAGCTTCGGCAATATCTGATTCTCGTTCGCGGCGGCGAAGAAAAAGAGAAGTAATCGTACACGATGCTGCCAGCATCGATCACTTCTCATCTCTTTTGAAAAAGCGAGCTGAGAAAACGAACGCTGGCAACACGATTATGGCCAGATGGACATAGAAGATGAAATAGCCCATCGGCTTTTTTTCAATAATCAAGTCTCCACTTTCCAAATCACCGTACGATTCGCCATCGGCAATTAGAAACGCGGCTGCCGTTGTCGTTTCAATCGAAGCTGCAGGACGTTGTCCTGTTTCACCATTAAGTCGAACGAACACAATTCCTTCAAGAATTCGTCCAAAAGCGTTTTCACGCATGCGAGGACAGTTTACTCGATTGATATCGTTGAACAATTCAATTGCTTGTTCCACAGAAACGTCGCCCGGCTCCATCCAGTTGATCGGATTCGAAAAATCTTCAACCAGTGCAATCGTATTACTGAGTCCATCTTCAATGTCGGAGAATGCAACTTGCTTGCCATCTTCGTGCGTCGTACCGAGACCAGAAACCAACTTGATCGTTGTTAAGGGCTCTTCACTACTGACACCGCAAAAAGCTGGACTGCCGTAGGGAATTAGCCTGCGATTGTTTGGCCCGTCCCACGCTTCGTTGTAGTTGTAACGAATCTGTTGCCGGCCGCTCATTGCCAAAAATGGCAAAAGCTCCACGCGCCAACTGTGCCGCAACGTTTCTCCTTCAGGCGTGGCAACAGTTGTGTCTGCCGGAAAGTGCCCGTGCGCTGACTCGTAGTTGAGTAGCGCCAACATTACCTGCTGCATTTCATTCATGCGATGAGTACGTTCAGCATGGAATCGCAACGGGCCGCGTTGGACTTCTACGACTAATGTGCTCACAAATAAAACTAGAAGCAGGCCCCAGAAAATCCACATCGCACGTTGAAACGTGACTGGTCGCGAAAACAAAATCGCCCAACCAATCAAAATCGATATCGAAGTGAATAGCGTTAATGCGTCAAGCGAAAGCGCCATTCCAGAGGCAAGCAGCGATGTCGCGTAAAGCAAACCGCGAATGCCGAACGATTTTGAAGATGGCTTGGGGGCTTCGTAAACTTCCGTCATTCTCACTTCCAAATGGCGCGATCAAAAACAAATCATACCCTGAGATTGAATCGTTCTTCACTTGAAGAATCAGCAAGATGCTAGTCTATCGTGACGGATATCGAAAAACATGCAGGCCTCTTCCCCAGCCGTTCTCCCACAAATTCGGAGAGGCTTCGATCAAGTACACAGCATTCGATACTGAATTTGCGGTGAGAAGGGAGCAATTTAAGTCCAGGCAGTGCAAGCGCACCGACTTACAACTCCTGCTCTTCCACGCGAAGATAACGCTCTTCCATGCAAGCAAACGTGGCACATTTCCCGTTGTACTCCCAACACTCGGCACAGTGGGGCGTCTTGCAGCGTCGGCAAACGACCATCTCGTGCATCACATCGTCGCTACAAATCGGACAGCGGAAATCTTCAATAATGGCTGCCTGATTCTGATGAAGGAACTCGACGCCTTCGGCTTTATGCAACATCAATTGATCAAACAATTCCAATGAACCCTGCACAAAATCGAGCAACTCCTGTCCGGTTCCGAACCATTGCCTGCTAGACGTTTTCAACAACCCGCCTTCAAGTTGAATCTTAAGTTCACTTGGATTGAGGTTCTTCAGTTCGCTCATCTTCCATTTGACGGCGTCGGTCAGAAGCTGCTTGGCAACCGAAGGCTCATTGGTGTAGACGTAAAACTTCTGGTCAAACTCTTCGTCGCCCGTTTCCAGAAAGCTGGCCGCTGGCTCTTTGCCGGCGGCACCGTCGCGGCTGACAATCGTCACGTCTTGGCCGGGAGGAAGATCAAAGCTTGTTTCCAGAACGGTTTTTTGACTCGCATGGCTAAACGGTTTCCCAAAATGCTTCAGCCTCGCCATCGTGCGACCATAGTCAAACACCAGTGCCGGACGAAAAACGTTCAGCTCACCTAGGCGGTTGGGGCGCAAGTTTTCCGCACCAAATCGTTCTCTTACGGGATTCAAGATTGCGTGTTTGGCTTTAAAGCCAGACCGCCCCGATCTGCGCCTTCCGCTCAGCAAACTGACAATGCCGACGAAGACTGCGAGGAACCCGAGAATAACACAAAAACAAATGATGATCGCGACGACAGCCATTACTTTCTCCCGGGCTCAGAGGATGTGGCTTCAAAACTCAGGTCCGTTTGTTGCTGATCGAAATCTTCTTCGTCTTCTTTGGCACGGCGAAACAGAAACATGCCTCCGCTGCCAAGCAACAGCCCGAAGATTCCAGTTCCAAGCAACGAGTAGAGACTGAAT
This sequence comes from uncultured Pirellulaceae bacterium, assembly GCA_964352885.1. Lineage (GTDB taxonomy): Bacteria > Planctomycetota > Planctomycetia > Pirellulales > Pirellulaceae > Mariniblastus. Next base: position 15,974 of record CAYGUE010000026.1, read on the forward strand.
GTCGTCGGCTTCGATTCGCCTTCTGCCAACGAGTCAGTTTCGGCCTCTCCTGATGTGGATGCTGACGAGAGTTTGTCCCTCAGATTTGTGACTTCGGCGGCCAACGCTTTGACTTGTTTTCCCTGGACGACATTCTCTGATGAAAGCGTCGCGTTCTCTCGACTCAACAGTTCAATGCGAGCCAACTGGCCGTCGAGGCTGGCGGACAACTGCTGGCGATCCGTTTCCAGATTCACCATCTGCTCCGCAACCTGCTCCTGCCCCGTAGAGCTGGCCAAGGCCGACAAAGCCATCTTCAAAGATCGATTCTCAAGTGCGTTGCTGGCAACGGCTTCCGTTGGGGCAGAATTATTTGCAGCTTCTCTCTCTACGTCGTCTCCGAATCCACCAAGCTGCATCAACATGAAGCCCATGAAAAAAAGCTGCGTTAACAGCATCGAAACCATCAACAAGTCGAACCACGGTTTTCGAATGTCCATAGTAGTACCTTGAGTTGAAGAATCCGTAATGTGATAACCGGAATATCGCGGATCAGAATTCATGGGCGGCTCGTGGTTGTAAATACTGGCGAATTGATTCAGTTCCTGTTCGCGGTACCGAATCGAGGTCAGATAAAAGCCACCTGTTCGTTGCGTCTGATGGTCGCCATCCCACTGAAACCAACCGCGATCGTCGTTGCACGGATCGATTACCAAGGCAACATCCAGTGGCCGATTAAAAAAGTTGTTGCAGATAAATAGATCCATTGGCGACAGAAAAACCGTCCAACCCGGATGCGTGTGGTACCAGCCCACCATTTCCAAATCCGGATGGAATTGATTTCGCTCGCCCGTGATTTGGCTCCACGTTTCATGCGTGAACTTGAAACTGCCACGTGTTGCTTCGTAGTGACGTGCACGCAGCGAGTCTGTCACGACGACAAAGGGCTTCCCATCGGAATCGATACATTGCTTGCCCAACATGACGCCGCCAAGTTCCACTCGCGTATTGGTGTGCGCATGAGCTTCCATGTCACGCTGTACGTCGAGGTCAACATAGATCGGCAAATCGTTGGGGTCGATGTCTCCGACGGCTGCAATACAGAAGTGCGCGTTCCGATCCGGGCGAACTGCTTTCTGCGGTTCGTTCTGTTCGACTTCGCCAAACTGGATCTCGGAACTCATACTGGCTTCAACTGCAGGAAAAACGTTTCTGATTCGGTTCGAACTTTCACAATGTCCCAGTCCGGAACCCCAATATCGGCAAGCTTTCGAATGGCAAACTCGGAGTCCATCACGACTTCGCAAATGGTTTCAGGATGCAATGGCTGCTCGCACGATTCACACAGTCCTTCGGATGACCCGACTAGGCACAACGGACGCTCGATCTGTTTATGCGTGCCGCAACCCCTACAGTTTAGTCGAACCAGAAAGTCGCGATCGAGAATCAGTTTGCCGGCTTCTAACTGCAAAGAGGCACAAACGTCTTTCAACGTTGACTCATTCGTCAAATCGGACTCGATCACATCCTCATAGGTTTCGTGCGAAAGGCAATCTTCACGCGGCGTAAACTTTGTTTTGTAGAACTGGTTGGCGGCTCCGTTGAAAACCATCGCGCAACCGTCATCGGTTGGCAAACCGTGAATCAGCTTCAAAGCCTCTTGGACTTGCATGCCACCAATGATCGACGCAATCGTCGGAGCCGTCGGAACTTTTCCTTGCTGGATGTCTTCCTTCCGAAGCAAGGGGCAACTGTATCGCAGCGAAATTAGACGATAGTCATTTTCGGTCATGCCACACTCGTAACACGGACCGTCGCCTGGAACGAAAACCTTGGTGACGCCATTGATCTCCTGAATGCCGCCGTCGATCCAAGGAACATTGGCTTTCCAGCACATTCGATTCACCCATAAACGGGCTTCCCGATTATCCAGACAGCCAATCACAACGTCCATGTCTCGAACCAAGCCAATACCAATGTCCGTCAACACGTTTCCCTGAATTGGAATCAAGTCGCAATCGTCGTTCAGCTCCGAGGCCATTTCCGCGATGACAATTGCTTTGGGTAGACCTTCGTGGCGCGAACGAAACAGGACGCTGCGGGTGAGATTGGATTCTTGGACTTCATCAAAGTCGATGATGTGGATCGAGCCAATCCCCAGTAGGCACAGGTTCTTGAGCACTTCATTCCCGAGGGCTCCCGCGCCTACAACAAGGACTTTGGCATTGGCAATTTTATCCTGCTCCCACCAGCCGATCAGTTTCAACCTGGAATAACGATCGTTTTCATCGATGACAAACGGTTCGTTACCTTTGTGTTCCGATTCAGGATTCATCGCCACCTTTGGTTAGTCCAGAAATGTAATGCCGGTATCTTCAATTTCAACGGCAGGTTCTTCAACAATACGCTGTCGTTCTTCTATCACCTGAGTCTCAGTCGAATCGAGAAACGTAATTCCGTCTTCGATGAGTTCAATCTCAGAGGGATCAACGAGAGTAATTTCTTCGTGAGTATTGACTTCATAATCTTCAACAGCGGCAACAACTTCAACCACTTCGTCTTCGTTGACCTGCTCTTCGACCATCGTTGCAACAACTGGCTCATTGCGGCTATTGCGTCCACGAATTCGATTGGCCAATTCAATGACGCTAAAAAAGGCCTTGGCCGCTTTCGGCTTCTCTTCTGGGCGCTCCTCCGAAGTTCGAAACGAATGAACGTTGGCGCCCGGGTTATTAACTCGATTTCGAATATTTCGATCGTCCAACGGAAACGAAAACTTCTTTTGATCACGAGCCCACAACGCCGCGTCGCGGTTATAGGGACTCTGGATATCAAAGTTCTCGTAGCGAATCATGTCCCACAACATCGTGCTCATCTCATCAAGCGTCAGACTGGGCACCCAATGCGTTCCGTAGCCGCCCAGACAAACGACTCCGTTGTTGGAGATGTTCGGATGGAAGATCGGAGTTTGCCAAAGCAGGTTCGGCACCATCCGCGGATACGAAGCACCGAGCTCAACGATGACTTCATGCTTTGCAGTGATCTGAATTTTCCCATACGAGTCACGGCTAATACCGGGCCCGTCGAACTGCAAGCGATAACGCGTCGGAGGATCACCGCTGGCTTGGAAGCTGAAAATTGAACTTTCGGCATCGAGCTTTTCCACGGACCGAAAGTCCGCTTCGAGTCGTCGTTGCCGAGGAGATTTTCGCATGGAAAGTTTCGTTTTAGAAAGGGCTCAAATGAAGTAGTAGGAATCTTGCGGCTGCGACTAACCCGCAACAATTTCCGGGTACACAATCAAATGATCGCCGTCGCTAACGTTGGCTGCCAATAGTGTCTGGTCCTCTTGAAGTCGCCGACCACCTTCTTTGTGGTCCAGACTGTAGCTCATTGGCTGTCCGTCGGGGCCAATCACGGGCAAGTTCATTTTGGTGATGATGTTTGGGAGAATCTTTCGAACCGTGACCGTGTCTGACACGACCGCTTCGACACTTTTCGCCCCTGTTTGATCGAGGAAGGTAACTTTGGTGCCTTCTTGTTGAGCCGTTTCTGTCATCTGCGTTCTCCTAATACCGATTGCTGGGCGAACATCATTCTAAAATTCGTGAAACCCTTAGTGAAGTCATTCGCCCGGCAGACGCCAATATTGGCAAGGTTTTCGGGCTGTTTTCGCCAGATTTATCCCGGTTCTGTGAAAAAGATCATTTTGAGCGCTCAACTCTGGCCAAATCATCCACTAATTAGGTGTAGACCAACCACTTCAAGCGGGAGCTATCTTGGAAAAATCAGACCACGATCTGGTCACGGCGGCCTGTCTTGGTGATGTCAGCAGCTTCCGTGAACTTTACGAGCGTCATTACTCGATGGTCGTCGGGCTTGCCTGTAGCCGCTTGCAGGACAGTCATCTAGCCGAAGACGTCGCACAGGACGCGTTCGTCGTGGCTTGCCGGAGCCTGACATCGCTCAGAGATGGATCTCGATTTCCGCAAATGGCCGGTTCGATTCAAGAGAGCATTTCGCTGCCCTCGGACTCCCTGATCGCAGACGACGCCGAAGCGGAAGCAGAAGCAGAGCACTCCGATGTATTCAACGCGATTGGAAAACTCTCTGAGAATCAACGAGAGGTCATCTACTTGAAATATTTCAGCGAAATGTCGTATCAGGAGATCGCCGCTGCGATTGGCTCAACCCCCGAAGGCGTCCACGGGCGCCTGCAGCGAGCTCGACGCAGCCTTGGTAAAGCACTCGTAACACTAACCAACAACGAGGTGAACGATGAACGATAGCAACTCAACAATTGTCGAATCAAAAATCCGTTGTGCACTTGGCAACGCTCCAGCACCTGATTTCACCGCTTGGGAAAAAGAAAACGCAGATGCAGTTCAATCGCTCGGTGCGACCCGATCCAAAAACCCGACACTGAGGTATCGCCTTAGCTTACGTATTTCACTTGTAGCCGCCGCATCGATACTGTTGATCGCCGGTGCGTTCTGGGGCTTGTTCCCCAAAGAGGAAGCATTCGCAAAAACCATCTACGGCATCAACATGGCGGAAACGATCACTTGGGTTCGCACTTCGTACCAACGGGGAACGAGCAAAGACGGCAAGCGATACTGGCTAGAAAAAAGGGCCTCAAAACACTCCTACATGGAACCCGGCTACTTTCGATGTGATGACTACGACAAAGACGGCGCCCTCGAAAAAATCTACATCGATGATCCCGTGAAAAAGCAACGGCTGGCCCTGTATGTGAAAGTTCACAAGTTCGAGATCGAGGAACACAAAACCTATCTGCACGTTGACGACAAGGAAAAAGAGAAACCGGTGGCAAAGCTCAAATTGAATGTGGGCCCTTTCGGATGGCTCAATAGAGCGATGCATGAAGGCGGAAAAATCGTTGAGCAGCGAACCGTTGATGGACGAAAAGTAGACGTTCTGCGGTGGCACAACTTGATGATGGGCCAGCACAATCCAAAAAACGTCAGCGATGTCTGGATCGATGCGGAAACCGAGCAGCTAGTCGGTCTGAGCCACCCTGGGTCGAGTGTCTTCGATCCGGAAACTTTGGACTATTGTGATAATCCACCCGAAAATTCGTTCTCCAGCATGAAATTTCTTGGATCAGTCACGAAAGACATTGTGCTTGGCGCGGAAGTCGACTCCAGCATCTTCGAGTTTAACATTCCGGAAGGCTTCACAAAGGTTGCTCCGCGAAAACCAGCACCGACAATCACAGAACAAGAACTGGTACAATGGCTTGAGGTGCTGGCGAAAGTCAATGACGGACAATTCGTGGATGGCATCATCATTGAAAACACTAAAAAAATTGCACTAGCCAACCAGAAGGAAGTGAATGAAAAATCCGAAGACGAAAAGGCGATGGGCGACATTTGGTATCGCCATATGCTCGGTGACAACACGAGGCCATTCTGGGACTTCCTCGAACAGAACACTTTGGTCGAAGACTATCGCTACTTCGGAAAAGGCGTGAAGCTCGGCACGGCAGACAAAATCGTGCTGCTCTATCGACCGAAGCTAACCGGAAACTATCGAGCTTTGTATGGCGACATGCGAATCGAAGACATCTCCGATGCCGACGCGAAGGCATTGAGCGTCCGAGAACCGAAAAAGAAAGTCGACAAGAAAGAGAAACCATAGTGATTTGTCAGCATTGAATATTTGGGTTAGCCGTTTTGGCGCTAGCCACGGTTCCGTTGTGAAAAACCGGGGCTAGGGCTCAAACGACTAACTTTGTGACCCTAATTCTTATTTCTGACAAACCACGCGAATCAGGATCTCTGATTCCAAGTGCTCCTCAGCAGTCCAAACGCTCGAACATCGCAATAGTCGCCACTTTCCTCCTTGCGGAAATGGTTCGGGATAATGCCTTCTTGAACCATCCCAAGTTTCTCCAGCACTCGAGATGAACCCGGATTTCGAACAAGGCACTCTGCCGTGACCTTGTTCAAACAGAGCTGACCAAAGGCGAAATCCAGCAGGGACTTTCCGGCTTCTGTCGCGATCCCTTTCCCCCAATAACTTCGGCCAATCCAGTAGCCCAGTTCTCCCCGATTGCTCTGTGGATCCAGCAAGATCCCAATAGCTCCCACCAATTCGGGCGCCAGATCCTCATCCGCCCCGTGAATGCAAATCGCAAAGGTCGCGGACTGCCCTTTCTTCCACTCTATGGGCAGGTCCTGAAGCCATTGGTTCGCATCTTCGATCGAGTATGGAAAGCCGAAGCTTCGCAAATTCCTTGACAGTTCTTCATCGTTCGCCAATTCGGCGACTCGTTGGGCATCGGTATCCAGAAAGGAACGAAGCTCAAGTCGCGATGTCGTCAACTTTGGATGTGGGATCATTCGCGGCTCAGGATTGGTTTGATTGCGGAGAGTTGTCCATCTTCTGTGGAAAACGCTCTCGGATTCAGGTTGTGAGGATTATACATCCATAAAGTTCATCGAATAAATCCGACTGGGTCAACGTTTCTGATTGTCGACTAAAGGCGACCTAAAGTTTGGTGACGGTTAAAGCAACACGCCGCTGTTGTAGCAGACCAACCGTCCGACCATGACCCGAGGAATGCGATGAGCTTTTTGGAACAGTTTTTCGAAGACAATTTTGATACGCCGCCCAAGCAGCCCGGAGCGCCACCCATAAAAAGCAACAGCTTTAAACAGGTGACGGACTCTGAATTGGCGGCACATCTTGATGTCGACACCTATGATCATTTCCATCTGACAGGCGCCGTTCGCCCGGCACTGGACTTGAAAGTCAAGCCGACCGAAGGCTATCGCCACGAGCACTATCAGGACGAAGAATCAGGTTCATCGATTCCCGTCGTGATGGCAGCTGCTTCCAAGGAGAAGCTCTTCCCTCTATTCATGGAACTGATTCAGAAACTCGGCCCCGTCGTCGATGTTGTGCTCGAATCAAGCCACGAAGGAGACGCTGGGGGACACCGCGATTTCTACCGTGACAACATCGACATGGCAGTTCTCCAGAGCGTCCTGTTTGACTACGAAGATTTGCTTTTAAACGACGGCTGCACGGGCATCGCAGTCTTGAACCCGTCGAAGCCTCAGGAAGTCCAGTTCGAGGAGCACAAGCTGCTAATCGTCTATGGAAGTCCCTTGGAGCAGTACGAATTCGCGATGGAGAAGGCTGGCGTAAGAGAGTCACAGCGCATGAAATTCATCACCGAAGCCGAACACGTGCACAGTTCTACTGAGCAGTACTTGAAACGATTCGAAGAGCTTCGTTGTGACTTGGGTCTCGACGGAAGCCAAACCGAACCGAATGAGAGCTCCATGGACGACTACTACAACAACGACGAAGGCGAGAACTGGACCGATGGTGACATGAGCGGCGGCTTGGCGTAAAGCTCAAGCCAAATTCACTCACTTTCTTGGAGGAGTGTGCCGTTTCAAAATTCGCTCACCTTCTAGCCCCAGCTGATCTTTTCAGGCACTGTCATTCCACCTGAAACGACCGCCTGCAGAGTTTCCTCGAGATTCCAGTCTAGCGCCCAGACTTTGTCCTCCGGTATCAACAACATGTAACCCGATGTTGGGACGGGTGTTGTGGGCACGTAGACGCAGAGAATCGTGCCGCCGGTGATCGAGTCAGTACACTCCGAGGTCACGAATGCGGGAGCCCGAATCCCAGGATGTGGAAACTCAATCAGCACCACTCTCTTGAAGTCCTTCGTATCCTGCGATTTCGAGATCCCATCGAACACGTTGCTTACCACGCGGTAAATCATGTTCACGCCGGGTACTTTTTGAAGCACCCATTCCGTCGCCGATACCACGCGTGATTTGGCGAACACTCCGGCGATCATCAGGATCGACATCACGACAAACATTGCAAGCACGACCGACAGGGCATGCAGGATGTAGCCGGGAATCGCCGCATCCTTGAGGTAGTTTTCGCGAATGAAGGTCGCGATCGGGCCAAACGCATAGTCATACATGGTCACATAGAGCCACTTTACGACAGCGTATGTGATGTAGATCGGCAGCAAAACAAATAAACCAGCGATCATGCGATTTCTAAATCGCCGCCATTCGCTTTGCCTACCGATTTCAGGTGGAGCGTTCACACTGGTGTCTGCTATCGTTTTTTTCGATTCCGGCTTTACTGTCATGTTGTCCCATTCTAGTGCTTCCATCCCATGTTATCGCAAAGGGGAATCTACGCCTAATGCACTTTCTGTTGGATTTCTCACATGCACGCATGCCTTTTAGGCAATTCCGGAACTCCAGTGCCTTGTTGAAGTTTCATCTGAGCTGGCTTCATTTTTTCGGGAAAAAACTGACCCTCTGTGGGTTGGATAACAGTTGCGAACCTTCTGAAAAAAGCCTTGAACCAATCAAGGACTTTCCCGTAAGATGAGCCACGCCGGCGGCTCGAACTTGGCAGCTGGCCTCGTCAGCCAAGATCACAAACCAGTCATGTCACCCATACTTTGGAGAATCCTATGAAGAACGTTTTGACTTTTTCTCTGCTCGCCGTTGCAACACTTTTTGTTAGCACTGTCGGCGCTCAAGAGGAAGCGAAGAAGTGCGACAAGTGCCCTGCAAGTGCCACGACAACGACCGTTGCAGCGACTCAGTGCTCAGGCGAAGACTGCGCCAAAGATTGCTGCCAAGGCTGCCCAGTTACAGCGGCCATGGCAAAGCTGCCTAAGATGACCTACCGCGTCGGTACTGAGAATGTTTGCTGCTCGGAATCAGCCACCAAAATGGCTGAAGAAAAGAAAGCGGCCCTTCACTTTGTCGTTGGAGAGAAAGTCTTCGAAGACAAGACGAAAGCTTACACTTCTCTCGTAGAGCAAACAGAAACCATGGTTAACGAATTCGTTACACCAGCAACATGCAGCAAAAGCTGCACACACACAGTCGCTGGCAAGTCTTGCAAATGCGAAGTCGAAGCTGGCAAGAATGCGGAGCTCGTAAAGACTGCAATCAAAGACATCAAGATGACCTACGCCGTCGGCGAAAAGTCATGCAACTGCCCGAACGAAGCTGGTACTCTGGCCAAAACATCTGGCAAAGAGATGACTTACGTGATCGGCGAAGAGAAGACTTGCTGCAACATGACAGCTCGTCTTACTTTGGCAAAAGCCAAGTACAAAGCAGCCGTTCAAGCGTTGGTTGCTGCGAACACAACAAAAGAAACTGCTACTGAAAAAGCTGGAAGCTAGTTCGCGAATGAACTCGTGACATAAGAAACGTTTCAGGAAAGCTCGGTGAATTTGTCACCGGGCTTTTTTCATGCGCGTCTCAATTGCCTTGGGGATAGATTCGAGGCCCATCAGCGAATTAGCATTTCCCAAGGATCGAAATTCTGCTGATTCGCCACCAAAGCCTGCGACAATCAACGGATGAAGTTTTCTGTCAAAACACTGCTGGTTAATTGAATGTGAATTTTCGAGTCGGTGAAGAGCTGCGTTTCGAAAATCATAACCCGCCGTGTAAGGGCCTGTTGATTTAATCAGTTTTTCAGATTTTAGAGCGCCGATCATAACCCGACGCGTGAGTTTTGAAGTTGCACTACTACAAGCCCGAAGCGAAAGAGCGCAAGCGAGTGAATAATTGCATGGGGTTTCGATTCACTCGCTGGCGCTTCGGGCTTGTATTGAAACGCTCCGCGTTTTCGGTTTTCAATGGTTAGTTCCAGATAGAATCCAAATTTTCAGGCAATGTGTGCAACTTCAAAATGCGTGAGCGAGGGATTGCCGATGCAATCGCATTGGCGATTGGGAAACTTTCCGCAGCAGACGGTTTATGATTCGCTTGCGCGGGTACGCTAGGGACCATCCCTTGCTCACGCGGCGGGTTATGATTGATTAAATCAAATCGCTCTGAGGCTCGCAAGAGAACAGAAAAACCCATGTGCAGAGAGAGCATTCGATTCGCGTTGCGCTTCGAAACTGAAATCGCATTGACGAATGGGAGACTTTCCCCAGCGGATCAGAGCCTAATACACACCGCGAATGTGTTGCTCAACTTTCGCCAGATAGAAGTCTGTCAATCGCTGGTGAAGTTCCACGCTTAGACTTGGCAACTCGCTTACCGCTGCGTTGCTGGCAACCTGCTGAGCCGACGAAGCACCGGTAATGATGGTGGTCACCGCATCATGATCCAGAATCCATCTTTGCGAGGCTTGAGCCATCGTCATTGATTCCGGAAGCATCCCGCGCAGTTCATTCGCCAACTCAACGCCGATCGAAAATGGCAACCCGGCAAACGTTTCGCCAACGCTAAATGCCTGCCCGTCACGGTTATAATTGCGATGATCGCGTTCGGTGAAAGTTGTTTCAGCAGTGTACTTGCCGGCCAACAATCCACTCGCCAATGGCAAACGAGCAATGATGCTCACACCTGCAGCCTTGGCTTGCGGAAGCAGTTCTGTCGCTAGCTTCTGTCGAAACAGATTGAAGATCACTTGCAACGAAGCCAAACCTTCCTGCTCAAGGCAGACTCGTCCTTCCTCAATCGTCTCAACGGAAGCCCCAAACTCCTTAATTAAACCCTCAGACTTAAACGCTCGCAACCAGGCGAAAACGTCACCCTTCTTCAATTCCTCGATCGGGACGCAGTGCAACTGCAGACAGTCTAGGGACTCAACGCCCAGTCTCACACGCGACGCGCCGATGGATTTGCGCATCGCGGATTCCGTGTAGCCGTTTGGATAGACGCTGCCATCTCGACCGAACTTGGTGACCACGCGAATCGGATCGCCTGTGTGCGACGCAAGAAACTGCCCGATCAGATACTCACTGCGACCGCCTCCGTAAACGTCGGCGGTATCGAAAAAGTCTACGCCGCCCTGCACTGCTGCGGACATGATTGCCATCGCCTTTTCATCAGACATCGGCCCAAAGTCACCGCCAAATTGCCAACAGCCAAGCCCAACTTCGCTGATTGGGCTACCAAGCGTTCCATAGTTTCGCGATTGCATCCGTCTATTCCGTTACGTCCGAGTTACTGACAAAAGCAACGTACTTTCCGTCAGGCGACCACGATGGCACATTGATCGTTCCCTGTCCACCGTACAGATAGGCAACGACTTTTAGTTCGCCTCCATCGACCTGCATCTCACGAAGATAGACATGCTTGTAAAACGGATGGTCCTCAGCCTTGACGTCGTTCAAAAACGAAAGAAACAGAATCGACTTGCCGTCTGGTGAGATATGCGGAAACCAATTGTTGAACTGGTCATCGGTCAATTGAGTTTGTTCCGAGCCGTCGCCGTTCATTCGCCACAATTCCATCGTGCCGGTGCGCGTCGAATTGAAATAGATTTTTCCATCAGGAGAATATTCGGAACCGTCATTGAGACCCGAATCTTTGGTCAGCTGAATTTCGTCTCCGCCAATGGAAGGAACCTTATAGATGTCGTATTTGTCGTTGCGCCCGCCAGTGTAAATGAGGAACTTTCCATCAGGAGACCAGCCATGGAGGTAGGACGGAGCAACCTTGGTGATCAACCTTGGCTTGCCACCCTCGACTGGCAAGGTGTAAATCATCGATTTACCATCATAGTCCGCGCTGTGGTGGCTAATACCCAACTGCTTTCCATCGAACGATAGGACATGGTCATTGTTGTTCTTGATTGCAAAGTCCGTATCAAGCTCCGTGACTAATTGGTTTTCCAGCTCGAACCGATACAGTTTCCCATTGCGATTGAAAATCAATGCTTTGCCATCAAGCGTCCAATTCGGAGCCTGCATGGAGTCTTCTGTCGCGTGCACAATCTTGCGAATTCCCGTTGCTACTTCCATGACCTCAAGCCGACTGCCGAAGTAATCACCGTACGGTCGAAAGTCATCTGGAACCGGCACCACGATTCGCACATTGCTGAACTTTGCTTTTTCAACAACATCTTTATTGTGAGAGCAGACAAACAAGCCAACGTAAACTTCATCACCTAGGTCAACGTTTGCTAACTCTTCGGTTGAGAATGGATCGCCCCATTTGGCGATCGACATTTTGAACTTGCCATCTTTCCGAGCCAGTTGCATCACGTTTGGCCCGAGCATCTCCGTCTTGACTTCTAGGGTATCAACGCCTTTAGTCGGTCGATACTGCATCGAAGTCAGGCCATCGCCATGTACGGTAACATCCACATAGGCCGAATCTGGATCGAGTGAAGTACGAATCATCAAACCCAACTTTCGATGCGGATCAACGCCATCGCCCAACAGTTCTGCCTGGGTTCGAATCAGAAAGTCCCCCTTCATCTTCCGCCAGACGAATTGAAACTGATCGTCAGCGAACCACATGTTCTTGCCGGATCCCGCAACAATATAAGTTTGCTCGTTCGCATCGTAGGTAGCACTGCCTGCATTTTCGACGGCCCCGACGTCGCAGACGCCAGAAAACCAGCCAAGCTTCAAATCTGAATTATTGTTCTGCACTTGAGCAATCGAGCTAGAGGGAATAACAAAAGCAAACGACATCACGGTCACAAAGCTTCCGATAAGGGACAATTTCTGGTTCAGCATACCGTGTCTTCCAATAGGGTTTGTGAGTGAAACTCAACTCGCATTGTTATCTCGGCTTATTCACGAGGCGTGGGCGTGAGTTTGCGAATGAACTTGTTTTCTCGAGCTGTTAACTAAATCGGTCGAAACCGAACATTAACCGTTTACGTGAAGTTTTATCAAATCAATTGATTCGCTTTCACAGTAAAAATATACCTGAGGATTTAGTTGCCCGCCTGTCGTCGTGAATAATTCCGGGTCATATCCCCAAACGCACACAACAAGCCAGCCTTCAGATCAAATGCAATCCGGCATGTCGCACTGGAATCGATTATCGCAACTCGGTTAATCGATCATCTTTGGCCGGTAATACTTTCAGAATCACCGGTGGGCAAACAAGGTTGTCCAGATTGTCCGCTTTCAGGTGAAACGTCCGCGTTTGCGGCTGAACAAACGGCTCCGCTTTGATAAAGAATCTTTGTCGATCGGTGTTTGAAGGAATCATCAAACCATTGAGTCCGATATCGTCGACATTGATTCCATGAGGAAGGTTACGGCCGGATCCTTCATTGCCAAACTTGATCGGACCCTCGTGCTTGTTTCTTATTGCGACGACATGTGCCTGAATGATCTCACCGGGGCGAATCTCGAACACGAGCGGCTCCGTGAAATCTCGCTCGGCAGGTAACTCATCAGTAGCATTTCGAACAATCTGGAATGAAACTTTTGGCTCGGCTTCCTCCATCTTTAGCTCGCCAAAACCATGGAACGATTTCGAAACCTGTTGACCGGCGATTTCGGCGGTCGCGCGGAACGAAATTGCCGCTGCCTGTTCTTTGGAAATCGATTTCGCTTCATCGAGTGCATGAATCGCACTCACGACCTCG
>CAYGUE010000026.1:29345-53810 GCA_964352885.1 uncultured Pirellulaceae bacterium
CGACATGATTGGCCTCGATCGTCAAAGGCGATTTCACGAAATATCCAGTTGGAACATTTTCCACAGCGACACGAATCGGCCCCTCGAATCCGTCCTTGCGTTCGGCGACCAATTGAAACTCTCTGCCGCTTTTTGAAAACACATTCTTTTCACCCTTGAACTTGATCTCGAAGTCCGGATTCGAATCGCGAATCGTCAGTTGATATTTATAGTCATCGCCGCCAAAACCCCTCACATCCGTCAGTCGAACCAGATAGTCGCCATCTTTTGGGGCGACAAACTTCAAGCGAGAATCAACACCAATCTCACGACGTGAGTCATCATCGTTTTCGTAGTTCAATTCAAAAACGGGCAGACCGTTGGGAACAAACGTTGATCCAGGTGGCCATGGCTCAACGACATAGCAAGGAGCCTGCAACGCGTGCGACATCGCGCTCGTTCCAAAGTAGTTGAATCGCTTGCCCGATCCGGGATAGACGCGAAACCCTGAATCCGGACCGCGAGGATGAAGAAATAGTTTGTTGACTTCACCGTTTGAGTAGAGGTACTGGTTTAGCTTCATCTCCTGCCAATTGTGAAGGCGAAAATCGTCGCTGGTGTCCGAATCTTTGCCGCGAAACGTAAAGTACGAGTCGCGTACAGCTCGCAACACAACCTGAGGAACCGATGTCCCATCTGGATTCAGGATTTCGATTCGAGTATCGAGCGGTGATTTTTCCTGTGCCGCTTTGGTTTCGATCATCAACGCCTGACCTGCGGTCGCCGAAAAACGAAATAGATCTGCGTCGGTACCCGTTCCACTTTCCGAAACCACTCCCTCGATAACCGCAGGCAAGGCAACCTTTTGGGATTGGCCAAACGTATCATTCGGTTCCATCTCAGCCGTCGTTTCGACCTTAGCAACGTTCTCCGCGTAGGCTTCCTGAGCAACCATTGCCTTCGCGGAAGCAACCGAATTCGTTTCAGCAGGAACATCAACCAATGCTGTCGATCCGTCGAGCCGCCCGAGAAAGATCTGTTTCCCGTCGGGAGAAATGGCCATCGCACTGCAAACTTCTGGTTGACCTTCAAGCGTTCCAACTTGAAGAAACGACTCCGTTTCCCAAACTTTGACTTTCCGATCCTCAGCACTTGAGAACAAGCGATTGCCGTCGGACGAAAACTTTAGTCGAATGATTGATCCTTCATGAGCAAATCGCGAAAACAGAATCGGATTGATGTCAGCTGAGTCAATCGATGTCAGCTTCCAGACTCGCAAGCGATTATCGCGCCCGCCACCGACAATCATCTGTCCGTTGGGACTCATGGTAGCCACAAACTGCTCTTTCAATGGTTGCCCGAGCGTATCAAGTCGCTGCCCTGTCGCAACGTTCCAAACTTTGATCGTCTGGTCGCCGCTTGCGCTGACAAGGTTTTTCGAGTCTGGACTGAAACTCAGATCGTAGACGGCGCTGTTGTGCCCTTTGAGTTTCCGCAGCTCTTTCCCCGTCGCGAGATTCCATAGCAAGATTGTTTTGTCGTAAGCACTCGTTGCCGCCAGTTTTCCATCGGGACTGATCACCGCGTCGTACATCACATCGCTGTGCCCGTCGAGTTGACCAATCATCTCGCGAGACTCAACGTCCCAAACTATAGCCCGGCCTCCAACGCCTGTGATTCCGGTACCGGCGATCAGCTTCTTCCCATCCGACGAAAACTGAATCGAATTCACTTTTCCCGGAAGCGAATTAAATTCGTGTTTGAGTTCCAACGTCGTCGCATCATGCAACTTCACGCTGCCAAACTGGGCTGTCGCGATCGTCGTTCCGTCGGGCGACCAATCTGCAGCAAGGATCGAAGGGGAACTTTCTTTGTTTGAACTCCATTTCGGTGATTCAATTGCCAAAGCGGTTTCCTTCGCGCCGGCAGACGGCTTCGCACCCTGATCGATCCATCCTACGACGATCGCGATCTCTTCTTCAGAGACACGTTCAAACTCGTCCTCGGGTGGCATGCTGGGTTCTTCGGTGCCGCGCATCAGTTGGATGATGTGACTAGCATTGCCCGAACCCGGCTTGATCGCAATCCCGGCGGAGCTCCCCTTCATAATGCTCGCCACGGATCCAACGTTAAAGTCGCTTTCCTGATCGTCATCGTTGTGGCAGCTGGCACAGTGTTTTTTCAGAATCGGTGCTACTTGCGAATCGAAGTCAATTCGATCAGGCGCATCCTGAGCCAGCACACTTGTCGCAGCAAGCAAGCAGAAAACAAAGAAGAAATATCTCATATCAATCAATGGTTAAACAAAAACTCGCGGCTACTCATCAAACTCCAGAACAGATCCTCGACCAGTTCGCGCCGCTGTCCGTCCTCAGCTTCACTCATGGCAGTGGCCAAGTTTTCAGACTCAATGTCAGTCGGCTCGCGACACAAGGCCACCAAATAGGCCTGGCGAATCAACTCCTTGTCGTCGTCGAACTCTTTCATCAACTTGTCTAGTCGATTGTCTTTCGTTTCCAGTTTGGCGTTGAAAGTATCGCCATTTGCGATGTGCAGCACCTGAACCATGCTGGGATCATCAGTTCGCTGGCACTCGCAAGTGATTTCGCGATCGTTTCGACCAAATGTTTTTAGGAAGTGTGATTTTACAGCCGAATCGTAAAGCTGAATCGCCCGCGTGCCTTCTGGATAAGGTGTTTCGATTTCCTTGACGCCAGCCCCGGGCAACAGAATCTCTTTGAACTCAGTCGGAACCTCCGTCACATCTGAAACGGCATCGAGCAGGATCTCTGCCATCAACCGCCGTGGATAGTATCGCGAGTAGAAACGTTGCTCTGTTTCATTGCCCGGCGCTGTTTCGCTGCTGCGTTGATAGGTAGCAGAGTTCAGAATTGCTCGCATCAGTTCTTTCAGATCAAAATCATTCGCAATCAAATAGTCTGCGGTGGCTGAAAGAAGTTTCTCGTTGCTGGCCGGATTGGAAACTCGCAAGTCATCGACATCTTCAACCAGCCCAACGGAAAAGAAGCGTGACCAAACTCGATTCGAAATCGAACGTGCAAAATATGGGTTCTCTGGCGACGTCATCCACTTTGCCAGCGGTTCGCGGCGATCACCTTGATAGTCGAAATCAATCGGCGCGCCATCGAGGGCTGCTGGTGGTTGAGGCTTGCCAGTGATTGGCTGAATCAATTCACCTGTACTGGCAAGAAATAGTGTTCGGACACCATCCCCGTTTCGCGCGTCGCCTCCCCAACCTTTGGCTCGCACTCGCGAAAACAGATTGGCAAACGCGTAGTATTGATCGTTGGTCCACTTTTCAAGCGGATGGTTGTGGCATTTTGCACAGGCAATCGACAGTCCCAAAAATGCTTGGCTTGCGTTCTCCGCCATATTTTCTGGATCCTGATGCAACGCGAAGAAATTTGTCGCGCCGTTTTCGACACTACCTCCCTTGGCCGTCAAAATCTTGCGAACGAATTCGTCCCACGGCGTATTGGCTTCGACGTTCTCGCGGATCCATTTATAGAATGCCTCAACCGCTTTCGGTCGAAGCTTCGTTCCGTTGACCAACAACATGTCGGACCATTGATAAGTCCAGTAATCGACGAACTCCGGACGTTGCAACAGTTTGTCGATCAGTTGCGATCGCTTGTCCTTCGCGTCGTCAGACAGAAACGCTTTCCTTTCCTCCATCGTTGGAAGTTTGCCAATCGTGTCGAGGAAAGCTCGTCGAAGGAAGACCTCATCGAGTGCCAGCGGCGACGGCGGCAAGTTTAATCGCTGTAATTGTTCGAGCACAAGTTCATCAATGAAGTTCACTCTTATCGACGAAGCAAACAATTCCGAATCGACTTTGTTCGGAAACGGAGAAGTGACTCGAGCAATTCCAATCTTGCTGGAATACCAAGCCGTGACAGCGCTTTCGCCATGTCCGATGACGGAGACTTTTCCCAATTGGTCGACTTCGGTGACCGCGCCGTTGGCAGAAGTGAATTTGGCCCACTTCGTTACGTCGCGACTGACACCGTCAGAAAAATGAGCGACGACTTTCAACTCCTTTTCGGCACCTTTTTGAATCGTCGAACTGGCTGGCTTAATCTCAACACGCAGGACCTCGGAATCTGCGTCGCGTGGGGCTTCGCTGCCTTCAGCAATCCATGCTGCAATGATCTTGTAGGAATCCGAATCTTCTTCGAATCGGACTCCCCCTTTGTGCGGCACGACGCCGGTTGGTTTGGTTAAAAGCAAACTTCGCCCGGGATCGGACATCTCCAAACGCCGGCCGCGCGCCTCGCGGGTGATGTTAAAGTGATCACTTTTCGGATCGTACCCGTGCAACGAAAGTCGAAACCCTCCCTTGCCAGCAAGTGCTCCGTGGCAAGCTCCCGAGTTGCAGCCCACTTTCGAAAGAACGGGCAAAACGTTGTGACGAAAGCTGACCGACGAATTTTTCGGTTCGTCGGCGTGGCACACCGCTGTCAGAAGAAAAAGTAAAACTGTGATAATATATTTCATGGTCTTTTCTGCCATACAACATGGCGATCGCGATGGGAGCAACTTGAGTTTTAGAACAGTCCTTTGATCGCTTTCGCACCGTAGTCCACGATCGGATACGGACGACCACCAGGACCCGGCAACTCGGTTTCCAATTCCAAACCAAGGCTTTTGAAGATCGTTGCCACGATATCTTTCGGCTGATACGGATCTTCGGCAGGCACCGCACCAATCGGATCGCTGCTGCCGATCACGCGGCCGCCCTGCACTCCGCCGCCGGCAAAGTAAACGCTGAAACACTGCGGCCAATGATCGCGACCGCCCGCAGGATTGACTCGCGGGGTACGACCGAATTCGGCAAGGTTACAAACGAGCGTCTTCCCCAGCAAACCACGTTCGTCGAGTTCGGTGATCAGCGCAGCGTATGCCTTGTCGTACATCGGGCAGACTTTATCCTTCATTCCTTCGATCGAAGTGAAAGGCTTGGAGCCGTGAATATCCCAAGTGATCTCGTCGAATACGGTTAGGAAGGTGTTGATCGTGACGAAGCGTACGCCAGCTTCGATCAGCCGTCTCGCGAGCAAGCAGCATTGTCCAAAGCGATTCATGCCGTACTTTTCACGAACCTTGGTTGACTCTTTGCTCAAGTCAAACGCTTCGCGAGCCTGCTTGCTGGTCATCAGCCGGTAAGCAGCCTGAAAGTTCTCCTGCATCATCCGCGCGTTTTCGCTTGCTTCGAAGTCACGCACCGTTTGATCAACAATGTCACGCATCTTGCGACGACGCTGTAAACGAGCCGTCCCAATTTGCTCGGGTGGCAGCAGGTCAGGGACTTTGAAATTTTTCTTGGACGGATCCGCTGAAAGCTCAAACGGATCAAACTTCTTACCCAAGAATCCACCCGCTTGGCCGCTGGGCATGTTGCCGCCACCACGTCCCATTTTGTGCGGCAGTAACACGTGAGCCGGAAGGTCTGTTTTGCGACCTCGCAAATATTCGAGCACCGAACCTGCATGCGGCGTTTCCACTCCGCCTTGAAAAACGCGGCCGGTTTGCATGACTTGCCAACCAGCATCGTGCACCGCAGCACCTAGGTGGTGACAGGACCGAACCAGCGAAAACTTGTCGGCGATCTTCGCGTGTTCCGGCAGCAGTTCGGAAACCTGAAACGTGTCGTTGTTCGTTTTGATCGGCTTGAAGGGACCACGGATCTCGCGAGGTGCGTTGGGCTTCATATCCCAAAGATCGATATTGCTCGGCGCGCCAAGGTTAAAGATCATGATCGCTGAACGATCGTCGTGCGGATCTTCGTTGACGCTCCGGGCGGCAGCTTCGGCAGCCATGAGCTGTGGCAATGTCAGTCCAATCGCACCCAACGTGCCGACTTGCAGAAAGTCTCGCCGCGTTGTGCCGTTGCAATTGTGCGATTTGCCTTTTCCGATGAATTCCAGCATGTTCAATGGTCCCAGATTCTTGCATCGCTCAAACTAATTCTCAAATTATAGCTGAAATCGAAACGTAACTACGTTCCAATAGCGTTTTACAAATACATGTTTCGTCATTTCGAGTATTGAATCTGAAACATTAGCCTAGGAGTCAGCCATGAATCGCCGACACCCACTCTTTTCCGGATGGGTCGTTCTTGGAATCGCTCCACCTGCCAATGGGTGTTTGTTCCGCCGCGCAGGACGACCCCTCAAAAGCGTTGGGCAAGATGCTGGTCGATATGTTTTTTACCAAGCGACGCAAAGACAAATACGTGACGGGGGATCACGACGGCGATTGCCAAAGCCTCCAAATAGCCCGACTGGATAGAGAGAACTTTGATGCGCAGCTCAATTGACACACCCAGCGGCGAATTGAAAGAAAGCTCATCCCAATTGCATGCGATTTTCGGCATCGCTTTGATTGCGCAAGTTGCCTGCTGGCATTTTGCTACACCAGGCCCGTTCCTGCGAACAAAAGAACAGAGTATTGAGGCGGCCAGTCAGTCAGCTGTTGTTGCTTTTGTTTGCTTGTTTATGTTTCCCTTCGCCGCTTCACTGGCATTCGGAATCAAGCCAGCCATTGCAGGATTGAGGCTCGGCAATTGGCGACTAGGGCTTGCCGTCGTTGGCATCGGCGTGCCTATCGTCGGCACTGGCATGTTTCTTGGCAGTGGCGACCCAGCGATGCTTGTTGGATATCCATGGCCGGGAAAGTGGCTTTCGCTCTCTCTCGCGAACATGTTGATTTGGTTTTCGATTTACTCGCTCTACTATTTTGCGTTCGAGTTCTTCTATCGAGCGTTTCTGCTTCGAGGCCTTGAGCCAAAACTCGGACTCGCGTCCGCGATATGGATTCAGGTACTCATGTCAGTCGCCATTCATTTTGGCAAACCAACTCCAGAGTTGCTGGCGTCGATTCCAGCTGGATTCATCTTGGGGTGGATTGCTTGGTATACACGGTCGGTCTGGTACGTGTTTCTGCTCCATTGGGCCATCGGGATATTGAACGACTTGCTGGCCATCCATCAACATGGCTGGATCGACAATTAACGTCGCGGACTCAGCATGGCAATTTGCTCCTCTCGCCAAACCGGTCTCCGAACCGATTTGATCGGGCTTGCAAGTCATGCCATAGAAACCTCTGTTTGTTGCCAGCGGTCTTTTTTGGATCGTGACGACCAAGCGATCAACTGAATTTCCTACTTCCGACCGGCGAACACGTCCAGATTTGCTCTCGAGCAGATGCACTCGATGGGAACTCACCGATGGCATTCAGGAACTCAGTTGTCAAAGCAGGGGGCGTTTCGTCGGCCGAGGTAACTTCCGGTTCTTCGAGAGAAGTCGCCACGATTTCTTCTGCGATGGTCGTGGCGTCACGAGCGTCGGCTTCGGTCGTTGTGATTTGATTTGATTCCGCATCAAACCCAGTCCTTGAGCCCCAAGGAGCGATCAACATTTGATGTAGCAGCGTCGTCACGTCAGGGGCGATTGGCAAAGCAAACGTCCATTGAACTGCGTGAGAGTAAAGCAACTGTCCGGGAAGATGCTGGGCAATCGCTTCCGGGTTAATGTCGACTTCGCCCAAGTCGTACGCAATGATGATGGAAGGGCGATCGCTTCCAGCTTTGGGCCAAGGTTGAACCGGCAAGCCCAGAAACTTGCTGGCTGCAATTGCGAGAATTCCAGAATCTCTCCCCGGGAGAGCGAAGATGCACTCAGGCTGAAGTCCCTTCGCAGAAATGATCTGCTGGAGATTCATCAGCCCCTGTTTGCAACTCTCCATTGTGTCCTGAAGATACGCATACCGACCATTCATCGGTTCCGGGTAGCCATGGGGTGACAACGTCGTCAGGATACTGCCGCTGATAACGTAATGCCAACCTCGCAAGTCATGGTCGTCCAGCGGGCTGATGGCCTCGATCTTTTTCGCTCGATTCAGCAACGCCCTGATTCGCGCAGTCATGAACGGGTGAGCGTCTTCTGTTTCCAATCCCGTCAGCGACTCTGAGGCCACGCGTGCGGAAGCAAGGTCTCCCGCCATCAGGCTGTTGAATGCAAGCAGGTAACAGAAGAGATATTGTTCGCTGGTCAGGTTGGAATATGCTCGCAGGATTCGAACGGCTTCCCGGTTGAGGCCTGCACTTTCCAACGCACAAACCAACTCGGAAACAATTCCTGGTTGACCGGGAGCCAGTTGGTCAGCTCGTGACAAGACACTTGCTGCGACGCCAAAAAGTGACTCCTCGTAGAGGACGTATCCGAGGTCGTAAAGGCTCTGAACATCCTCGGGTTGTTGAGCGACGTTCTGAACTTTGGATGCAAACTCATCGTTCCCGAACTGTTGACTGACTCTCATGAAAACGGTCATCGCATCAGCAAACGTGTCGGTATCGCCTGTCATTGCAGCGCATCCGTACTGCAACGCTGATCGTAAAGTCTGGAAAGCGATATCTTTTTCGTCTTTGGCCAACGCAGCCAACGTTGTCGCTTTAATTTCTTCGTAGGAAGCTTCCGTCATACGTTAGTTTCTATCGTTGGAACTGTCGAAGATGTGGGAGTTGACGTGGGGCGTTTTATCCTGGCGGCCACGCAAGGGCACGACCGCCGAGAATATGGAAGTGAAGGTGATCGACCGACTGGCCGCCGTCTTTGCCGCAGTTTGCGACGATTCGATATCCGTTCTCAAGATCCAACAATTTCGCAACTTCGTGGACTTTCACCAACAAGTGGCCGGCAACGTCCCGATCAGACTCAGTGAGTGCGGCAACGTTCTCGATTTCCTGCTTCGGTATCAGCAGCACGTGAACCGGCGATTGCGGCTGAACGTCATGGAATGCGATACAAAGATCGTCTTCGTAAACGATGTTGGCCGGAATTTCTTTGTCAATAATTTTCTTGAAGATGGTCTTTGCCACAATTGCTTTCCTGTCTTAAATCGTGTCGTCAAGAACGATCGCTTCGTCCGCGATGAGCTGCATGATTTCTGCGAGAATCGAGTAAGCGAAGCTTTTGTCCGCATTGATCAGTCCGGCTTCAAGTTGATCTGAAATTGCTCTGCCCTTTCGATCGCTTGCTTTCCCATCACCGATCGTTTGGTTCACGGCTGCCAACTGTTCCGGGCTCATGATGCTCAATTTGGAATGCGTCACAGGACAACGGAACAACTCAAGGATGGAAAGATCGGGGACGGGCATGTAAAAAGCTGTTTCAAATCGAAGATTGGTTTGCGAATATGCAAAATGATAGCACTTTGAGAATTTCTCGACAGCGGCGTGTAGCCCGGCCAAATTCGTATTGGTGATATTTGGGGTGTGGATTCAAATGGCTGAGCCATGATGGCTTGGAAGTTTGAAGTTCAAAAAGGAATTTGACATGACAAGGATGTTTCGAATCGCCCGCTCGGTAGTTGTTCTGATCACAGTCGTTTTCATGTCGAGTTCGACGTTGATGGCTCAACAGAACGACGAGCATGTTCTAACAGCCCCACGGCCTATTGATCGAATTGCTCTTTTGAGCCCGACTCTAATCAATAAACCGACGACGCCTGCCTCAGGAAACGAGCCCGTTCCGTTTTCGATTTCGGTAATGACCAAGGATATGGTTCCTCCATTTGCTGCTCATCCGGAACTGCAGCCGGTCAGAGAATCCGCGGACGAAGACCAAGTCTCGTTTGAAGAAAACATGCCCGTAGAGTCGCAGTCAGTCGATTCGATCGACGAATGTTGTCGCGAGCTGACGGAAATGATCGCGGGGAACCTCGAAAGCGAAATCAGTCTTGATGCAAAGAAACGCATGATTGAAACGGCGCTGAAAATGATCGCCAGAAACGTCGCACTCACTGCGGAAGCAAAAATCACTAAACTTAAAGCCGACAACGCTTTGGAAATGGCCCGCATGCAAGGCCAGATGGGCCAGATGCGATCGATGCGAAATGCAGCAGACCAGATCAATCGTGTTGCTGGCCCCCTGAGTCAGATTCTGGAAAAGAACTATCAGCAATCGGTGGCCATGAATCTTGCCAACCAGCAGCTATCTCAAACATTGGCTCAACTTGGATTCCAGCGTCTTGAAGAAGAGGCAAAGGTAGCACGTGCAAATCGTCAACGCATTCAGCTAACCACGCAACCATCACGGCATATCACTGAAAATCAATGGCGAGTTGAACAGCTCAACCGAGAGATAGCTCGTTTGCAACAGCAACTCGATACCGAATACGTTCCGCCTTCAAGTTCTGACGTGCAGCCTGCGTCCTACGCCCAGCCACTCCGACCTCGGCGTCAGCCATTGGCACCTAGCCGCACGACAAACGAACACTTCGATGCTGCATCGCAGCAGCAGCGATAAACAGATCGATGGCATTCCGCGTTGCGTTTTGGTCCTCCGCCGCGCGGCATGCCTTCGATATTTTGCTACATTGAATCCAGCACCGCCTGCCATTCTTCAGGGTCAAATAGCGAGCTGTCGCTATCAATGCCCTGAAGATTCTCAATCAGCAGTTCGGCCATCCGACGGACCACATCTTTCTCATCGCCCGAAAACTTCGGAAACGAGTCACGTCGCGAAAGAGCAAACTCAAGGAACTCGCTGGCATCGTCCATTTTCTAGCCGTGAACTTTCACGACTCCCATCGCCAGATTCGCAATCAACTTGCTGAAATCAGACGCATCTTCCATACCGTTGACGGAAGCAATCAATTCGGTCGCAAACTGCCCTGCCTGATCTGACATGCAGTCTTTAATCAAGAGTCAAGCAATGGTGGCGCGAACTGAATGTTCATGTGCCGATCCCATTGTCTCGTTGTCGAATCCCGACAGCACTTCCTGAAACGCATCGATGGAACCAGAGATCCTTCCGGTTTGTTCGAACGTGGTTGAGTCTTCTACCGATTTTTTTGTTGATCTTACGACGACGTTTTTTTACAAGACCAGACGACAGCAACAGTCCAATCGCCGCGATTTTCAGGTACGGGTTCCACCTTGGTTCCCAAAATCCTTCGCCTTCAAAAAGCGACGACACGCCGAAGACGCAAAATGCAGAACCGATTGCAACGTCTTGCTAGTCCAGACCTTTTCCTATTGGATACCGAATGTAGGTCGCGGAAACCGCAACCCAAAACAACATGTTGATAAATCTGAGCATGCGTCTGTCACAATCGGTTTTTGCAGACGAGCCACTAGAAGAGCAGCGACAATTCGACTGCGGTTTTCAATTGCTGCGGGACGTGAAAGCCGAGTCGGTCGAAAGCTGGCTTGTCACGAAACAGAAAGCCAACATGGGGGCGAGGACTCGCAACAGTTACCTACAGGCGGTGAACGGTTTTCTAAACTGGTGCGTTCAAGCAAAACGAATGGCAGCGAACCCATTAAGCCGAGCCAAAAGGGCCGAAATATCAACCGACACCCGGGGAAAGCGGAGGGCACTGAGTGAAGATGAGCTTCGGCGATTGCTGTACGTTGCTCGCTGGCGACCAATTGCGGAACAGGGCCGAACGACGGAGCGGCTGAAAGCTGACGAACTGCCAGAGAACCAGCAGAGTCGGCGAACATGGCGAAGAAAGCCGCTGGCTTGGAACGACTTCGACAATGCAATTGAGCGAGGGCGGGAGTCACTGACGGAGAATCCAGAGTATCTGGAAACATTGAACCGACGGGGATGGTAACGCAGCCTGATTTACAAAGTCGCGGTTCTTACGGGATCGCGACGCGGGGAAATTCAGTCGCTGACCATTGGCCATTTGGACTTGGAAGGGCCGACACCATGCTTGAACATGCAGGCAACGGGCACGAAGAATAGCGAAGCCGTTACGATTCCCGTTCGCGATGACCTATTCGACGACCTGAAGCAGTGGCTCGATTCAAAGCGGCAAACCATTGCAGCCGTCTTTTCTCTGAAAAAGCAGCAGCCGCCAAACGATTCGCCTCTGTTTGATAACGTGCCGCGACAGCTTGTCAAAACGCTGGATCGGGATATCGCGGTTGCCGGGATCGATAAGACTGACGACAGGGGCCGAGTCGTTGACTTCCATGCGTTACGGCATAGCTTCGGCACTTTGCTTTCAACCTCGGGAGTTTCACCGCGAACAGCACAGCAGGCAATGCGGCATAGTCGAATCGACCTGACGATGGGCGTTTATACCGATCCTCGATTGCTGGACGTTGCCGGTGCTTTCGACAAGCTTCCTGCCCTGCCCTTGCAAGGATCGAAGCCGGGCGAGCTGGAAACCAGAAAAGCGACGGGCACCGACGACCGCAATCTGAGCGTTGCACCAATGGTTGCACCCGCTGGGTGCAACGAACGATAAAACGTGGCAATTCGTGACAATTCGTGACAAAGAAACAGTTCACCGCGACCACTTGCAAGACGGGCCAAAAAACGAAAAAGCCCCGAGAAACACTGGGCTTTCGGGGCTTTCTTCTAAGCGACGCAGACGAGACTCGAACTCGCAACCTCCGGATCGACAGTCCGGGACTCTAACCAATTGAGCTACTGCGCCTATTATTTTTGGCAGGGGCATATTCTGCATGCCCGAGCTGAGGATTTCAACCTCAAATCAGGGCTTATTTTGAAAGGATTTCGGAGCTTTCTCGTCACTTTCTGAAGTCGAATCCTGAAAGTTGCTGCATTCCTTTAGAAAGGACCGCAACACAGGTGCCAAGTTCGCACTGACCTTCCCTATTCGACCCGGCGAAACATCAACAGACGCATGTTGGCGACCTCTTCGCCGACCACTTCTACGGCGTGCAAAGTCAGCGGCTTGCGACCTGGTTTGAGCTCGATTCGCCCAAGGTCCATTGGCTTCCACCTGCGGACATAGCCCTCCATTCGCTCGAAACGGTCCTCAGCAGCCCCAATCAAGGGTACCTCGTTGGGCTCCGTGATCTTTGCCGTGAGCGAAGAATCGCCACAAGTTAGCCGAATCGTCGAACCGACATCTTTCGCATCGCAGCTGTAATACATTTGAACTTCGAAAATGCCCTCCGCGAGCACATCGACATCCCACTGAATCTGACTCTCGGTATCGTTCCAGTTCTGCATGAACGTGCAGTTGGGATATCGATTGCTGCGAGTAATCGTACCGCTGGCCTTTGCGTCTCGAGCCGGCATCTGTGTCCACGTCGCGTCTGGGTGACCAAGTGGGAAAGGCCGAACAGTTTGAGAGTTGGCTGGTTTCCCAGGATTCTCACTCTGCCAGTTAGCTAAAGCGGTTCGCAATCTCTCGGCAACGTTGGGCTGTTCCTTCGAGACATCCTGCTCCTCAGCAGGATCGCTGTCGAGATCGTAAAGCACGCCAGTATTCTGCAAACGATGCGTCTGCGAGCGGACCGTCGACTTGCCATTCCAGTTGCTAAACAACAACCGATCCGGAATCGTGTTATCGCCCTCGAGTGCGGCTTTGATCGAAATGCCATCGAGTGGCTTGCTGCTTTCAAATTCGATTCCAGCCAAATCGGCGAGCGTCGGGAGCAGATCGATCGCCGCACTGATGCGTTTTACATGGGTCGCAGGTTTGATCGTCTTCGGATATCGAATCAGACAAGGTGACCGCACGCCGCCTTCATGTGTCGAACCTTTTCGTCCTCGCATTCCCCCGTTGAAGCGAATTCCGTTGGGCCCATTATCGCAGAAGTAAACAACGATCGTGTTGTCGGTTAGCTGGCACTGGTCCAAATGATCCAAAAGCCGACCAACATTGTCGTCAATGTTTTCGCACATCGCCAAAGCGGCTCGTGTATGCTCGGGTTGCAGGCCCTTTTGATTCTTCGGTGCCGGGTCAGGAATAATTTCCTTATCCTTGAATCTAGCCCAATACTTTTCAGGCACTTGCATCGGAGAGTGCGGCGTGTTTAAAGCGAGGTAAACGAAAAAGGGTTTCCCTTGAGTTCCCTTATTGGCGCTAATGAAGTCAATCGCATGATTGGTCAGATCGTCAGCGAGAAAGCCATCGCCTTGCACGATCTGGCCGTTGTGTTCGAGCATCGGCGAGAAATAGTGCCCCCAATGGCCGCTGCAAAAACCAAAGAAGTCTTTGAATCCGCGAGCATTGGGATGATACGGATGTTGCATCCCGTTATGCCATTTTCCATACGCGGCCGTCGCATAACCCGCACCGC
Organism: uncultured Pirellulaceae bacterium; assembly: GCA_964352885.1. Lineage (GTDB taxonomy): Bacteria > Planctomycetota > Planctomycetia > Pirellulales > Pirellulaceae > Mariniblastus. The sequence goes on from CAYGUE010000026.1 coordinate 43,420, forward strand.
GAAACACGTCAGCAATCGTTTGTTCGTCTAAGTTGAATCGTTCGCCACCGGCAGAAGTGCCGAAGACGCCCATTCGCGTGTGGTAGCGACCGGTCAGGAATTCGGCGCGTGTTGGCGAACAAACCGGGCAAACATAGAAGTGCTCGATCTGGGCTCCTTGTCGCGCAAGCGCATCGATGCGAGGCGTCGACAGATTCGGATTCCCGTGCAGGCTCAGGTCGCCCCAACCTTGATCGTCCGTCAAAACGACGACCACATTGGGACGATTTTCGTCAGCCAAAAGCAGACTGTTCCCCAGAGCAATCATCGCCAAAACGGCAACGGCACAAGCCAGACATCTTAAGAAACACATGTTGAAACCTGATCAGAGCAGAACGACTGAAGCCAATCGTTCTACACCGGTTTCCAAACGACTTCTAGTCGCTCTTACGTTTGCTTTTGACTTTGGCGAACGTGCGTCCTCCGCTGCCACCGCTGCCACCGCCACTCGGCTTCTTCTTACCGCGAAAATCTTTGCTGCCACTGCGGGCTCCGCCGCTTCGTGAGCCGCCGCCGACGCTGCGAGGATCGCGACTGCCACTGCGACGATCATTCTGGCCGCGACCACCGCCTCCGCCACCGTATCCGCCGCGACCGCGATCTTCCTGAACCTCATCCTTTGGCGTCGCTTCACGAATTTTTAGCTCACGCCCCACGACACGGGTGTTGGTGAGAATTTCGCGTACATCGGCAGGCATTCCTGATGGCAAATCAATCGTGCTATGTGCGGTGTAAATTTGGATCGGGCCAATGCTCTTGCCTTCGATACCCGCTTCGTTAGCGACCGCGCCGACGATATTTCCTGGCTTCACGCCATCTCGGTGGCCGACTTCGATGCGATAGCGAGCCATTCCCGATTCTGGAACTCCCGGAGTACGTCGACCGCGAGATTCGCGGCCTCCACGGCCATCTCTTTCTTCACGTCCGCCATCGCGATCGTCTCTTTCGCGACGTTGATGTTGCGGTTTATCCGTTGAGAAGAACTCGTTGCCGCGTTGCCCCATGAAAGCCAAAGCAGCTGCGATGTCTTCAAACGATTCGCCTGTCTCCGCAGCATGCTCCGTGATCAGCGACTTGAATCGCTTCAAATCTGAACCAGTTACCGCTTTCGAAATCGTTTCACGCAGCTTGGTGACGCGCATCGCATTGAGATGCTTCGCCGAAGGTGGCTCGACGATTTCAATCGTCTTCTTGGTGGCACGCTCGATCATCCGCAGCTTGCCGCGTTGTGAATGCGTCAGAAAAATGATCGCTTCGCCTTTACGACCGGCTCGGCCAGTACGGCCAACGCGGTGAATGTAGGATTCGCTGCCTTCAGGAAGGTCGTAGTTAAAAACGTGGCTAACACGAGTCACATCAAGCCCACGCGCTGCGACGTCGGTCGCGACAACAATGTCCAGACGCTCTCCTTTAAGTCGTTCGATCGTTCGCTCTCGAGTCTTCTGTGGCATGTCGCCATTGAGAGCCGCAACTTTCAGGCCGGCACGGCTGAGCTGCTCGGCGACGCTGATCGTCGCATCTTTCGTGCGCGTGAAAATCAGAACGCCATCGGTTTCTTCGATTTCCAACATTTGAATCAGCAAGTCAATTTTTTCGCGAGTTGGCACGAAGATCGCTCGTTGGCGAATCGAATCGGCCGTAATCGTATTGCGCTGGATCTTGACCTGAACCGGATTGTTCAGATACCGATTGGCGATTTTCTTGATGTCGCTGTTGAATGTCGCAGAGAACAAAGTTACCTGACGGTTTTTCGGCGTCTTGTCCAACACAAATTCAACATCATCGAGAAAGCCCATGTTGAGCATTTCATCCGCTTCGTCGAGGACAAGCGTGTTGAGCTTGCTCAAGTCGAGCGTTCCACGTTTGATATGGTCGATTACACGACCCGGAGTTCCAACAACGACCTGAACACCGCGCCGGAGCTTGCGAAACTGGATTTCGTAGTCCTGACCACCGTAGATCGCAACCGCTGAGAAACCTGGTACCTGAGCAGCATAGGTTTCGAAAGATTCTGCAACCTGAATCGCGAGCTCTCGCGTTGGAGCAAGCACCAAGACATGGGGAACTTTTGTTTTAGTGTCGATTTTCGACAGGATCGGAAGCGCGAAAGCAGCAGTCTTTCCCGATCCAGTTTGCGACTGTGCCATCACGTCGCGACCATTGAGCATGTGAGGAATGATCTCTTCCTGAATCGCAGTCGGGAACTCGTAGCCAGACTTTGCGACAGCTTTCTGGACATTTTCAGAAAGGTTCAGATCACGAAAGCGTGTTTTGCCGGCATCTCGCTCAGCTGCAGCTTTAACAGTTTCTGCTGCAAGTTTCTCTTTCGCATCTGCGTCGACGACGATCTCAGATGATTCGACGGCCTTGACGACTTCGACAGGCTCCACCGCTGCCACGGGCTTGACAGGCTCCACTGGCTTCACAGCTTCGACCGGCGTTACGGCTTCCACTGGCTTTTTAACAGCAACGATTTTGGATGCTGCAATCGCTTCTTTTTTGGCTTCGGCTTTTTCTTCTGCAACAACGGTTGCGTTTGCCGATTCGAGAATTTCTTCGGACAATGTTTTCACTGGTTGTACTACTTCGATTTTGATTTCCGGTTTCGTTGCCGGTGCTTCCGACGTGCTCGCATCGTCAAACACAACGACGGTTGGGATTGATTTTCTAGCTTCGTTATTTTCAGAGTTTTCTGTCATGAGATTCCGTGAAGATGAATATCAGCAAATTCGGGACGAACCCTGAGCCTGCCGTGGTGAATACGTTTGCGGATACATCTGCGAACGTACAGACAGTTGAATGTCCGGTTCACGGGCGTACGCAATTAAGGGTGCGACGCCGCTTCATATCACGTGCCGTCGTGGGGAATACCACGACATGAGAAGACTGGTCGCTAGGCGTGAAAGACCAGTCAAGTGTCAACTTGTTCGCAAACAAGCCAGTGAATCGACCGGAAGAGATTGGCTTCCGGATCGACTTTCGGTCCGAATTCTCTCTTTCACAGCCGAAATACTAGTCAGATCATGGTCTAAGGGAAAGGACAAAAATTTGAAAGTGGGTTTTTAACGATAGGGAAAGCGGCGATGTTCCAGCTTGCGTGAATGACATCTCAATCGTTCCAGCGGAAGATCGCCAATGCCAAAAAGAACGGTACGACACACCAAACCGCCATAACACCCAACTCAGGGAGAATATCCGCCAAACCCTTGCCGTCTGACATGATTGCTCGCAAAGCATCAATGACCGGAGTCAGTGGCAGCAATTTAATGATCGGCTGGACAATTTCCGGAAAGCGCTCGTACGAGAAAAAGATCCCGGACAGCGTCCACATTGGCAACATCACCAGATTCATCAGTCCCGAAGCCGTCTCAGCGGTGCGGGCTCGCGATCCAACCAGCAAGCCAATCGCAGCGAATTCGAAGGCACCCAACAGAATGACAATGATCAACGCGGGCCAACTTCCGTAGACTTGGACACCAAAGAACAGCCAAGCGAAAATCAGCAGGATCACGATCTGCGGAATCATGAACACAAGTCTGCTCAGCAACATCGATAGCAAGAAGTGCGTTCGCCTCATCGGAGTCGCCATGAACCGTTTCAGCAGCTTGCGAATTCGTAAATCAACGATGGCAAAGCCAACGCCCCACAACCCACCGCCCATCAATCCCATCGCCAGCAAACCAGGGATCAAAAAATCAATGTATCGACCGCCCGGTTCAGAGAAATGGACATCGGTACTTGCAAAGACATCTTGGCGTCCTAGTTCCGTTTGCAGTTTGGCATCAATAAAGTTTCGCGCTTCGATGCTTCCAGGACGTTCAGGATCGAACTGGTAAGTCAGATCGTCGCCGTCCGCGGTTGCCGTGACGGCCAGCATCGTTTTTCCGGTTCGAAGCCGCAAACGAGAATTCTCCGGCGAAACGAGTTCCGGCTTCAGGTCCGACATTCCAGAAAGTCGTTTGAACAAAACTTCTGACTGCGGCCCCTCAACGACGTCAACAATGACGTTCTCTTTCGGCTGATTGCGAAACGCGACGCCAAGCACAACGGCCATCAGGACCGGGAAAAAGTAGACCCAAAACATGGCCTCGGGGCGGCGAATGAATTCCTTCAGACGTGCGATGGTAAATGCGAAAATGGGATGTCGAGACTTCATCTTGCTACGCCTGGTCCGAAAGGTGCTTGCCGGTGAGGCTAACGAAAACGTCTTCCAACGTTGCCTGCCGCGTCGAAAGTCCCGTTAATGCAATGCTGTTTCGCTCAAGACCTGCAACGAGGCCAGGCAAAACTTCGTGCAACTGATCCGCGGTCACTCGAACATCATTGTCGTCAACCTGCACCTGGCTGACCGAAGGAAGACGTCGAATCCAATCGAGCGACTTGCCCTTCGATGATTCATCGGTTGAAAACTCGATGACATGATTTGCTCCCAGCGATCGAATCAATTCCGTCGGAGATCCTTCGGCAATAATTTTCCCAGAGTCGAAAATGGCAACACGATCGCAGAGCCGTTCGGCTTCTTCCATGTAGTGCGTCGTCAGCATCACGGTTCGGGATTGAGCTTTGAACGATTCGATGATTTCCCACAACTGTCGTCGACTGGTCGGATCGAGTCCCGTCGTTGGCTCATCCAGAAAGATTAATTCAGGATCACCAACGAGAGCCGTCGCAACGGCGAGGCGTTGTTTTTGCCCGCCGGAAAGCGTTTTGATCCAACTGTTTTCTTTCTCTGCTAAAGAAACGCGACTCATCGCCTCGTGCGGTGTGATACCAGACGAGTAGAAACTGCGAAACAGATTGAGCGTCTCACCGACCGTGAGTCGATCGCTAAGCTGCGTCTCTTGAAGAGACACACCGATTCGTTCACGGATCTGAGTTGCTTTCGACCGCCAATCCATTCCGAGGATCGTCGCCGTGCCGGAAGTAGCCTTAAGAAGGCCTTCGAGAATCTCAATCGTTGTCGTTTTCCCCGCGCCGTTGGGGCCAAGAACGCCATAACATTCACCGACGTTGACCTGAAAGTTGACCCCTCGGACGGCTTCCACGGGAGGTTTCCCGGGATACGTCTTTACCAGGTTTTGGCAATCGATCGCGAGCGTCATGTGCCACCAATCCCAGCAATACGGTACACAAGCTGGAAGCCTATGCCACCAAAGTTAGTCAACAAATTTCTTAACGATGACCGATGCGTTGTGTCCACCGAAGCCAAAACTATTGCTCATCGCGTAAGTAATGTCACGCTCTTTCGGCTTGAGAGCCGTGTAGTCCAGATCGCAATCAGGATCCGGGTCGGTCAGGTTCGCGGTCGGAGGAACGATGCCATCCTGAATCGCCTTGAGGCACATGATCAGCTCAATACCACCCGTCGCACCAAGTGCATGACCAAGCTGACTCTTGGTGCTGCTGATCGCAACACTTCTTGCGGACACACCAAACACGCTTTTGATCGCGTGCGTTTCGGCCTTGTCCCCCAATGGAGTACTCGTGCCGTGGGCGTTGATGTAGTCGACTTGATCGGCGTTGATTTCTGCATCATTCAAAGCGGCCTGCATTGCCTGAGCCGCTCCTTTGCCTTCTCCGTCGGGAGAAGTAATGTGCCCGGCGTCGCAGCTTGTTCCGAAGCCGGCGATCTCACCAAGAATATTCGCGCCGCGGGCTCGAGCAGATTCAAGCTCTTCCACGACGATGATTCCTGCACCTTCAGAGAACACAAAACCATCGCGTTTTTTATCAAACGGGCGACTCGCGTGTTCCGGAGCGTCGTTCCGCGTGGAAAGGGCTCGCATGTTTGCAAACGCAGCCAGCGCCATACGCGTCATGGCGGCTTCGCTTCCGCCAGTGATTAACTGGTCGCAGACGTTGTCTCGAATGAGATACATCGAGTTTCCGATAGCGTTTGCCGCGCTCGCACATGCCGTTGCGACACTGTAATTTGGACCTCGCAAGCCGTACTGGATTGCCAGAATTCCGCCGCCAGCGTTAAGCATCAGCTTGGGTATCGTCAGAGGAGAAACGCGACCGGGCCCTTTCTCAATCAGACGGCTCATCTGGTCGTAGATGGTGGTCATCCCACCGATACCTGAACCAAGGACAACACCAAAGCGCGAAGACTCAGCCGGATCATCGAACGCGATACGGCCATCCTCACCACACTTCCAGCCAGAAGATGCAATCGCATCGGCTGCAGATACCATCGCGAACTGCGAATAGCGATCGATGCGTTTCGCATCTGCCGAAGTTTCGCCGTACTGCCAATCGTATACGTCGCCGCCAATTTTGACTTTGATATCAGACGTATCAAACAGCTGGATATCATGAATGCCACTCTCGCATTCGAGTATCTTTTTCCAGCAATCGTCAACATCACAACTCAGAGGAGTGATGATACCGGCACCTGTTACGACAATTCGCCGTTTCATTGATTCATCCCGATGTTGAGCGGTCTACTCGCGAAGTAAAAACGCGACCAAAGAGTAACGGCACAAACGCCACAAAAAAGACCGCCTGGCAGAACCGATTAGACCGGTTCCAACAGGCGGAACATTCGTTGTCAATTTTGCTATGCAGCAGAGCCTTTGTTGATATGAGCGATCGCTTCACCAACAGTCTGAATTTTTTCAGCTGCATCGTCAGCGATACTGATATCGAACTCTTCTTCGAGCTCCATGACCAACTCGACGGTATCCAATGAATCCGCGCCGAGGTCGTTCACAAAGTTAGAATCCAGTTTGATTTTTTCTTTATCGACACCAAGCTGTTCAGCCACAATGTCTTTTACTCGTTCTTCGACCGATGCCATATTTATCGGCCTCCTTCTTATAAACTCAGGATAACGTTGAATTGCTACTGTGACCGATCGACTTCGAACTTCCACAGTTCCGACAAAGGGTCCGTCGGACAAGCGACTAAAGATAGATGAAACCCTTAAAATGGGTCAAGGCTCAAACGAAATTCGGTCCAGTTTTCACCCATTTATTGTGGAAAATCAGCAAGTCATGCCGCCATCGACGGTCAGAACTTGCCCAGTAACGTAACTTGCCGCCGGAGACGCCAAAAACAGCACGCATGCTGCCACATCGGCTGGGACCCCTATGCGGTTCGCAGGAATCCGCTTTTTGACTTCTCCCAAGATCGTGTCGCCGAGCTTATCCGTCATCTCGCTTTCGATGAATCCGGGAGCCACAGCGTTGACGGTGACTTTGCGTTTGGCGATTTCCTTGGCGAGACTCCGAGTCATACCGATCACGCCAGCCTTGGAAGCCGAATAGTTCGATTGGCCAGGATTACCAATCAGCCCCGAAACACTCGAGATGTTGATGATGCGTCCGTAGCGAGCTCGCATCATTCGCTGCGATGCGGCTCGGGTGAACAAGAACGTTCCCCGCAAGTTCACTGCAATCACGTCGTCCCACTGCTCATCCGACATTGCTGGCAAGAGCGTGTCACGAGTGATTCCGGCATTGTTGACGAGGATATCGAGCTTGCCCCACTCTTCTGCGATTTTGTCAACGACTGCGGTAACCGCCTCTCCGTCGGAGACATCACATTTCATGGCTTCGGCTTGTCCGCCTGCGTCAGTGATGACTTTGACGGTATCAGCCAGTTTCTCAACATTACGAGCTATGCAAGCAACGCGTGCACCGGCGGCTCCCAGTTCGATCGCAATCGCACGACCCAGTCCCTGGGATGCTCCGGTAACGATCGCGGTTTGATCAGAAAGGTCGACGGAGAATTTATCGAGGCTCATATTTAGTCCTATTTGGTTTTCAGTGTTCGTTGTGTTTGTTCGGTTCTTCGTGAAGCGATAACCGGAGTTACCCCCGCGTTCAATGCGACACCGGCGGCGAACGCCAGCCGCTGCTCATAGCTAATATCAGTCCAACGTTCCATGCGTCGGCATCTTTCGATTGACTCGTTTTAACAGGCTTCTAAGCACGCGACCGGTGCCGACTTCGTAGAATTCATCGAAGCCGTCGGCAATCATAACGGTCATTGTCTCGTGCCAGCGAACGGGCGAACAAATCTGCTTCACCAGCAGCGGCCCAAAATCGCCTGCCGATGAATGTACTGTCGCATCGACATTGCAGTAAACGGGAACGGAAGGATCAGAAAAAGCTGTCGAATCGACCGCCGAACGAAGTGATTCCACCGCCGGATCCATGACTGGCGTGTGAAAAGCACCCGCAACCGCCAACGGAATGGTCTTCATCGCACCGGCCGCTTCAGCAACCGATGCGACGTTGTCACAGGAAACTCGATGCCCCGAAACAGCAATATTTCCCGGGCATAGGAAATTCGCGGTTTGCAGAACTTCGCCTTCGGCTCGTGCTTCATCACAAACGGCCGCGACTTTTTCAGCATCGAGCCCCAGCACACTAACCATGCCGCTATCGCATGCATCAGCTGCAGCCTGCATTGCCTCGCCACGCTTTTGCACCAGTCGCAAACCGTCCTCAAAGCTGATCGCACCAGAAAACGCTAATGCCGAGTATTCCCCTAAACTTAGCCCTGCGACACCCGCACACGCTTCGACGGCTTCCGGACTAGTCTCCTTCAGGAACTCAACCGCCGCCATGCTCGTGACAAAAAGAGCCGGCTGACTGATGACGGTCGAATCAAGCTTTTCCTTTGGCCCCTCGAAACAAATATCTTGAATCGAATAGCCTAGAATGTCAGAAGCCTGAACAAAAAGCTGCTTGACCGTGTCATGTTGCTCCCATACCTGTTTTCCCATACCGACAGTTTGGGCTCCCTGACCGGGAAAAAGAAACGCAATTTTACTCATTGGATGGTATTCATTTCGGACCGTTGATTTTCGGGCGAGATTATGACGCAATTGCCGCTCAGCGACTACCACCAATTCCAACCGGTTCGATTTTGGGTTTAGGTTAGATTGAAGAATTCAAAGGGCCGGGAGGGCAACGGAAAACGAGCGAGGAAGAAAAGTGTTTGCAAAACTGAAATTTGCGGCGAAAAAGCCCATCAGCAAGATGTCTCTCAGACTGTTGACTTCAACAACCTTCTGCGCATGCCTGTTTATATTGCTTGCAGGCTGTTCAGACAACGAAACTCAAACGAACCGCCCCAAGCTTGAAACTTTCAAGCAAGTAAAAGCAGTTTCTTTCGACGTGCAGATTGGCAAGCAATTGAAACGCGAAGGAGTTTCTATTGGCAAAGTCTATTAAGAAGCAGGTGGGAACCGTTTCGTGTATCGCATCAAGATTGAAAGTGACATGAAGCTCTCGAGCACCACTAACTTCCTATCACAATTTGAATCTGGATTTGACGGCAAGGAGTATTGGTTCGCGTTACACCACGCACAAGCCGGTAAGACTGGCAAATGGGTTCCAAAAACTATCGTTGCCAAATGGACGAACGAGGTCGACAAAGTTCGATCGCTTCCAAGAGAGCTTAAAGAAGCGTTTGGAAATCAGCCGAACATCGAAGCTGTTGCCAGACAAACACTGTTTCTTGAGCGAATCCGAGGTGCCCTTTAGTTAAACCGAAGGCAAATGGATTACGACTCAATCAAGGCATCAGCAGGCATTGCAGATTGGGAGGCACCGCCTAGAGAAGGCGGTGATCAGATCGGGATAAAGAAATCCGAACGGAGCAGAATTGACGAAGTCCAAGAAGAGGAACGAGTTTTTGTGATCGACGATTCTGACCGGTACTGGCTGACACTGAACGGAGAATCGAGTTTTCCAATCGTGACGATCGACGTGATTTCTGCCGGGATATCTCACTGGGGCGGCGAGCCACCGTCGGTATACATGCCAAGATGGTTCACGGCGAATCGAGATGAGGATTCAATGTTGAACGACGACGCGTTTGCTCCTCCAGAAGCATCGACGAGCGAAAACACCAAAACTATTTTCCGAGAAGATTTCGAGTTTGACCCACTTTAAATGGAAGAAATGTAGTGTTGTGGGCCTCAACCCTTCCCTGCCGAAAACAATGGTGACAGGATCGCTTTGAAGGCGGTGCACTTCAAAGAAGCTGTCGATGAGATGACCGGGCATCAGGATCAGTCGGCCGGTTCCATCCTTGGCTTCCGATTTGACTAGCATTGAGTCGCGACGCGACGACAGGCATTAGCCATGGACGTGAGTCCATGGAATAAGTCGCCAATCACTATTCGTTGAGTCGCGATGCATCTTTACTTTCAAAACCTGCTTCGGCAGGCGACTCAACCGCCCAACGCCCAACGCCCAATAGGATTTTGCATGGATGGTGGGAACAACTGCAATTCAAATCATAACCCGACGCGTAAAGCGAGGGATCGATCCCTCGCTCACGCGTTTTTAAGTTGCTCGCTTTGCCTGAAAACACAGATTCCATCCGGCAATAGC
>CAYGUE010000027.1:0-52986 GCA_964352885.1 uncultured Pirellulaceae bacterium
GCTTTGGACGGGTTCGACGAGGACTGCTGCGATCTCGTCCATCCGCTTGCGAATGATTTCAAGTGACTCTTGAGTTCCATAGTCCAAAATCAACGTCTTATCGACGTGGCCTTTTGGAATGCCGGTCGCTGCCGGGAAGCTTTTGAGTTTCTTGCTGCCGCGAGCGATGACTTCGTCTAGGATCCCGTGGTAGTCACCGTTGAACATCACGATCAGGTCACGCCCCGTTGCGTTTCGAGCCAGTCGTGTACATCCAAGGACGGCTTCGGATCCCGTATTCGAGAACGCCATTCGTTCATTGCCAGTGATTTCACAGAACAGTTTCGCGACTTCTCCAGCGAGCGGACTCTGCGGCCCGATCGAATAGTCTTTTTGAACCTGTTCCGTGATCGCATTGACGGTGATGTCGTGGGAGTGGCCGAGCAGGTTCGAGCCGAAGCCACAAGTGAAGTCAATGTACTCGTTGCCGTCGATGTCCCAAAGATGAACGCCTTTGGATCGTTCAACAACAATCGGATGAGTCATCTCCTTCATGTTCGGACGAAAACCGGAGACGGTCCGGGGGTCGGCCAAGTATTTTCGATGCTGCTGCGCGTAAGCTTTGCTGTTGGGCATCTTCTTGTTGTTGACGCGGATGATCTCGTCGAGTGCCGCTTGCTGTGATTCGTCGAGCGTGCCGTCGTTTAGTTTCACGGTTGAGAACCGTTTCGCTTTTTTGTCGTCGTCGGCCTCTGATTGTGCAGTGCTTTTGCACTCGTTTTGAATCTCTTTGACGACCGATTCCGGGACAGAAGTAGAAGCCGCTACTTGCTGTTGTGCCGCAACCGGTTGGCTAAAAGAAGGAACGTTTCCTCCGAGCAACTGCAACTGAGCCGCCATGATCTGGAGTTGGTTTTGAACGATGGCTTGGGCAGCAGAACCGGAAACCTGCGCGACGCTGGGCAGTTGAATGGGCTGCGATTGTCGTGCGGGAATTGGTTGTACTGGTTGGACAGCACTGACTGGTGCCGGTGTGGGTACTGGAGCAGTTGTTTCCGCGGGCGGTGTTTTGGGCGCAGCCTGGGCCGTCGAAAGCGCGGGGTCGGCAACTTCGATGGCCGCGTACTTGTCAGCCGGCAAGTGTCCGTCAAGGAACTCAGCCAATGAATCGACTGTTGGCGTTTCCTCAAGTAGCTGGCGGAACGTGACCTCAAAGTCCATTTCCTTCTTCAGGGCGGTTGCGGTCTGCGTGAGAACCAGTGAATCGAGTCCCATTTCAAAGAATGTCGTGTCACCATCAAACTCTTCAAGATCGAACCCTGAAGTGTTTTCAAACACTTCCTTGATCGCGGACACAATGTTGGGAATGCGGCTCATATGCCTGTTCTCCTGAGGTGAGTAGCGTGGCTGTTCGGTTGTTGATTCGATTGTTGGGGCGTGGGCGACGGAAGTGCAAGAACTCGGAGCAATGAAGTATCGCTTTCGCTGGAACGCGTAAGTCGGCAAGCTTACGTGTTGCACTTTCCTTCTTGGTTTTCCATTGCTGGAAAGTTTGTCCCACTGAATGGTTGCACCAGCGAGCCATAGCATCGCGACGGCATTCATCATGCTGTGCCATTCAGCGTTGCTATCCGCGTTGTCGCTCAAGGTTGGAATTGAGATCTGCTCTTTGGGATCGTTTGCATGTTGCTTTGAAAGTGTGGCCAGTGTGCGGCGCGGCCCGAGTTCGATCAAGATTCGCGTTGGGTCCCCGTTTTCCGCTTCTGCGCTCCACATTCGTTTCACCGCTTCTGAGAAACGAACAGGCTTTCGCAAGTGATCGGCCCAATAGTTCGGGTCGGTGGCTTGCTGGTCCGTGATCCAGTCACCCGTCACGGTGGAAAGGATAGGAATCTTTGGGGGAGAAAGAGTGAACTGACCGACGAATGTGGCGAATGGTTCAACGATCTCGCTCATCATCGGCGAGTGAAATGCGTGTGAAGTGTGCAAGTGTCGGCAAACGACTTCTTTGGCTTCCAGCTGCTTCTGTAGTTGCGCGACTTGATCGTCCGGGCCAGCAACGACGCAGAGGTTCGGGCCGTTGTAAGATCCGATGGCCATGTCGCCCCAGAGAAGTGGCTTGACTTCAGCGCCCGGTAATCGAACGCTCATCATGCTGCCGCCAGGCAGGTCTTGCATCATGGCACCACGCTTAGCAATCATCCGCAATCCGTCTTCGAGTTCGAAAACGCCAGCAGTGCATGCCGCAGCGAACTCGCCTATCGAATGCCCCATCAATGCTGTTGGTTTGACGCCCCATGCCATCCAGACTTTCGCGAGCGAATACCCGAGTGCAAACAGGGCTGGCTGTGTGAACTGTGTGTTTTTGAGGATTTCTTTGGTCGCTGCTTCGTCGCCAGCGGCAGGAAAAAGCACGTCGCGAAGATCGCGGCCGAGCAATGGCTTGAGAATTTCAGCACATTGATCGAGGCTGTCACGGAAAACCGTCGAGTGTTCGTAAAGGTTTTGCCCCATTCGGACGTATTGCGAGCCCTGTCCTGGGAACATGAACACGACGTCACGACCGGCTGCCGTTGACTTGCGTTTCATGAAACGCGGCGATTTCTTTTCGCTCAGCACTGTTGCGGCGTCTGCGAGATCGTCAGAAATGAGTGCGGCTCGCCAAGTAAACTCGTCGCGGCGAGATTGCAACACGGATGCGGCTTGCGAAAGCGAGACATCGCCTTGGTTGGAATTTGAGAGGAAGTTTGCCAACGAGTTAACGTTTGCACTGAGGGCCTCTTCCGTCTTGCCGGATATTGGCAGGATAGAAACGGGCAGTTCATTGGTTTCGGCATCGTGCTCTTGTTGAAGCGGTGCTTCCTCCAATAAGATATGTGCGTTCGTGCCACCGACGCCAAAGGAGCTTACTCCGGCACGCCGCGGTTGTTCGCCACGCTTCCACGCTGTTTGCCGATCGCAAACGTAGAACGGACTATTCACAAAATCGATTTGCGGGTTCGGCTTCTTAAAATGCAACGTCGCAGGAATTGTCTCTTCATGAAGTGACATCGCGACTTTGATTAGGCCGGCGACTCCTGCCGCGGCAACCGTGTGCCCAATGTTGGATTTAACGCTTCCGATCGCACAGAACTGCTGCTTGTTGGTTTGTGATTCGAAAACGGTTCGAAGTGCGGTGACTTCGATCGGGTCGCCAATCGGCGTCGCGGTTCCGTGGGCTTCGATGTAGCTGATTGACTCGGCATCGACTCCTGCCATCGATTGAGCCATCGCGATCGCACTGGCTTGGCCGTTGATACTTGGAGCGCTAAAGCTGGCTTTCTCGCCACCATCGTTGTTGATTCCGAATCCGTTAACGACCGCGTAAACCCGATCGCCGTCGTTGATTGCTTCTTGTAGACGCTTCACAACGACCACGCCTGCACCGTCGCTGAAAAGCGTGCCGGCTCCGTCGGCATCGAATGGCCGACAGTGGCCGTCAGGTGTGAAAATGCTGCCTGTCTGATGTAGGTGACCGCTGTTTTGCGGGAACGTGACAGAAGCTCCACCGGCGAGCGCGACGTCGCAGTGACCTGCGTCGAGTGAGTTGCAAGCTTCTATCAAGGCAACGAGGGAAGTCGAGCAGGCTGTGTTGACGTTGATTGCCGGTCCAGTGAAGTTCAACGCATGCGCAACACGTGTCGCAATGTAGTCCTTCTCGTTGAGGACCCCTGCCTGGAATTCACCAGTTTTCCGAACCAACTCGGGGTTCGTCAGAATGTTGTTGATGTAGTAGCTAGTTGAGTAAGTGCCCGCCCAGATTCCGATCCTGTCATCTGACTTGTTCGGGATAATGCCTGCATCTTCCAAAGCCGACCAAGCGAGTTCCAGCATGATTCGCTGCTGCGGACACGTCATCTCAGCGGCTCGCGGCGGCGTGCGAAAAAAACGAGCGTCAAATTGGTCAGCGTCGTCGATGATGCCACGAGCAGGAACGTAGTTCGGATCCTCGGTATCTCGCGAGTCGAGCGTGGCATCCAATTCTTCCTTCGTGAAGAACTTGATCGACTCGACACCGTTAACCAAGTTGTCCCAATATTGTTTCAGATCTCGGGCTCCGGGCATGCGAGCCGCCATTCCGACGATCGCGTATTGGCCGGTGCCTTCGTTGTTGCGTGAGGAATTCGTTCGAAGCGTTTCGAGCAGCTTTTGCTTTTTGTCTGCCAATCCCAGCAACGCTTCGATGGTTGAGTTGTCGAAGAACTCTGCTCCACTGATTTCGAGGCACATCGTTTTCTTGACGGAAGCAACCAATTTGACGGCACGGATTGAGTTCCCACCAAGCTCGAAGAAGTTATCTCTTATGCCGACGCGATCGATCTGTAGTACTTCGCACCAGAGTTCAGCCAGGTGCTTTGCGGAGTCAGTGCGTGGCGCTACGTAGTCAATACCGATATCAGGACGAGCCGTGGATGGCGGTGGAAATGCTTTTCGATCGAGTTTTCCGCTGGGAGTGTATTTGAATTCGTCAACAATCGTGATGATGTTGGGAACCATGTAGTCAGGCAACGACTTTGAGATATTCTTTCTGATTTGAGAGACGTTTGGCTTGGAATTGTCGGCCGCCAACAGGTAGCCGACAAGACGTTTGTCGCCTGGACGATCTTCTCGCAGGACCGTTGCGGCCTGGCGGACTCCGTCCTGTATTGCCATCGCAGCGTCGATTTCGCCGAGCTCGATTCGATGACCGTTGAACTTGATCTGATTGTCGATACGACCGAGGTGTTCAATCTGCCCGTCTTCGGTGATCTTTGCGAGGTCCCCTGTTCGGTAGACTTTTGTGCCATTCCAAACCGTAAACTTTTCTGCGTTGAGGTCGGGGCGGTTTAGATAGCCAAGCGTCATGCCCTCGCCGGCGATCAACAGTTCACCTGCGGATTCCGGTGGACAGAGCTGATCATTTTCGTCGACGATGTAGATTTGCGTATTGGAGACCGGAACGCCGATCAGAATTCGACCTTGATCAGACGTGACTTGAGTTCCCGATGAGTAGACAGTCGTTTCGGTAGGTCCGTAGAGGTTCCAGACTTCGCCACAACGGTCGAGCATTGGCTGGATTAGGTCGCGAGGCAACGGTTCGCCCGCCGTGATGAACTTCAGGTTGTCGTTTCCGACAAAGTCGGCTTCGACGATCATCCGCCACATCGCTGGCGTGGCCTGCATGCATGTGACGTCGAAGTTTTCGATCGCTGCCACGAGAGCATTCGTATCCTTGGCGGACTGACGATCAATGACGGCAACGGAACCACCGGTGATCAGCGGCAGGAACATTTCGGCGACGCTGATATCAAACGAGAGCGTTGTCGTCGCAAGGATTCGGTCCTTCGCCGTGAAACCTGGCCATTCGGTCATGCTCCAAAGCATGTTGACGACGCTTCGATGCGGAACGAGTACGCCTTTGGGTTTTCCGGTCGAGCCGGAAGTATAGATCACGTAAGCAACATCCGACTGTGGGTCGAGCGTGTTGGATGTTGCTTCCGTGGATTTATCGGTTTTCGCGACTTTGTCCCAGTCGCGATCAATGATGGTTGTGGGTTTGATGAACTGATCCGTCAGATGCAATTGTCCGCTGTGAGCGATGACGTGCTTGATTCCTGAGTTCTCAACCATGTAGATCAGGCGATCGGCAGGATAGTCAGGATCGAGCGGAACATACCCAGCTCCGGACTTCATGATTCCGACCATCAGAGCGGGCATGTCAGCGTCGCGGTCACAGCAGAGCCCGACCAGATCTCCGCGACCGACTCCTTGCGAGTTTAACCACGCAGCAAGTTGGTCGCTTTGCTCATCCAGTTGAGCGTATGTGAGCTGCCTTTCACCATCGAGAGTCGCGATCGCGTTTGGGGTTTCTTTACACTGCTGTTGAATCAATGCGTGCAGTGTTATGTCCGGAAAATCACGGCCAGTCTTGTCATTGATCTGATTATAATATTCGAGATGGTCCATGTTACGCGAGCTCCATCCACGTCATGGTGAAAACGTCTTCATCCGTTGCGTGAAAAAAGACCTCGAGAGGGTTCGGAACCATTCCGAAATTTGGATTGGATTCCGTCATGCAAATATGAATGCTTGTTGGCGACGCGGCATCGACGATGGCGTGCTCGAATCCAAAGTAAGCTTTCGTCTGCGGATACCAGCATTTGTAAAAAGCTTCTTTGGCCGAAAAAACGACGCTGAATATCTGGTTCTGATTTAGATTCGTTTTCTCGCACGTTTTCCATTCTTCTGACGTCGCGATGTCCTGCTGGATTTCTTCGCGGGTCATCGAATCAACAACGGACTCGGTGTCGATGCCGATTGATTTGAGGTCGCCGTCTTGGGCGACCGAAGTCAATGTCCAGCTTTGACTGTGTGAGATTGAGCCGATGAATCCAGTGGGCCACGCGGGCGATCGATCGGCGTTGACCCCAACCTGATGCCAATTGCCAAATCGCTTGAGCAGGCTTTCTGCTGATTGTCGTCCGGCAGAAAATTCTGTTTGTCTTTTACGTTTCGCGAAAACTACGTTGGGTCGAGAGATGTTCGTTTGGACTAATGACGGCGTCAAATTCCAGAGGAACGGGACCTGAAGTGATCCGATCCAATCTTCGACTGCATCCTGGTCAGTAGGGGCATTGGTCGGTTCAAATGTTAACTGCGTAAGCATCGCGAAGTTGGCTCAAAGATAGGCTTCAGACACCTAAATTTGGGACTTTATTTGCAACGATGCAGGTCTCTTTTTGTGAAATTGCGTAAAGATCGCGAATGATGAATCAACGCATCATCAAGGCGATTCAATGATGCAAAAGATAAACATCATTAGGGGAATTCCCTTTCGTTTGGCTAAAATGACGCAACGCGAAGGCCAAGTTCGTCGGGAATCGCATGGACTTGGTTGTGTCGCCGGCAATCGTGGCACAAGCACGGTTGATCGTGCTGCTGAGTTCTCTGCGGGTCTTCGTTTACACGACGGCAGACGTATCTTTCTTCGCAACGATGCAAATTCCAAGCTTGTTGGCGAGGGCAATCGTTTCTTCCTGATCGATCATAATCGTTCGCCCCGCTTCGATTGCAAGAACTCTGCCGCCAGCTGAGTGAATGGAATCAACGGTTCCGATTCCAACCGTTGGCACGTCGAAACGCATGTCTTGTTTTGGTTTGGCGGTTTTTACGACGGTGAAGCCGCCCGATTTGCAAAGCTGTCCCGCACGAGTGATACACGCGTCAGTACCTTCAATGGCTTCGATCGCGATCGCAGCCAGATGCTTCACGACGACGGACTGGCCAATGTCCATTCGCCCCATCTCGCGAGCCATCGTCCATCCAAAATCGATGTCTTTCTTCTGCGTTTCGGTTGGCTTTCGCTTCGTCAGCACTCCTTCGCCCACGAGTAGGTCAGGTGCAAAGTCAGTTGCAGGTGCAAACATGATTCCTCCGGAAGCATAAAGTTCGGCTACAGTCGCCAGCAGTGTATCGTCTTTTCCATCGCGAGTTTTCGTCAGGATCACGGGAAAGAAGTGGCGCCAGAACGTCAGATCTGGACAATGCCTCATTAGAAAAAATGGCTCGAAGAGAATCGTCTTGAAGATTTTGCCCGCCATTGTGGCTTGAGTGATGCCCGCTTTTCGCAAGTAGCGAACTTGCGAGCCCATTTTCCCAATCCCGAATTCGCGATAACTTTGACAGATGTCTTTCAGTGATGGATCAGCATGGCCTTTGACGGCGATACAGGTTACTTCGTAGCCTTGAGCGACGAGTGATTCTGCGACCCGGATTGGAAAATTTCCCCAGCCGGCGATCAACCCAATTTTTTTATCATTTTGCATAGGGCGAGAATTTCAAGCAGCGTCGCGCACCTGTTCGAAACCATCAGCTGATTCCAACGATTCGATCTTACTCTGAAGACGCTTAAGTTCTTTTCGCATCTCAGGTAGTTTTCCAATGGTGGCCAGGATCTGCATCGTTTGCCGAGCCGGGCGTGCCGGGATTCCTTGGACACGTTGGTTTGATTCAACGTCATGCATCAAGCCTGATTTGGCTCCAATGGCGACGTTGTCTCCCACGTTGAGATGATCTCCAAGACCGACTTGTCCTCCCATGACGACGAAGTCACCCGTTGTGCAGCTACCCGCAATTCCGACTTGGGAACAGAATAAGTTGTGTTGTCCGATTTCACAGTTGTGGCCAACCATCACTTGATTGTCCATTTTCGTGCCGTCGCCGACTGTGGTGGAATCAAATGTGCCGCGATCAATGGTCGTGTTTGCGCCAAGTTCAACGTCGTTGCCAATGACGACATTCCCAAGCTGTGCGGAAAGTTTGTGGCCAGAGGCTGAGGAGTCGTAACCGAAGCCGTATGCGCCAAGTACAACGCCCGCGTGAAGAATGACACGGTCGCCAAGCTCGGTATTGTCATAAAGCACGCAACCTGGAAAGAGCGTGCAGTTAGCCCCAATGGTGCAATCTTCCATCACCGTAACTTTTGGATACACGACGGTACCCGCCCCAATTTTTGCTCCAGCCATAATGACGGCGCCGGGATAAATGTTGACGTCTTCAGCAATGATGGCTGAATCGCTAACGATTGCTTGTGGGCTGATGCCGATCGGCGTTCGTGTCACTGGAGGGCGAAACAACTTCACGATCTCAGTGAATGATTCGAGGACGTTTCCAACGATAATTGCGTTGCGGCTTGTAACAAGCGCGACGGTGTTGGAGACAACGACGGCTTCCGCGCTGGAATTGAGAAAGTCGTCGTAGTGCTGCTGCGTTCGAGCGAACGTAATGTCGCCTTGCTTGGCTCGCGCTATCGTCGCAACGCCGAGAATCTCAGCTTGCTGTGATCCGGCAACCGTTGCGCCGATGGATTCTGCCAGTTCTTGCAATCGCCTCATGCCCAGATTTCCTATTCCGAGTGACGGTTTCTCATCCATGAAGAATGCATTAAAGAGATTTCACGCATCCTTGCCTAGAGAGATTTGTTTTGCGGGTATTACAACAAGCAATTGCCTAACCAGCTTTGCTGAGACGACGGGATATCACCTGCTGATAAATTTCCTCGACACGATCGCAGAGTTCTCCCGTCTCGAACTCTTTGTGAACGAATTGCTGCCCGTAAAATCCCATTTTATCACGAGTCGATTTGTCAATTGCCAGTTTGATGATGGCGTCAGCGAGCGCGTCAGGGTCCTGAGGTGGGACTAGCAATCCGCACTGGTTGTCTTTGACGATCTCTGGAAGTCCGCCCGTTTTTGCCGCAACGACCGGCGTGCCAGCAGCTAGGGACTCGACGGCCACCAGACCTAGAGGTTCCTCGACGGATGGCACTGCGAGCAAATCAAATGCAGTCATGAAATCTTGGACGTTCTCACGTAAACCAAGCCACTTAACGCGGCCGAATAGTTGTTCTTTGAGCAGAATCGACCGCAATTTCTGCGTATAGGGCTCTTCGCGACGGAACCGTCCGAGAAGGACAAGCTTGAAATTTGGCACAGCCGCAACGATTCGCTTGAGTGCCTGAAACAGGTAGACTTGGCCTTTGCGTTTGATGATTTCGCCAACACAACCGCAAAGGAAATCTTCAGGATCGACTCGTAATTGGCGTCTTATGCGATTGACGTCACGATTTGTGACGTCTTTGAATCGTTGCAGATCGGTGAAGCAAAGTACTTTTTCAAGGTTCGATTCGCTGACGCGGTTGACTCTTCGCTGGTATTCCATGGTCGCTTGAGAGTTTGCAATCACATAGTCATTCATTCTCCAGTGAATCTGGAAGGAGCGGTTGTGGGCGGTCGCGATGACGGGAACGCCAGCAGTCATTTTCAAAATTACGCCGAACGCATGAGCACGGCTCATGTGCGTATGAACAACATCGATACCTTCGTGCTGAATCCAGCTTCGAATCCGCCCTACGTCGGAAGGCTTGCGGTTCAATTCGCAATTGATGAACTTAACGCGCTCAACCCCCGTCTGTTCCAACCAGCATTTTTCCCGGCACAGGATGGTTACTTCATGGCCGCGGGACGCAAGCATTTCTGACAGATACTTGCAGTACGTCAGCGCTCCATTAATCTCGCGACCAGAAATGACTTGTAGGATTTTCAACGAAAACTCCACGGGAAGTGAGGGCAGGAGAACAAAGGATAGCAAATCGCAAAATCTGGGTCAGCGCCGTTTTGACGTGCAAATTATGTCAATTGGCAGATCGGTCCCTACAAAAAAAAACGACCCTTCGCGAATGGGCGAAGGGCCGTTGATTTTCATTTAATCGTTTTCACAACGCTAGTTGTGGTCGATTGGAGCGAATCCACCACCCGGAGGTGTATCTGCATCAATGAATCCTGCAGCGGTGAAGAACAACTCTTCGTCCGAGATCAGGCCTTCACAGATGCCGACCGAGTTGGTGATAAGGGTGTCGAACGGATCAAAAATCGCTGCATTCGCTGCGTTAAACCCGTTTGTCGCACCATCAAGTTCAAGCCGAAATGGATTCGTTGAAAGTTGGTTGAACGATGCCAAAGAACGGAATGAGTTCGATGACATGGTCAAACACATGGTTCCGCTGATATTGTTGCTTGCCTGCAAATCTTCGATAAACGATGTTGAGATTCCGGCTGTAGTCGCATCCGCATCCTGACCAATATCGTTGGCAAAGTTGTTGAAGTTAATCGAACCATTGATCGTCGCTGTGCCAAAGGTGTTTAGCTCAACCCCCAGTTCGTAATTGTTGACGAAGGTGTTGGCGTTCATCCGAAGACTGACTTGACTGTTATCAAAGGCATTGAGTTCAAATCCGTTAAAGAAGTTCAACTGATTCTCGTCGACTGGAGCGACTCCACCTTGGAATGTCGTTGGGTCGTCAATTGGAAACTCTACCAAGTTGTCAATTCCCGGACCGTTCCGCAGAATCTGGTTCGAGTTGACGTATGCCAGAAGTTGAGCATCCCCAAAGGTGTTGATGGTAAGAGCTTCGAATGTGAAGTCCCGAATGAAGTTGTCAGTGAATTGGATTCGAGTGAGGTTATCCAATGCTCCTCCTGCATCTCCGGTGACATTGGCGATGAATCCAAAGTTTCCGACGGCATCAAGGAACGGGTCACCACCTTCAATCGGATCGTTCTCGCTTCCGCCTTGAGCGATCGGTCGAATCAATCCATTGGACTGAATATCTGAACTGTTCAGAGCGAAGTCAAGGAATGTTCCACCTTCCGAGTTCAAGATGACACCAATATCGGAGCGAATCACGAGATTCTCGAAGAACAGGTTGTTGACATCACCGTTTCCGTTGTTGTCGATGCTGATATCAAGTCCTCCTGCTGACTCAATTCGCGAGTCTTCCATCAGCAGGTTGATTCGAGAAGTCCCCGTACCATTGACAGAGATTCCATCAGGTCCGATGTTTCCAATAACGGTCGTGGCAAATCCGCTTTCCAAATCATTGTTGATCGTGACGTTTCGTACGACTGCATTGAGTTTGGATACCGGTTGTCCCAGAGGTCCATCAGCGAAGAACGCGATGCCGGCTCCGGTGCTCTGACCGTTGTCATTGAGAACGAGTGGGAAGGTAGTGTTCTCAACGAGGACGTTGAGCTCACCGCTGTTCTTGGCTTCGAATCGCAGACCATCAGTTAGGTGCTGCGAGATTTGGCCATTGTCGACAACTGACATATTCATGACGGTGTTGAGTCCGGATGCGGAAGCAAATAATCCGCGTCCGCCATTAAGAATTGAGATTCCAGTGATCAGGACATCCTGAGTCTTCGCTGGATCGCTCAGTTCAACAACCACGTTGGTAGACAGGTTGCCCGAGATGTTGGTCGTCCCTCCATCTGTGTTGCCGATGAATGTCGAGTCTCCAGCGATCGAGTTCGACCAGTTGCTAATGTGCAAACCGTTAACAGCATTGTTGGTCAAGCTCGAGTTCAGGATATCGAGGTCGCCGTCACCGCGTTCGATGAAGACGCCGCTTTCAATGTTGTTATTTGCAACGTGGGAGATGATGTCCAGATCAAGCCCCGCACCGATGTAGTTCGCGATGTAGACGCCATGTCGACCGTTGTTGCTGGTCGTGTTGCTAAGCATGCGAACCTGTTGTCCGCGGAAATTTTCGATGTGAATACCTTCGAATCCGTTGCCGCTGGCGACGTTGTTTTCGAAGTTGAAGACTGATCGGTTATCAACTCCGCTGCGAACAAAGAAACCGTCAACAAGATTGTTGTTGAAGATGTTGCGACGTACGTTCCAGTCGCCAGCAACGCTTTCCAGAAGAACACCGTACTCTCCGGCGCCGGTCACGTTGGTGTCTTCGATCGTACCGGTGGTAACTCCGTCGCCATGGATGCCGTTGAGGGCACCTGTGCCGTCGATGTTCACACCGCGAATCGTGTTTTCGCTAGCGAGTGTGACAACGTCCGTTCCACCAGGATTCGAGATGATGGGTCGTGCTCCTTCACCAGGAATCAGGAACAATCGTCCATCCTGAATTGGGATAATGTTCTGTCCGCCAACACCCAAGAGGCTCTGGCGATCCTTCATGACAAGGCCTGTGTTCAAGCCTTGGCGACTTCCGTCACCACGATCGACGAAGAAGATGTCGTCTTCAATACTGGCTGCTTCCGCCGCCGCCAAAGTGGAAAACGGTCTTTCGAATGTTCCGTTTTCGAATGCCGGGTCAGATGTATTGTTGACGTGCAAGACGTTGTATGCCAGACCCGTGTCAGGATCGATCGCAAGCTCGAAGCTTTGATTGAAACGTACGATGTGATCGCCGCGCACTGTCTCAGCAAGATCGCAACCAATTCCGCCGCCACAGTTACCTGCGGCTCCGGCAGCTCCGAATGCCCATGAGAGGCCTAGAGCACCTGTCGTGCTGAACCGGTCGTCGTGGTTCACTTCTGCCATGATCATGGCACCGCCCTTGGTTTGGAAACCGAGACGTGCTCGGCCACCACCAAAGAAGTCAATTGAGTCTGAGCTGTAGCCGTATCCACCGAAGTCGATGATTCCGTTTCCGAACGCAAGATACTTGGGTCGCATCCGCAGCGTTACGTCGAAGCCGCGAAGGGCGGTGTCGATTCCTGGCGTCAGCAGGATGTTGCTGCCGAAGAAGACGTTGTCGCCGCTTGGGCCAGCCGTTGAGTAGTCCGTGACGCCAACCGGGAAGTAACCGTTTCCGATCAGGTCCCACTTCTTTGTTTTGATCGCCGCATTGATCGAGACCTGAGTGAAGTCGTGTGCGTAGACTCCTTGCTTGTCAGCGTCGTGGTCAACCCAAAGTCCGGTAACCAGATCTGCTCCAGCAGACTCAAGTGAGAAGATTCGCTCGAGACCGAAGTTTCCGAAGAAGCCTTCATTCTCGATGCTGTAGTGCAACCGAGCTTCACCGAGCCAACGCCCATCCCATCGATCTTCGAACAGATGGGATTTCATTCCCAAGGTGGCATAGGTTCCGGTATAGCCCAACCCTTGGTCGGCGACGGTCGTTCTGACCCACATCCGCCCGGGTAAACCGAGGTTTATGTTGGATCCGACTTGTCGAAAACTGCCAGGCTCAAAGGCCTGATTACCGAGGACTTGCGCTCTTACCCCATGAGCGTCTGCGAATAGGGTCGCTACGAGTGCAATAGCAAGGCAGACTTGGCTCAAACTTCTCATCGTCGATGTCTCCCGGGACGTGTCCCGACACGATTAAGGCAAATTGAAAGCGCATGCCGCCTTCAAAACTTATACACGTAGGAGAATCCATCGACATGGAATCATTGATACCATGAGTATTTTCGATTCGTTTCCTTCAATTGCTACATCTTCACACAGGAGAGAGGTGGACGTGATAGCAGTTTTTGGCGAAGGATTAAGTTGAAAAGATCGCAGTATTTTCGGAAAGGCGTCGCCTCTAACCGCGTAAGTGGCCGTCTCGAATCAGTAGTGGTTTGTCGAAAGGACGCACAATTCGTTCGACCGATTCGGCTGACTCGACAAAGCCGAGACCAAGACCTTCGACAACGTTTTGCGAAAGTTTTGACTTCAAATACACGGGACGCTCACAGAGAATACTGGCGAAATGCTGCAGCTTTTTCGGCAACGAGTCTGGCACCGATCCCTCAAACTGTGCAGAACAGGCTAGTTTGATCTTGGAATTTGGCTTATCCGCAAGCTCCGACCAGACGACGATTGGGCCACCTTCAACCACAGATGCAGCTGAGTTGACGGCCCGAACGACGTTGGACCAAGTCGCTGATTCGGCTGACGACTCGATCGTCGTGACCACGACATCAGAGTCTACGTCGGAGGCCACGTTCCAACGCGATTTGAGCATGTCCGACGCGATTTTTCGAATCTCAGTTCGGGATCCACAGACCACGTCGTCGATGACATCGCCGGGGCGACTGATTAGTTCAATTGAGAAAAACAGTCCCAACGCATCGTTCGCTAGTTCCGATTCAGCCATTCGCTGTTCGAGTGTATCATCCTTCTTGCGATAGCGTTCCCGCGTTTCGTCGGTACTGAATTCCGGGTACAGGCAATCCGAAAGCTTCTTGTTCGGCGTCATGTAACTCAGGGGCAAGATAACATCGCTATCACAAAGTGAGCGATTCACGTAAACCGGGTTGCCCTGTTCGTTGGCGGCGAGATACGACGAAGAATGCACATCGTCCGTTGCATGCACATCAAAGCGAAGCGGATTGTCTCGAGAGTCCGATTTCATTCGATACGTGGTCGGCATCTTCGTTTCAGGATCAGCGTCGGCGAATTCAACCAGATCAAACGTTCTCATCATTGGCGGTGTGATCACAACCAAGATGTTGTCTGTCTCGATCCGGGACGCTTCCAAAACGCGAATCAACGATTCCAAAGTCTCTCGTGCCGCTGGCAAGCCTTTTTGCACAAGGATCGCGATTCGATCACCAGGGAAAATGCACTCTGTAAGCGACGGATAGTCGACTGGCGCGTCGAGAGCTTTCTGCAAAAGAGACTCAATTCCAACCCGCTCGGTTGTCGTTCCGGTTTCGTCCGAGCAAGAAGGCAGAAATTTAAACAGTTCTCGAGTGATGATCGCCATCGCAGTGTCGCTACTTAAAAATAAAGGGATACATTTCGCGGACAGACTGGTTCAGTTTCGCAACCTCTTCTACTGCAAGCGGCCGATCATAGACCACCAACTTGTGCACGCGACATTCATAATACCGTCCGTTAGGTCCGCGGGTACGGCCCAAAACGATATCTTCGTAGTTTGGGAACTGGGGTTGTTCGTTCTCGTAGGCATATCGGTCAAACTCTTCGCCGTCCACGAAAAGGACCGCATCGCTTCCGGATTTCCACGTGACGATGATGTGATGCCATTGGTTGAAGTCAACCTGTTTCGCCAAGTTACGAATTTTCGCAAGTTTTCGCTCGCCGCCAACACGCCATCTCAGACCGTCTCTGTTTTTTCGCAACGTTATTCGTTGATAATTGCTATCAAGAAAGATACTGGTTTTGCTTGCAGGCATTTTGGTGATGATTAGCAGGCTGCCCTGTTCCTTCGGAATTGGCGGGAGCTCAGCTGACGAATCGGTGCCGTTGAAAACAAGCTGTGAAAACTTCACTCCCCCATCTTCGGTGACCTCCAATGAGGGCTGTGAATCGACAAAATTGATGTCCCCCGGACCTTCGAAAAAGATTTTTCCAGTGCTGCACTGAAGGGACATTAGTGAAGTCGCCGCAACGGGTACAGGCAGGGGAACCGCCGTCGGTGATTCGGAGACAAGCTTTTCATCTGAAGGAACGTTCTTTGCGACTGTCGGTGAAGCAGGTTTCGCTACTGAATCACGTTCTGGTTCGGGCTGAACTTCGACATCTCTCGGAGGCGAAAGATTTCTCTTTGGCGAAAGATTTCTCTTTGGCGAAAGATTTCTCTTTGGCAAAGTCTGCACGACTTGCGTCGTTTTCGGAACAGCTGTTGAATTGATTTCGACACCGGGCGAGCTGACCGCTAGGGGAATATTCTTAACATCCGGTGATGGCTGGGTAAGAACAAGGAAACCCAAGGTCGAAACACATCCGATGGCAACCGCAACTACCATTGGAACGGACCACCACGCGACTTTCTCAATTCCGCGCAGCGGCTGCGGATCAGCGGAATCCTTAGCTGCGGCCGAGAGTTTGTGGTTCGATTTACGAAATTTAGGCATCGCCTACATTCTATACGTGAATGCGGGGCGATGAAAACGATTGCTTGAAAAAAGGTAAGGCGTCTGACCATTCCCTGCGAACCTTTTGCCACGGAGCGCGTCCCTCGCTAGACTGATGGGGTCAATTCCTTTCTATCATCCCGTAACAAAGCACGCCCGACGAGGCTGTTTGTTGATGACAACTTCTAAATTGCGGCGGCAGATTGCCTGGCAAGCCGCACGGTTGATGTACGACCGCCAAGAATCTGAGTACTACCGCGCGAAGATGAAAGCGGCAAAAATTTGTTGTAAAGGTTGGGTTAAGCCGAAGGATCTTCCCTCCAACGCTGAGGTTCGCGAAGAGATCCAGCACATGGCTCGGATGCTCGAAGGTGAAACGAACGATAAGCGGCTCTTCGAAATGCGAATCGAAGCACTTCGCATGATGAGAATCCTCGATCAGTTTCGTACTCGACTAATCGGTAGTGTTCTGACCGGACACATCCGAACCGGCTCCGACATCGACATCCATGTGTTTTGTGACAGGCTCGAATCGATCACCGGGATTCTCGATTCACATGGCGTCAGCTACGAAGTCGAACGCAAGCGAGTGGTAAAGGACGGTGAACGGCAGGTTTACGAGCACGTGCATATCAAAGATCGATTCGAAGTCGAGTTGACTGTCTATCCGG
Organism: uncultured Pirellulaceae bacterium; assembly: GCA_964352885.1. GTDB lineage: Bacteria > Planctomycetota > Planctomycetia > Pirellulales > Pirellulaceae > Mariniblastus. The sequence continues at coordinate 16,838 of CAYGUE010000027.1, forward strand.
CAAGCAAAACCAGCTTCGTTTTCAAAAGCTCAATCACAGGGAAGGCGATCGAGAAAGCCAGTGAAGCTCAATTGCTTCCGCTGATGGCTAACTTTTATCCTGGCGTGGACATCGAGGCGGCGATCGAAGAAAGCGAACAGAAGATCGATCCGTTGCAGTTGTTCTATTCTTTGTTGCTGCCGCTTGAAAACGTCAAACAGAATCCTCAGTATCATCCGGAAGGCGATGCGCTGTACCACAGCTTGCAGGTCTACGATTTGGCCTGCGATGCGAATCCATGGGACGAAGAATTTCTTTTAGCGGCGTTGCTGCATGATGTAGGCAAGGGCATTGATCCATACGACCATGTCTCCGCCGGCGTTGAAGCGATTGAAGATTTTGTTACCGAACGAACCCTGTGGCTTGTTGAGAACCACATGCTGGCTCACAAGCTGCACGACAAAACGATCGGTGCGAGAAAACGAAAGCGGCTTCAGAAAAATGAGAACTTTGATGACCTTGTGTTGCTAGGTCGTTGCGACCGTGACGGACGAAAGCAGGGCATTGCAACGACAGAGCTTGAGGAGGCATTGGAATACATCAGGACGATTGGCCATCAATGGGCGTAACCACAACCTAGATCGCATGCTAAAATGGGGTTCTTCCTTAAACCACGGAGTTCCCCTCGAGCGGCCATGATATATCTATTGCGTGAACGAAGAATTCTGAGCCTGATTGCATTTGCCGTGTTCGCGCTCGCAAGTTTCGCGTCGGCTGAAGCCGACGAGCCGTTGCCTGAGAAGATCTCGTTTAACTTCCACGTCAAATCGATTCTCTCTGAGAACTGTTTTTATTGTCATGGCCCCGATCCCAACCATCGGGAGGCCGACTTGCGATTTGACACCACAGACGGGGCCGAGGACGTGATTGAAGCTGGCTTTCCGGACGACAGCGAACTGATCGCTCGAATTTTCTCAGTTGAACCGGGCGAACAGATGCCGCCCCCGGAGAGTGGTCGATCGCTTTCCGATCGTGAAAAGAAGATTCTCCGGAAATGGATTGAACAGGGAGGCGAATACGAACCTCACTGGGCTTTCGTAAAGATCGAGCGGCCGGGTATTCCCAAAGTGAAGAATGAAAAATGGGTTCGGAATCCGATTGACCGATTCGTCCTTGCGAAACTGGAATCAAAAAGTATCGCTCCTTCGCCGCGGGCTGAGCCGAACGTTTTGGTGCGACGGCTGTTTCTCGATTTGATTGGTCTTCCGCCGACTCCTGAGGATTCACAGCAGTTTCTTAAGGCACACGAATCGGATCCCGATCGTGCGATCGGAGGTTTGGCTGACAAGCTGATCGCTAGTAGGCACTATGGCGAACGAATGTCGCTTCCGTGGTTGGACGCGGCAAGGTATTCAGACTCGAACGGCTTCCAACAGGATGGAGATCGATCTCAGTGGCCATGGCGAGATTGGGTTGTTGAAGCGATGAACGACAACATGCCGTTCGATCAATTTACGATTGAGCAGGTTGCAGGTGACCTGTTGCCAAACCCAACGCAGGACCAGTTGGTAGCCACGGCCTTCAATCGGAACCACATGCTCAACGGAGAAGGCGGTGCGATCGCCGAAGAACAACGGAACAACTACGTCTTTGATCGCGTGGACACGACGGCAACGACCTGGCTTGGTTTGACGATGGCCTGTGCGCAGTGCCACGATCATAAATACGATCCGATCACGCAAAAGGATTACTATCAGTTTTTCGCTTACTTCAATAGTGTCGATGAAAATGGCGGCGTGAATCGAAGAACAGGTCGGTTGCAGGTCGGAACTCCATTCATTGAAATGCCCACGGATGAACAAACGGAGCAGCTCAAGAAAGTCGATTTGGAAATCAAACCAGTCGTCGAAGCCTTAAAGAAAGCAGACGAAGAAATCGTGACAGCGTTGCGAGCGTGGGAATCGGAAGCCCGCAACGATCCTCCAACCATGGATCGGAATGTTTTCAATGCGTTGACGAAAATGCCGCAAGAACGCAATCAGGGGGAAGAGACACTTCTGAAAAATTGGTACGTGCTCAATGTTGGGAAAGAGGAATGGAAGTCACTAAAGCAGCAAGAGAACCAGTTCAACGGGAAGAAGCGTAAGGTCCAAGAAGCGATCATTAGCGTGATGGTCATGCGGGACAAAGAGGAGCCCCGAAAGACTCATCTGTTCGATCGTGGCGTCTACGATGCGCCTCGAGACGAAGTTACGGCGGATGTGCCACATTTCTTGCCTTCTTTACCCGATGGCGCAGAAGCTAACCGGTTGTCATTGGCAAAGTGGTTGGTTGATCGTGAGAATCCTCTGACCAGTCGTGTTGCGGTAAACCGATTCTGGCAAACGTTTTTCGGTACAGGAATTGTTAAAACCTCGGAAGACTTCGGCGTGCAGAGTGATTTGCCAAGCCATCCAGAATTGCTGGATTGGTTGGCGGTTGAGTTTATGGAAAGCGGCTGGAATGTGAAAAAGTTTCATCGCCTGATCGTCACGTCGGAAACTTACTTGCAGAGTTCACGGTTCCGAAAAGATCTGAACGACATCGATGCGGGAAATGACCTATTGGCCCGAAGCCCGCGATATCGATTGCCTGCGATGCTGATCCGCGACGCGGCACTTTCCACATCTGGTTTGCTGGATCGAACAACGGGCGGGTCGCCAGTCTATCCGTACCAGCCGGACGGTTTGTGGAAAGAGTTTAGTCTCGAGAATTTTGGGTATGAAGCTTCTGTAGGAAAAAGCCTGCGTCGCCGTAGTCTGTACACATTTTGGCGTCGAACGGTTCCGCCGCCGAACATGTTTGATTCGGCGAACCGGCAGACTTGCGTTGTGAAACCTTCGCGAACCAATACGCCGCTACAAGCATTGATTTTGCTTAACGATCCGATCTATGTGGAAGCATTCTGTCGCCTCGCTAGCGAAGTCTTGCAGGAAACGAAAGGGCAGGGCGATGCTGTGATTCTGTGTCTTGCGTTTGAGCGCGCTGTCGGTCGCAAGCCAAAACAGGCCGAGCTTGGTTCGCTTTTGGCGGCGATGGAAGAGAGTTCTAAATTCTATGCGCAGAATGTTGATGAGGCAGTCGCGTTTGTCTCAGTTGGCGACGCGGTCGCGGTGCCGGACGATGTTGAGTCTCAATTGAAATTGGCTTCGCTTTCCAGCGTCGTGCAAATCATGATGAACACCGACGAATTTATGACTCGAGAGTAAGTTTGCTCTTCAAACTGAAAACTAAATCCTTCGAACTTGCCCGCACTTCCAATGAATCCACTTGAACAAAACCACCAACACAACACTCGACGCCAATTTTTTGGCCGAGCAGCAACTGGGATTGGCGCAGCGGCGCTCGGTTCGCTGTTGTCGGAAGAACTAGCTTTCGGAAATCAGGCCGAAGGAATGCCTGATGGTCCCCATCATCCAGCCAAAGCCAAACGGGTGATCTATTTGATGATGAGCGGCGGGCCATCGCACGTCGACTTGTTCGATTATAAATCAGAACTCGAATCCCGCCGCGGTGAGCAACTTCCTGATTCGGTTCGGCAGGGGCAACGTCTGACCACGATGACCAGTGGACAAAAGCAGTTACCCGTCCTGCCTCCACTCAAGCCGTTCAAGGCTTGGGGGAGATCAAAAATGATGCTCTCGCAGTTGATTCCGCATACAGGCGCGATCGCTGACGAGATCTGTCTGATCAAGTCCATGAATACGGAAGCCATCAATCATGCTCCTGCGGCGACTTTCTTTTTGACCGGCTCGCAAATTCCAGGTCGGCCCAGCATGGGAGCCTGGCTTTCGTACGGGCTTGGAAGCTTGAACAAGAATCTGCCTTCGTACGTTGTGATGAATTCACGTGACCGTGAAAACACTTGTGGCCAATTGCTGTACGACTACTACTGGGGCAGCGGATTCATTCCGTCACAGCACCAGGGCGTTCGGTTTCGCAGTGGCGACGATCCGGTTCTCTATCTTTCGAATCCGAAAGGTATGCCGCGCCCGCTTCGGCGAAAGATGCTCGATCGTCTTGCGGATCTGAATCAAGAAAAGCTAAACGACTACGGTGATCCGGAAATTGAGGCTCGGATCAAGCAGTACGAAATGGCGTATCGAATGCAGACCAGTATTCCGGAAGTCACCGACATTTCGAATGAACCGAAACATATTCTGGACATGTACGGGCCGGATGTGCATCGCGCCGGATCATTCGCGAGGAATTGCTTGCTGGCTCGTAAGCTTGCCGAGCAGGATGTTCGCTTCATACAACTGATGCACATTGGCTGGGATCAACACGGCAACATTCCGACTCAGTTAGAAATTCAGTGCAAAGACACGGACCAGCCAGCTGCCGCATTGGTCCAAGATCTGAAACAGCGAGGAATGTTGGACGATACGCTGGTCATTTTTGGCGGCGAATTTGGGCGAACGGTGTTTGGCCAAGGCGATATCAACAATAAGAAGAAGCACGGCCGCGACCATCACGGCCGTGCTTTTAGTCTCTGGATGGCTGGCGGCGGCGTGAAGCCCGGTTTTCAGTATGGGGAAACTTGCCCCTACGCTTGGAACGTTGTGCAGGATGGCGTCCACGTTCACGATTGGCAGGCGACGGTTTTGAATTTGCTAGGCATCAACCATGAACTGCTGACGTATCGCTACCAAGGCCGTCGTTTTCGTTTGACCGACGTGCACGGGCATGTTGTTGACGATATTGTTGCCTGATCGTATCGTTCCCATTGTGGATCTGCAGTCGTTATCGAGACTGACTGTTGCTCAAATCTGTGTTCGAATTTGCGGAGTTGATGTGCTGGTTCTTCCTGCCATGTTGTTCGGTCTACTGGTCCAATGCTTGATCGGATCGCTCATCGGTGCCGTGATACTGCGTGCGGCCTGCTCGATTTTCAATAAGTACTTTGGAGGTGCGAATGAAGACGTGGCAGTGCATCAGTTCCCAATGCAGATGCCAAATGTCCCCTCAACCGAGACCTATTCCGAAGAAGTGCCTTCATTTGATAGCCCCTACGCATCGCCTACGACGCCATTGTTGAATGCCTATCCCGATCGACCGCGTTTCGAATACGGCGTTCCTGCGCCAGAATTTGGAAAGGCATTTCTAATTTGTATCGCCACGAGTTTGCTCCAGGTATTCCTAGGAATTATTCTTGGGTTCTTGCTCGCGTCACTCGGCGCGGCTCAGATTCAGGCACTTATATTGGTGCAGTTTCTGGTCGTGATAATGGGCTACTTTATTCTTTCGGCGATGGTCAGGGTGCAGCTGCCAACTACGTTTCCGCGAGCATTTGCCGTTGCGGGGTTGTTTTTCCTGATTTCGATTGCGATTGGACTATTTCTCGGCTTGTTCGTTGTAATGTTCACATTTGTCGCCTGAGTGATTGACTAGGCGGGCTTTAGAGATTCTCAAATTTTTCGCCATATCGCTTCTGTAACACTCATAGACTTCCTGTCCGGCATTTTCACAAAAAGTTTTGCCAAAATTCCAGCCGGTTGCTCGGCAGTGACGTACTTTTCTCAGACCCCGCAGTATCGGGATTGCGCATGGTCTGTCATTGAACTGTACTGCCACGGATTGTCATGAGTACTAACGCAAGCAACGCAACAGCTGCCACAGAATACGATCAACTCAAGCAGCGGATTCACCAGAAGCTGATTGGGAAACTCGATCTCAGTAAGGTCAATGATCTCGACGGTGAAATCTTTAAGCGAGAGATTCGCGGAATCGTCGAAAGACTTTGCGACAGTGAGCAAAACTTGCTTAATCGCAACGAGCGTGATCGACTTGTGGAGGAAGTCCTCGACGAAACGTTTGGTTTGGGGCCGCTCGAGATCCTGCTGAAGGATCCAAAGATCAGTGATATTCTGATTAACGGTCCCAAGAATATCTATTGTGAACGTGGCGGAAAGATGGAAAAGACGAACGTCGAATTCCGCGACAACGCCCACCTGTTGCAGATCATTGACCGAATCGTTTCCAAAGTTGGCCGTCGTGTTGACGAGACATGTCCCATGGTGGATGCTCGCTTGACGGACGGTTCTCGTGTTAACGCGATTATTCCTCCTTTGGCGCTGGATGGGGCCGCGATGTCAATTCGCCGTTTTGGTTCCAATCCGCTGAAACTGGAGGACCTGCTCAACTTCAAAGCGTTCACGCCAGAAATGGTGATGTTGCTTGAAGGGGCAATGAAGGCTCGATTGAACATAGTGATCTCCGGCGGTACCGGTTCTGGTAAGACGACGTTGCTTAACACGCTGTCTGCCTTCATCTCCAACGAAGACCGTATCGTTACGATTGAGGACGCGGCCGAAATTCAGTTGCAACAGGATCACGTTGTCCGACTGGAGACGCGGCCCCCCAACATTGAAGGCAAGGGGCAGGTTACTGCGACCGACTTGGTTAAAAACTGTCTTCGTATGCGTCCAGAAAGAATCATTATCGGTGAGTGTCGTGGTCCGGAAACGCTTGACATGCTTCAGGCGATGAACACAGGTCATGAAGGATCGCTCACCACGACGCACGCTAATACGCCGCGTGACTGTATCGCTCGTATGGAGACAATGATCATGATGGGTGGATTCGACCTGCCTATCAAAGCGATGCGTACTCAGATCGCAAGTGCGGTTGACTTGATCATTCAGGCCAACCGTTTGCAGGGTGGTCCAAGAAAAGTAACGGCGATCACTGAGGTTTGTGGCATGGAGAATGACACGATCATCATGCAGGATATCTTCAGGTACGAAAAGCTGGGCGTTGATGAAAACGGACGAGCGAAGGGTCGCTTCCTCAGTACCGGCGTTCGGCCAAAATGCATGGAAAAGTTGGAGCAGATGGGTATCACGTTGCCTTCCAGTATTTTCCGCGAACGTGTGATGATGGAAGACTAAGAGTTTTTGCTGATGCGAACCGGGAAATCGAGGCTTCCGCCGCAACGCGAAATGGATGCAACGACATTCTCATCAGGAACCTCGATTTCCCAATTCGATTTAAACGGCCACGCCAGCCAACCAACTGAAACCTGAAACAAAGAGCCGGTTCCCTCCGGCCACGGTCAAAACCGCAGGAAACCACGATGGGAATTTACATAATCATTGGCTTGATCACGCTTGGAGTCGCAGGCGCGATATTCACGGTGTCGCTCCTCTTCATGGGCGACAACGAAAAGCTCGACGATCGACTGGCGACCTTAACTCGAAATGGCGGACGTGGCACTGTCGGCGCAGAGGAGGGGCCGCAAAGTTCGATCCTTCGGTCGCCCCTTGAGGAAGCACCGAACGGGATCGAGTCGTTCTTCCAGGCACTGATCAAAAGGTTCAATGTTCGAGTATTCATTGAACAGTCGGGCGTGGAACTTTCGGTCGCGAATTTTCTGATGATGACCATCGGCCTTGGGGTTGTGCCAGCAGTTCTTGCGTTCATGGTTCTGCCCGCCAAGCTTATGTGGGCGGCTCCGTTATTGGGCATTCTGCTGGCGACCTTTCCGTACATTTATGTCTGGTTTAAACGTGGCAGACGACTAAAGAAGTTCGCCCATCAGTTACCTCAAGCACTCGACTTGATGGCTCAAGCAATGCGAGCTGGCCAGAGTCTTCCGGCTGGAATCCAACTGGTGGGACAACAGTGTCCCGGACCGCTGGGGCCTGAGTTCCACACGGCATACGAGCAGCAAAATCTTGGTTCGACAATTGTTGATAGCCTTGAACAAATGTGCGATCGGATTCCTGACCTAGACCTTCGATTCTTCGCTACTGCCGTGATCCTTCAGCGTCAGACGGGTGGTGACCTCGCAGAGATCCTCGACAAGATCGGCACGTTGATTCGTGAGCGAATGCAGATCAAAGGAATGATTCAGGCTCTGACGGGAGAAGGCCGAATTTCAGGCTCCGTACTATTGGCGATGCCGCCAATCTTGTTCGCTGTAATGCTCAAACTGAATTACAAATACGTCATGAAGCTCTTTGAAGAGCCTATGGGACACCAGATGTTGGCTGTCGCGATCGTTATGCAGGTCGTTGGCGCTCTCTGGATCAAGAAAATTATTAACATCAAAGTATAGGCGCGGCACATGATTATTTTAGCACTGGATATGAGCTACGTAACTCCGGTCGCAATTTTCGTTGCGATCGCTGTCGGACTGTGGCTGATGTTCGACACGCTCTTCAACAGGGAAACTCGGAGCGAGTCTCGACTCGATCAAATGCGACGTCGTGCTCGTGGAGAAGTGGAGGAGGAACCGCAAGCCAACAGTACACGTGACGGAATCAACAAGCTGTTGACGAAAGCCAGCCCTGCGCTTTCAAGTGCGATTCAACCGAAAAACGAAAAAGACGTCAACAAGATGAAGGTCAAGCTCGATTCAGCTGGCTTCCGAAACGATAACGCCGTCGAAATGTTCCTTTCGATTCAAGTTCTTTGTGGACTTTTCGGTTTGTTCATGGGCGGGGTCGGGTCATTGTTTCTTAAAGGCTTCACGACAACTGCTGCTCTTTATGCAGCTGGAATCGCATTGTTATTCTTCCTGTTGCCAGGAATCATTTTGGGTTTCCTTGCCAGTAAGCGTAAAGAAAAAATATTCCTTGGTCTACCAGATGCACTCGACTTGATGGTCGTTTGCGTTGAAGCTGGTCTAGGACAGGATCAGGCGATGCGGAAGGTGTCCGAGGAACTTGAAAAGGCACACCCGGTGATCGCAGGCGAATTCAATCAGTGCAACCACCAGTTGCAAATGGGAAAGACGCGTGAGAAAGTTCTGCATGACCTTTCTGAACGGAACGACGTAGAGGACTTGAAGACGTTGGCGAACGTTTTGATTCAAGTTGACCGATTCGGTACCAGTGTCGGTAAAGCACTTCGGACGCAAAGCGATTCGATGCGCGTTCGCCGAAGGCAAAGAGCCGAAGAGAAGGCATCGAAGACTGCGGTTGCTTTGATCTTCCCGTTGGTACTCTGTATTTTCCCCGGTATCTTCGTGGTGCTCGTTGGCCCTGCCGCGATCACGATGGTACAAGAACTGCTCCCAACAATGGGAACTTAGAGCAACGATCGACATTACAATAATTCAATAAGCGTGGCCATTGGCTGCGTTTTTTTGTGCATTTCCGTAACCGAACCATCATCATTTGAGTCGTCCTTTGCGAAGAAATGCCGAATCAGCACAAGGAGAATTCTGTGAGCCAGATCATGGTCGATATCGAATCGGACGGCCCCATTCCGGGAGACTATTCGATGATTTCGTTTGGTGCGGTGCTTGTTGAACCGTCGCTTAAACGAACGTTCTACGGTCAGCTAAAACCAATTTCGAGCAAGTACCTCCCGAATGCGTTAGCGGTCAGCCGTTTTAGTCGAAAGGAAACCGAGTCATTCGATGATCCAGCTGAAGTGATGAATCAATTTGCGGAATGGATTGCCGCCAACAGCAACGGCCGACCTCAGTTCATCTCAGATAATAACGGATTTGATTGGCAGTTTATCAATTGGTACTTTCACCGCTTCATGGGTGCCAATCCATTTGGCCATTCGTCGTCGAATCTTGGTTCGTTGTACAAAGGAATGATGAAAGATACGTTCGTGGACTTTAAGCATCTGCGGAAGACTGCGCATACGCATCACCCGGTTGACGATGCCAAAGGGAACGCCGAAGCTTTATTGCAAATGAACGTCGATGGCCTAAAGATTAGTTTGAACTGATGCGGCTGAGTGCCAACGTCTAGAGCCCAAGAATCAAATTCACAACAGAGCTTCATGAACCGAAAACAACTCGCCAAAGATCTCGCAATCGTCGTTCGCGAACGAAAAACCGAAAAAGTAACGTGCGACGTGGAATCGCATCAGACGGTTCCGGCAAATATTGCGGTTCGGAATCGGGGCATCGTTCTCGATGCGATCAAAACTGCAGGTTGGGCGCCATTTCATTATCCGAGGAATGTCGACGGAATTGCGGAACCTTGGAGGGCCTATGTATTGTGGCACGGCGAAGCTCGGAAAGCGGCATTGCACTTGAGGGATGGACTTCAGGTTATGTCGAAAGAGCCGCGGCTGGCAGCCGGATGCAACGCGCTGGTGATCGTGACGTGGTTGCCTGAATTCTATACAGCAGAAAGCCAAAGGAGTTCAAAGCTGACTCGTCAAGATCAAGTCATACGGGATGAAGAGCATTTGGCGGCAGCATCAGCGATGGTGCAAAGTCTGTTGCTGATGTTAACCGCACAGGGCCTGGGGACGTACTGGTCCAGTGGCGGGAGGTTTCGCAGTCCAGAAATGTTTGAGTTTCTTGGGATCCCTGAAGGCGAGAGATTTCTCGCCGGCGTGTTCATCGAGTATCCCGAAATGATGGATGAATCTAAGGAACGAAAGGCTGGCGCTCAACGAAACAATCGGAGTGAAGATTGGATTCGAGAAGTTTCGCTTCCGTCCAAAAAGGATTGACAGGCGATTCAGATTTCAGGATAGGCTTCGACCGTCTTCTCTGTTTGACGTTCACCCGTATGTTTCGTGGCCAGTTGTTCGAACAACATGAGATGAACTTCCTCGCCGTCACGCGTCCGTGGGCAATGTTCGACTCCTTTGGGTACAACGATCAATTCGCCCTCGTTGACAATCTCGGTACGATCGCGGAACTGCATCTCAAGCGTTCCTTTTTGAACGAAAAACAGCTCGTCTTCGTCGTCGTGCTTGTGCCAAACGAACTCGCCGCTGATCCTTGCAACGATGACTTGCATGTTGTCAACGGTCGCGATGCGACGCGGGTGCCACTGTTGGGAAAACGACGAAAGTTTCTCGGCAACGTTGATAGCGTGCATGGATGTTTCGATTCAGTAGGGAATGAAGCCGCGTCAGCGTTGATTCTAACGTACTCACTGGCCACGTTGTGGAATGACATTCAAGTTTACCGACTCATCACCCTTGGCATCAACTTGAAAAGTTGCGTAGGCCATCATCGACTTGCCTGCATCGGAAAACTCTTGAGTGAATGTCGCGCTGCGGCGTTCATCGACGAATTGTTCCGCGTACTGTAAATTTTCCATCGTGAATTGAGGAGCATCCGGAGCTTTTTCGGCAAGCGAGCGGTTCACCGATGTAAGCGCCACTGAGGCTTCTTCTACGGACCCAAGTCGAGTCATCGAAATGATGTGACGACATCGGCTTGCGATCGCAACCATCGATGCGACGGATGGCACATCTGCAAATTCCCCGGCAACATTAGGAAGTGCGTAGACGTCGACTGCGTTCGAATGTTCTTTCAGATCGACGGTGAACTTCATTGTGGGTGCGTCCATGATTTGGCCAACACGCTTGGCTGTAAGGTCTGACGTTACCATCTCAGAGGTGATATCAAAGAAGCGACAATCGTCAGCGACATAAACGAGCAGCGATTTGAGCTCAACCAGATCCAGCTGACCTTCGACCTCTTTCACCAACGGCGATTTCCGTCCGGTGAGGATGCGACCATCGGAAAACACCTGCAGCATCGGCGTCTCCTCAAATCCATCGGGTGACCTCATTCGATAGCCGCCGGTGACATCCATGGTTAAGACAGGCTTGGTCATATCATCCAAAAGTTCAATTTTGATTTCCGTTTTCGGTTTTGCCAACGCATGGTTGGCTGCTGCATGGCCGACTGTATTTCTCGGTAACCTGCGGACATTCGGCTTTGCGGGAAGACTGTTTGAGCGCGGCATTTCACCCTCAACTACATGGATTTCTGTTTCCAGTTTGGCTTCCTTGAGTTCCGTTGCCGATCCATCCTGAGCAAACACTGGCACGGTCATTAGAAATAACGTTGACGCGAAAATGGTGGAACGGGTTAGTGCTTGCCAACTCATGATTTTCGACCTTGAAAAGGGAACAGTAGTCTAAATTCATTGTTACGTTTTCGTGTCGCGAAGTCCATCCTCATACTCCACAATGCAAAAACGGCAGCCCCGATCGGAGCTGCCGTCAATGGAATCGAAATGGCAATGCCTTACCGCAACTATGCAGTATACATCTGATCGAGAATTTAAATTAGAACAGTGCGATGACATCGACACCGAAGTATCCTTGTTCATAACCCAGCACTGGCGACCAGTCGACGCGGTACTCAGGACGGACCACAATGTTTGCGTGCGGCTTGTAGTTGACGCCGAAAGTTGCACCGTAGTATGAGTGTGATCCAGTTGCCGGAAGAACGCCACCGTGAGGAGCGTAACCTGTGAGCGAGTCACCTTTCCACCACTCAAGCCGTGAGCCAACGCCCAAACACTCGTTGATGCTGTACAGGAAGTACTGGTTAAGCCCAACATTGTCTTCGCCAGTGCTATCAACACGAAGCAGGTCGCTTTGAACAACCCAGTTCAGGTTTTCGGTAAGCGCGGTGTCAACGACGACGCTGTGGCTGTACGCATCGCTGCCGCGAGCACCAAGGTCACCGAATGTTGTCATGTATGTTAGCGTCGAGAACTCTCCCAATGGGGCGCTGAAACCGCCAAGGAAGCTGCTTCCGTCGGCGAATTGATCGAAGCCAGTGTCCCATCCAAGAGTCCAACCAGCGTACATTGTCAGGTCATCTGAAACGTTGAATGTTCCGAGTGCACCCGTGTGTGTGAACGGCTCGCTGTTGTACATTGTCATCGCGTGGCTGTAAAAGAAGTTGTCCGGAGCGGTAACTACTTCGTAGCCAATCAGCGTGTAGAAGTGACCGACTTTAGCCGACCATTTTTCGCCAGCGACTTCACCGTACAATTGTGGGATCGCCCAACCGTAGTCAGCTCCGCGATTGAAGCCGTTGTCGAAGCCGCGAACTCGGCCCATACCGTCCGTTGTGTTGCCAAAGGCCTGAGTGTCGCCAGAGTCGATGCCGTACATTGCATCGAAACGGAATCCGAAGCCGAGCTGACCATTGTTTGAAGTCGCAGCTTTTTCAGCGAATAACCATGCTTGGTGAAGGTTCAGCTCGTCCGGATTCGAGTTAAACAGACCGTTATCTTCGCTGTGGTAACCGCTTTGCAACCAACCGCCAACATTGACGCGAGGCTGATCACATGCAGTGCCGAAAAGCTTCCACTGCTCACCAAGGTTGCAATCGCCGAGTCCACCGCCACAACGACTGCCGAGACGACTGCCAACGCCGCATCCACCGATGTTGTCAAGGCCACCGCCAGCACAGCCGTACGACGGTTCTGCATCGTAACGATAAGCAGAAGCGTCCGATGCAACGGCGTCCTGATAAGTTACAGGAGCTGGAGCCGTTCGAGCATAGGATGCTGGAATCGCCTGTTGTGCGTTCGCTGTTCCAGCAAGCGCGAATGCTCCGCCAATACACGAAAGCATAGCGAAACGAATCTTTGAGATCCCCATTTTCAATTCTCCATCATTGTTCTGGGTCCAATACTACTCGGGGGCATCACATCTATTCTGTCCCGCTTTATAAGCAGTTTCCTGAGAATCACATCGGACGAAAAAACTGTTGCTTTGCAAATAAAGCGTGCGAAAACTCGCCGTTGTTTTTGTCAAATCCCCCATGTCTCATAAGCTTTAACGACTGTTAAAACTTTACGTGTTGTTTCAGTGCTATCACTTCTTGGTGTCATCCCCTTTGAGGAGGGGGAAACACGTTGATTGCCACCGATCAGTCGAGATCCCTTGCAGCCCGAACAAGTGCTAACCGTTACTGTCCCCCGGGCACAATGTTCTCGAACTCGAACAGTGAAAACACAAAATGAACAACCAGCACATAAAGCGTCGCCCAGAGAATCGTGGAAGTCACACTTCGGCTGACATCAGCAGACGAATATTTGGGAGCCATGCCGTTTCGATAGGCAATGATCGCGGTCCCAAATCCACTTACTAGTAACTTTCCAATCAGCCAGCCGAATCCTTTGTAAAAGAACTGTGACCATTGCTCGAGTCCACGCATCGAATACTGGTGCCAGAATTCGGCGCCATGTGAAGGGTGCGTCGCCAAAAAGGTAATCAGGCTGGTGTAACGTGCTGTATAGTACGCCGAAAAGGTGAGCAGCGGTGTGCCGATCAGGAACGCCCAAAGAATTGGCGTCAAAAGGAAGAAATTGGGTCGGTTCCCGAACGTTCGAAGTGCATCAATTTGGTTTCCATATTGCCGGCCTCCTATGTCAGAGGTGACTGCCGCACCGCAGCGAGCAGCAATCAGCACGCATGAAAGTACCGGCACAAAAATTCGATACGTCGCGAAACCAAGTGCCGTTAGCAAGTCTTCCAGTAGTAACGGCTTGGTGTAATCCGTGAACGGCAAGAACTTAAAAGTGAAATAGGTGGTAACGAATCCGGAGATGAATCCGCTTGCCATCAGGTAAAAGATCGCAGTCGGACCCGTAACCATTCTTAGAAAGTGAGCCAATGATCGTATCCCCCAAGCCGGCGATTTCCAAATTGGAATGAGACTTAGTATTCCACTGAGAAACGCGATGAACGCGTTGGTGGTGGACTCGAAAATTGATTTCGCCTTGCTGACGACCCGTTCCAGAGTTTTCGATTCATCGACTTCCTCTTCAGCGCGAACCTTGGATGCCATCGGAGCGAGCCTGTCAGGGATGGTCGGCCAGTTTTCACGATCGACTTCGATCAACTGTTTCTCTTGAGGATCGAGCAGATAGATTCTGTCTGCGATTGGCATCAACGAATGATAGTCGTGCGTGACAATGACCGACGTCTTGCCGAACTGGTTGTGCGTATCCGAGATCAATTTTGCGACTTGTCGTCCAGTAAACGGATCTAGCCCGGAAGTTGGTTCATCGTAGAGAATCGCAGGAGGGTTGTAGGCCAGCGTTCTCGCGATCGCGAGTCGCTGTCGTTGTCCGCCGCTGAGTCGTGAAGTCGGAACATTGACCGGAACGTTCAATTCAGCCAGGATTTTCTGTGCAGGGACATTGCTTGCTTGCTTGCCTCCACATGACTTTGCGAACTTGATATTGTCGACCGGACTTAGCTCGTCGAACAGGGCGAAAGACTGAAAGACCACTCCGGCCTCGCCGCATTGAGCCGTCTTTCCGTTGAGCGTCACGTCGCCGATGTATTGGACTCCGTTTCCGAATCCTTCCGTTAATCCGGCGATCAGTCTCATGAGAATCGACTTGCCGACACCGCTGGGTCCAACAATCAGCGTTATTTCGCCGGCGGAAAAAGTCGCATTGGCGTTCTCAAGCAGTATTTTGTTTCCAGCGATCACCGAGAGGTTCCTAACCTCGATTCGTGCACTGGAGGATTGCTTTTCGGATGAAGTATTCATTACTGTTCCATCCTTTTGAGGATAGATTCTTCGACTGGCGGTGCTGCTGCGGGATATTCGAACGTCTCGTATTCAGTGAACATGGGAAGTCGCCCGTTTGCCGGCGTGTTTTCTCCAGATTCGATGGCCTCGACAATGTTCGTCGCAAGATCCTCGTCGCGATTGCCAGCGGAACTTGTGTGCAACGTTAACCAGCGTTCATCCTTGTGTAGCACTTTGTTGCGAAGAACGCGAGCAAACTCGGGTGTGATTGCGGTGCGGGTCGAACCGAAAAGAGTTGCTCCGATTTCGGTGACGGTCGGGTCCAAACGCTGATTCGCAATTAGCATTGCGCGTCTGGCTTGGGGGCTTTGCCATTTTTCTTTCAGCGTCTCACGCAGTCGTGGATTCTCAAGCAACGCTTCCTTGATGATCGATGTCACCAAATCACGGAACTGCGGATCGTTGGCGACTTCGCGAACCGATTTCGAAAACGTCGCCTTTACTTTTCCGTTTCCTGCGATCCGGGTCAGTATTGACTTTTGTACGTCGATAAAGTCTTCGAGATGGTTTTCGAGGATGGGCACGGCCTTTGTTTCGACGAAGCGATTGAACTCTTTCTCCGTGAGCTTCTTCTCTGGCAGCGGCGATCGATCGTAGATGTATCGCCATCCGAATCGCCAGACGGACACTTCCTGCCAGATCTCTTGGCCAATCGATTGTGCTAGTGGCTGTGCTTCTTCTTCGACGATGGGCCAGATTTCGTTTCGGACCAATGGAATGATTTCTTTCTCCAACAATTGGATCTGGTAGCGCTCCGAAAGAGCATCAATTTGAACGCGGTGATTCTGGATCGCGACTTTGAGGTCGTCCTGGATGATCTTTCCAGCGTCCGCAATTGATTCTTCGATCAGCGGCCGAAACATCGCGACCAGTTCATCTTGGTTTGCCTGCCATGCGTTGGTGATCAGCTGCCCGATTTTCTTTCGCATCTCTGGAGGCAGCATGGTGCGAATCACCCACTCGACAGATTGGTCGGTTTGGTGAACCATTAGATAGTCTCCAGGCTCCAATCGCGGAGCGTTCCCATAGAACGTCGCCATGGCTATTTTCGTATCGCCCAAACGATACTTCTCATAGCCCTCACCGAAATCGATATGAGCAATTTTTCCAACGCGTATCGTCTGGTTTTCAGTGAGTAAGAAAACCGGGTCGCCAAATCCAAGCATCTGCCAGTCACTGCTGATGAGTTCCATCGATCTTTGCTGTTGGCCAAAGTAACCGCTGAGGCGATTGGCGATTGAGTTCTCTGTGAGTCGGGTCCGAATCATGATCGCAAGGAGCGCGATCGCGGCAATCCAGATCAGAGAACCGACGATCGCTTTGGTTTCAGATTTTTGTGGAAAGGGCATTTTGACAGTCGGAATCCTTAAGGATTACAGTTTTTTAGATGATTTTGTGTCAATTGTTTTACTTCCACGATCCCAGCATGGTTTCGTGCAAATTTGGATCAGAGTATACCTAAAGCTTAGCCTTTCCGGTGTTGAGTGCTGGTTGTGGCCACGTGACCGTATTAAAGATGGGTGAGAGCGATGAGACAGTTGTTTTCGTATTTGATTGGAATTCTTGTTGCAGCACTGATTGTATTCGGGTTGCATTTCGGAATGTACGTTGGGTCTCCTGCTTTTGCACGTCAGGTCAGTGCGGACCGTGCTGCCGGAAAGAGTCTTGATGAGCAATACGAAATGCTGCAGGAAGGCACTCGTGACGAAAAGATTGTGGCGATCACGGCGATTGGCCAAGGCGACGATGACATTGATCGTCGTGTCGCAATCATTGCGCATGCCACTGCGAGCACGGATAAAACGATCAAGTCAATCTGCGCTTTGTCCGTTCAGCGATTGGGCGATCGGGTGAAGCCTGGTGTTCGAATGCTTCTTAATTCAGACGATCCGGTGGTGGTCCGCAGAGCCTGTGGAGTGATACGTGCCTTGGGCACCGAAGGAGACGAATTTGCGGATGCCGTGTTGGACCTTCTGAAGAATGGAGATGGGGCCGATCGCCATGCCGCGATGTACGCATTGGAAACAATGAACCCTGCGAAGATCGTCGGTGGTCTTGATGCGGTGATTAGTGAACTTGACGATGAGAACTTTAACACTCAGTGCGGTGCATGTTTCGTTCTGAGGAACTTGGGTCGCAGTGCCGAACCCGCAGTTGAACGTCTGGTGCAATTGCTCCAGGAAGGCAATGTTTCAACTCGGACGCGTGCCGCGCAGGCCTTGGCAGCGATTGGTCCTGTCGCGGGATACGATATTCCTGGTTTGTTGGCCGAGCGACTTACGGGAGTTTCTCATACGGAGAAGGTGCGGGTCCTCGATGCATTGGGGGCCCTCGGTCCGGACGCAAGTCTGCATCTCGACGAAGTCGAGGAGTTGATGCAAAATCCGAAGCACAATTGCAGTGCGGAAGCGGCGCTGGCCTACTATCGTATCAGCGGCGATGCAGACCCGGCATTGAAAAAACTGATCAGCCTTCTTGCTAGGAGGAACACGCGCATGGCCGCGATCGAATGCTTGGGCGGTATGGGAGAAGAGGCGACCGACGCGGTTCCAGAACTGACTGACTTTCTTGGTAGCAAGGACCTCGCAACTGCAGAAACGGCAATTTTAAGCCTCAAACGAATCGGCCCAACCGCGGCAGAGGCGTTGCCTCGATTGCGGAAAATGGTCAAGCATGACGACTTTCTGATTTCGGTCGCTGCCCAAGAAGCGATTGCGGCTATTTCCGACCAACAGGAAAAATAGGTGAGCTAGGCCCGTTTGGCCCACGCTTCAAATTGTCTCCTTCGGTTCACTTTGTCATCGCAATTCGTCCCCTTGTAACGTTGTTGGGTTGGCTTGCGCCTCCGCGGGAGTTCGGGCTTTGCACGCCTTTCAAATCGTGCGATATTGACGCGCTTCAATTTTAAGTGAACAACACCGACCATTGCCCACTGGAAACGACGTGCTACGTACCCACACTTGCGGAGAGCTAACCAAATCAAACGACCAACAAGAAGTCACTATCTGTGGATGGGTCGACCGTGTCCGTGACCATGGCGGAGGACTGTTTGTTGATTTGCGCGACCGATATGGTCGGACTCAGGTTGTTGTTGGCGAGCAGAGCTCGGCGGCCGTAATCGCGAACGCTGGAAAGCTAAAAACTGAGTTCGTGATTTCAGTCACAGGAACCGTTCGCCTGCGGCCGACCGGGCAGGAAAATCCTAAGCTGGTCACTGGCGGGATCGAGGTCAATGCGAGTGACCTTAAGATTCTGAACGAAGCAAAAACTCCCCCGTTCGTTCCCGGCCAAAAAGATCTTCCCAACGAGGACACTCGCCTCAAACATCGCTACATCGACTTGAGACGGCAGAAGATGCAGGACACACTGGTTCTGCGAAGCCGAATCATCAAGGCGATGCGCGATTACTGTGCGGATCACAATTTTATCGATGTCGAGACGCCGATCTTGGGGCGTAGTACACCAGAAGGAGCGCGTGACTATCTCGTGCCCAGTCGTGTGCATCATGGCAAATTTTACGCACTGCCGCAGTCGCCCCAAATCTATAAGCAGATCATGATGATCGCGGGCTACGATCGATACGTTCAGGTCGCGCGATGTTTTCGCGATGAAGATCTTCGTGCTGATCGACAGCCAGAGTTTACCCAGTTGGATATGGAAATGTCCTTCGTTGATTCCGACGACGTGATTGGAATGATCGACGGCATGATGGAGAAACTTGCCAAAGATATTTTGGGGTTGGAGCTTACTCTTCCCTTGCCCCGGCTAACTTACGACGAAGCGATGACTCGGTTCGGACACGACGCACCGGACATGCGGTTCGGTGTCGAGATTGTGGACCTAACCGAGATTGCGAAAAAGGTCGACTTCCGCGTTTTCCGTTCGGTTGCTGATTCGGGAAAGTTTGTGCGAGCGATCTGCGTTCCCGGTGGAGCCGCTGTTTTCACTCGCCGGCGTATCGACGAATTGACGACTTTTGTTCAGGAAGACTTCGGCGCGAAAGGCCTCGCCTGGTTCCGAGTTGAAGAAGATGAGACGATGTTCGCTCCGATCGCCAAAAACTTCAAACCGGAAGAACTTGACGAGATCAAGGCATCCATGGACGCGAAGCCGGGCGATCTGATCATGATTATCGCCGATACATGGGAGGTTAGTTGTAAGGCACTGTACGCGCTTCGAAAGCGGGTTGGTGTTGAATTGAAGCTTTATGATCCTGCAGAAATGCATTTCTCGTGGATCGTTCAGTTTCCGATGTTTGATCACGACGCAGAAGGTGACCGCTGGAATGCAATGCACCATCCATTTACGGCTCCGTTGGACGAAGACCTTGAGGCTCTCGATTCAAATCCGGGCAAGGCGCGTGCGAAGGCATATGACCTGATCATCAACGGACACGAAGCCGGTGGTGGTACGATCCGAATCCATGACAGCGGCGTGCAATCGAAAGTGTTTGGACTGCTCGGACTCGACGAAAAAGATGCCGATGAACGATTCGGGTTTTTGCTCGAGGCGTTACAGTACGGAGCACCTCCTCATGGAGGCATCGCACTGGGAATCGATCGCGTCGTGATGCTGTTTGCCGGTTTGGATAATATTCGGGATTGCATTGCGTTTCCGAAAACGCAAAAAGCCTACGATATGATGACAGAGGCTCCCAATGTTGTCGACAAAATTCAACTCGATGAGTTGGCTATCGAATCGACTGTCAAAGCGTTGAATGACGAAGATGAGTAAGCTCGGTCGGACCGCAGTTACTGGGCTCGTCTGGCCATGACAACGACTGGTTCATCCAGCCTGAATTGATGCCTGCGTGACTTACCGTTGCATAAGCATGCTTTTCGGGCGTGAGGCTCGGCGTCCGAGACAATTGGTCAAGCTTGCCTGACGGACGATTTCTAGTTCGCTGCTAACTGCTGCTGTTCGAGCAGGACTGGACATTCCGCGTAATTCCCGAATTCGTACTCGAAAATCTGTTGTCGGTCGAAGCTGGGCGACACGGACTCAAAGCCGTACATGGCAGTCGTATACTGAAGGCAACCGAGGTCTTCGAGCATCGCAAATCTCTCGAGTCGTGACCTAGGACTAAGGTTTGAACGCGGCACGCGAAATTGGATGCCATCCCAAAGCTGAATCAAGACATGCGAGTCTGACTCAAGCAGGATTGGCATGCAGATAACATGGGCGTCGCCATGCTTGACGTAGCAGTTGACTAGCATCGCCGCCGAATCGGCGACATCTTCATTCTTGAGTTCCGTCCTGCGAATGACACCGAGGCTTAGTTGCCCATTCGGTTGACGACCGATGTGGCGAGCATTTGCGTCAAAACTTCCTTCGCGATACTCGACGACAAGCGGCTTGTTGTACGGCATCATCAAGAGATCCAGTCCCGTGATCCCCACTCCGGAAATGGATTCGTCAACGATCCCCCCATCGAGTTTGACGTTGTCAACGAGCACGGAGCACGGTTCCAATTTCGACGGGATCCGATGGTATTTGCGTCGGTTATCCATGGGACTCATGTTCTGAAAAGGAGCACACGTCTCTTATTGGCACTTCGATGCAAAACGCTGTATCAAACTCCAGTTCCATTCTAACTTCACTGCCAGTTCTCTGCGGTCATGCGTTTAAAGACGCTGGTACCATGGTGACCAACTTTTCGGATTGCAGGAAATGGAACAAAGAGTCAGGTTATCTTCGTCATTCGCGATCGGCGATCATGTTGACGAGGTCCTTCAGTGTGTCCTCTAATTGTCTATGGCCTCCGTACGTCATGCCGATGCTTCGAAGTTTCTCATCCACAATGTTGTGCTTGGGTTGTGTCGCCGAACCTGTAACGACGGAAGAAGATCCCGTGATTTCTATCAAAAGCCTCGCGGTTTCAAAATTCGAAAAGTAGCCTTCGCAACAGGAATAGCAGTAGCCCGCAATGTCGTCATTCCTCAACAAAAGACGAATCGCGTTGGCAACATCCGAGACATGGACCAACTTGCCTCCGCCCTCGGAACGTACGTCTTTGCCGTCTGCGATGTCTTGAGCCAAACCAAACCAGTGGCTTTTGGTGATCGGTGAATCGATGCCGTAGATGGCTGTCGGTCGAATTGCGCAGATCGGAAATCCTTCGCCGAATCCGAAACTGTGGACGAATTTTTCAACCGCTGCTTTATGAGCTCCGTAGTGCCTGGTTGCCCAAAGCGGATGGGCTTCATCGAGCGGCCGATCGTCAAGGATCTTTTCGTGGACGGCGCACGAGGAGACGTAAACGAATTTTTGAACGCCGGCTTTCATGGCAGCGTCTATCAATTGTAGTGAACCGATAATGTTCGCCTGTGCGTACGTAACAAGATCTGGTTCGCGGCCTTGAAACGAATCGGTTGTTCTCCAGAGGCCGGCATGAATGACCGCGTCACAATTCGTAACCAGTGCAGCTGTCGATTTTGAGTCCCCCAAGGAGCCCTCGATCCATTCAACAGAATCGAGGCCTGAGATGTTCGATGTGCAGCGATTCCAAGCTCGAACTTTGTGGCCTCCCTGAATCAGTTGATTGACGAGCTCACGTCCGAGGAATCCAGTGGCTCCTGTAATTGCAATGTTCATTGGTCGTGCAGGTCGTTTTGGCGTTGGTGTTTGCAAGTTTGGAAGTCTTGCAAATGTTTTTCATCGATTCTTAAACAGGCCTTCATTTGTTCTTAATCTGACGTCGATATCGTTCGCCCATTCAACTTACTAAAATATGTAACAGGGGATTCGCTGAAGTGAAAACGGATATCAAACAAAGGTCAAAAGGATTTACACTGGTCGAGTTGCTCGTGGTGATCGCCATCATAGGTATTCTGATCGGAATGTTGCTGCCAGCGGTTCAGTCAGTTCGTGAAGCAGCTCGTCGCGTCAATTGTCTCAATAATATGCGGCAATTGGGGCTGTCACTTCACAACTACGAGAGTGCTCACATGGCGTTTCCGCCAAGTCGCATGGCTCCCGACGATCAAGTGATTCCTTCAAATGAGACCAATAATTCAGGAGCGGAAACTGCTTTCCAAAGTTGGACAACGCTGATTCTGCCTTTCATCGAACAAGGAAATCTCTCGAACAGATTTGATTTCGACCAAGCATGGTTCGACAGTTCAAGTTCAGAAAACACGTTCGTTATTTCGCAGCGACTGCAGATTTTTAATTGTCCGTCGTCGAACGTAGGCGATCCGTTCGATCCGTATCATTGCGTTGGAGCTGCTGCAGGGGACTACGGGTCGATCAATGAAGTCAAGAAGAAAGTCTACACCGATGTGCTGAACGTTGAAGACCCGGGTGAACAAGCTCGTGTTGGTTTGCTCTCGAAATTCAAGAAGAACCCAATCGCCAGAGCCTCGGACGGTACAAGTAACACTTTGTACGTTGCAGAATGTGCCGGGCAGCCAGATGTCTTCATTGCTGGCGGGCGGATGACAATTGGCGAATTCGCAATTTACAGCGATGACAAAGTTGTCAACTTCAACGGGCGGCTTTGCCCGGTGGACGGAACTGGATGGGCGGATCCTGATTGTGGTTTCAGCATCAATGGTGCAACAGCAAGTGGCTTGGACAAGTACGGTCCAGTGATGATCAACGCGATCAACGTAAGCGAAGCTTACAGCTTCCATCCCGGGGGCGCCTGCTTTGCGATGGCCGATGGTTCCGCACACTTCATCAGTGAATCAATCGATGCACAAACATTTGTTAGCCTGTGCACACGCGCTGGTGGCGAAGTAGTAGGAGAATATTAATGCTGACTCGAAACTTGCTTTGTATGGTCGCGGGCTTTGCGATTCTGTTTAGTCAGCCGTTGCCAGCTCACGAAAACGAAAGTGCCTCAATTCGACTCGTAGGAGTGGTTGAAATTGCCGGTGACGCACAGGATCTGTCCGGTCTTAATCAGACGCTCGTGCCAGCCGCTGGCACGACGGACGACGAAATTCCGGACGGGCGCACGTTCTCGAACAATATGTTTGGAGGTATTTCGGCCATCGCATGGACCGGAGAAGGAGATCTTTACTGGATGCTGCCCGATCGAGGCCCATTGGACGGAGCCGTTGATTGGACGTGCCGTGTGCAAAAAGTAAGGATCACTGTTGATCCAACGGGTCTCAAACCAATCGAGACTGAGTTGGTTTCGACGATCGCATTGTTTGATGAACGAGGTATTCCATTCACAGGCCTTGCGTCTGCGTTTGAGAAGTCTGAATCGAAAACGCGTCGATTCGATCCTGAAGGCATTCGGGTCGGTCGCGAAGGGAATCTGATAATCTCGGACGAGTATGGACCTCGATTGATCGAGTTTACTCCCGAAGGCCAATTTGTGAACGAGCTTTCGGTTCCGAACCGATACCTTGTTAAGTACCCGGACGTCTCTAAACCGACAGAGAATCCTAAGAATGAGTCTGGCCGGCAGAGCAACCGCGGTATGGAGGGATTGGCTATTTCGCGGGATGGTCGATCGCTTTTCGGTCTAATGCAGAGCCCGCTGTTACAGGATTCCTTTCGTGATTCGATGGAGGCAAAGCCAACGGGCTTGAATTGTCGCTTGCCAGTTTTCGGTCGTCATGGTGAGTTTAAGACTGAGTTTGTCTATCATTTGGACGCTGAGTCAAACAAGCTGAATGAGATTCTGGAATGCGGTGATGGGCGGTTCGTCGTTATCGAGCGAGATGGCGAAGCCGGGACAGATGCCAGATTCAAAAAGCTGATGCTGATCTCAACGCAGGGCGCTTCCGACATTTCAACCGTCGAGAAGCTTCCGCGAAAGGATTTGAATTGCGGCGTCGTGCCAGTTGCGAAATCGGTGCTGATCGACCTGTTGGACGAACGTTGGGGATTGGTCGGTGAAAAAATGCCGGAAAAAATTGAAGGCCTCGCGTTGGGGCCGGACATTGACGATAGTCACCAACTTTTGCTGGTCGCATCGGACAACGACTTCGTTCCCGAGCAGGAAACGATTATTTATGCCTTTGTCGTGCCTCGTCAGGAATTTCAGCGACAGCTGCGTTGAGGGCAATGCTCACGGCGGATAAACTCTTGAATGTATCTTCATTCATTCGAAAGTGACGCCGTGAATCTGTGCTCGAGAGCCAATCTGCTTTTCTTGTTCTGTGTTTCGTTAAGCCTGACATTGAGCCATTTGGATGCCGACACGGCAGTGGCTCAGTCGGCGACGAAGACGAAATTCTCGGTTCAAATTAAATTGAGCAACGACCTAGAAACGGAGCCCGTTTCAGGTCGCTTGTTTCTTTTCTTCTCTAAAGGCATGCAGGATCCGATGCAGGGTCCGAACTGGTTTTCGCCAGAGCCATTTTTTGGGAAAGATGTCACGGATGTCAAGCCTGGCGATGTGGTAACCATGGATCAGGAACTAAGTGGGTGTCCAGGCTCATTTGATGACATCAAGTCGGGGCCTTGGAAAGTCCAGGCAGTCCTCGACCATGATTTCCAGTATGCGGATCACAAAAATGGGCCCGGTAATTTCTATTCGGATCCATTGCGAGTCGTCTACAAAAGCGGAGATGACAACGGCCAGATATCGCTTGAGTTGAAAAACATTATCGAACCAAAGAAGATCGAAGACACGGATCGATTCAAATTTGTAGAAGCTAAAAGTGAACTCCTTTCAAAATTCCACGGTCGGGACGTCATCGAACGGGCCGGAGTGATCCTTCCCGAATCTTACGAGTCGAGTCCTGACAAACGTTACCCAGTTTACTACGAAATCACTGGCTTCGGCGGGACGCTTAGCCGTATTGCGGGCAGCAGCGCGAGAATGGCGAAACCTGCTGGCGATGGTGAAGCCGAATTCATTCGTGTGCACCTCACGGGGCAATGCAAATGGGGACATCACGTTTACGCGGATAGCGCCACCAACGGACCACGGGGCGAAGCGTTCATCAAGGAAATGATTCCGCTGATTGATTCGAAGTTTCGCACGATTGCTGAGCCAACGGCACGCTTCGTTGGCGGTCACAGTAGTGGTGGGTGGTCTTCACTTTGGCTGCAGGTAACATATCCGGAGAGCTTCGGTGGGTGTTGGAGCACTGCACCGGATCCAGTCGACTTCCGCGATTGGCAGGGGACAAACATATATGCGAACGAATCGGTATTCTTTGAGGACGATGGAAAAACCAAAAAACCATTAGGTCGAATGAATGGAAAAGCGATCTTGATGTATCCTGATTTTTGCGTGATGGACGATACGATGGGTCGCGGCGGGCAATTGCGAAGTTTTGAAGCCGTGTTCAGTCCAATTGGTGACGACGGATTGCCGATGAAAGCCTGGGATCGGACGACTGGAATACCAAATCAGGAAGTCATCGAATATTGGAAGCGGTACGATATCAGCAGAATGCTGCAACAGGATTGGGGCAAGTTGAAAGATCGTCTCGCTGGGAAGATTAACGTTTTCATGGGAGATATGGATACGTTTTACCTCGAGGGTGCAACGCGGCTGCTTGGTGAACGCGTGAATGCGATGGGCATTGATGCTGTTGTCGAGATGTTCCCCGGCAAGGACCATATGAACCTCGTCGACGCTCGCCTGCGTAGCCGAATCATGCAAGAGATGACGGCTGCGTTCCGCAAGAATCATCCGGAGCAGTAACTTGAGCGATATAACGATTCGCTTGGCGACGCCAGCTGACTGCGATGGTATCGTTGAACTGATCGATGGTGTGTTGATCGAGTACGGCGATCGTATCTGCTTGACCGAAGGCGGTTCTGAGGCCGATTTACTGGACCTTGAAGCTGGCTACCGTTCCCAAGGAGGCGAGTTCTGGGTTTTGGAATCGGTTAAGGATGGCGTCAGCCGCATCGTTGGCACGCATGCGACTCGAGCTGATCCATCGAATCCCAGTGAGGTTTGTACGTTCAAACGTCTTTATCTCCACCGGGCTTTACGAGGCACGCATTGGGGACATGACTTAATGCAAATCACCATCGATTGGGCTCGGGAAACAGGGTTCAAACGCGTTGAATTCTGGTCAGATACACGATTTGAAAGAGCACATCGCTTTTTTGAAAAGTTTGACTTTCAAAAATCTGGCGAACAGCGACAGATGACGGATTCCGTTGAGCCGTACTCAGAATACTTTTTCTCTCTCCAGCTTTGATCAGCTGAATAAACCAACGGGCTTGAACTTGCCGCCAATCACCGGTTCAGAATCGATCCCCATCCAGTTTTCAAGCAAGTCCGAGTAAACGGTACGATAGTCGATTTTGTATTTCATGTCGCCCTGATCGAGATCCGTGAGGCTTGGCTGATCGCCTACGAGCCCCTCTTTGATCGACGATCCGCAAATGAAGAGAGGAGCCGCAGCTCCATGGTCCGTTCCGCGACTGGCATTCTCACGGACGCGTCTGCCGAATTCGGAAAACGAAAGCAACGTGACGCGTTCGCCGTCGCCCTGAGCATCTATTTGCTTCATGAACGCGGCCACGGAATCGCCAAGGTTGCTCAGCAGACTTCGATGAGCGTCACCTTGATTGGAGTGTGTGTCGAAACCGTCAAGTGTCACATAGTAGATTCGTGTCGAAAGCCCGCTGCCGATGAGTTTGGCAATGACGGATAGATTGCTGCCCAGATCCGTTTCAGGATACTTGAACTCATTCTTACCGGCGTTCGCGATCCCTTCGAGTTTGTGGCTGGTTTCTAGGGCAACGTCTGCAGAATCGTGGATGTAGCTGAGCAGTTGATTGTCAGTGACCCGTGGTGCCCTGATCAACGCCGCCAGTTTGTCCTTTGCTTTTCGGTCACTCAGTACGTTGAGTTTGAAGTTGTCAATCGAACGGATCGACGGAATGGGCTTCTTTTCCGTTTTTAAAGCCAATGGTTGAAGGCCTGCACCAAGGTGGATTGCCGGGAGGTTTGCATTTGCGAAATCGCCATCGACGGATCGTCCGAGCCAACCGAGCGGCTGTTGTGATGCCATCTGATGAGCTGTATGCCACAAGTCCATCGATTCGAAGTGCGATCGATTCGGATTGGGATATCCAACGCCCTGTACGACCGAGAGTTTTCCTGACTGCAGCAGGTCATTGAATCCTCGCAACGCGGGGTGGAAGCCGACATGGTCGTCGATCTTCAGGACCTGCTGTTTTCCGACAGCCAGAGTGAACCGGTTTTTGTAATACTCGTCGTCACCGAAAGGGATCACCGTATTCAAGCCATCGTTGCCGCCACTTAGCTGAACAACCACCAGAACGTTTTCACTGCGACTTGACGTGACGGGCCCAGAAGCACCTAATAGAAAATTCGGCACGGCACCTGAAAGACTGATGACGGCCGAACCGGCCAATGACGATTTCAGGAAACTTCGACGCGAATTGTATGTATGAATTGGTGTACTCATCGGTTCACCTCAGCTAGTTAAGTTGAAATTCAGGAAGCGCCGCCAGCATCGCAAGCGACTTTGCTGGGGTGCGATTGGCTTTCGCAATATCAAGAAACGATTTGCGGGTTTCGTCTGACAACTCCGTTGCAAGCATGAATTCTTCGGCCCACTCCAGTGACTCTGTGGGTTTCAAGTCGCGTTGCGAATCCGCCCATGCTTGCAAACTGCCGGCTTTGTACTTTGTCTTGCCGTTTGAAAGTATCTCAGTGATCAGATTTGCCCGAGCCAGAATCGTCGAAGCATTGATCCACGTTTTCCCGCCAGTCCAGCCCTTTACGTTGGGCGGGTAGAGCGGCAGTTGCCCGAGTTCGAACAGCTTCTCACTAAGCTCCGTCACGTTGGTTGAGGCCTCGAAGAACCTTAAGAAACCAATCCCAAGTTCAACAGGGCTTTTGATCTTTTGTCCCACAGAAACCGGGGAAAAGAACAGGTTGCTGCTAAGGATCATCTTCACCGTCGAGCGAATGTCGAACTCCGTTTCCCGAATATGTGACGCAACCGGTGCCAAGAGGGCGTCTGGTATTTCGGCGCCATCGAACAGGAAGTAACGGATCAACTTGCGAGCAATGAACTTGGGAGCCGCATCCTGTTTTAGAACGACTTCGATTGCATCGTTACCGTCAAAATTGCCAGTCGCGTCAAGAAACGATTTTGGTTTGTTGTCGTGTTGGTGCTCGTTAAAATGAAATTTTCCGCGACGAATTTCCCAGCCAGTGAAACAACGAGCGATCTCTTTGATGTCTTTTTCAGAGTAGTTTCCAGGGCCAAGGCAGAAGAGTTCCAGCAGTTCTCGCGCGTAGTTTTCATTCGGGCGTGTTTTTCGATTTTCTTCGGAATCGAGATAGACCAACATCGCCACGTCGGAAGACATGTCCTTCACGAACGGCCCAAACGTTCCCAAGGCATGTTTTCGAACCAGTTGGTTCTGGCGAAACATTGCTCGTGAATTCATAACCTTGTCCGCACCGGTTGCGAAATGGCCATGCCAAAACAAAGTCATTTTCTCAAGGAAAGGGCAGGGGGTTTTAACCATTCGTAGGAGCCACCACGATGCCAGCTGTCGGGCGTCAGGGCCTCCGCTAACGAGCCTTCCAGCCGCCTCCATCTCGCCTTCGATGGATGCGTCGTCGGTTTGAGAAAAGATTTGCTCAATAGCTTTTTGAATACCTTTGTTTTGAGCCGCGACGATTTCCTTGATCGATCCACCGAAGCCGGAACGACGCAAAAGATGTGCGGCAAGCCGATTGTCCCATGGCCGATTCGCAGATGGTTCAAACGGTTTCCATGCTTCGGTTGGATTGATGTCGGTGAGTCTGGCATTCATCATTCGACCTCAAATCGCATCGAAAAATGGAGTTTCATCTCCTCGTCGCTGACCCGATAGTCAATTTCAGCGTCGCGAAGAAGTTCAGCGGCAAGCAAAAGGATTTCGATCTGTTGGGCCGCTGTTTCGCGATCATTTCCTTCTTCGAGCATGTTTTGCGCGATCAATGATTCGCTGTTGGCGGACAGAATTCGATGCAACATCTTTCCATCGAGTTTTAGCTGGGTGTTGGAATCTTCCAGCTGATCGGCGTGCTGATTGGCGACCAATTCTGCCAGCTCGACAGCAAGTTCTCGATGACTGGAAAGGATCAGGTTTGAATCGTGAAACGCAACCGTAGGGGCAAAGTTGAAAAGCAGAAGTCCTTCTTCGTTACCTTCTTCAAAAAAGTACGATGCTGAAGAGAACTTCGTATCGCCAATCTTTTCAGTTTCGACTTCCAGTTGCGGCTGCCCATTCATGCCGAGGTTGATGTTTGCGAATCCGATGACGCTTTGAAAAGCGATTTTCAATTTACGCTGCATTTGTTTCGGATCTTTAAGTTTGCCAACGAGTGCGAATGCTGGAAGTTTGACGTCCGGAACGTAATTTTCGTCGTACGTGTTCTCTGTGACAATAATTTGGACGCCTGGTTCAAGAGAGCCCAAGACATCTTCGCCAAAGCTCATTCCGGAAAAGATGGTCGAAAGTTGGCTGTCTGTTTGTGCCAGTTGAGCGATCACGTTTTCGGCGTAAAGTTCTTCCTTGGACAGCCACCAAAGTCCGATGTCGCGATAGGAAGTCAGGCTAGCGATCATGTTCTCTGGCATCAGAGATTTGGGCGCGAGGCCGCCCAATTCTTTGCCAAAGAAGAACTCGCGTGCCTCGGTCGCCCATTGAGCATCAAACGGTGCTGCCAGAGAGAAATCGATCTGTTCGTTGATGTCCAGTTCCGCGAAAGCGACAGGCGAATGCTTGAGAGCGTCAAGGACGCCTCCGAAGATCAATTCGATGCCGGGATTGTCGGTTCGTCCGATGAAAGCTTCCTTGTTGTCAGCGACGTTTCGAATCGTCTGCATGTCGAACGCAGCCCAGACATCCGAGTCTCCACGTTTTGCAGATGCGTCCTTGAACCATGGCTGATTGGACAACGGCGAATCAACTCCGTCGATCTGGTTGTCGACGAATGCCTTGGCGAGATCGGGTTTGTTCGTGACAGCCAGCCAGTTTCCGTATCTTGTGACCATGAACTCATCGAATTGGGCAGCAACTGCGTCACGATAGTCGACTCGTTTGAACGGAGCTTTTTTGCCATCTCCGGCGGCCGTGGTCTTAACAAGATTTAGTATCGTTCCAGCGACTCGTTTAAGTCGAGCCTCTTCTTTTGCCCGGACGATGAGAATGACGCCGTTTGTTTTCGTATCGACACCCATCCAGAGGCCATTGGTTGTGTTCTCTTTTAAGGCATTGAGCAGCGATTCTTCGAGCTGGGTCTCCAAAAAGCCGCGGCCAACCATGGCCATCGCAAACTGAGGCGTGCCCATCAGGGCTTTTACCTGTTTCATTTCGAGCACGTGATTGACGACGGGGTGGCTTTCGATCGTATCGATCAATTCCGAAGGTTTCTCAATGTGCAGATAGATTGCGGTCGTCGCCGGTAGAAAGTCGGCTGCTGACGGAGCGTTCTGGGCGAAGATTGGCAGCGAGGCGAACGACGCGATAGCGATGGCAGGCCAGAAAGCACGGACGAAGCAATAGTTTTCTCGGGTCACATCATCTCCCTGTTGTTACAGTTGGATGATTGGTTATACCCCAAGATAAGCGCAAAGTTTTCGCGAAGGCAAGTTTTTTGGGTCACCGATCCGAGGATTTGCCCAGCAGCCAAATAACCAGTCCCTTTTGAGCATGAAGTCGATTGTTCGCCTGCTGAATGATGGCACTTCGGTCGGAATCGATGACTTCTGAAGCGACTTCTTCGCCGCGTCGAGCTGGCAGGCAGTGAAGAAACTTCGCATTGTCCGCGGCTTGTTTCATTACGGCATCGTTGACTTGGTAGTCAGCGAGATCCTTGAGTCGCTGTTTCGATTCGGCTTCCTGTCCCATGCTGGTCCACACGTCTGTGTAGACGAAATTGGCACTGTCGACAGCATCCGCAATGTCGGATGTTTGCTTAATCAGCGAGTTGCCGTTTTGCTCATTGAGTTCGTCGATGAACGATGAGTCGAACTGATATCCTTGAGGCGCCGCAATGCTCATGCGGATGCCAAGCTTGCTGCAAATCAAAGCCAAGCTGTAGGTGACGTTGTTTGCATCGCCGACATAAGTGATTTTGCTGTTAAAGAAATTGTCGCCTGCAATTTCCTTCATTGTCAGAAGGTCGGCAAACGCCTGACAAGGATGGGCAACATCCGTCAAGCCATTGATGACTGGGCAGCGACTGAACGAAACCGCTTCTTCAACTTTGGCGTGACTCTTCGCACGGATGACCAACAAGTCGAGGTAGCTGGTCAGGATTGGTACGAAATCACAAAGCGGTTCACGGACTCCCCAACCAACATCGGAGCCCAGAAACAGGCTGTTGCCACCGAGTTGCGATGTCAACGTTTCGAAACTGACTCGAGTTCGTAGAGAAGGTTTCTCAAACAGGAGGCCGACGGTGTGTCCCGCGAGAAGTGCAGGGCGCTCGCCGCTCTCAAGTTTCGATTTATAATCAGAGGAAACGTCGAGGACTTCGCGAATTTCTTCCGCGGTTAGCTCGTTGAGAGATAAGACGTGTCGCATGTTCAGGTTTCAGTTCAAGTGGATCGAGCGATTAGTTTTCCGTGATCACGGTGCCGATGCCGCCGGACGTATAAATTTCCAACAGCAGGCCGTGTCGTAATCTTCCGTCGACGATGTGAACTTTCTTCACGCCACGGCGAACGGTTTCGATGCAGGCTTCGATTTTTGGAATCATTCCACCAGAGATGACACCGTCTTTGATAAGTTGTTCGGCTTCGGCGATTGTCAAAGATGAAATCGATGAGGTGGGATCTTCCGGGTCACGCAAGACGCCAGGAACGTCGCTGATAAACACCAGTTTGTCCGCGTTGAGTTGCTGAGCCACGGTTGTTGCAACGGTGTCAGCATTCACGTTCAGTTTTTGACCATCTTCGGTTTCACACATCGAGGGAATGAACGGTGTCTGTCCCGCGTAGCAAAGGTTGTCGATTACCAAACGTTCGACACGAGTCACCTCTCCGACGAATCCAAGGTCAACGTCCGATCCGTCATCGTCCTTCAGTTTTAGCACTTTGCCTTGAAGCACAGGCGTTGCCTCGAAATTCAGCGTCATTGCCCGTCCGCCGATCTTTTCAAATCGGTCCGCAAGGTAGTTGTTGGTCTCGACAGCTAGGACACGTTCTACGATTTCCAACGTTTGCAGGTCAGTGTAGCGACGACCCTGAACGAATCTGGATTCTATTCCAGCTTCGTCCATGGCAGCGCTGATGCGAGCACCGGCTCCATGGACGATCACCGGCCGCATACCGACCGTTTCCATGAAGTGGATATCGAGCAATAAATGATGAAGCGCATCCTCATCTGCGAGCACACTGCCACCGAGTTTGATGACAGTCGTCTTGTCGCGAAACTTTCGGATCCAGCCGAGTGCTTCAATCAGCGTGTCGGCTTTTTCAATTGCAGATTTCACAGCCAACTCTATTCAACAACGACAATCTTTTCGATCGAGTCACCAGCTTCGATCGCATCGATCACGTCGAGGCCTTCAGTGACTTTTCCAAAGCACGTGTGCTTGCGGTCAAGGTGGGCTGTGTTCGTACGGCTATGGCAAACGAAGAATTGCGATCCGCCGGTGTTGGGGCCCGCGTGAGCCATCGAAAGTACACCACGGTCGTGAAACTGATTGTCGCCACTCGTTTCGCAATCGATGTTGTAACCAGGGCCACCGGTGCCATTTCCGTCTGGGCAGCCGCCTTGAATGACAAAGTCGGGAAGGACGCGATGAAACGTCAGGCCGTCGTAGTAGCCCTTCTTCGCGAGGTCAGTAAAGTTCTTGACCGTGTTAGGTGCGTCGTCAGTGTAAAAATCGACCTTCATCAGGCCTTTTTCAGTGTGGATTTCTGCTTGCATTGCTTCGGCGTGTTAGGGGAGGAAATCTTAATCCCGAATTGTCACATACGCCTGCCAAGTTGCAAAGCCATTTGTTGCTGAATTCCAAGCGGAAGCGTCGTGGGCACGTGCAAAACCACTCGCTTGCCGGTCTGTTGATTTAATCAAGTTCAATTTATAAGACGCTGATCATAACCCGTTGCGTGAGTTTTGAAGTTGCACTAATACAAGCCCGAAGCGCCAGCGAGTGAATAATTGCATGGATTTAGATTCACTCGCTGGCGCTTCGGGCTTGTATTGAACGCTTCGCGTTTTTGGGTTTTCAATGGTTATTTCCAGATAGAATCCGAATTTTCAGGCAAACTGTGCAACTTCAAAATGCGTGAGCGAGGGATCAAATCGTTCGTGTTATCCCTCGCTCACGCGTCGAGGCTGTGACTAAATCAATCATAGCCCGCCGCGTTTGGGGTTTGGGTTTGTATTTGCGACGTAGAATGTCGAAGCGGCAAGTGCATTTGGTTCACTAACGAAAAAAGGCCCGGGCGAAATGCCGGGCCTTCTGTTCGAGAATCGATGGAGCCAGTGAGGCCGTTCGATGCGTCTTAGCGTCGCCACTCAAAGCCGAAGATGAATCCAGCTGCAAGGAAGCGAGTATCGTTGGTTTCGGTAGCACCGATTCCGCCGCTAAGGAGTGAGTTTGGGTTGAGGTTCGTCGTTAGCGTATTGGCTCGGTTGACGCCTGTCCAAAGATACATTGCCTGCACACCCGTCTTTAGTGTGATATCGCGAGTCACGTTGAAGGCGATGTCAAACTCGATGTCGAGAGCCGGTACGAATGACTGGTCTTCGACGGACGTTTCCGAAATACTTGTCACGATGACACCGCTTGGCGAAATCTCACGAAGAATGTCAGTTGAGAAGTATTCCTGCTGGTTATAGGCAGCTGTTATCGCACCGTCTGTCGTAAACCGGAATCGGCCGCTTCGGCGTGCATGGCGAGCACCAGCGTGGAAACCAACCATGTTGTTGTGAGCTTTCTGCTTGAAGCGATTGTCAGCAGGAAGGAATCCAACGATGAAGTCTTGGTTCGTGTCTTCCAATGTTTCATCATAAACATTGAAGTAGCGAAGGCCGACGTAGGGCTCAAGAGTGCTGCCGCTGGACATTTCCTGGCGGAATACTTTATTGAGTTCTACTGAGGAGAACGCATTCGTCACGAGCATCGGGTTCGATACAAGGCTGTCCTGCCCGTTGTAGTAAGCAATACCCCGATTGTGCTGGTAATTGACTGTCCAACCCGTTTCGTTCTCGCTGAACCAACCAAACTCGTAGCGTGAGCCCCAAGTCCAGTTGCTACCGAGGTCCACTTGGTTTGAAGCGTTGCCCGACAAACGCGGAGCCTTGGTCAAACTGAGGTAAGTTCGGTCGTACGACAGGTAGAAGCCTATTCTTGGCTCCAGCTGATCGTCGCTGTTGAACTCCATCGGCGC
Source organism: uncultured Pirellulaceae bacterium (assembly GCA_964352885.1). Classification (GTDB taxonomy): domain Bacteria; phylum Planctomycetota; class Planctomycetia; order Pirellulales; family Pirellulaceae; genus Mariniblastus. Next base: position 51,452 of record CAYGUE010000027.1, read on the forward strand.
GAACATCTGAGCGTCGTAGTCGAAGACACCGGGTGTTGCCATTGGCATCGTGTCCTCGGGCTGCTCGAGATCGCGATGTTCAAACGTCGCGCCAGGAATGTGAATATTTTGTGCCTCAGCTGTTTCCAACTGACCAAAAATACATGCGGCCAGTAATGAACCCGCCGTGAGAATCTGTTTCAAAGCCATTGTGCTTGCTTCCTGCTAATGCAGCGTTCCAGCCCAGGCTGCTCCTGGGATTCTGTTCAGTAGCAGTTATCGGATGTTGGCTTGTAGGGGTTGAACAAGAAAACCAGATTTTGCGGAACATGTCGATTTTTCATCATTTTCAAATTTGAAATGGTCCGGTTACAGTAATTTAGGCGCTTGAAGGGAGACCGGGGGAATGAAAATAACTGTTTTGGAATGTCTGCGGTGGTCAAACTCCTAAATGTCGTCGAAGAAAATTGAGCGTGTTGGTCTGCAACCTGTTTTTACTCAGAACCATTCAACGAGATAGTAATGATGAGAAAGTTCCTTTTGCCGTTCGCGATGTTGCTTACGTTGGGCCTGACGATGGTTCCGGTCCAAAAAGCAAGTGCCGACGACTTTATTGATCTGGATTTGGGGGGAGTCGCTCCTGGGGTTCGGAGCGTTTTCCGAAATGCCGAAAGATTTTGGGAATCGAGAATCAATGGCTATAGCAACACGTTGCCCACCGAAATGCGGACTCAATTAACGGGGCGTCTGACAATTTCAGCGACCACGGCATTTGTCGACGGACCTGGTGGTATTTTGGGTTTTGCAGGCCCTGACCAGGTGGCACAGTCCTTTGAGTTCGCGGGAACTCGCGATCGTCCTCTGGCGGTTATTCAATACGCCATCCCGATCACTTCCAGCATGTTTTTTGATGTTGCCGACGCTGGACGAGCAGACTTTGCCGAAACAGTTCTCCACGAGATGGGGCATGCCTTGGGAATTGGAACGCTTTGGCAGCAAAACGGCCTTTTTGATCCGGCAGACCCAGCATGGCGATTGGGATTGCTTCAGCAAAAACGCTCCGACCCGATTTATCATTACGTCGGCAAGCATGCCCTCCAAGGATTTCGGCGGCAGTCTGGTCACCACGGAGCGAACTACGTGCCAACTGACCAAGGATCGTTGGGACATTGGGAGAATGATAACTGGTTCTTCAATCCCAGAAATGGCAATAAAACCGAGTTGATGACTCCTTTTGCAACCGGGAAACCAATCTTTGTATCGGAAGCCACATGGGGCGCTCTGGCTGATATTGGCTTCAGCGTCGATGGCTTTAATGCTGGCGACTCGACATTCGTCGGGCCTCCGGGACAGCCGCTCTTCCCAAAGACATTCAACGCAGTACCTGAGCCTTCCAGCATCATTCTTATCGGGTTTGGATTGTTGGGACTGGTAGTCCAACGCAAGCGTTCATAAATCCTCGACGAAGTTCGAAATCATTAGCCCCGCCGTGATTGGTGGGGCTTTTTTGTTTGCCCAGCGAAGCTGGCAAACCCCGTCGGTGCTTGCCACCGACC
>CAYGUE010000028.1:0-47632 GCA_964352885.1 uncultured Pirellulaceae bacterium
TTCTGGAACAGTCTCGCAGTCACGAGTCGGGGGCTGAGCGAAAACGTTCTGCGATGATGGCGCGGATGATGGGAGACGCCGACGGCAAAAAGTTCACGATGGCGATGGCGGATCAAGTGTTGCGAATGATTGGCGATGGTCGTGCGGCGAAACGTATGGGAACGCTGATCGATGAATACGGTGTACCGAAATATTTTTCCTTTCTTGATCGGATCGCGGTGCGAATCGGAAACACTGCCGCGAAGTGGGTTCCTGGTTTAGTGATGCCGCGGGTTACATCGAAAATTCGAAAAGACAGCGAACATGTCATCATTTCGGCGGCCGAAGATAAATTCGCGGATTATCTGAAGACTCGTAGAGCATCAGGAATGCGAGTCAACTTCAACCAGCTTGGCGAAGCGGTGCTTGGCGACAAAGAAGCCGATCGCCGACTCGAGGATAATATCCATCGCCTTATTGAACCGGGCGTTGACTATATATCAGTGAAGCTATCTTCCATCTGCAGCCAGATTTCTCTGACGGGTTATGAGCAAACGAAAGAACTCATCAAGCCGCGTTTGCGTGAGCTTTATCGAGCGGCTATCAGCGGCCCGAACGCGGCAAAGCCAAAGTTCGTCAATCTGGACATGGAAGAGTATCGTGACTTGCACCTGACAGTCGATATCTTTCGCTCCGTCTTGGATGAACCCGAGTTCGAAACGATGATGGCAGGGGTCGTCCTGCAAGCCTACCTGCCTGATTCATTTGAAGTCCTTCAGTCGTTGACGCAGTGGGCGAAGGATCGCCATGCTCGATCTGGCGGCCGAATCAAAATTCGAATCGTCAAAGGAGCCAACCTCGCGATGGAGCAAGTTGACGCTTCGCTGCACGATTGGCCACAAGCTCCGTACACCAGCAAGATTCAGTCAGACGCAAATTTCAAACGTATGCTGGAATTCGCCACACGTGCGGAGAACGCAAAGGTCGTACAGATAGGAATAGGCAGCCACAACCTGTTCGACATCGCATTTGGTTTGCTGTTGCGAGAACGCCGCCAAGTACAGGCCTTCATTGAATTCGAAATGCTCGAAGGAATGGCCAACGCACAGGCGACTGAAATCCTGAAGCGATCGGGCGATATGCTTTTGTATTCACCGGTGGTTCTCGATTCTGAATTCGAAGCAGCTGTGGCCTACCTCGTTCGCCGTCTGGATGAGAACACGGCGCCAGGTAGTTTTCTTGGCGCCCTGTTTGCGTTACAGAAAGGTTCGGCCGAGTGGAATCGGCAAGTCGCTGCCTTCCGTGAGGCGGTCGAGCTTTCGCAAAGCGATGATCTTTCTTCAGATCCAAACCGAATACAGGATCGCAGTAACGAAACACACGTCGTCGCCAAACCCGATGCGAAGTTTCACAACGCCGACGATACGGACTTTTCGTTGCCGGCCAATCGTTCGTGGGCAGCGGGGATTGTAAACGAGTGGGAATCGAAAACGATTGATTCGATTCCAATTTGTGTCGGCGATAAAAAGCTTCTTGAACCGTTGACCGGAGAAGGCCACGACCCCTCAAAGCCCGGCGAAGTTGTTTACAAATATGCCGAAGCAACTTCTCAGCACGTCGAGGAAGCACTTGGCATTGCGACGTCTGCACAGAAAAACTGGGAAGCAAAAGGCCTAGCTCATCGAAGTCAAATTCTGCGGCAGGTCGCTGTTGAAATTGCGAACGGCCGCGCCGAAGCAATGGGAGCCATGCTTTATGAGACGGGCAAAGCGATTGGTGAATCCGACGTTGAGGTCAGTGAGGCAATCGACTTTGCGAACTATTACGCCGGAAGTCTCGATGCGGAAGGATGGTTCGATGGGACCGAAGCCAAGGCAATTGGCATCGTCGTGGTTACGCCGCCTTGGAACTTTCCATTTGCGATTCCCTGCGGCGGAGTGCTGGCTGCGTTGATGGCGGGCAATTCGGTGATCCTGAAACCGGCCGGCGAAGCAGTTCTGACTGCTTGGACGATGGTGAACCAACTGTGGAGAGCTGGTGTTCCGCGAGACGTATTGCAGTTTATGCCCATGGAAGATGGTCCGGTTGGTCAGCAGTTGATCAGCGATGATCGTGTCGCGGCCGTTGTTTTGACGGGTAGCATTCACACAGCCAGGCTCTTTCAAAGCTGGCGGCCGGAATTGAAGTTGCTCGCCGAAACCAGCGGCAAAAACTGCCTGATCATTTCGTCATCTGCCGATCTGGACCTTGCAATCAAAGACCTCGTCCGAGGTGCCTTCGGCCACGCTGGACAGAAGTGCTCAGCCAGTAGCCTCGCCTTGGTTGACGACGAGGTGTACGACAGCCTCAAGTTTCGGCAGCAGTTGATCGACGCAGCGTCGAGTCTGAAAGTCGGCGTTCCTTGGGATGCTTCTTCCATTGTGACACCGGTGATTCGCGAACCTGCCCCGGAACTCGCACAGGGGCTGACGAAACTCGAACCGGGCGAAGAGTGGTTGCTTGAGCCAAAGATGATCGAGGGCAATCCATGTCTGTGGAGCCCTGGAATTCGAATTGGTGTGAAGCCCGGAAGCTGGTACCACAAAACAGAATGCTTTGGTCCGGTGCTGGGACTGATGCGAGTAACCACGGTTGAAGAAGCGATTGAAATTCAGAATTCCAGCGAGTTCGGGCTCACCGGGGGCATTCACTCGCTCGACCCCCAAGAGATTGAGCGCTGGCGAGAAAAAGTTGAAGTCGGAAACGCCTACATCAATCGTCCAACGACGGGTGCAATTGTGCAAAGGCAACCGTTCGGTGGCTGGAAGAACTCGTGCATCGGGCCTGGTTCAAAAGCTGGTGGTCCGAACTACGTTAGTCTGTTTTTCAATTGGACTCAGATGGAACCGCCAACGTTGCGTCAGCGCGTTTCGCAAACGCTTGGTGACTGGATCCAGCGATCCTGCACAGACTTGAGCCAACAGAAACGCATCACGGCTGCGGCAGAGAGTTGCCAGTACTGGTGGAGCCGCGAATTTTCTGTCGTTCAGGATCCGTCACAGATTCACGGGGAGACAAATGAGTTTCGTTATCGTACCAGGCCGTGGCACCTTGTTCGTATAGAGTCTGTCGGTGATGCCGTATCAGATGCACTCCTGACGATTGGGGCTGCTTGCCACATCGCCGGAGTCGAACTTAAAGTCAGCGTAAGCGAGCAATGTGACCTCGAGCCGATGCTTGGCCCTTTTGTTTCAACTTGGACGCGCGAGACGAACGAGCAGTTTTGTTCACGATGCAATGAAATCACATCGGGCTCGATCACTCATCTAGGAGGTCCGATCGCCGGGCTAACGGCAATCCTGAGTGCTCAGAATATCCCCTTTTCCGAATCAGTCTTGGCAAATGGCCGCATCGAAATGCTGAAGCTGCTGCGAGAGCAATCGATCACAGAAACCGTTCACCGATACGGAAACATCATATAAGTCCGGCTTGGCAGAGATTTTAGGATCGTCTGGTGTGTGCGGCTGGGAATCCCGTTTCCCCTCAAATGTCTCGAAGTAAACGGGGTAAGCGACGCAATTGGCAGTTAAGTTACATCCAAAGCCGTTGAGCTATGACTTGGCTCAATTAAGTGAGTTTGTAGCTGGTCGTTTGGGCAACGCTTGTTCATCCGGTATTCAAAGGCCAGAGAATCATGTTGGGGACAGAATGAGAACACTACTATGTGCCGCCGTATTGGCGATTTCCGCTGCTGCGATGCCCGCAAACGCCCAGATCATGCCGTTCAATATTGAATTGAATTACACGGGTAGCGCTCAGTTCCAAGCTGCGTTTGATGCGGCCGAAGCTCGGTGGGAAGAAATCATCACGGGCTGGGAAGATGGAGTGAACATTGTTAGCGATAACGGTGGCAATTCATTTTACAACATTGGTGACAATTTGAGCTCGTTGTTCATCGAGGCAAACGTTGCCCCCATCGACGGCGCCGGGGGCATTCTCGGAAGCGCTGGCCCTAACCAATTCGTTAACGATGGAAGTGTCTTTCTAGCCTCGCACGGTGCGATGAACTTTGACAGTGCCGATATTGTCAACCTCCAGAATAATGGAACGTTGGAAGATGTCATTCTCCACGAAATGGGGCACGTACTGGGCGTTGGGACGCTATGGACTGCGAACAATTTGTACACCAATAATACCGGCCAATACACGGGAGCCAATGCTCTGGCTCAGTATCAAGTCGAATTCGATCCCGGGGCGACGTTCGTGCCTGTTGAGCTGGACGGTGGAGGCGGTACGGCCAATGGTCACTGGGATGAAGGAAACCAGACGGTTGTCGATGTCAACAACATCAATTTTGGCCGCACTCGGTCTGGAGCATTAATGACTGGATTCCTTGACACCAACAACCCGTACATTTCGAACACAACGGGTGGCTCGCTTCAGGATCTTGGATACACAATTAACTTTGATGCGATCCAAGGAGTTCCAGAACCAGGTTCTGCGATTGCAGTTCTGTTGCTTGGTATCGCAGGCCTAAGTCGCCGTCGGCGAGCGTAGCGAGTCGCAATAAAACCAACCTCTTTGAAGCCGTTTACCAAATATAGTTCAGCGGCTTTCTTCTTGCGCAGTGGTGTTTTCCTGTGCACTACCAGTGCGGTCGTACGGGATGTTCCGATTGCCCAGATTACGGCCTTTAATTCGGAAGTTTTCCTAGCCGTCCACGACTATCTTCCGGCATGCATCAACAAAAAAAACATAGGGTTTATAGAGAACCGCAGTCCGTCTGTCGTTGTTGAACTTCCTTGATGTTGCTTTGAGCTCATGTTTGCCACAAAGAAAAAACCTTCAAACCGAATGTCACTGATGGTGGGAATTCATCGACGTTCGCGTCGCGGAGCTGCAGTCGTCGAAGCTGCTATTTGCATTCCGATCATTGTCCTGCTGATGTTCGGCACGCTTGAGATTAGCGCTGGATTTTACCTGCAAGAGTCGCTGACGATTGCGGCGTACGAAGGAGCAAGAACAGGTGTAAAGCGTCGAGCCACAAAGAAGCAGGTTGTCGACAGAGTCAACGACATTCTTGCGGCGAGAAACGTCACTCTGGGCAGCTCAGGGAGCATTACTGTGATTCCAGACGATCTGTCGTCGCTAGATACTTTGGAGCCACTAACGGTAACCATTGCGGCACCATCAACGGGGAACTGTGCATTGATTTTCGATGCCGTCGCAAATCGCATACTCCAAGCAGAAGTCAAGATGGCCCGCGAGTTCAATAACTAACCAGTCAATAAAACAAAAATCGAAAAATGTTTAAGACCCATAGAACAATTCGAAAAATCAGAAACCGTGAAGGCGCAACCGCCGTTGAATTTGCATTTGTGGCCCCGGCTTTCTTTGCCGTGATTTTTTGCTGCTTCGAGTTTGCTCGCATGAGCATGATGCGAAACTTGGCTCAAAACGCAGCTTATGAAGCCTGTCGCTTTTCCATGATGGAAGGTGCCACGGAAGCACAGGGCGTCGCCAAAGCTCACGAAATTCTGGCTCGGCTAGGAACGAGCAATGCAACGGTAACCACGACCTACCAGCCTACCTATCGAGACGACGGAACGGTTTTACAAGAAAAATCTTTTGTTACGACAAGGGTTTCGATTCCCTTGGGCTCAAACTCAATTGTCTTCCCTGCAGCGGCTTTCGGAGACAAAGCACTTGTTGCAGAGACTCAACTGAGGTCCGAACGCTACACCGGTTACTATTCAACTCAGTAGCCCTCACGACTTGCAAATCACGACGACTACCCTACTAACAATTTTTAGATCCTTCTCTTGGTGAACATTATGTTTGACCCAACATTTCTGACTCGAAAGAAGCGACACAATCGAAAAGGTGCGGTTTTGCCTCTTTTTGCATTGCTGCTGCCAGTCATGCTGATTCTTTGCGGTTTCGCAATCAATATGGCCTACATGCAACTCATCACGACGGAAATGAAAGTTTCGACCGATGTGACTTCGCATGCTGCAGGTCGAGCTCTCAGTGAAGCCCAACGCGAGACCGTTACGTCAAACGTAAGTGCGCAACAGCGTCGCGAAGACATTGTGCAGGCCACTTATGACACGATTGCACTCGCGTCGAAGTGGAACAAGGTCGGCAACAAGAATTTGGAAATCAGTCCTGACGATCATGATGTCCATTTTGGTTACTCGATACGTCCGGCTGATGGCATGTACCAATTCACGAAAGTTCCTGTCTCACAAATCATTGCCGGCACGGAGCGGGCATCGAGCGTGGGCGTTCAAGGTCGACTGAATATTCCAATGGTCTTCCAAACAATGAGCATTTCCAATTTCAACCCCATTCGTCGCTCGATTGCGACACAGGTTGACCGTGACATCGCGCTGGTCCTCGACCGCTCTGGTTCCATGCTCACCTACAAAGACGTTGATGACATGGACGAAACACTCGAAGAGCTTCACGACGATGTCGTTAGGAAGAGACGACTTAGATACAACTCTTACTACGGGTACTATTACTACCAGTACTACAACGAAAGAAGGATTAGTGATAGCGACTATAATAACGCGTTGGGAGGCGTCTATGACCGAGAGTTTTCAAACGATGTTCGAACCGAGATGTACGATCTGTGGCAGCGTTCAGGTGAGACCGCCCATCGGGATATGTACGAGTACATGTACGATTGGGAACAGTACGCAACGAGTTGGAGCAACGGTTTCAAAACCCAGGCGCCTCGCCACAGTCGTTGGTCATTTCTAGTGGCGGGTGTAGAAGCCTTCCTTGATGTCCTTGGAGGCACAACCGATGGTTCAGTTGTCGGTACGGATCAAAAGGAACTTGTCTCGTTGGTAACTTTCGACTCTTACGCTAGGGTCGATACGGCGCTTGTCGACGATGACATTCAGAACGGTGGCGTCGCGTACTACTCAAACATACGCAATATTGTTAGGGACATCGTTCCGCTCAACGGTACTGGTATTGGCCGCGGCTTGATAACAGGTTTGCCACCGATTATCGATCCTGATTGGGCGATGGACAACAATATGTCAGGAGCGGCTGCGAGGCCATTCGCCGCAAAGACGATCGTGGTTCTGACCGACGGAAGAAACAATGATGGCACTCCAGACCCAATATCGACTGTTGAGAATCTCGTTGCCGACAACGCGGTAACGATTCATACCGTGACGTTCACTCCGGGTGCCGATCAGACTACAATGGAGTCCGTTGCAGATAAAGGTGGCGGCAATGCCTACCACGCCAACGACGGCGAATTTTTGGTCACGATCTTTCAGCAAATTGCCAACAACTTGCCTACGATTCTGACAGAATAAGTAAGTCAAAATTATCTGTGAAAAACGTCTTCGGGCACAGGTCCGCGGGCGTTTTTTCTTTTCGGGTTGCATTCACGCAATCAAGGATTCCAATGCTCATGCTGCGTCAGTTTTGTACTCGGTGAGCCATTTATTGTTCCAATTCGTTAAACTTAATGCGCGGTGGCTATTGGGCGCGTTCTTGCTGGCTCTGTTCTCCGGCTTTGGGCAAACGTTCTTTATCTCGCTTTTCAGCGACGACATTCGTAGCTCTTACAGTCTGACCGACGGTCAGTTCGGCTTCCTCTACATGGTTGCTACTCTTTGCAGTGCCACCATCTTTCTGAACCTTGGCTTTGTCGTCGATCGATACCCTGTAGCTGTCGTCTCCACGTTCGTGTTGATGGCCTTGGCGATTGCCTGTGCGACGATGGCCGTTTCCAGTTCCGTTTGGGTGCTGGCGATATGCCTTTTCAGCCTCAGACTCTTCGGTCAGGGAATGTTGCTACACGTTTCGCAAACGGCGATCGGCCGATGGTTCGACTCGGAACGCGGGCGGGCAATCTCGCTCACGTCGATGGGGCTCAATGCTGGCGAGTCCATTTTCCCATTGGTGGTTTGGGCGATGACCCTTTCGTTGACGTGGCGATATTCGTGGGGAGCTGCTGCGATATGTGCCGTGCTGGCGATTCCAGCCTGTTACTGGTTGATGAGAGTTCCGCGGGAACCGAAACACAATGAAAGCCTCAAAAAGAAGCACCAAACGAATCGACATTGGACACGTGATGAAGTGCTTCGTGATGCCCTTTTTTGGATGGCAAGTCCTGCGGTTTTTGCGCCAGCATTCATTGCCACGGCAATTTTCTTTCATCACAAACACCTCGTCGGGATCAAGGCGTGGCCGGAAGGCAGTTTCGCGAGCGGCTTTATCTTTCTGTCAATCGCAACCGTAGCAGCCAAATTTGCTGCTGGACCTTTGATCGATCGTTATGGCGCGATCCGATTGATGTGGACCTACCACCTGCCCTTGGCGTTCAGTTGCATCTTTCTGGCTTTCGGGCAGAGCGTCTGGTTTATCTATCTTTCGATGACGCTGATTGGAATTGCGATGGGTTTTGCGACATCAATTTTTGGAACTGTGTGGCCGGAGCTCTACGGCACGAAACACCTTGGCGCGATTCGGTCGGTTGCCGTTACAGGAATTGTTTTTTCGTCAGCTTGTGGAACCGGAGTGACTGGTTGGCTCATTGACACAGAATTTGGTTTCGAAAGCCAGTTGGTCTTGATGGCCGCTTGGTGCGTCTATTCGGCGGCATCTCTGTTCTTTGTCTCTGGCCGAATGTTGCGACGGCTCCGGACGACCGGAGAGTTGGCTGCCAGTTTTCATGGTTAAGTCAATCTCCGACTCCTCGCCCAATTGCCAAATTCCACGATGGGATTCAATCTTGGCCAGTGAGCCAGGCGTTACGGACAGCTTCCGCGACACTGGGTGCCACCGAACGGTTCAACGGGTCAGGCAAAATCTTGTCTGCGGTTGGCTCGGTGATGATAGCCGCAAGTGCTCTGGCAGCAGCCAGTTTCATTCTCTCTGTGATCCGCGGAGCTTGCGCATCGAGGGCGCCTCGAAAGATTCCTGGAAATGCCAACAGATTGTTGACTTGATTGGGGAAGTCGCTTCGTCCGGTGCCGACAACGGTCGCTCCGCCTGCCTTGGCTTCATCCGGCATGATCTCAGGGATCGGATTGGCCATCGCCAAAACGATTGCGTCGTTTGCCATGGTGGCAATGTCCTCGCGTGTAAGAAGATTGCCTTTGCTGACGCCAATGAAGACATCGCTCTGTTTCAAAACGTCTTTTAAGCTTCCTGACTTATTGTTGCGATTGGAGAACTGCAACAAGTCACGTTTGTAGTCGCTTAGATCGTCACGTTCGCGATAAATCACTCCTTTGGAGTCGCAAACAATAACGTCAGCGACCGGTTGGCAAACGTTCGGATCGTTGCCGATGCAGCGAAGCAATTTCGCGATCGCCGTTCCAGCCGCGCCGGCACCATTGATCACAACTTGCATTTCCTCCAATGGTTTGTTGACCACTTTGCTGGCATTCATCAATGCCGCAAGCAAGACAATCGCGGTTCCATGTTGGTCATCATGGAAGACCGGAATGCCAAGATCCTGAAGCGCGTCTTCGACCTCAAAGCAACGAGGGGCCGTGATGTCTTCCAAGTTGATGCCGCCGAAAACTGGCGCGATACGCCGCACCGTCTCAACGATTTCACTTGCATCTTGAGTGTCGAGGCAAATTGGCCACGCATCGATATTGCCGTACTGCTTGAAAAGTAGAGCTTTGCCTTCCATCACTGGGATCGCAGCCAGTGGTCCAATGTTGCCCAAGCCAAGAACGGCTGATCCATCACTTACCACCGCAACCGTATTGCGTTTAATGGTCAGCTCTCGCGCCAGAGTTGGATCCTTGGCGATTAACTCGCACGGACCTGCGACGCCCGGCGTGTAAGCGATCGACAAATCGTCTCGTGTTTCTACGGGCATCTTGGAGACGATCGAGATCTTTCCTCGCAATTGGCGATGAACGACCGAACTTCTTTGGTAAAAGTCATCCATGAACGTTTGCTTTCTTTCCATGAGTTTCTAGAACTTTGCTGTCTTGATCACAACGTGAAGTCTCTGCCTCCGGATTATTCACGAGGCGTGGGCGTCGAACGGGAGACATCTGTTCATTGCGGAGGAAGTATTCAAAGGTTGCTGTTTTTACAAGTCACGTGCCAGGTGAATTTATTAAGTCGCAAATTTGTCACCACGGTCGTTGAATCGTTCAAAATCGCCAACAGGACGCCCGTCGTCGTGAATAATCCCGGCTGACATGCTAACCGAATTTTGTCATCGTAAAGCATAGCACCCAAGAAGACTGGTCAAGTCAGAACTGACGGGCCATTAGCTTCCAACATTCAGTCTCATCAAGAACTTGAGAATCTTGGCGCTGAACGGAGTCAGTTTTGTTTTGTTGTACTGATCGCCAAGTTTGCGAATTGCTTCTGCTTGCGTTGGGTAGGGGTGAATGGTGGAGCCGATACCCGCGAGTCCGATATTGTTTTTCATCGCGACCGTGATTTCAGAAATCATGTCGCCAGCATTCTCCGCAACGATCGTGGCGCCAACTATTTTGTCGGTGCCTTTTCGAGTGTGAATTTTCACGAAGCCATCCGTGTTGCCTTCAAGGATTGCTCGGTCAATATGTTCGAGTTGCTGAACGTACGTGTCGATTTCCATGCCCGCGTCTTTGGCATCGCTCGGATACATTCCGACGTGTGCAATTTCGGGTGAAGTGTAAGTTGCCCATGGAATGATCAAATCGCTGGCCTTCTTTTTCCCGAACGGACCTAATGCGAAGAGTGCGTTTTGAATGACAATTCGTGCTTGAAAATCGGCGGCGTGAGTGAATTGAAATTTTGAACAAATATCACCGGCAGCGTAGATTTTCGGATTAGTGGTTTGCATGTTGTCATTCACTTCGACGCCGCGCTCGTGATACTTCACGTTCACAGCATCGAGATCTAGTCCATCAATGTTTGGGGCGCGACCAACGGCAATCAGCAATTGATCTACGTTGACTTCTTTTCTTCCGCCATTCTGCACGATTTTCACGCAGATCTGATCGCCAGTTTTGGACAGCTCCATGTCTTCCGCGTTGAGCAGGAGGTTCACGCCGTCTTTCTCAAATTGCTGCTGCACGACTGCGGCTGCGTCTTGGTCCTCGCGAGATAAAATGTGATCCGATCGTTCAAACAGAAATACCTGACTGCCAAATCGAGCAAACGATTGAGCCATTTCACTACCGATCGGACCGCTGCCGACGATGCCAAAACGCTTGGGAAGATCGGTTAATGAGAACAGGCTCTCGTTAGTGAGGTAGTCGATGTCTGCAAGTCCTTTGATGGGCGGAGCTGCAGCTCGAGCTCCAGACGCGATGACTGCTTTCTTGAATTTGAGCTTTGTGACATCTCCCGCTGACGTGGTGACGGAAACGGTACCGTCGTCAACGAAGCTGCCTTGGCCAAAGAACACGTCGATTCCGAGGTCAGCAAAACGTTGAGCGGAATCCGCGGGGCTGATGTCAGCTCGTTTCTCACGCATGCGTGACATCGCTTTGCCGAAGTCAACCGCTGCGCCATCTGGAACATTGACACCAAAAGGTGCTGCGTCACGAACGGTAGCTGCGACGCGTGCTGTACCGATGACGCCTTTTGAGGGAACACAACCGACATTTAAACAGTCGCCACCCATCAACTCCCGCTCGATAAGGGCGACGCGTGCACCCAAACCAGCCGCTCCCGCTGCGGTAACCAGTCCGGCGGTGCCAGCGCCAATCACGACCAGTTGATAGTCGCTTTTTGGCGAAGGGTTCTTCCATTCAGGTGGATGGACGTTCGATTCCAGTTTTTGATTGTGTTCGTCAAACGGCTGGAGCTGAATCGGCTGATCCGACATGCAAGGAGTTCCTTTTCTGTTTCGGCCTGAACCGCGGAGTGATGTCAACGGTTAGGCTTCCTATTCGACCTCCGAACCGCGGGTCGATCCGAAAAAGAAGTGTTTTCTGAATCGTTCCAGATCAAGCCGTCAGTTGCAAGCACAATTCGCCCGGGACACGACTCTTGGTGTCCGGCCGCACATTCCGCCGAATTGCGATTTCAATCAGGCTACTTGTCGAACTTGCCTGCCTTCAGATCCGAAACGTAGTCAGCCAATTGACGCTTGACGTTGCCGGATAGGAAGTACATTCCCAGCATGTTCGGGAACGCCATACCAAGGATCATCATGTCACTAAAATCCTTGATGCTCGTTGGTGCGATAACCGCACCCAAGAAGGTGAATGTCAAGAACAGGATTTTGAAGAGTCCGGACGACCAATCCCCGAATAGCGATGTAAAGCATCGTTCGCCGTAGTAGGCCCACGAGATACAGGTGGAGAATGCGAACAGAATGATGGCAACAAACAGGAACCACTTGAACCACTCATATCCACCTTTCACAAACGCTTGCTTCGTGAAGTAAGCTCCGCGATCGAGAGCAACCATGTCTCCAACGGTTAGTGTTCCACTTCCATCAGCATCGTAGTCACTCGCGCCATCGTTATTGCGGTCAACTGTTAGCAGTAGTCTTTCTGCATCTTGATCCGAAAGCGATGCGATGTCGTTGCTGTCCGCAAGAGCAGAGACAGACAATTCTTGTCTCATGGTTGTGCCGTCCAGTGACTCGCTTTTGTCGCTGATCACTCCGGTGATGATGATCACCAATGCTGTCATCGTGCAGACCACAACCGTGTCGATGAATGGCTCCAAAAGGGCAACATAGCCTTCGCGAACTGGAATGTCCGTCTTTGCGGCACTATGTGCGATCGAGGCCGAGCCAGTACCGGCTTCGTTCGAGAATACCGCTCGCTTGATACCGATGACGAGGCAGCCCAGGAATGCTCCGTAGCCGGCCTCGAAATTGAATGCTCCGTCCCAGATTGACTGAAAAGCAGCAGGGATTTGCTCGTAGCTGGTACCCAAAATGTAGAGGACACAAAGGACGTATCCCGCACACATGAAAGGCACGATTCGTGACGCAACTTTTCCGATGGACTTAATGCCACCGACGATCACAAGCCCAACGGCTACCGCCATGATCAGGCCGTAGATCCAGCTATACTGATTCAGGATAGGAGCTTCCGTCCGAATTGCGTCGAGCGACTGACTGATTTGGAACGTGTTGCCGCCACCGAACGATCCGCCGATACAGAGGATTGCGAACAGAACAGCCAACACAGAACCGAGAGGTCCAAGCCCTTTCTCTTTTAGTCCTGCGCTGAGGTATCGCATCGGACCGCCAGAGACTTGGCCCTTCTTATCTTCTGTTCGGTACATTTGACCGAGCGTACACTCTGTGAATTTGGTGCTCATACCAAGCAACCCAACGAGAACCATCCAGAAGGTTGCGCCCGGACCGCCTTGTCCGATTGCAATCGCGACTCCGGCGATGTTGCCGAGTCCCACGGTTCCAGAAAGCGCCGATGACAATGCCTGGAAGTGAGTCACTTCGCCATGGTCATCAGGATTATCGTAGTCGCCTCGCGTCAGTCGAATCGCATGCCAGAAGCCGCGAATGTTGATGAAGCCCATGAACAGCGTGAAAAAGACAGCTCCGACGAAAAGCCAGACCACGATGAAGGGAACGCTAACCGAGCCATCATTGAGCCAGCCTTTGTATTGCTTGACAACCTGCTCGCCAGTTTCCGGATCAATAATGGGCTGGCCAGCTTCGTCGACGGCGGGTGCACTCCAGTCGCCGGTCCACAGACCGTTGAAAATAACGGCCCCCATCGGAGTGACGATGTTCTGACCAACGAAGGCGTCTACATCCTCCAATTTTTCGTTGACCGAATCCATGAAGTCTTTGGCGCTTGTCTTCTTGACTTCAGAGGATACATCCCCGCCAGGCTCAGGTGTCTCCTGCCCAAAAGTGGGGCCCGTCAGCAAAACGCTGCCGAGGAAAAAAGTCATGGCCGCAATCAAGGCCAATTGAATTCGATTAACGTGGATGCGATTCTTAGAGATCATTTTTCGCTGGACTCGGGTAATGGAGCGGATTTAGACATCGCGGCAATCAAACGTTGTAAGCCAGTTGTGCTGTTGGGTCAATATTTCCCCTTGTTTGATCGATTTCAGTCCTAAATGGTTGTGAAAACGAGGCCTCAGGCATAGCATACCAGAGTCTGCGAAATTCCCCAACTTTTGCGAGGCGATGGAGTGTTTCTCAGGCATCCAGTGGCCCCGGATCGGGAAAGTTCAACGCTCGTACGAGCTATGCCGATTCGGCAGCAAAGCTTTCATCGCAAAGTCCGGGCTGTTTTCCAACTTGCACCTAAAAACAAAGGGTTATCGCAGGTAGGATCAGCCGGTTAATAAGCGACAGACAACTGACAAACAAACATCTAACTCCCAGCATAATCGAACGACATGAGCGACGTACTAAAAATTGTTGACCTACACGTCTCTATCAACGACAAGCCTATCTTGCGTGGCGTCAATCTGGAAATGAAGCGTGGCGAAACGCACGCTCTAATGGGTCCTAACGGCAGCGGCAAAAGCACGCTCGGCTTGGTCATCATGGGCCATCCAAACTACGAAGTCACATCGGGCCAGATTTTGCTCAATGGCGAAGACATCACCGAGATGGAGCCAAACGTGCGGGCTCGTGCCGGTTTGTTCATGGCATTCCAGCGTCCTGTCGCAATCCCGGGCGTTCGCATGGCGGATTTCCTGCGCCACGCAACAACCAACGTTCGCAATCCGGATCGTAAGGAAGGCGAAGACTTGATTCCGATGCGTGAGTTCCGGAAAGAGATCAAAGAGAACATGGAGCAGTTGCAGATGGACAGCGATTTCGCTCGCCGTTACGTCAACGATGGCTTCTCTGGTGGCGAAATGAAGCGAGCCGAAATCCTGCAGCTTGCAATGCTTCAGCCAAAGTTCGCGATCCTCGACGAAACGGATTCAGGCCTCGACGCAGATGCTGTTCGTCTTGCCAGCCAGTCGATCAACGAGATCGGTCACAACAAAATGGGTTTGTTGATCATCACGCATCACGACAAACTTCTCGAACACAATCCTCCGAATTACACGCACGTTATTCTTGGCGGAAAGATCGTCGAAACTGGCGGCAAAGAGTTGGCTGAAGAGCTTCACGAAAAAGGCTACGATCGAATTCGCGAACAGTACCCAGAAGCAGCCAAAGCAAATGACTCTGAAGAAGTCGCGGTCTAGGTGCCGCGATAGTTTGTGGCTGTGGCGTCTCGCCGCAGCAAGGTAACAGAACGGGGGCGAGACGCCTCAGTCACATTTTTTAAGTTGAATCAAAATGGCAACTGACATCACGCAAAACGCTTCTTCCGAGTCCGATGAACTTCGCGGCACGGATATCAATAAGTACGACTTTAAAACAAAGACAACTGCTGTCTTTAAGGCTCGCAAGGGAATCGATGCAGAGATCGTTAATCAGATCTCTGACATTAAAGAAGAGCCAGACTGGATGCGCAAGTTCCGTTTGGACTCACTGAAGATCTTCAACGACAAGCCGATGCCCGAATGGGGCGGTGACATCGCCCTCGATTTTCAGGACATTTTTTACTACCTGAAGCCAACGACAAAGCAAGGCAAGTCTTGGGATGATGTTCCAGAAGAGATCAAAGATACGTTCGAGAAGCTCGGTATTCCCGAAGCGGAACGGAAGTACCTCGCCGGCGTGAAGGCTCAATTCGAGTCAGAAGTGATCTACGGTTCACTTCAGAAAGAGCTCGCTGACCAAGGCGTCATCTTCACGGATACAGATACGGCTGTTCGCGAGCATCCTGAATTGCTGCGTGAGTACTTTGGCAAGATTATTCCGCCATCGGACAACAAGTTTGCGGCCCTGAACAGTGCCGTTTGGTCAGGTGGATCGTTCATCTACATTCCAAAAGGTGTGAAGATCGAATACCCGTTGCAGGCTTACTTCCGCATCAACGAAGAGAATATGGGCCAGTTCGAAAGAACGTTGATCATCGTCGACGAAGGAGCTCAGGTTCACTACGTCGAAGGTTGCACGGCTCCGATGTATACCAGCGAATCTCTGCATAGTGCGGTCGTTGAAGTGAGTGTCAAAAAGAACGCCCGTTGCCGATACACAACGATCCAGAACTGGGCCAACAATATCTACAACCTAGTGACCAAGCGGGCGATGGCTTATCAGGACGCGACGATGGAGTGGGTCGACGGAAATCTTGGCTCCAAGCTGACGATGAAGTATCCAGCTGTTCATATGATGGAGCCCGGTGCCCGTGGAGAGATTCTTTCGATTGCTTTCTCGAGTGCAGGACAACATCAGGACGCTGGTGCGAAGCTGGTTCACTCAGCTCCGAACACAACGGGAACGATCATCTCCAAGTCGATCTCAAAGAACGGTGGTCGCAGCAGCTATCGTGGTCTCGCTCGCGTCGACAAAGGTGCTCATAACGCAAAGTGCTCAGTTGTTTGCGACGCTCTGATCTTGGACAAGGATAGCCGCAGCGATACTTATCCCTACATCGAAATCAACGAGCAGGATGTTTCGGTTGGTCACGAAGCCAGTGTTTCGCGAATTGGCGAAGAGCAATTGTTCTATCTTATGAGCCGCGGACTTTCGGAGACCGAAGCCAGCACGATGATTGTCAATGGATTCATCGAGCCTTTGGTGAAAGAACTTCCAATGGAGTATGCGGTCGAAATGAACCGCTTGATTCAATTGCAGATGGAAGGCTCGGTTGGCTAGTTTGCAGTCATGGTTGTGGCTTCCAACCGCAATCATTCGGCAAGAATCGTACCGACGGCTTCCTGCCGTCGGATCTGCGGTTGGGCGAACAACACAACTTCAAATCAATTGCGGCTGGAAGCCACAACCACGTCACACATGGCATTTTAAATTTTATGACAACGATTATTGAAAACAAAATGGTTGCGTTTAATGACGAGGGATTTCGTCAACTTCTCGGTTCGATCAATGAGCCTGGTTGGCTGACCGAACTTCGTGAATCGGCTTGGCAGACTTTCAACGCCCTGCCGTGGCCAAATAACCGCGACGAAGAGTGGATGCGTACCGACATTCGCATGTTCAAGCTCGAGAAGTTTGGCCTCAAGGCTGGCTCTTCATGCGAGGGACTTCCGGATTTAGTTCTTGGCGAAGGCGTCGATCTTGCAGGTAGCGTTGGCTCGCTTGACGGATACCCAGTTGCGGCAACAGAACTCGCTCAGGAATACAAAGACAAAGGTGTTATCTTCGGCACGATCGCAGATTGCCTCGAAGAACATGGCGACCTGATTCGCAAGTATCTGTTTCAAGCTGTCGATCCGAAGTTTGATCGTTTCGCAGCTCTGCATGCAGCGATGTTCTGTGGTGGAGTCTTCCTTTACGTGCCGCGAAACGTAACGCTGGACAAGCCAGTTCACGTTAGCTCACAGGTTACCGATGGTGGTAGTGATTTACGTCACACGTTGATCGTCCTTGAAGAAGGTGCCGAAGCAACCGTGCTCGCAGAATCAAATAGTGCCGCAGATGCAAATGCAATGCACTGCGGAGCGATTGAATTGTTCGTCGCCGACCGAGCCAATCTGCGATACGTGAATCTGCAAGACTGGGGCCAAAAAGTTTGGCACTTTGCACACCAAAAAGGCGTCGTCGGTCGTGATTCGAATCTGCAGTGGACTGTTGGCGCTCTTGGTTCACGGCTCGCGAAAGTGAACCAACACGTTGCTTTGCGTGGTGACCGAGCCAACGTTCAGGTCAACGGCGCAATATTCACAGAGAACAAACAGCATCTCAGCTACCACACTCTACAGCATCACGAGAAGCCTGATTGCACGAGTGACTTCCTTTACAAGTCTGCTTTGCAGGACAATTCTCGCACCGTTTGGCGTGGGATGATCAAGGTCGATTCCGAAGCACAGCGAACCGATGGGTATCAGCGTAACGACAACTTACTGCTATCGGATAAAGCTCGCGCCGATTCGATTCCAGGTCTTGAAATTGAAGCAGACGACGTTCGTTGCACGCATGGTTCAACGTCTGGCCGAGTTGACGAAGAGTTGATCTTCTACGCCCAGTGCCGAGGCTACACCCGCAAGGAAGCTATCCGTGCGGTTGTGACCGGGTTTTTCCAGCAAGTCTTCGATCGCATTACCATCGAAAGCGTTCGCGAAGCTCTGGCTCTGGCAATCGCACGCCGCGTTCGCGATTACGAATAGAGATCGAGTCGGTGGCTTCCAGCCATCGTCGTTTGCATGGTGAGCGGAACAACTTTAGCCGCCGGTCTGAGGCCTGCTCAACATGAAAACTCTACTTATCAGCGAATACGGTGCTCTCAACGGTGGAGAGTTTTCGTTTCTGACAGCGATGCCGGCTTTGCAAGATGCCGGCTTCGAGTTCGCTGCGGCGTTACCTCCCGACTCTCCTTTCGCAAAGCTCCTTAAGAAATATGGAGCTGAGCTTGAGTCGTTTGATTTTCACTGCGAAGATGGCGTCCGGAAGTCGCAAATTGAAATACGCGGCGAGCTTGATCGGCTGATTCAACGTCTCAATCCAGCGATCGTTCACGCCAATAGTTTGGCCGCCGGACGAATTCTTGGACCGGTAACCGCCGGTTTGGAAACGGTTGGTCTGGGTTACATTCGTGACATTGTCAAACTCAGCGGTCAGGCACTCAAAGATGTTGGGCAGCTGGACCGGATTGTTGCCGTGTCGCAAGCGACAGCCGACTTTCATGTTGGGCGTGGTTTGCCAGCCGACAAGATCGAAGTGATTCACAATGGCGTTGACCTGCAACGTTTTAAGCCTCAATGGATGGACCTGAAGCCAACTCCGTTTACCGATTCAAAGATCTGTCTCAGTATTGGCCAGATTGGAATTCGAAAAGGCCTTGATCTGACGCTAAAGATGCTTGCAGAAGCGTTTAAAAAAATTCCCAACGCCAAACTTTGGGTCGTCGGTGAGCGGCATTCGCAAAAGCAGGAATCCGTCGATTACGAACAGCAGCTTCACTTGTTCGCAAAAGAGAATTTCGCTGACGGTGCCGTTGAGTGGTTAGGGAGGTGCGACGGCGTTCCCGACCTGATGCGACAGGCCGACATGCTAGTTCACGCGGCCCGGCAGGAACCACTGGGACGCGTGCTACTTGAAGCTGCCGCTTCGGGACTGCCGATCGTGACAACGAAAGTCGGTGGAACGCCAGAGATCCTTCTTGGGTTAGAAGAACTCATGTTTGATCCGACGAATTTCGATGCCGCCGTTCCAACGGTTGTCGAGCTACTCTCAAATGAAGAACGCCATCGAGAAGTATCGATGGCGCTTCGTAAGATTGCTGAACAGCAGTTTTCGGCTGAGCGAGCTGGTAACGATCTGGTTCGATGTTACGAACGCGCCGTTGGACTATCGCTTAGTTGATTCGCCGAAGCCTGTGAATGGGGATTGAACAGGCGCTGATGGTTGCTGGCCGGTGCTGCTACCGCCAAATGTTCCGCCTCCAAGACGGCTGCTTATACGATCGCCGGTTGGCCTTCTCATTGCCCCCGAGCTGCCCTGTGTGGTGAACGGGTTTGTAGTCGGATTTGTCGTCGGCGGGCTACCAGTAGCCGGCACCGATGAATTCGGCGGCAGGATAGAACGATTGGGAGTTTGTGGTCGACTGATTCCACCACCGGTTCCTTGGTCGAACCGAGGTGATGGTTGAGTGTTCGTTTTTTGAAGCGGGGCCCGCTGTTCAACCGCACGAACGGCTGCGGATTGATTCTGCTGGTCGCCCGTGCCGTTTCTATTTCCCCAAGGCTGCGCTGGTGCACCGGCTTTCGAAGCCGAGCGAAAGGGCGAACCTGCCCCGCCGCGTGCAACGTTGTCTTCGTATCCAGAGGATCCGTTTACCTGTTTGGCTTTTTGAATTGGGAGTTCTTCCTGAACTTTGGAGGGATCAAAATTTGCTTGCTTGGCCGAGTCAGCAGTTGGCCCGAAGTCGAATCTCTTTGTCGCTGGCTGTGTTTGGCGAGTCGTGCTTGCATTGGCAAAAGGCGATTGACTTCTTGAATCCTGCCCCGTGTTGTCGCTCAGCAGCGATTCTCCCAATCCGCTTTCGTCGTTCTGTTTCGGCGCGTCCTTGATGACGGAACCCTGATACGCCGATTCACCTTGCAGTTTTTCTTTCTCAGTCGAAGCCTGTCGCAAGGCTGGAGTTGACGAAGCACCGTTCGATGAATTCGTGTCTTCCTGAGATTTCTCTTTCTTGGCCATCGAGCTCTGAACTGTGTTGCGACCAATCAGAACCGATGAAAGACGATCCGGTTGGTAGATGTCCTGCCGAACCGTAAGCACATAGTCCGTGATGGCACGGTTGTAATCATTTACGGTTGAAAGAAGATCATGTTGGTTCTTTGTCTTGATGCGGGCGGCCTCAAGTACGTTGGAGACCGGAGTTTGGCCGGACATCAATGCACTCTTCGCCTGTTCCGCTGCTTGGCTTGCCGCGGTGACAGCGTCGGCGCGGTTCGCAATCAGTTGACGCGACTTGGGCAGGAACTCGTCGATACCGTTGAATTTATCCGGAACCATGCCGCGATTTCGATACTCCTCGTACCTCGTATTCAAATTGCCAACCCAAGGGATGTCGGCCGGCAGAACTGGAATGTTTTTTCCATTTTTGTAACGGAAGCCAGGCAGGAAATCATGAAGCATCGACTGTGATTTTGCCAATTGAATTTCTGTATGCAGGACGCTGTTTTCCGCGGCCTGTTGAGCTGCTTTAAGAACCGCCTGATCGGCTCTCTGGGGGACGTTTGTGATTGACGTGAGCCACTGCGATTGCTCGACGGCAATCTTGTGGTTGGCCATGTCGTTGAAGGTTAACCAATACTGATTAATCGCATCCTTACGAGAACCGTTGATTGGCTGAGCCAGAAACGAACGCAGGGTCATCCGTTTTCCAGGCAGTTTGAGCTGGCTGTCCTCTTTTTCGGCCCAACCACTGAGCAATTCCTTCGCGGCCTTTGTCCCTGTTTTCGCTGCCGGAGTGGCAGTCGCTCTTTGCTGGCTGCGATTCAACTGCTGAGGAAGCGTTGCCGTTCGGGCGGCAGGTCCCTGTGAGTTCTGAGGGTTTCCCAACCCGGAAGGATCTACTCGAGGTTGCTGACTCGAACTCGAGAAGCCTCGCAACATATCCTGGCGAGGTTGAGGAGCAGGTGATCGAAGTTGCTGCCTTGGTTGTAAAGTTCGCGGCGAGAGAGGTTGTTGCTGGCCAGTACTGGAACCGTTGCCGAAGCGGCCTGTCGACGGTGTTGGTTGCTGGGCGAATTGGTTTGTGGCTGGTTGCTGGCCAAACTGGCTTGCGGCATTGTCTGGTTGCGGTCGATTCATCGGCGTGAAGCCGCCTTCCTGATACGCGACTTGGGCAATGTCTGCCTCGGTGGAAGCAGCTAAATCTGATGCTTTGGGTGCTGGCGATGACAAACGTCGAGCCGACTCTTGGAAATCGCCAACGACGATGGGAGGTGCTTGCAAAGTTGAAGCTGTTTGTTCCGATTGAAGACGGTTTTCCGAACGCAGGCTGTTCGATGAAAAAGGCTGCAGCTTTCTCGAGTTTGTGGCGTCAGCGCGGGGCTCTTGTTTGAACATGTTGCGGCCATCATTGGCGTAGGGACCAATTGGTTTCGAGCCGTTCAACTGCGGTGACTGCGAGGAGTGCGTGTTCTTGAGTTGGCCAAACTGGGCCTTGGGCAGCGTAGCTGCCGGATTGGTAAATGCTTCCTTGGGAGAAACGACAATCGGGGCATCATTGGACTCCTCCGCCGATTCGAAGACAGAGTATCCTCCATCCTGAGCGAGCGAGATGTCCGTGGAGAAAATCATGCTTCCGCATGCGATTAAGGCACCGAAAAAAGTGCGCATGAGCATACGGGAAATTCGAGTCATACGTTTCGACATATCAGCATCCTTGCCAGTCAAAATGGAACACGGGTCGTCCTGCGAGTTGTGCAAGTCGATGACCGAACTATCAATTTGTTCCGTTTGCCAATCGGAGTCAATGTTGATGTGGCAGAGTGCTATCAACAGCCAGTTTGGTAAACTAAATTCCCGCTGTTTTTAGTGTTTTGAAGGACTGACGTATGAACAACATGATCCGTCGAACCAGTATCAGTTTCTTGCTGCTGTTGGCAATGGTCGGCGTCATCGTCGGATTCTGGCGTCCGGGCCTGCTGCGCGAACAGTCCAATGATGGCCATCAACTTGGAGGCGACCTGATCAGCGATATCAGCGGAAACACGATCGAATGCTTCACTCGTGGCGTCGAATTCTACGGAGAGAAAGCATCGTGGCGATACACCGAATGTGATATTCGTGAAACGCAGGACCATAAATTGATTGTGTTTCACGACTGGGACATTTCCTGCGTCCCGAATTCGTCAGAGAATCAATCGGCGCTCGGAGAGCCTGTGCGAAAGCAGGCTATTCGTGATCTGACGCTTGAGCAAATTCAGAACTTGAGGCTCACATGCGGATGCAGCATTCCAACGCTGGAGGACGTGCTCAGAAAAGCACGTGAACTCAAGCTAAAGAAGCGGTTGTTGCTTGAGTTCAAGCACTTGCACTCGGACCGCGGTCGAGAAAGGTTGTTGGCACTGGCAATTCGATATCGCGACCAACACAAAATCGACATTCACTTCCTGTCCTTCATTCGAAACGTGCAGATTTGCTTTCCGGATTCCAAGGCTTGGCTCGAAAGATTTTCTAAGGCTGAATTCCGCGTTTATCAAGTTTATCGCCCCAAGACCGAAAAGTATGATCTTTGCAATACGTGGAACTAATCTTCACGCATCGGAGTGCAAAGATTTGATGCCGGAACTGGCTCCCGATTGATGTTGCGATGTGCAGCACTGGCTCGCAAGTCCTTTGCGGGCTAGCGCTTTTTGTGTGAGGCTCCTCGCTTACTGCGAATAGATCTCGTTCGCTGTTTCCTTGATACCTTTGAGATCCAGCTTTCCGGTGCCCAGCAGCGGAAGCGAATCCACTTTATGGAAACTGTCAGCAGACGGAATGAAAATGTTCGGCAATCCGGAGCCCGTCAATTCCTGTCGCATCTCATCAGCAGTTTTGTGCGACGTCGTATAGAGCACAACCAAGCGTTCGCCTTTCTTTGCGTCAGCAACCGCCGTTACCGCGACGTGCAAAGCATCATCCGAATCGTCGCTAGGAGTTCGATCAAGGAACTTGGAAAGAACTTCTTCGACTTTAAGGTGCGGAACCATCTCGCCACCGATCTTTGAGAATCGGCTAAGCCGTCCGGTGATCGTGATGAAACCGTCCTCGTCAATCATTGCCATGTCACCGGTCTTGAACCAGCCATCAACGATGACTTCGCGGGTCGCTTCTTCATTGTTGAGGTAGCCTAACATGACGTTCGGGCCCTTGATCCACAACATGCCTGGCTCGCCGACAGGGAGTTCCTCATTCGTTTCGAGGTGACAGACTTTCGCGGTTACGTTACAGATTGGACGACCGACAGTACCTTCTTTTGCTTCGACCTGGAAATCGCCGCGTTGTCGCGAACCTGGAATGTTCGCCGAGACTCCCGGCGAAAGCTCCGTGATTCCGTAGCCTTGAACCGGACGAACGCCGAATTTTTCTTCGTATTGGTCGGCAAGTTCAGGAGGAAGTCGCTCTGCTCCGGTTACGACTGTGTCGAGCGTCGCGAACTGTTCGGGTGTGCAGCGGCGCATGTAAGTACGCAAGAACGTAGGAGTCGACATCAGGATGGTACCTTTTTGTCGCTTGACCAGTTTTCCTACCTGTTTCGCATCCAACGGGTTGATGTGATAGACACCGCGAACGTTGCACATCATTGCACCCCACAGTGTGATCGTGTAGCCGAACGAATGAAAGTACGGCAGGATGCCAACGATCGTGTCTGTCGATTTGAACTGGGCTGCTTTCTCGAAACCGCGGACATTCGACAGAATGTTTTGGTGTGAGAGCATCACGCCTTTTGGCACGCCCGTCGAACCGGAAGTAAACACAACGGTCATCATGTCGTCGGCTTTGATCGAATTCAAACCAAGCATGCTGCACAGCAGACCGCCAGGCAACACGTTCGCCATGAAGGCACCGATGACTTTGTCCATGCCGGTGACTTTGTCCTTGAAGTCATCCAGATAGACAAGTTCACAATCGAGTTCGAAGTGCGAGAACTTTTCCATTACCTGTCGCGTCGTCAGAACACGTTTGATACCCGCTTCGTGAATGCAGTGGTTGATCAATTCGTTCGACAGAGAGTAATTCAGGTTGATCGCGACTCGTTTGTCAAGCGCCAGCGAAAGGTTCGCAATGGCTCCACCGACGGTTGGCGGAATCAGGATGCCAACGTTCTTTTCGCCTTTCTCCAACGAGAACTTTCGCAGCAAACGGCGCAGGATCAAGGCACGCGTCAGTAGCATGCCACCCTTCTCGTTTGAGCCCAACGTATCGGCTATCTTGGAAGTGGAACGTTGACGCTTGCACGATTTGACAAACTCAACAACAGGAGAACGAAAGGGACCTACGTAATTCGACACGGCTGCGGCACTCAATCTTTGTAAGGACTGTTGGATGGGAACCATGGTTTCGGGTTGCGGATCAACCGGCTTGCCAATGGTAATACTAATGGGGCGACGGAAACTGCGGGGCCATTTCTTGATCGCTTTTCCATCGGAAAAGCTGAAGATGCTGCCCCACATCTCATCAATATATACCGGAATGATCGGTACTTTTCGATCTTGGAGGATTTTCAAAAGGCCAGGTTTCATGGTTCGAACTTGACAATTCGACGAGATTCCGCCCTCGGCAAAGATTCCGATAAGCTCACCGTTGTCGACCGCTTCGCGTGAGTCTTTAAATGCTTTGCGAATCGATTTCGGTCCACCGCCGATCAAAATCACGCGACAGAACTCTGCCCACTTCTTCATGACCACACTATTGAAGTTACCCGCCCACGCAATGACGCGAAACGGCTGTGGGATGAAAGTAAGAAAGATGACCCCGTCGAGCCAGTTTGAATGGTTTGCCACCAGCGCCCCGCCGGACTTCGTCGGAAGGTTCTCAAGTCCAGTGATCTTGACGCGATAGATGCACTTTAGCATGAAGACCCAGATCAAACGCATGGCCTCTCGCGACAGTCGCCATAACGCGAACAGGAACACCGGGATCGTACCAAGGCCCATTAGCAGGAAGATCTGTCGTGATGAAAACAACGGTAGTTTGGACGATCGGAGCAGGATGCTCTTGAGATTTCTTTTCTCGTTCGGATTGTCTTCGTTGAAGAGTCCTGCGTAGTCGCTGGCGATGACCGTTTGATTGTCAGCGAGTCTGGATTTCGCGTTGTGATAAATGAGCTCGTTGGTTGCGTAGACTCTTGCTTCTGGTTTGGATTCAGGGATGGGATTCAGTTTGTTCAATCGTTCGACGAGGTTAGCTTCGGTAGCGGACGTTTTGCTGATCGCGGCGATGGCCGCTTCAATGGTCTTTTTTTCGTCAGTCGTTACAAATTCAGCCAAGGCTGATACCTCCATCCCGGAAGTTGTCGTTTCGTGGGTGGCCGTTCGCATTGCGTCGAGCCCGAACGAGAAAATCGCGATGCCGGTAAACATCAGACAGTTCGTCGCCGACAGAATTCGACCGCGTTGAGCGACTGGACTTTTGTGTTGCAAATATGAGTTGAGCGGCACGTCGAAGAACCCGGCACTGATTCCCAATCCGGCCAATAGAATACAGGCCCATATTTGTCCGCTGCTGCCAAGCGATCCAGTGATGAAATTCTCTGGCGAAAACGCCAGTGCGACCATGAAAACAAACATGCCGAAGGCTCCGATTGGAACCAATCCCAATTCGATTCGCTTTCCCGATGCCAAGCCGGCTACGACACTGCCAACGCCAAGGCCTAAAACCAATGAGACGAGCAACGGGAATTTTTCGCTTTCGTTGATGCTTCCGCTTTCGTCTGCGAAGGCGTCAATGTTCAATTGAGCCAATCCTGCAATGGCCAGAAAGAATACCGTTCCCAAGGCGACGCGAAATAGAGGGCCACGCTTCGTTAAATCGACAATGTCCCTCCAAGTCTCAAGCAAGAAGTTCTTTGGGAAAATAGCAGTAGGGTTTGCCGCCGCACGAGCACGGATCAGGAAGCTGATAAGCGTGCCAACAATCGCGACGCCGATTAGTGTCACTGCGGTGAGCCAAATATGACTCTCCCCTCGTACGCCGGCGATGTCGGCGAGCTTGTTGCCTACTCCCATGCCGATCACGACGGCGGAGAGCGTCGCCAATGCGAAGATTCCGTTGCCTTTGGAGATCTCTTCTTCTGAGAGAAGTTCTGGTATTGTTCCAATCTTCGACGGCGCGAAAAGTGCGCTCTGGGCTCCCATCAGCGCGACAGTGAACATCAGCATCCACAGGCTGCCACACAAAAGTGAAATCACGCCAAGGGTCATCACGACGATTTCGGCGACTTTACAGGCGACGATCACGTTTCGCTTCTGGAATCGATCCGCGAGCCAGCCCGCCGGTGAAGCGAACAGAATGTACGGCAGGACAAAACAGACCGTGCCGAACATCAGGATTCGTCCGTGATACTGAGGTGCAACGAATGTCTTCCCGACCCCGATGACGAACCAGCGAAAAATGTTGTCATTAATTGCCGTCAGCCAGTTGGTCCAAAGCAGGCCTTGAAAGCTGGGCGACCAAACTCCTTTAGGCTCCGCTGCTACTTCGGTCGGAATCTCAGCAACGTTGGAGACTTTGGAGGATTCATTCATCAAGCAGCAAACCAATGGAAGAGGTCAGTTGGACACCTAAGGATAACCGATTTTGTCGTTTTCTTCGCCGCCAGTTTCGATTCAGTTGTTAAACCTTACCGAACCTGCATTGGCAGTGCCAACCGTCACTGCCCGGAACAATTCAAACCGCTCGATGTGAGGCTCAAGTTGCTGGCATTCCTGATCGATACTCCTTGCAGCAAACATGATTGACGGAAAAAAGCTTGAGTCTCATTTTTGGCGACTGCCGCTGTGAGCACAAGCTTCATCCAGCACCTCTTGGCTAACGGAACACTGCATCAATGAACCGAACCGTAATTATGACGCTCGGATTCCTGCTCGTGTTTTTCGGCATTCAGTTAAACATTGTCGATAGCTACGTGCTGACTCCTCGCATGGCGAACTTTCTTTCTGAGCAACTTGAAGAAACACCTTCCATCGAAAATAACGCCGACAGTATCAACCCGGACGGCATCCCGTTTGTACAGGCAGGCTACGCCGCCTCAAACGCTCCGCTCTCTCTCCCAGTCCGTGCGGCAATCCCCCAAGCCAATCGAGTTATTCGCCCGCCCAGATGGATCGGGTGGCCGATCATGTTTTTAGGGGCAGTTTTCTTTCTTAATGGGGTCACCATTCGACAGTAAATGGTGTCCGTTTAACCCTGATATGAATCACTAACGGCACGCAGGCCGAACAAAACAAAAAAACACTAGTTTGAAGCGTAAGCGGATGGAGTCTGGTCGATCATTCGCTAATGTTTCAGCTAGTGTTTTTTTATGCGCTGATTTCTAACCCGGAATTATTCACGACGACGGGCGTCGCGTTTCCATTTTGAACGATTCAAGGGTTAACAGGTGAATTGCCAAAACCGCAAACATGGAATACGTGCGCCAATAAAACATGGGAGTTCTCTGGTTCGACGCCCACACCTCATGAATAATCCGAGGCTAACTGCCAGACACTTCGGCAATTGCAACGATACGTCCTTTGACGTTGGTTGGAACGCGTTTATGATGGTTACAGACATGAGTATAGAAAAAGCGGAAAAATATGAACGAAAATTTGGAGTGTCTTGAGCTGGATCAGGTCGAAACGGTAGCGGTCGTAAAGTTTCGTGACAAAAAGGTGATGGATCCTTCCCGTATCGAACAGATGGGCAAAGAATTGCTCGAGCTGATCGATGGCGATGAGAACGAACGCCTGCTAATCAATTTTGACAACGTAAGTTTCTTTTCGAGTGCTGCGATCAACAAGTTGATTGTGCTTGAGAAACACGTGCGTGCGAAAGGCGGAAAGCTTCGGTTGTGCAACCTTCGTCCGGAAGTTCGCGATCTGTTTAGTTACACGAGTCTCGATCAGATGTTTGAGATCGATCAGGAACAGGTCGAATCGATCGAAGCACTCAACAAGTAGTCTTGTCTTTAAACGAAACGAGCTTACTCCCGATGAGCTATGCGCAGGAAATCGAACGCACGTTAAACAGTGATCCAAAGCACTGTGCGGATTTGGTTCGCGCCCTGCTTGACCTGTTGGAGCTTGACGGTTGGAACAAAGACGACATGTTCGCGATTCATATGGCTGTCGAGGAAGCCGTTATGAATGCAATCAAGCACGGCAACGGCGAGGATAGTGAAAAGAAAGTCCACGTATTGATTCGTCTAGAGCAGGATCGCTTTTACGCCAAAGTCACAGACCAAGGGCCAGGCTTCTGTCCAGATGAAGTTCCCGATCCGACTGCGGAAACGAATCTTGGGAAAACCAGCGGACGCGGCGTGATGTTGATGAAAACGTTCGTCGACGAATGCCGGTACAACCTATGCGGCAATTCAGTTGAGCTGGTAAAGCGACGATCGAAATAGTTGAAGTTAAGGTTTGCATGCTGGGATGGATCGATGGCTACATCCTCAATCGAACTTTGACCCGCCTGCTTTGCCGCCAGTTTCCAATCTTTGACTTAGAAACGTTGGTGGCGATGAAATTGGTTACGTTTCGGGGAAAGGACTAGGTCCATTTGCTGGACATGATCGATATCGAATTGATCGAGTCTATGAACAGGTGCGGCTGGCATGGCGGATTTCGAAACGAAAGGCTTCGGCCGCTGACGGTGTTTGTCTGTCGTGCGCTGCGTTGTTGTGTTAGTCATTGATGTTGACGAATGGCTTGATACAACTCACGAAAATTTCCCTTTCCGGATCCCCAAGATTTAGGAGTTACTGGGACGAAGGGGTTTTCGTGGAATGGTAGTTTCTGGCGATATTTGGCAGAAGTTCGTCGGGGAACGACGAAGCGATTCAGCGTTGTGGAGATCAAGCACGTCCAGAATCCGGTGTGCTACTGCAACATTTGAGAAGACCAGCTGTCGTCTTTCACGATTCCAGCTTCACGTTGCCGATACTGCTGACCAGCAAGACTCTTGGTAGTCGTTCGATCAGGCGTTCGATCTGCACAAAGAACTTGTCTTCTTTCCCGGCTTCGGGTAACTCAAACCCCAAAATTGTAAGGGCCGAATCTTTCGAATTCTTGCCGATAACATGGTGTGGTTGCTCGGAAACGAAAACTTCTGCGCTGATTTCGATTCGCGATTCATCCGCAAGCCCATGCAGATGTTTCAGAACATCGGCTTTGGCTTCTTCTGATGAAACGACACGCATCAGACGAATTTTCCGAGTTCGCCATTTGGGGTTCTGTTTGAGCAAATGAGCAAATAGCAACATCAGCTCGCCATTCTTTCGACCACGCCACCAGACGTCAATCGTTCCTAGAGGGACCTCTTTGGGAGTCTCTGTTGATTTGAGTCTCGCAATGACTACGTTTCTACGCAATTTCTGAACGGTTCGCAGTGTTGAAACCAGCGGGGCAGCCTTTTCGGCATCTCCCGGCCAGCCAAGTAACAACGTGTTCGGTCGCAATGCTCCTAGGCCGCTGCATTGCACGAGGTATTCGATACCTTCTGACAGATTCGGCGCCGCAACAATATTTGGAAACGCGTCGAGTTCCTCTTCGACGATGAATTTTTCCAGCAACTGTTCCTGATTCGAAATGCGATCGATGTGCTCTTCTGCGCTGCCGCTAATTACCTGACCAATGTTGAGGATGCCGTTGCCTTGGGTTAGCCAGTAGCCAAACATCGAAAGGTTGAGACGGTTGCTCCCTCCGCCGCTCATCGTGAGGATGATCGGGCGCCAGTTTTTGGGATGGTAAAGAGTACGTTCGAGCTTTAACAGGTTTTGCCGCGTTCGCTCAAAAAGCAAACCGCTACTAAGGTCCCCGAACTGGCTTTCGACTTGCTTACGATAAATGAAGAAGTAGATTCCGGTCATCATCAAACCAGAAAGCACTGCCCAAAGTGGATTCATCAGCAGCATGACCGTGATGCAACCTATGGCTCCCAGCAAAGACGTTATCCAATGGCTGTAGCGAAAGGTCGGCCGATAACTTGGGTTCTTTGTGATGCCTTCGTAGAATGTTGCGATGTTAATCGTGCCGTATGTGATCATGAAAGCCATCGTGATCAGCGGCGCGATCGTGTTCAGATCCGCTGCAATGATGCAAATGCTCGAAATCAAGAACGTGAGGATTACAGCGCGGCGGGGCTCGTTGTTGGCACCGCTTCCAGCGCCAAACAGTTTCAGTCGCGGAAAGATTTTGTCCTTGGCCAACGCTTGTAGAATTCGCGGGGCGCCCATCATGCTGCCAAGAGCACTGGAAAGTGTCGCCGCAAAGACTCCCGCTATGATGAGGACAGGCCACTTGGCGATGCTTCCAACGACGTTGTAATCTCCGATGAGTGTTTCTGCCGGTCGACAGCCCGCCAGGAAGCAGGCCATGCCCGCGTAAACGATCGCGGTCACCAAAATCGACCAAAGCGTTCCGACGGGAATACTGCGACTTGGGTTACGCAGATCGCCTGACATGTTCGCGCCCGCCATGATCCCGGTGACGGCAGGGAAGAACAATGCGAACATGGTGAATAAGGATTCCTTTTGAACGCCATCTTCAACGAGGTAATGTGAGTTCCAGTTTTCCGCAAAGTGGCTCCATTGGAACTGCTCCATACCGCCAAGAAAAAACGAAATCAGTGACAGGATAAGCGTCGCGAGAATGAAATACTGAACCTTGATCGTCCAGCCGGCTCCAATGAAAACGCAAATGAATACGACAGCGTTAGTGAGCAATGCTAATAATTTGAATGAAATAGAGTCTCCAACCATGGCGTGCAGGACTTCCGTGAATCCGATCACGTACATCGAAACGGAGATGGCCTGCGCCAAAAAGAAGATGATCCCGATCGCGCCGCCGAATTCAGCGCCCAGCGAACGGCTGATCAGGAAATAGGCTCCTCCACCCTTCACCTTGGTGTTGGTCGCAACCGCGGACAACGATAGCGTGGTTAGCGTCGTGATGACTTTCGCACTTAGCAGGATCACCAGAGCCCAAACGACACCTGCGTTGCCGACGACGTAGCCGAAGCGCAGAAACATGATCACGCCAAGAATCGTCAGCGTGCATGGAGTGAAGACGCCTCCAAACGTGCCGAAACCCTTGAACTCAGGTTTTTCGCCCCGCGAGCGACTCGGCTGATCCGAATTCGAAACCGGGAGATCAGCCGAATTTGCTGATGAGCTCATGAATAGTAGGGGGATTGGAAGCAAGGTGGCAACTGCAGCCAGCCGCCAATCGCAAGATTGTAAACGACGGATCAAGGAATGTCGCGACCAGCAGGTGGACTGAGACGGCAGGTATCAGCAGTTTATTTTGGCTTCTTCTTTGACTCCGCCGCACAAATTAAGAAAAAAGTGCCGTCATTCAAAAAAGAATTCGGATTGGAAAGCACTACTTCAAGCATTCTGATCGATCGACCTAGATGTTGTTGGGCACGTTGATATTTAAACAATCACATTCAGGCAAACAACATAGGTTTCAGGCATGGATCTTCCTAAATCGGAAATTTGAGACCTGTTAATACGACAGTCTGTGAACATAAGAGAATCGATTGATGTGGCTTCTTTCAAGCGATCAAAGTCATCATTCGAAAAGTTGCATGAAGCAAATGTCAGAACTTGCAATTTGCCCATTTCTTGAACCGCGGCACACACGGCAGTGCATTTTTGACCCGTTTCAAACGAAGCACGGCAAGTTGTTCAAGTCTTGAAATTGTTTTTGCATCCGCGGCTGTGATCTCCCTTGCGGTCCACGAAATAGCTCGCAGTGCAGAACACAATCCAAGATTATGCTGCAAATAGTCGTGTCGCTGCTCAGCAGAGATTTGTGCAGAGCGAAGATACCTGAAATCGAATCGATCACGATACTGGTTAGCAAACGGCAAGATCTGGAATTTTGGCTTTACGGCGGAAGCATCAAAGAACTGGACAGAATTTAGCTCCTCAAGTTTTTTGACATGTTGTTTTCGCTGAGCTAACGCGGCGAAAAACAAGCGAGGCAGCCCGTTATCGTTAACAAACCCAACAGGCGAACGCGACCGAAGATGCTTTTGAATTTAATGCTTACCGCAGATTTAGACCTGCCCAATTCTCGATAAAGATAGTGCCATCTTTTCGCAGTTCGTAGTCATCCTGCTCCAATTTTTCGGCCCAGCAGTTGAGGACTTCTTCCCAACATTTTGCTATCGGCGTGCTTTGATTTGAACACAGGAACAAAGTGCCATCGCTGCAGTCCGCAGTAACGTTCCATTCGACGCCGGTTTCCGCAACCACGATACAACCAGGCCACGCTCCACCTTCTTTGAAATCCCAATATCGGGGAGAACGCTCTGACATGTAGGACATTGTCCTGACATCGAAGGCGTAACGCTGTCGAATTTGCTCTGTGGAATGAATGATAAATACGCCGCAAGGGACGTTCGTTCTACCGCTTCGGTCGTGGCGAAGAAGCGATGCACGAATGTCGTAGGGTAAGTGAAACCCCAGGTGGTCTTCCAGCGACTCAAAGTCCTTAAGCGAGGCACCGCGATTCAGCAGCCCTAACTCGAGCTTGGAATGCTCCACGAGATGGTTTTTAATTCTGTCCCAAAGCTCATCGATTCGGCGATAGACTTTCGAGAACTCTTGCTCATCAAACACAAATCTTTCAGACTCTGCCAAGACTCAGATCTTGGCAGCGCGGCCAGGCCTCGCGAATTCGATTCTCGTTTCTTCAGTCAGCGATGATGCATTCTCAGTGACTTGTTCAATGATCAAAAAGATGCGTAGGCAGAATCCACAAGTGAATCCTACCTACGCACCGAGATGGGGTTTCCATCGCTAAATTTATTGGCCGAATGGCCAATAAAGTTGGCCGGAGCAGATTTGTTTCATCTTCAAGCGATCGTACTGAGGAAGTCCATATCTGGTTAACGAAGCGATCCGCCGAAACACGTCAAGAAATATTTCCTTTGTCATCAATTGGTCAAACTAAGCCGTATTTATCGCGTTTTATTTGACGGAAATTCTTTTGTGACTTTCGACCAATCCCTGATGTCAGGCTGCCGAAGAAGCTTGTAATCGTTTCAGGCATGAACTCTTCACTCACTGGATTTATTGGGTTCAGCACTCGAAATGAAACGAATTGCAGAATTCAGGAATCTGACAGCAATTGAGACGATATCAGCTATCAGGGACGAAACGGCGTTCGTGCCAGTGGTGAAATGGATTCAAGGATTGCGTTATGAAAACACTGATGGCCATTGCGATGGTTCTGGCACTTACGACGACGGCAGCTCATGCTCAACAGTCTCAACAGGCTGCTCCGCAGTCATACTCTTACGAAGCGGCGGTTACGACGGAATCGCTGACTTACAAGCAGGCCTATGCGAAGGCTCAGGCGGGCGACAAACCACTGCTTGTCATGGTGACAGCGGACTGGTGCCCTCCATGTCGCCAGATGAAAGCGACCACGTTGCCACAGCTCATGAATCGGGAGTCATTTGACAACTTTCATTTCGCGATGATGGACTACGACAAAGAGACGGATCTGGCCAACCAGTTGATCGGGGACCGAGGCTTGCCTCAGTTGATCATGTTCGAGAAGAGCAACGGAAAGTGGCTGCGTCGGTACCTCAAGGGGATCCAAACAGTTCAAAAAGTAGAGTCTTTCGTGGCACAGGCAGGTACTTACCGCTTGGCCAGTAAGGGAGAAGAGAAGACAGAAAAGAAATAGCTCTTTAACAGAAAAGAGCCTCTCTTTTACCCCGGGTCGATACCTGGCGTTTCGGCTTAACCCGGAACGCAAGCGAGAAGTTGACATCGCATCGTCGCGGTCTACCCTCGCTTGCGTTTTGGGTTATTTTTTTAGGCATTCAGGTACCGATTTGTCCGCGACCCTTTCGATCGTCATTCCGGTACTCAACGAAGTCGCCGGCATCGAGCAGACGATTGCTCGTTCGCGCGACATTGCTGATGAGGTGATCATCGCCGATGGCGGCAGCACCGATGGTACGCTCGAGATTCTCAAACGAACCGATTGTATTGCGTGTCACACGTCACGCGGCCGCGGCCAGCAGTTGCATGCAGGATCGGAACTGGCGACCGGTGAAATCCTTCTTTTTTTGCACGCTGATACGTGGTTGCCGGTCGCAGCAAGATCTCAGATCCTCGATTGTTGGGGATCTGTATCGGATAAAGGAAAGGCAACGTTTTGTGGTTGCTTCGAACAACTCATTGAGGATCCTCGCCACGTCTATCGGCTGATTGAGAAAGGCAATCTCTGGCGGGCCAAGTTCCAGAAGTTACCCTATGGAGATCAAGGCGTTTTCGTCAGTCGAGAATTGTATGACTTGGTCGGCGGCATGCCGCAGATTCCTCTGATGGAGGATTTCGAGTTTGCTCGTCTGATCGCAAAGCGGGCCGCTCTGAACATTCTTCCCGGTCCGCTGCATGTTGATGCGCGACGCTGGGAGAAAGTTGGGCCGTTGCGTCAAACGATTCGCAATTGGATGTTGGCATTGAGGTATCGTCTGGGTGCTGATCCAGAGGAGTTGTTGCAGCGGTACTGAGTCTGACGAATTGCGAAACTGGCAACTGCAATTGAAACATGCGACACTGTTTCGATGCTCAAGTTTCTAAAACGTTTTTTCGTGCCAAGTCGCTTCGATGCCCTCTGTTTCGCCGTTGCGGTCCACTGGATGGTCGCGGTCTTCAGCGTGGCAATTCTTCCGTCGATTCCGAGGGGCCGGTCTTTCGCAAACGCAGATCCGATCATTATGACGGCGGGAGCCACGTGGGTCGCGATTGCCGCCACCCTCTGTTGGAGAGCAAATTCGGCGCGGCGGACTTGGTTGCTGGCTATCTCTTCCATTGCGAGCGTTTGTTTTGTTGTTGGCTGGTACTATCTCAACGTCGACGTTGTTGAAGCAAAGAGCATTCTTTCTCCGGGCCGCCTTGCATCTCAGACGGCGAGTTTTGATCTGTCGAGGTTTCTTGCGAACGCAAAGGCCAATGTTGCCTACGCTGTTTTGATCGCCGTTTTCGTTTGGTTGATCAGCATTACCTCCCGAAAGGTGTTCAGGGTCGCAAGGAAGCCGTTGGCAGGATTGGGCTGGCGATTTCGCGGCGACCGCACGAAGGTGTTGATCAGCGTTGCTGCAGTGATGTTTGTGTTGGCAATCGTCAGTCGCGTCCTTTCAAGCGGTGGTCCCAGTGCAATCTTTCGATTGCATGGTCCGACAGTTGAGTTTGTATTTGCGATGATAGGTTACGCTCTGCTGTGGTTCGTTGTTTTGTTTTGGTTTCCGCGAAGCTTCGTTCTTCCTGGGAAACCGATCCAAAAAATTTGCACTTTCCTGTTGGTTCTGCTGGTGATGTTGCCAGTCATCGCGGACGCCAGTAACGCAGGCAGCTTCAACGACAAGACTGCCGTTTTTCTGTCTGGAATTCTGTTTGTTCTCTCAGTCATCGCTGTTGGAGGTCGCCCACTGAAAAAGCAGGAGTCATCGCAGCAACCTGAGAAGTTTTTTGAATCTCGACCATCGTGCTTTGCTGTTGTTCCTGTCGCGTTGCTGGCAGTCGCCCTTGGAATTCAAACATTCTTTGACGTTGGCGTGTTAGCGTCTGCATCTGGCAATTCGACGCTGACTGAGTTAATCGAAAAGGCCAGAGAATCAGCGATCGTCAAATGGGAGTCGGGAGGACGGATCCAGTTTTTGTCGAATTCGTCAGTTGGCGGATCAGTCTGGCGAGTGCAGTTTGATGAAAGTGCTCCGAGGGATATTGTCAATATTGTGCAAGACCGCACTGGCAGTCGCTTTATTGAACTCTGCGACATGACGCCCGATTTTGACACGAGTATGCTCAATGGAAGTGCCATGGGCATCCTGCTTTCTGATTGCGAAGTCTCGAATTCACAGCTGACCGATATCCTGTCGTCGAGTTCTTGGATGACGATCAGGGGAAAGTTCTCGGTTGTCGACGATGGTACGAAGGTCGATCCCGGTGTTGTCAATTCAGTTCAGTTCGAGAATGTTAAACCGGGAGTGGTCCAGCGGTTTTTCGATGCTGCCAAGTGTGAAGACCAGATGATCTACACCATTGTTCACTCGCCCATCGGAAATGAGGATTGGCCCGCCATCGAAGAAGTAGCGAAAGGGGGCATGGTGTACTTGTACGGCGGTTGGGCTGAGAATTTCAAATTGCCGTCAGAAAGTCGCTCCTTAAAACGTGTCCACTTTCACGATTTGACGGATCCCGGTGGGCGACCGAAGCCAGTCGACAGGGATCTGATTCTGAACACCGACATGCAGTTGAACTTAACCGGGCCGGGATTGAATTCGCCATGGCTCGCTTGGAAGTTAATGCTGCTCAGAGGCGATTCCGGCGGCTACCCTCTGACGCACTATTTGGAAAGCTCAGGAAAACCGCTTGACGAATTCGCCAATAAACTTGGTTTGAGCTATCGGCTGAACGATGATCAAACGATCCATTCGATCTATCTTCCAAGGTGCAGCGGTATCGATTTACAAGGATTGGACGACGTAAGAGTGCTCAGCTTCGATCCCGGTTGGGTGCAAGGTGAATCGACGGCCTTTGGCGGTGGGGACCCGATCAGTCTCTCGCCATTCAAGACGCTGACATCACTTGAGGAACTCTACTTCGAGCCAAGCTTCGTGCCTGAAGATCTTTCAATCCTAGCAGATCTGACTTCGCTCAAGCATCTTCAGATTCCCTCCGTCGTCCGAAAGGTAACCGGGCGGGTTGGTTTTGATGCCTGTCAGACGCTTGAGTCGATCACGTTTTTTGGCAAGCCAGATAACACCACGTACCGGGAGATTTCGCGGCTGAGAAACCTGAAGAGGCTGGTGATCGTGAACAGCGAGAACGATGAAACACTGACAGACGAATACCTCGCTAAGCTGCAAAAGAAGTTTCTGGGAGTCGACGCAAGAATCATCCTGCCGTCGGAAACTGAACCTCTGGTCCCGGAACCGTTTCGTAAATACCGGGATCGCGTTCGAAAGGAACTGCGAGCCGATACAAGTTGGCTGGATGAGCTGACGCAATGAGAAGCACCCTAATCTCCACCGTGATTGCTGTTTTAAAAC
This sequence comes from uncultured Pirellulaceae bacterium, assembly GCA_964352885.1. GTDB lineage: Bacteria > Planctomycetota > Planctomycetia > Pirellulales > Pirellulaceae > Mariniblastus. The sequence continues at coordinate 37,199 of CAYGUE010000028.1, forward strand.
GGTGGGGACCACCGTTCCACGAAGGATGCAATCACAGGCTGAAAGCCTATGCTACCGCTCTTTACTGAGCTTTCATCTTGCCTCGGCGATCGACTGGCTCAATGAGTGAAGCTTTCAAGTAGTCGCTATTCATGCGGCCGATGAATGCAATACTGATGCCTTTCGGACATTGAGCTTCACACTCGGCGTAGTTGCGACACGAACCGAAACCCTCTTCTTCCATCTGAGCCGCCATGTCTTTGACACGATCGAATCGCTCAGTCTGGCCCTGTGGCATCATGCCAAGGTGCGAAATCTTCGCTGCGGTGAACAGCATCGCCGACCCGTTCGGACAAGCCGCAACGCAGGCACCACAGCCAATGCAACTGGCTGCGTCGAGTGCCGTTTCAGCCACCCCGGGCTCGACCGGAATCGAGTTCGGCTCTGGTTTAGGGCCTGAGTGATTGCTGATGAATCCGCCGGCCTGAATAATGCGATCGAAAGCACTGCGATCTACCATCAGGTCGCGCATGATCGGAAACGCTGCACTTCTCCATGGCTCAACGAAAACTTCCGCGCCGTCTTCGAAGTGACGCATGTACAGTTGGCAAGTTGTCGTTTCCCGTTTGGGTCCGTGGGCTTCGCCATTGATTACCATGGAGCACGCGCCGCAAACGCCTTCGCGACAATCGTGATCGAAAGCAATGCCTTCTTCGCCTGCAGCGATCAGTTTTTCATTCAGCTGATCCATCATCTCAAGAAACGACATGTCCGGGCTGATGCCGTCCATCTCATGTGTTTCCATTTTGCCTTTTGAATCTGCGTTCTTTTGACGCCAAACGTGTAGTTTAATTTTCATGACTTGTAATTCCTCGTCATCAGTGGCAAAGCTTCGAACTTCAGCGGTTCTTTATTCAACTCAGGAGGCTTACCTTCTCCTTTGTATTCAAAGACCGATGTAAACGCGAAATCATCGTCGTTTCGTTCTGCTTCACCTTCAGGTGTTTGGTGTTCTTCGCGTAGGTGACAACCGCACGATTCATCTCGAGCCAAAGCGTCTTGGCACATCAGTTCGCCAAAGTCCAAGAAGTCAGCGACGCGTCCCGCATGTTCCAGGGACTGGTTAACCGATTCGTTTTCACCGAGGACGCTGACATTGTTCCAGAAGTCTTTCCGAAGCTCCGGGATTTTCTCGAGGCCCTCTTTGAGCGATTTTTCGGTGCGAGCGATGCCGCAGTGTTCCCACATGATCTGACCAAGCTCGCGGTGGATCGAATTGGTAGATCGTTTCCCTTTTATCGAAAGCAGCTTGTTGATGCCGTCTTTGACTTCGGTCTCAACCTTGTCGAAGTGAGCGTCGTCCGTCGTCAGGTTGTCCTGTCCCAAGCCACTCAGGTAGTTGCCGATGGTGATCGGAATGATGAAGTAGCCGTCAGCAAGGCACTGCATCAACGAACTTGCACCAAGACGGTTGGCTCCATGATCGGCAAAGTTCGCTTCGCCGACAGCAAATAGCCCTGGGATGGTTGTCATCAAGTTGTAGTCAACCCACAGTCCGCCCATTGTGTAGTGAACTGCCGGGAAGATTCGCATCGGTGTCTCTGTCGGATCGTCATCGGTGATCCGATGATACATCTCGAACAAGTTGGCATACTTGGCTTTGACGGCTTCAGCGCCTTGTTCTTCGATGGCAGCACCGAAGTCTAGATACACACCGTAGCCGGTTGGTCCTACTCCCAAACCGGCGTCACAAACGTCTTTCGCGTTGCGTGCGGCCACGTCGCGAGGGACAAGGTTTCCGTACCGAGGGTATCGCTCTTCCAGATAGTAATATCGATCAGCTTCTGGAATGTCTTTTGGCTTGCGAGCCTCGTCTTTGTCCCGTGGCACCCAAATTCGACCATCGTTTCGCAGCGACTCGCTCATCAGCGTCAGCTTTGATTGATAATCGCCGGACGCCGGAATCGATGTCGGATGAATTTGCGTGAAGCATGGATTCGCGAATCCGGCTCCGCGTCGGTAAGCTCGCATCAACGCCGTTACGTTGCAGTTCTTGGCATTCGTCGACAGATAGTACACGTTTCCGTATCCGCCAGTCGCGAGAACAACGGCATCTGCAACATGCCGTTTGAGTTCGCCGGTTACCAAATCACGCGTAATCACACCGCGGACTTTTCCGTCGACGATTACGTAATCCATGACCTCGGTTCGAGTGTGCATGTTGACGGTTTTAGCAGCGATCTGCTCTTCAAGCGCCGAGTAAGCCCCAAGCAAAAGCTGCTGACCCGTTTCACCGCGACAATAAAAAGTTCGCTCAACCAGAACACCACCGAACGAGCGATTCGCAAGTTTCCCGCCGTATTCACGAGCAAACGGAACCCCCTGAGACACGGCTTGGTCAATAATGGCGGTACTCAGTTCCGCGAGGCGATAGACGTTTTGCTCTCGAGCGCGAAAGTCACCACCCTTTTGAGTGTCTACAAATAGCCGCCACGTCGAATCGCCATCGTTGCGATAGTTTTTTGAAGCGTTGATTCCACCCTGAGCCGCAATGCTGTGGGCACGGCGAGGCGAATCCTGAAAGCAAAAGCAATCGACATGATAGCCCATCGCTCCGATCGATGCCGCCGCGGAGGCTCCGGAAAGTCCGGATCCAACAATGATGACTTTGTAGTTCGGACGGTTCTTGGGACCGACAAGCCGAAGTTTGTTTTTGTGATTCGTCCAAGCGTCCTCGAGAGGGCCTTTGGGAAGTTGTGAATCAAGCGTGAGCATGATAATTCTTGAGTTTGGAGTGAGTGATTGCATTGCCCAAAGACGGGCAGCAGTTCGTTCGGTGGTCGAGGCTTAATTTAATGTTTTGACAGAAGACTGTGGTCGTAATCGTAGATCTGCTGCATGTCCCCACTGAAGAAGAATGAAAGCGGAATCAACGAGAACATAACCGTCAGCAGGATCGCGAAACCAACAGCGAATGCTCGCAGGTACATGTTGCGATCTGGATTGTCCAATCCAAGCGTCTGGAACAGGCTCCAAACGCCGTGATATAGGTGGAAGCCAATCACAACCATCATGATGATGTAGGCCAGCGAGACCCACCAAAGGCTGAACGAGTTAACCATGTTGTTGTAAACTTCACCGTGTTCGTGTGCTCCTAGCATCGGAAGGCTACCCGTCGTGAAGTGCAGAATATGCAGCACGATAAACGCTAGGATCGCTGTGCCCGTCACCATCATGTAAAGAGCTGCTGGCGACGCCATCGCACGCTTCTTTTTTACGTAGCCGACCGGTCGAGCCTTCTTGTTTTGATCGCTGAGCAGGATCACCGTCACAACGTGCAGGACGACAGCACCAAGCAGAAACAAACGAGCTCCCCAAAGAGCCAGCATCGGCGGCAGTGCCGGAGCACCGAAATCTTTCAGGAATTGGCCGTAGGAATCGATGTGGGGAATTCCCGCTGCGTCGACTCCGGTGTAAATTTTCATGTGGCCCGCAGCGTGTCCGACCAAGAATCCGAACATGATCAAGCCAGTAATGGCTGCGATAAATTTTTTCCCGATCGAACTTGCGAAGAGGAGTTTCAGGCGTTTCATGATATGGTTTGACCCCGGCTGGGAGGTCGAGACATCAGGATTGAGATGCGTAATTGCTAGACGATAAGTTTCGCGGATACCTTCAATATCGGCTAGGGGCGTATATCGGATGAACCGCAATACGCGGGGGTTATTATCATGCGGCAGGAATAATCAGTCTGTGACGTTTTGGCCCAATGGGGCTCCAGGAATTCTGAGCGGCAAGACGCTCGCGGCCGGTAAACAATCCAAAATTCGTGGCTACCGCCTTGCGACCCAGGTACTGATTTTAAGTGTTCAATAAACGCAAACAGGCAACGCAACTTCTTGCTTTTCGGAGCAAAGCACGAATAGTGCTACATTCCGATCGATGAAAAACCATCAATACCGCGGCTATTTGATCGGCGACGCAACCCTCTCAAACAGACACTTCCAATAGAAAGACCATTCCATATGAAAACAGTTGTGGCTAATGAGGGCTGGACGATTGAGAATTCCAAGCAGCTTTATGGCGTCGACCGCTGGGGGTTGGACTACTTCGGCATCGGAGCCGATGGCTTCGTTTCAGTGACCGTCCCCACCTCCGCGGGGCAGCAAACGGTTTCAATGCGGCAGATAATCGCCGGCCTCGAAGACCGTGAGCTCTCCATGCCGGTGATGCTGCGGATCGAAAATCTGATCGATGATCGAGTGATGAAGCTCAACGAGGGTTTTCGTTCGGCGATTGAAAAGACCGGATATCGCAGCGACTACAAATCCGTTTTTCCGATCAAAGTGAACCAGCAGAAGCACGTGGTCGACTCGATCGCCCGCGCAGGCGAATCGTTTGAACACGGCTTCGAAGCCGGCAGCAAACCTGAGTTGATGGTTGCGCTTTCGATGGCGCCGTCTCACGAAAGTCTTATCGTCTGCAACGGATACAAGGACGAAGAGTTTATCGATCTCGGCTTGCAAGCCAGACGATTGGGATACAAGTGCTTCTTTGTGATTGAGTCGCTCAGTGAATTGGAATTGATTGTTAGTCGCGCCAAAAAGTGGAACGTAGATCCTCTGATCGGGTGTCGCATTAAGCTCTCAATCAAGGTAGATGGGCATTGGGCTCACGACAGCGGGGACCGTAGCCTGTTTGGTTTGACTGCGCGGGAAACGATCGCCGCCGTCGACATCCTTCGTGAAGCACAGATGCTGAACTGTTTACAGATGTTGCATTTTCATCTGGGTAGCCAACTGACCAACATTCGAAATGTCCGTGACGGAGTACGGGAGGCATGTTGCTACTACACGGGGTTGGTCGAAGATGGTGCACCGATGGGCTACCTCGATTTCGGAGGTGGCCTCGCCGTTGATTACGACGGCACCTTTAGCACGGAACCTCACAGTCGCAACTACGATTTGGACGAGTACTGCGTTGATGTCGTTGAGTCCGTGATGAACTCGTTGGACAAACATGATGTGTCGCACCCCGTGCTTGTCAGCGAATCGGGGCGTTGGACGGTCGCTCCGACATCGGTGTTGCTGTTCAATGTTCTTTCAGTAACTGATTTCGAGCCAACGTCGGTCGAAAGCGGAACGGATCAAGAGTTCTGTAAGCCGATTCGCAATCTGTTTGACGCAATGGAAAATTTGCACGTTCGCCGAGTACAGGAAAATTACAACGATGCGAATTACTATCGAGATCAGCTCCGTAAGTTGTTTAGCACAGGTGCGATCCAGCTGCGAGAGCGCGCGTTCGGCGAGAATCTGTACCTCGCGATCCTCAACCGAATCGCATTTGAAATTTTGCCGCAGCTCACCCGAGTGCCATCGGAGTTGACCTCGCTTCGCGAACAATTGGCCGATATTTACTATGGAAATTTCAGTATATTTCAGTCGCTGCCTGATGTGTGGGCGATCGATCAGATATTCCCAACGATCCCACTGATTCGCTTGGACGAAGAACCTACTCGTACCGCAATTATCGCTGATCTGACCTGTGATTGCGACGGAAAGATCGATCGTTTTACCGATAGCGAAGGTGACTCAAGCCGCACTCTTAAGCTTCATTCGCTCAACGAAGGCGAGCCCTATTACATTGGCGTGTTTCTTGTCGGCGCCTATCAGGAAACGTTGGGAGACTTGCACAATCTTTTCGGTGACACCAACGTCGCGAGCATTTCGATCTGCGAAGATGGTGAAATTCATTTCGTTGAGGAAATCCAAGGCGATACTATTTCGGACGTTTTGAGCTACGTTGAGTATCAACCACAAGATTTGATCCAACGGTTCTGTGCCAAGGCTGATAAAGCCGTTTCATGCGGTACGATCACTCACACTCAGCATCAGGAAATGCTTAAACTCTATCGCGAAAGCATGCAGGGTTATACCTACTTCGAGGGGTGATGCGAATAGATCGGAATCTGGAATACTTTGAGGCAATGGAGTTTCTTCGTGGTATTTATTTAATGGCTTGCGATTGCGATTCAAGCCTCGTACCCCCTCATACTCCCAAGGAGTAGCAACGAACGGCTAATTGCTAAAACCCGGCCGGGGTGAACTGCCACCAAAATCCTTAAAGTGCCTTTTTAGATTCTTGGTTTGTATATTGGTCTTGACCAGAATTCAAAAATGGAAAAAACTTAAATTCCCATGTAGGGGATCGGCAAATGCTGAGAATGGATTTCTCTATTGCATCTGCGTTTGACATGATGTCGGACGCTTGCCTTTTCGAATTGTTGAAGTTGCCCAGTTCAGGCATGCAACTCTTTGCAAAGCAAATGTTTTAGGAAAGGAAGCCGCCATGTTGGTATTGTCACGTCGCGAAAATCAAAAAGTTCTATTTCCCAATCTGGGAATTACCGTCGAAATCGTGGGACTGCAAGGTAGCAGTGTTAAGCTCGGCATCGACGCCCCGCCAGAGATTCGGATCCTGCGCTCGGAGTTAGCTGAAGAAAACAAAGACGAGATTGAGAAGGTTCGAGACGGCGCGCCAGCTAGCGTGATTGAACGTCACCACAGAAACAATCAATTGAATTCAGTTGCCCTTCAAATCCAAATCGCTCAGAAACTCCTTAAACGGGGCGATCAAGAGCAAGCAATGCTTGCTTTGCAAGGTTCACTTTCCAAGCTTCAGTTACTGGAGGGAGAAGTTGGGCAAGCCGGCCAGACGAATGTTCCCTCTGCACAGAAACCAATTGCGACTCGGAAAGCCCTGCTTGTCGAAGATGACGCAAATGAACGGCAACTGATGGCAACCATCCTCACGATGTGTGGATTCGAAGTCGACATCGTCGAGGATGGCTTGGCTGCCATCGACTATTTAAAGACACACGAGCGACCAGATTGCGTGTTGATGGACATGGAAATGCCACGATTGTCAGGCTCTGAAGCAATTGCGAAGATTCGAGAAGACCTTGAAATTGCTGATTTGCCGATCTACGGAGTTTCGGGCTTACAACGCCACGAAGCAAATGTCCCGTTGGGTGACCGAGGCGTTTCCGGATGGTTCGCTAAACCGGTCGATGCGACCAAGCTGGTTCGCCAAATATTTGATGATGTCGAAGGACTGGAATCCAGGATTGAACCTTCATTGAATTAATTGTACGAGGCAGACAATTGAAACGCCGCACCGGGCATTCAACGCTTGTGTTGGATGCCAAAGGGGCAAAGGGGGGGACTGCCGTTGGTTTAGCGGCCAGACCGTTCCGACGCCATCTTTGCAGCTCGAGCAAGCGTTGTTTCAAGTTCGTCCGCATCGACGGGTTTCGTGATGTGTTGATGAAAGCCAGCTTGCTGTGCGCGTTCAACGTCTTTCAGCTGGCCGAAACCGGTCAAAGCGATCAACAAAGTATGGTCGTTGATGTTCTTCGCACACAGCCGACTTGCAACCTCGTAACCATCCATCTCCGGTAAACCAATATCCACATAGGCGATGTCTGGTTTCTCGGCTTCAATAGCGGTCAACCCGGAAAGTCCATCCACTGCAGCAGTGACTTTATGTCCATCCATTTCAAGAGCAAGTTGCAGCATAGAACGACTGTCTTCGTTGTCCTCAACAATCACAATTTTTAACGATGGAATCTCAATCTCGGGCACCAAAAAATCGGATGCTGAATCGATTTGTTCGTGTGACAACGGAAGCGATACCGTAAAGGTACAACCTTTGCCAAGCCCTTCACTCTCAGCGATGATCGTTCCCTCGTGAAGTTCCACTAGTGACTTGACTAACGTCAGCCCCACACCCATCCCCCCTTCGGCGCGGTCGATCGTGTTCTCGCCCTGAACAAACGGCTCAAAAATTCGCTTGAGCAACTGTGGACTAATCCCCGTTCCATCGTCGGTGACCTTCATCACGACACGTCCCCCTTCCTGTTCGATTGAAAGCTGCACGTTCCCGCCAGTTGGTGTGTACTTCACTGCATTTACCAACAAATTCACTAACACCTGTTGAAGTCGTGACTGGTCACCCAGCACAGGAAGCGTGGCGTCAGAAATCAGTTTGGTTAGCTTGATACCACGGGCAGTTGCTACGGAACGAACCGCCAGCATCGCATCGTTTACCGAATCGCGGATGTCGACAACCGATCTCCGTAAGTCGATTTTTCCCTGTATGACACGAGAGATGTCAAGCAAATCATCGAGGATACAGCCGAGCTGATCGCTCTGACGATTTATGACGTCGGAGACGCTACGCACGCGATCGTCTTCTGTTTCGAGTCGGCTCAAAACTTTGCCGGCATTCTTAATTGCTGCCAATGGGTTACGTAACTCGTGAGAGAGCATGGCAAGAAACTGGTCTCGTTCACGGATTGCACGCTGGGCATTTCGCTCAGCGAGTTTACGTTTGGTGATATCCGTCTTGATTCCAGCAATCGCGATGATGCGGTCATCGTCATCTCGGAGCGGGTACTTGATGGTGAGGTAGGTTCGACCTTTACCATTTCGAGGAATGGTCTCTTCTACCTCTACTGTCTCGCCCGTGTTGGCGACTCGAGCATCGCTCTCCTCCAAGCGGTCAGCGACATGTTGCGGCAGAAAATCAGAGTTGATTTTCCCGATGATTTCGGTCGACGCACGCCCAAATACTTTCTCTGATTGCTCGTTGACGACAAGGTAACGGCCTTGAAGGTCTTTGATGAAAATTAGAGACGGCGAGTTGTCAAGAATTCCCCGGAGTCTAACGTCACGCTCTCGGATATCCGATTGAGCCCTCTTGAGCGAAGCCACATCAATTAGCGTGACGACGACTCCTTCGATTTCCGAGGCGACTCGGTAGGGCAAGATTCGGAGGAAATAGTCATGGCCATTGCGGTCTTTGACATCTGTCTCAAACGCTTGGCCGGTTGATAAGACCCACTTGATGTCATCAACCAGAGTCTCGTGCTGGATCGTATGCGTGAAATTCTCAAACGAACGTCCAATGTCTCGATCGATAATACTAAATGATTTCGCGATCCGAGGCGTGAACTTTCGGATCGACAAACCGCGATCGAGGAATAGCACGCCGACGTCCGTGCTTTCAAGAAGATGACTCATGTCGTCGGTCATCTCAGTCAACTCACCGATCTTACGCTGATACTCAGCATTGACGGTGTACAACTCTTCGTTGACCGAATGTAGTTCTTCGTTGGTCGACTGCATCTCCTCGTTGGATGCGACCAGTTCTTCATTGGTAGCTTGCAGCTCTTCGTTGCTCGCTTCCAATTCTTCGATCGTAGCCTGAAGGTTCTCCTTGGTGTGGCGCAGGTCAACCTCGAGAGTCTCGATTCGAAATCGCGAATTGGCGTTCAAATCAATTTCTGCTTCGTCGATTTCAGCAACCTCTGCAACCGGCGAGTTCTCGATCTCGCTGAATGAAATCAGCATGTGACTCAGGTCTTTGTCACGTCCAAGAACCGGCGCGACAGAGACTTTGATCTGCCGTACGTCATCATTGGAGTGCAAATCAACGCCGGTGTACGCCGTTGCTTTTACATCTTTGGAAACCCGCTGGATTGCACCAGAAATTGCGGTTTTCAATTCTCCTTCGAATAACTCCAGCACATCCCCTGTCGCCCGGCCGCGACGAATTTGAAGGTAGTTCCCCGCATCACCGAAAACGTGCACGACTTCCCTCTGGCGATTAATAAGTACCGACGGAGGAAGGAACTTGTCCAACAACTCATCGTAGGCTTGAGACAATTCGTTGGCAGAAGATTGACTGGGAGCAAAATTCGGCACACTCGCGATTTTCAATCCACTTTGACTTCCCAAGGGAAGCTTCAAAGCTGAGTGCAACCGAACATCGCGTCGTTTTGAAAAGACTTTCCAATGGCGGTCGATTGGTTTGAATTCGTCTTCCAGGTCGCCAACACCTTCACTCGGCCCAAGCATCAACACGCCGCCCGTTCGCAGCCCAAAATGAAACAGTGAAATTACTTTCTTCTGAATGCCGGGTTGAAAATAAATGAGCATATTTCGGCAACTGATCAGATTGAGCCGGGTGAATGGAGCATCTTTGATCACATTTTGCTCGGCGAATACGATCATCTGTCGGAGTTCCTTGGCGATCTGATAGTCTTCGCCGGTCTGCGTGAAGTAACGTCCTAGCCTTTCGGGCGAAATGTTGCTCATGGACGATTCTTTGTAGATTCCAGAACTGGCACTATCAAGCGACGCACGATGAGCATCGGTCGCGAAAATTTTGACATTCTGTCGTTGCATAGGCGTCATCAACTCGTCGAGCAACATTGCAATCGAATATGCCTCTTCACCAGTCGCACATCCAGCAACCCAGACACGAAACTCTTCGCCGTCCGGATGTCGTTTCAACATCTCCGGTAAGACTTCTGATTCGAGCAACTCGAATGCCTCTCGATCCCGGAAAAACTGCGTCACTCCGATTAGGAGGTCGCGATAGAGCGAATGA
>CAYGUE010000028.1:47642-52229 GCA_964352885.1 uncultured Pirellulaceae bacterium
GTCGGCGACTCGATCAACATATTCTTCAAAATCTTCCGTCTCACTCATGAGCAATCGCCGTTCGATCCGGCGAAGTACGGTCGTTTGTTTGTAGACAGAAAAGTCAATCCCATATTCGTCGCGCAACAACCGGATCAGCTTCTTCAACCCCGGCTCGTTCGTTTCGATTGGATTCGATTCGGCAACCAGCTCGCTGCGATTTGGCCGCGCGACGTAGCGGTTTAGTGTCTTTCCGATGTCGCCGGGTGGCAGAATCAGATCGACCATCCCGGTCTCCATCGCACTTTTGGGCATGCCATCAAACTTGGCAGTCTCTTCGCTCTGAACGATTACCAAACCACCTGCGTCGTGAATATCGCAAACACCTCGCGAGCCATCGCTTCCGGTGCCAGAAAGTACAATCGCAACCGATTTTTCGCCAAGGTCGCGGGCCAGCGATTTGAAGAACTGGTTGATGGGTAGTGACAGACCTTTGTCCAAATCTTTGTCTTTAAGAAGCAGCTTCCCATCCGAGATAATCATCTCTTTCTTTGCTGGAATCAAATAGATCGTGTCTGACTCAACGGCCATCTGATCGATCGCCATCAACACGGGCATCGATGTCTTCCGAACCAGCAGCTCATCCATCATGCTTTCAAAGTCGGGTGACAGGTGCTGAATAACGACGAAAGCCATCCCAGTTTCAGCAGGCATTTCTTCAAAGACCTGTTCTAGGGCTTCGAGCCCCCCTGCCGACGCACCGATCCCGACAACGATATTCGGTGTCGATGAGTTTCTTGAATTTGGGCTCAACCCGTTCTCTAAATTGATATCGTACGGCATGTTTGGTTACTCCTTGTCACATGGTTTGTACGTTGCCGAACTCCTTTTCTCAACGCTGCAAATTCCGTCCGCAACAATCTCGTCAGCTGACATCAGTTCCTGATCAAAATGAGGCAATTGGCGTGCCAACGAGCGGCGAGCGTTCGCTCACACCGATTTGCCGTGGCAACGGCAGTTCTGCGACCATGCTGATTGATTCCTAACCAGCCAAAACTAGCTAATTGCCAATAAAAACGGTGGTCATCCAAGCGGAACTCTTACCGCAATCGAGCTTGCCAAATTCACCGTCAGACTGGCGAATCCGATACCACAGAGGCAATCTTTAGTTCTTGAGAGAATATTCTGAAACGAACAGTTTTTTCGCGGGCATAACTTCCTGATACGAAGCTTTTAAGGCTGATGAGTGAGCGAATTTACGTCGTTGACAGAACTCGTTTGCTAGGGCGCTATTGTGTAGAAAAGTCCTTGCGAATAGGCAGCTGATTCAGGATCGCTTCGCGAACTTGGTCAGCCAGTTGTTCCGATCCTTCTTTCGTGAAATGGACGTTCACAGGAAGCATAAGTTCTTTGGAGCTGGAATCCACAAATGAATACAGATCATTGATCGTGATCGACGACTCCTCCATGATTTTCTTCGCAACGGCGTTGTATTGACTAGGGCCATCGACGTCCCGGTGAGGTTTCACGCCGCCCGCAGGTACAGGCGTTGTTGTCGCAAAGACCAATTTCGCACCAGTGCCCTTTAGTTTCGAAACGATTTCTCGAAGCTGTTTTTCGTAAATTTTGATCGGGGCCTGATTTGGGTCGGTCGGGTTGTTCGAATTTTTTTTCGTCTGGGCATCCACTCGTTTGAGATCGTGAAGCCCAAAGTTGAAGTGGATCAAATCCCATTTGCCGCCATCGATCTCTAGCCAGCGATCAATTTCTTTGATTCCATTGTTCGTCCCAGCACAATTCCCGGCTGGACGGGTGACGTAGTAGTCTTTGGCGAGTAGTTTCTTTACGAGCGGTGTATAGCCCATTGAAATTGAATCGCCAAGAATTAAAACACGCTGACGATCATCGTGCAGACTCAACATTGCGTTGCCCAATGAATCGCCAACCCAGAAGTAACTCTCTGCGTTTCCAAACCAATGATGCAAATGCCCAACATTTGGGGAGCCTTTTGCCGGGCGGGAAAAAACAGCCGTCGGCGCGAACCTCACGGTGTTGCGAAATTCTGGACGTTTGGCAACGGCTCGCTCTGCAGCTCGAATCGCCAACATGTTTTGGTCTTTGGTTGATCCGCCGTTACCAAGCTCTCCAACAACGACGGGCAGCCTTGGCACAGAAAAGTGAGCACGCAAATCGTTGATTAAGCAAGCCAGATTGTCCTCGTAGTTATCCAGAAACGATTCGTCGTACATGTCGTTCCAACCCTGCTGCCAAACAAAGCCGGAAATCTCGAGCTTCTTGCCTGCCAGATTCGGAAACTCTTGTTCAACTTGCTTCAATCCTTCCTCGACCTCGTCCAGCATCTTCAGATAGAACAAGCCTGTTTCACCGCCCCGTTTGCTGGCGGCGCTAGGCGGAAGAAAATCTTTGCCCAAACTCTTCCCACCCCAGGCTGTTTTGATAATCAGAACTGGCTGATCAAAAAAGTTCCCGACGACGTGCCCGAACTGCAACTCGGGACCAATGTGATGTTTGCCTTCGTAGCCCGTGAGGCCAATCGTCAGCTTACTTTTCTTGAGTCCCTGTTGAGTCTGGTAGCGCAGTACAACGTCATCGCGTTCGACCCAGTCTCCGTTGTCGTCCTGCAGATGCGCAAACGCAGCTCTCTTGCGCTTGTTGGCCAAAGCCTGAACTAGTGTGCCTTTCCCACCGTTGTAGTCTTCCTCATCGTCGAGATCGACGACGCCGTGGCCTTGCATATTTGATTGGCCAGCCAGAATGAAGACCTTCACCGTGGTCGAAATCTCTGTTGAGTCCTGTGCGTCGGCAAATCCAATTGCAAAATCTAATTGAATTAAGATCGCAAAGAGAAACAGAATTCCCGATGACAGTATTCGGATATCTTTTGAAGACGACACTGGGCTCTGACGCATACTTGACTCCAATTGACCGCAGATAGAATAGTGAGCGCGTCAAGAAATCTCTCGGCTCACTTCGTCAACCATAACATGCTATCAAGCGGATCTAGATCGTAAAAGCTCTGCGGCAAAGGCCACGTCGATCATTCGCGTGATTTAGTTGCAGTTATGTCAGGCATCGGTTGGTCCAGCCAAGCCAGATTCAATCGGTAGTAAAACTTGCTGCTTACCAAATGAATGGTTTTGTCAGGAGTTTGGACGCAGGATAAGTATCCGCTGTGGCGAGATTTCCAAGGTTTCTTGTGCCAAATTGGAATGAGCTTTTGTTTTGGCCAAGTCTTCCCATCATCGAATGATAGAGCCGCGAACATTCCGCTGCCGTTTTCCATTTTGCCCTCGGCGGTCACAAAGTTCATGCCCTCAATATTCTTCGCGCGAACACTGACCGAAGAGTCTGTGAAACTGATGAATAACAATGGTCCTTCTGCAAGCCGCATCAACATTGAACGTTGACGTGAAAGAATCGGGGGAAATTGGCTCGCGGAGTAAGTCCACGTTTTTCCGAAGTCTGTCGATTGACTTAAGGGAGAGTAGCCGTCGATGTTGTTCGATCGCCCGATCGCGAAAAGAGTTCCATCGGATTGCATCTCGAATGGAGCATGAATGCCCGCGATCCAGCCGGCTTGTTGATCAGAAACCGCGAAATTGCTCGATTGCCATCCGGTGCGAGTAAGCTCACTCCATGATTCACCGTCGTCATGGCTTGCGAAGATGGCCGTTCCCAATTCGTTCCCTGCTCCAACATCGGTCGACATGAGTAACAAACGTTTGCCATTGATTTCGTATGACTTCAAATCCATGTGAGGCCAAAGCCGCGGTGAACCAAAAGGATTATCAGGTGTTGCCGCGTTGGTGGGATAGCGGTGGACAATTTTCGCGTCGCTCCAGGTTGCTCCGTTATCGCGACTTGCCCGTTTAATCATCGAAAAGTCTTCACAGTGATTGTTTCCAAGGCCGTTGTAGTGATGGATGACTCCGCTGCCAGCATTGAACAGCGTTGCACTGGTTACGTTGCGGTCGGGTGCCACGAAGAAGCGAGCTGGCGGATCCCATTTTTCTTTGCCATAACGCAATCGCGTGATCAGGATCGCCATTTGGTCGCTGTCGTCAAAGGCGGTTGTGAACGTGGTCGCGAGCAGATCGCCATTGTCGCAATACGTCAGGCTCGGAACGTGATGCCGGTTCCAGTAGGGTAGCGAGGCAAACTTGTCGGACGACGGTTCGATGAACTTCCCGCCAGCCCAGAACATCGGAGTGGATTCTCTCTCAGATGTCGTCCAATCGATTGGTCTCATTTCGACGTTTTGGAATGGTTCTCCGGCAAACACAGCGGTTAGATCACCCTGCTCTTCCTCGCCATCGACCCGGGAATCTGTCATGACGATTCGAAAGCCAATATTGCGACGCCAGTCATCCGGAACCGTTGCTGACCGATCGCTGACTCGATGGTCAACGACGGTTTCTGCGGATCCGCCTGTTTCTTCGACGCTACCGCCGCCACCATCACGTGCAATGCGTACACTGCCAGTTTCTGGCCCGTTAGGATTTTTAATGCGTTCTTCTGAATACGGTGCCCACCAATCTAGTGGTCTGTGACAGCTAAAGATTAGGGTTGGCTTGATTCGCTTTGGTG
>CAYGUE010000029.1:0-1847 GCA_964352885.1 uncultured Pirellulaceae bacterium
CTCTCCGACGAGGCGATCGACCTGCTTACCGGCCGTGATCGAATTGACGATTGAGTCGAAAAACTTCCCGTCGCCGCCAACGATGTCGATGTTGGCTTCACGCAATGACTCGGCAATCATGCCGGCCTGTGCTTCGGCGATTTGACGCTGAGCATCGATGCCAGCCAATTCGATCTGTTTGGCTTTGTCGAGTTCCAGTTTGAATTCTTCGTGCTCTCGGCCGACGCTGTCGAACAGCTTCATCGCTTCGGCTTTCTCGGTGATACCGCGAGCGTCGGCACTGAATTTTAGTTCG
The DNA here is from genome assembly GCA_964352885.1 of uncultured Pirellulaceae bacterium. Taxonomy (GTDB): domain Bacteria; phylum Planctomycetota; class Planctomycetia; order Pirellulales; family Pirellulaceae; genus Mariniblastus. The sequence continues at coordinate 296 of CAYGUE010000029.1, forward strand.
GAAACTCGTGCTTCGGCAGTACCTTCTTTTTCAATCGCGTCAGCTTTCGCAAGGATCACATCGGCTTCGGCAAGTCCCGGAGCCGCAATCTCAGCTTGCAGCGCCTCTGCTAACATTTTCTTGGCGTCGGTATGCTTCTCAGCAGCCGATCGCTCGGCTTCGGCCGTGACGACCACGGTTTCAGCACTGAGTTCCGCAGCTTGCTTTTCAGCTTCGGCAGCTTGAACTTGCGTGACTAACTGTTGTTGAGCCTGCTCTTCAGCGGCCGTAACAGCGACTTGTTTCTTACGATCGGCAGCTGCAAATTCGCGAGTGTCCTTGATCTTTTCTTCTTCTTCAACAACCGCTCGCTCGACGATGACTCGTTCCCGAATCACGTCCTGAATGTTTTTCTTCTCGACTTCAACAGCCTTCTCTTTCTCGATTTGAGCCAACGTAACGACTCGCTCACGCTCGGTTATCTCAAGACCGCGATCTTTTTCGACACGTTCAGTTTCGACCGCTTCGGTACGTTCTTTGCTTTTTGCTGCAACGATGATCGCTCGCAGTTTATTCTCTTCCGCGACTTGAATTTCTTCGTCGGTGCGAATTCGAGCTGTTTCTTGGCGTTGACGTTCTTCTTGTTCAACAACCATTGCTTCGGCGCCCTGACGAGCCGTTACTTCGGCGATTTCACGGTGCTGCTTCTGTTCGGCTTCGACTTGTTGACGCTCAAGGGCTAGGATTGCTTCGCGAGCTTCAACGTCTTGCTTTTTCAGCGTTTTTTCCTTCTCACGCGTAATGTAGTTAGCACGCGTGATTTCGGTGGCAGTCAGGTCAGTGATCTTCTTGATGCCTTCAGCGTCGAGAACGTTGTTGGGATTCAACTTCTCAAGGTCCGTTTGCTCAAGGTAATCAATCGCGGCATCGTCCAGGACGTAGCCGTTTAGATCCGTGCCGATGATACGCAGGATTTGCTCGCGAAATTTTTCACGTGAGTTGTAGAGCTCAACGAAATCGAACTGCTTACCAACGGTTTTAAGGGCTTCAGAGAATTTTGGTTCGAACAGGGCACGCAAGGCTTCTTCGTCGGATGCACGTTCGCAACCAAGGAACTGGGCAACTCGCTCGACGTCTTCGTGTGTTTTGTTTACGCGTACAAAGAAGCAGACTTTAATGTCGGCTCGCATGTTGTCCTTACAGATCAATCCATCTGCGCCAGAACGATCGATCTCGATGCGTTTGACAGAGATGTCCATCAGCTCTGCTTTGTGCAGAATCGGAATGACAAATTTGCCGGAGAAGTCGACGACCGTGCCACCCCATCCGTTTCGCACGATTGCTGTGCCCTGATTTACTTTGCGAAAGTAACGCAGCATGAAAACGAAGGCTCCAAGCAGAATGAATCCAATGATTCCTGCAAGAACGATCAGGGCCCAATAGGCGGGGCTCAATTGTGCGATTAGTGTGCCTGACATTGATGTCTCTCCCAATTCAAAATATCCAAGTTGGTATTTGTATCTCTATCTCTATCTCTATCTCTATCTCTATCTCTATCTCTATCTCTATCTCT
>CAYGUE010000029.1:1947-50599 GCA_964352885.1 uncultured Pirellulaceae bacterium
CTATCTCTATCTCTATCTCTATCTCTATCTCTATCTCTATCTCTATCTCTATCTCGTGAGTGAAGTTCACCCAGGAGTCTTTATGCTTTAGCGTCTTCCCACTTACACAGTTGAACGAGGTAAGTGTCATTTTCGTAGTCGTAGGCGACAATCTTTGCGGCGTCGCCCTTTGCCAAATTCGGCTGGTCCTCCAACGTGCGAGCGTTGACGACCAACTCCGGTCCATCTCGTTTGACACTCACCTGCCCGAAAGTCTCACTGACTTCCGAAGTCATCACCATTCCGATCAAACCAATCATTCTTTCACGGACCGTGTCGTTTTTCTGAGGCTTGAAGCCTTCGGCAAACGGGCCAATGATCATTCGAGTAATCGCTAGGCAAACCGGAACGTTGATACTCATCAGTCCCAATCCAATCCAGGGATTGCCATTCGGATTCAAAAAGTGATTTCCGAAAAAGCTGGTGGCCCAAAACAGGATTGCAAACAGGCTGCCAACAATCACGACTGGAACATGGTTCAAGTGCATGAATTCAGCGACTGAGCTGAATCCACCGGCGTGGCTGTCGAAGTCTCCGTTAGCATCCAGATCACCAATATCGATGTCTCCATCAAAGTCGAGGTCAAAGGCATCAACTCCGATGGCCCCAATCAATACCATCAGCCAATACAACAAGCTCAACAGCAGCAGGCCAGTAGCCGGCAGGTTGACCAATTGAAATGCTTCATTGATAAATTCGATCATGGTTCTATCCGTAGTTTCATTGCACTTTCGTGGAACAGTGGTTTCCACTATCAACTATCTGTCAAACGGTGGAGACCACCGTTCCACGTTCGCGCAATGAGCGAAAATTTAGGTCACGACTAACCCGCGCCCGGCTTCGTGCCGGAAAAACCTGAAAACGATTGACCCGTTAAAATCGTCACAATGGTTGGTTGTGTTGGCAACTTTCAGGGTTACTTTCGTTCAAGATTCGACCATAATTCGCCTCTTGGCACTCGATATTGGCAGAATTCGCCGCGGAAATTGCCTCGGCATACCGGCTTCAAACGAAGAAGAAACACAGAATGACCGACGAAAAGCAGCCAAACGAAGAAACGCTCGAGCAGCCAGTTGAATTGCCTGCCAAAGAGTCGATACCGATGGTCATCAGGCTCGATCAGTTCCTACAGCTATGTGGCGTACCGACCGGCGGCCAGGCAAAGCTACTCATTCAGGGCGGCGAGGTGACGGTCAACGGAGAAATTGAAACACGCCGTCGCAAGAAGCTAACGATCGGTGACGAAGTTGGCTTGGACGGAGAGTTCTACGACGTGGCGTTCGAGGAAGAAACACCTGAATCAGAATGAAATGTGATGGCAGAATCGCAGGTCAGTCAGTCTCAGAATGATGTCTGGCGAAACGAGTCTGGGACAGAATCGCCTACGATTGAAATGTGTCTGAGCCAGACTCGCCTACAATTTTCGAGTGATTCCGGTCGCGATGTGATATCGGCGACTCTCGAAAACCTCGACTTCGTCCAGCCATTGCCCAAGATTGTCCCGGTACCACTGTGGTTTCCGTGTCACCAACACCATTCGTCCACCAAGTCGTAGAGCCCGCACGGCTGTTTCGATGAACTGCTGAGCGATGCGAAAGTCGGCATAGTACGGCGGATTGGCGAGCGCCATGTCGAACTGCCCTGCCCTCTTTCCGATCTTGCCGTCGTGATTAAGTTCGACTTCGAGATTCGTCAATTCGTTGATCTCGACTCCACGCTTAACGCAGTCAATCGCACGAGAGTACGAATCGATGGCAAAAACCTGTGCTGATGGATCTCGTTTTGCCAACGCCAACGACATCGCGCCGCTGCCGCAACCGATCTCGATGATCTTGCATTCAGGGTACACTTCAACAAGGTCCAGAATTTGGCGTGCGCCATTGTCGAATTGACGATGAGCAAAAACTCCCGGACGCGTCACCAGTTGGATGAGGCTGGATTCGTCGCGAAACGCAATCTGGCAGGAAAAATCCTTGAGTTTTTTCAGCGGCTTCTTCTTGATGACGTAGTACACGATCGAACGCTTGAACTTGCGAACCTTGACGGATTTGTCGAAGGCCTGCATCTGTTCGATCAACCACTTGTCTTTTGGGTTGTCGATCGCGGTTACCAGAGCGCCGCCATCTTTCAGTTGATGATAGGCCGTTTGGAGGATTTCACGATTGAGTTCCGCTTCGCCGCCCTTTTGTAGGTCAATGCATACAAGATCAACCGTCGACTCGGACTCCGTGTTCGGCCAATCCGAATGGCAAACGAAACTCAGGTTGTGCGGGCAATTGGAATGAAAGTCTCGCGCCAATTCGCATCGATACTTGTCCAAGTACCATGCGACGACCTTTGCATTGGGTCGTTCGGTTGCCAGTACGGCGGCCGATTGTGCGCGGCCATTGGAAACGACAACGATCGACCTTCCGGGAATCGTTTTCGAGACTTCGAGAAGCTTCGCTTCGGTCGGCCGAATCTCCATTGTTGTCTTTGGAGGTGCGAATGCAGGGTCAGGAGTGTGTTTGGAATCAGCCACGTTTTTCGGTGCAGTATTGGAACGTTAGGAGTGCAGTTCATATTGTAATGTAAGCATGAAAGCTGAGACCAAGCCAAATTCAGAATCAGGCTAGGAAGCCGTGGGTTGTATTTGTGATTTGCATATTACAATTGAAACGTCAAAACAGCTTGAAGTCCGATTGATGGAGTTGGCCCGACTGATGCTGAAGCACGGCGTTGGCCACTTCGATCGCCATGCGGGACTCGAGGGCCACGCCGGCTCGGATCGCAACGCAGGGGTCGTGTCGACCTTTCTCCAATTGGTAGTCGATTTCTGAAAGGTCCTTGCGAACGCTTTTTTGTGCTGTCGTGATCGTTGAAGTTGGTTTGAACGACACGCGTGCAACCAGTGGACGGCCGGTGGTGATTCCGCCGAGCATCCCACCGTGGTGGTTCGATTGATAGCCGTCAGATCGGATTGAATCGTTGTTTTCGCTGCCAAGCCGAGTGACGACGTCCTGCCCGGAACCGATTTCAACAGCGCGAACCGCGTGAAGTCCTCCAAGTGAGCCCATCAGCCGAAGTTTCAGACTTTGATAAAGCGGTGCTCCGACAAGGGCCGGCACGTTGACGGCGACTACTTCGACGACGCCACCCAAGGAGTCACCATTTTTCCGAGTCTGCATGATTAGGCTTGCTGCCGAACCCGCGAATTCGGAATCGATCGTATTGATCTCGGCCGCGGCAAGTGTTGCTTCGAATTCGTCGATGTCTTTCGCCGTAACGTCGTGGGAATCAAAAATAGCAGAGAGATGCTTATTCGATTTCAGTGGGCCAACCTGAACGATGTTGGCAATAAAGCGGGTGCCAAAAGTTTCAGTTAGGAATGCTCGGGCGATCGAACCGCCGACGACGTCGCTGATGGCACTTCGATAGCTTGATCGTCCACCGCCGCGATAATCGACGAAGCCTTTTGACTGATGGTGCTTTACCAAATCTGTATGGCCGGGTCGGACTTCGCCCTTCGTGCCAGCAAACTGTTGGTAATGTGAGCTTTTGGAAGATGCTGTCCCGACAAACGCAGCAATAGGCTCGCCCGTCGCAAAGCCCGCAGAATAGGTTGGAATAGTGGAACCGCTTTCTCCAATCGAAATCGCTGGTCCGGCCAACATTGAATCGTGGTCACGGTCGTCAAAGATCCCCGAAGTCAGAACAACCTGATCGGCTTCATTGCGCGGGGTACCGTGCTTATTAGAGCCCGGGCGGCGCCGATTGAGATAGTGCTGGATTTGATCGCGATCGATCCGGACGCCAGCCGGACAGCCGAAAGTGATTGTTGAGATTCCTGGGCCGTGAGATTCTCCGGCTCCCGCGACAGCGAAAAGTGGGCCGCCCAAAATTTCCATCGAAGACCTGATTTGCGTGGTTGGGGTCAGTGAGACTTCATTTTACGAAATTGCATCGATAATAAGTAGTCGCGTTTCTAAAGCGATCTATCCCTGAGTGAAAATGGATAGCTGGAGAAGGTTGTGAAGCAGGGTCAATCCTTTCGCGTTCCGAAGCGATGGATTACACTTTTCTTTTCGTTTTGGCCTGACTTTGCGGTCAAACTTTCCAACAACAACCGCTGCCCAACTCCCGCAGCAAAACGGAGGACTCCCTTGTCAGACGCAGATATTGGATTGATTGGACTCGCCGTAATGGGCGAAAACCTTGTCCTCAACATGGCCAGCCACGAATTCACTGTCGCTGTTTACAACCGGACGACTTCAAAGGTCGATGCTTTCGTTAATGGGCGAGCCAACGGCAAATCGATTATAGGTACTCATTCGCTTGAAGAGCTATGCAGCAAGCTCAAGCGTCCGCGCCGAGTGATGATCATGGTGAAAGCTGGCGGTCCTGTTGATGCTGTGATTACCGGCCTGTTGCCGTTCCTCGAAGAAGGCGACATCATCATCGATGGTGGCAATAGCGAGTTTCCCGATTCGGTTCGCCGAACGGAAGAACTTGCGGAGAAAGGGATCCTGTACATCGGAACCGGAGTTTCTGGCGGCGAAGAGGGGGCGCTCAAGGGCCCCAGCATCATGCCCGGCGGAAATCCTGAAGCGTGGCCTCATGTGAAGCCGATTTTTCAGGCGATCAGCGCCAAAACCGACAAGGGTGAGCCATGCTGTGATTGGGTTGGTCGCGGCGGAGCTGGGCACTTTGTGAAAATGGTTCACAACGGCATCGAGTACGGCGACATGCAGATGATCTGCGAAACTTACCAGATGATGAAATCGGGCTTGGGCATGTCGAACGACGAAATGCATCAAGTATTCGCTCGTTGGAACGATGGTGTGCTCGATAGCTACCTCGTCGAGATCACTCGGGACATTTTGGGGTTCCGCGAGGAAGATGGCACTGCGACGCTGGATATCATTTTGGATACGGCTGGCCAAAAAGGAACCGGAAAATGGACGGCAATTACTGCCCTCGACGTAGGCCAGCCGTTGACGCTGATCGGCGAAGCCGTTTTTGCCCGTTGTCTATCGGCACTTAAAGATGAACGTGTCGCTGCATCGAAAGTGCTCGACGGACCGAAAGACGCGAGCTTCGACGGAGACAAAGAAGCTTTCGTAAACGATCTTGAGCAGGCGCTGTACGCTTCGAAGATTGTTTCTTACGCTCAAGGCTATCAGTTGATGCGTTGCATTTCAGATGAGCGAGACTGGGAGCTCAACTTTGGCGGCATCGCATTGATGTGGCGAGGTGGTTGTATCATTCGCAGTGCGTTCCTAAATAACATTCGCGATGCTTTCGAGAAGGATTCCGGACTGACGAATCTTTTGCTCGATCCATTTTTCGAGAAGGCTGTTGAAAATGCTCAGGCCTCGTGGCGAAACGTGATCGCAACCGGTGTGAAGCTGGGTATTCCGTTGCCGGCGATGAGTTCGGCGTTGTGCTACTTTGATGGTTATCGCACGGAACGGCTACCTGCGAACTTGCTGCAGGCTCAACGTGACTACTTTGGAGCGCACACTTACGAGCGTTTAGATAGGGAGCGTGGGGAGTACTTCCACACGAACTGGACGGGAAGAGGCGGAACGACTTCTTCAACTTCATACAACGCCTGATAATTTCAGTAACATTGTAAGGCGCCAAGCTGTCGACGCGTCCAAGACCGCGCCGCCGCTCCAGTGATGGAGCAGCCGCATGAACGTTACTTTCCTAAGAAAGAAAAATATGAATGCCAACGAAGCCATCAAGATTAATATCGACACTGCCGACATGGTATGCGGTATGTATCTGGACGACCTGACTAACGAAGAAGCGATGAGTCGGCCACACGCGGGTTGTAATCACATCAATTGGCAAGTCGGTCACTTGATTGCGTCGGACTATATGATGTGCACGAGCTGCATCCCTGATTGTCTCCCAGCGTTGCCAGCGGGATTTGCTGAAAAGTACTCAAAAGAGACGGCCGCCAGCGACAATGTAGATGACTTCGTGCCGCACTCAGAGTTGATGGAGTTGAATAGGGCTCAACGAAAAGTCATCATTGAATTGTTGTCCGGTCTGGGCGATGATCAGCTTGGTGCGGCATCACCAGAGCACTTTCGGGCGTATGCACCGACCGTTGGATCCATCTTCAGCATGCTTGGCTCACATTGGTTGATGCACGCTGGGCAATGGGTTGTCGTACGGCGCGAGCTTGGACGAGAAATTATGATCTAGTTGATTGAACCAGCAGTGTTTTGCTGCTGGACTGCAGAACCTCCTGAATGGTAAACGGATATGAACGCTCGGGACATTGATCCTGTTGTCTTTGTTATTTTTGGCGCTTCTGGTGACCTGACTCGGCGGAAGCTAATTCCTGCCATCTACGATTTGTTCAAACACAAATTGTTGCCGCAGAATTTTGCGCTATTGGGTGTCAGTCGCAGCGCGTTGTCGGACGATGACTTTCGTGAAAAGGCTCTCCTGAATAACGAACTGTTTGACATATCCGAGGAGCCCAGAGAAGTTGTCGAGGCGTTTGCAAAGCTGTTGTTCTATCAGCCAATCGACACCAACGACTCAAATGACTACGCGAAGGTTAAGACTCGTTTGGAGGAGTTGGACTGCACGTATAATACAAAAGGCAATTTCGTATTCTATCTGTCAACACCGCCAATTCTGTACGAAAAGATCCCAGCATACTTGGCCGCTCATGGTTTGAACCGCAGTGAAGGGTCTTTCCGGCGATTGGTGATTGAAAAGCCCTTCGGATACGACAGCGAGTCAGCTCGGCAGCTAAACCAGTCCCTCAAGGAGCAGTTTCCGGAAGACGAGATCTATCGGATCGATCATTATCTCGGCAAAGAGACCGTTCAAAACTTGCTGGTGACGCGTTTTGCCAACGCCGTTTTCGAACCACTTTGGAATCGCAATTACATTCACCACGTGCAGATTACTTCTGCAGAGCCGATCGGCGTCGGTAAGCGTGGCGGTTATTACGATCAGTCCGGTGCTCTGCGTGATATGCTGCAGAACCACTTGATGCAGATCGTCGCTCATGTGGCGATGGAGCCCCCTCTTTCGATGTCCGCGGAACTGATTCGGGCGGAGAAATCAAAGCTATTTCAATCGTTACGCCCGATTGCCGAATCGGAAGTCGCAAAGTACTGCATTCGAGGGCAGTACATGTCTTCAAAGGTGAAGGGCGAAATGGTGAATGGCTATCGGGAAGAAGAAGGAGTTCCTGACGGATCCAAAACGGAAACTTTTGCTGCGGTAAAGTTCTATATCGACAACTGGCGATGGTCAGACGTCCCGTTTTACATTCGGACCGGTAAACGCTTGCCGACCAAAGTTACCGAAGTTGCGATCACTTTCAATCGTCCGCCTCACAAGATCTTTCGTCGTCATAACGAGATTGCGTTAGCTCACAACCAACTCGTCATGCGTATCCAGCCCGATGAAGGGCTGCTGCTTTCTTTTGGAATGAAAGTGCCTGGGGAAGGATTCGACGTCAAGAATGTCGGAATGGATTTCCACTATTCTGATCTCGCAGAGGCCGATGTGCCTGAGGCCTACGAACGTCTTCTTCTGGATTGCATCAAAGGCGATCCAACCCTGTATGCTCACGGCGACAGCGTTGAATATTCATGGAAATTTGTCGAACCGATTCTTAATGCTTGGAAGAATGACGACTCCATTCCTGTCTACGGTTACCCTGCTGGAAGCTGGGGACCAGAGTTGGCCGATGATCTGATTGAGCCCGCCGAAATAACGTGGCGCAATCCGTGTCGCAAGCTCACCGAAGATACGAGTTTTTGCGAACTCTAGTAGTTTCTTTATTAAGAAAGTTCTGTTCGCTATTCGTCCTCAATCGAGTTAGCGATACCTCTATCGAGGTAGGAGCGTCCCCAAGCGTCCATTAGGGCGTCTAACGCAATGTTGCGCCGAAGAAATGCCACTGGTTAGTCTAGGAGATACATATGGCTTCAAAGCAGTGGCGATTGTTTTTCCCAGGGTGAGGATTTTGTTGATATAAGTTAATTCGCATACTTCGTTAAATGTACGAGGGCTACGTTGAGTGTAGAAAATTGTTCACTAGCACGGCGAAGGTTGATCTGAGTGGGGCGAATTCGGCGTTTCATTCTTCGGCAACCGGCGTGCGACACAAAGAAGCTCATGTTTGCAAAACAGTTACACGACGAGGCAACGTTAATCGAGCAATCGCAATTTTTGGACTTGTACCCAGTTTGTTCGCGAATGATATCTGAAATCGCGAGTGAATTCATTCGGAGTTGGTCGCGCGAAGAACTCGATTTTTTTCGGGATAAATTTGTTGGGCAACTTATCCAGCAGGGGATTCCGCGAGCAAAAGCAAAGAGTGCGTGGAACTTGTTGGTTCAGGAGCATGCCAAATCCGAGAATGGTTCGCCGGGATCGAGTTCAATGGTCGGTGACCGTCAGCTTACCTCCGTCACGATCGCGAATCCTTCTTCGTCAAAAGCGGAATGTTCTCCTCCGTTGAAGAAAAACGTATTCTCATTTGAGGGTGGGCGATGGGTCGTCAGTTTCGACGGTCTGACCGTCTATCCGCAGGATATTACTGGAATTAAGTATCTGCATTGCCTGATTTCAAAGCCTAGCGAAACATTTTCTCCCAAGGAACTTTATGATGGATTTGGCGGTAGAGCAACAAGAAAGAAGCCGAAGTCGATGAGTGTTGGTGATGCAATTCAGTCTGGGCTTGGTATCGCAAGCGCACAGCCCGATGTCCTTGTCGATAGACGGGGCAGATCGGAGATGCTCGCTCGATTGGACGCAATTGAATCTGAAATGGCCTCTGCAAAAATGGTCCCAAATGCTGACTTGATCGAAAGGTTGGCAATGGAACGAATTCTTATCAAGGAACAGCTGCGAAAGGCGTTTACTCCCGTCGGAAGTCGTCGAATTCAAGAACCAGAATTGGTTCGTCGGATGAAGGCTGTCGATATCGCAATAAGGCGAGCCAAGGAAAAGATTCAGCTTGCCGGACACGACGCATTGCTCGGCCACTTAAACCGGACAGTTGAGGTTAAGGTCAAATCGGGCTGTCGCTATCTGCCTTGCTCCGGTGCGACGTGGCGAACTCAACCGGTTCAGTTTGTTACACCGAAGAATCCTCGCTAGCCAATCAATCGTTTCTCGTACGCGGCCAGAACCAATCGTTCTCTCTTTCATTTTCGTGACAGGCGTTTGTGTCAATAGTATTCACAAGTTCGCTGTGTGCTAGCTGTTCAATTTCTTCATCGCAAGTAGAACTCTCACGCGCGACGTGGTGCAACTCCTTTTGGGAATGAGCGTTAGTAATTAGGTCTGGTGCTTGTTGGCTCTATTGCGAGAGGGATTTTTGCATGACCAATTTCAGACGTGTCGCGCGCGTTGTTTCTCCAACGATCGAGAGGCAGTTGACGGAGCACGATTGCGCCGTTTGGGCCATCAAAGCAATGTGCTTTCGAATGAACGTTTCAGTTCCGCCGGCCAATTTGGTTCGTCAACACTTGGAATTGGACAATGTTGGTACGAGTGTCCGCGGAATTCGTGACGCTCTGGATGAATTTGGAATATCGGCGCAGCCGGTTCAGGGCCCCTACGATGCGATTGCCTCGGCTCCGCTTCCGGCGATCGCAATGATTCGCTTAGGTCCATTGACGTTCCATTACATCGTTGTGCTTGAGGCAGACCATCGAACGGTCAGGTACCTTGACCCGGCTATGGGTGGCACATCACTATCGATGAATATTCAGCATTTTGCAGCGGTTTTTACCGGTAATCTTGTGCTCTGCACACGAAAGCCGAATTATGTCGCTGTTGATTTGGGAAAAGAAGTTAAACCCGGCAAGTTTATTCTCGATGCAATGGTTCACGAGTGGAACGCTGCAATATCGCTTGCAATCGGAGAAATCTTTCAGCTCACGATGCTGCTAATTGGCATCCTGATGCTAAAGAATTTTTTCAGTAGTTCGATCCTTGGGGTGCCAAATTTCTGGTTTCTCGGCGGAATTTTGGTTTGCGCAGCAATCTATATTTGGATTGGCAAATTGCGCGAGATGATTCGCGCTGACGTAAAGTCACGATCAACGCTCAGCCTCTTCAATTTCGCGACAAGTTTACTCAAGCGTAGCGACGTTGATCCTAAGAAAGGGTATCGCGAAACAGCGGCGCGTTGCGTGAGGGGCGTTTCCGCCGTCGCAGCGTCTCTTGCGAACAATATCGGATTGCCCGGAAACACGTTAAGTCTGGTGTTCTATATTTCGTTTGTGGCTTGGTTCGATTTTTATGCCGCGTGGTACGCCATAGCAATTGCGATCGTCCTGCCAGTCGTTGGGCTATTGCAATCGAAGAGGAATCGGTTCGCCCGTAAGAAAGTTGCTCGCACGAAAGACCTGAATCAGATTGGGTTAGTTTACCTGATGGCGGATGCAAGCCGGGAAGAAGACGTCCTTTCAGACCTTCCATGGAACCAGCTCGGCTATTGTGACGCAGTCGCGAAACATGACAGTTGTGTTTCGTCGGAAGCCATGCTCTCCATGGCGATTGGCCGAATCAACGTATTTGCTGGGCTCCTGATCGGTGGCCTTCAGCATGCGACTTATGGCATGGGTCATACGATCATCGTGTTCTTTCTGCTCAGTGTCTACACATCAGTCGTTTGTCGATGGGCGAGACAAGTTGCGTCCGTTCCTGAGAGCCGATTTCAGGTTCGATCCTTGTTGGACTTTCTTTCAGACCTGACATCCGACTCCTTGGATTACTCAATGTCACACAAGTCATCTCTGCATGAGACGATACGAGCCCCAACCCTTCGGGCAAGCGAGCTCGATGCTACAGAACCTCGAAGCGGATCCGTCGTATGAGTCACAACCTGGAAATGGCCTCTGATTTCTATCGGCTGACAAGGAACCGGCGACCCGCTATCAAAATGCTATTGAGTTCCGTGTTGGGTTTGGTTGCACTTGGTTTTTGGGCTTCGATTACGCCTATCAACGAAACAGTTATTCATGCAGTCAAAATCGTTGCAAAAAGCGATGCGGTCGACAAAGGTGTCGGCGCATTGAAGCCTAGCGCTACGATCAGTGGACAAGTCGTTGAGATTTTGGTCAGCGAATCGCAAGTGGTGAAGAAAGGAGATGTGTTGATTCGTGTCGATCCGACTGAGTATCTAATTCTGCAAAAACAGGAAAATGAGAAATCAGCGAGCATTGAAGAGGAAATCGAAGCAAAAGGTATTCAGTTGAAGCTTGCTGTCTCAACTCACGAAACTGAAAAGTCGGAGTTGAGGACTCAACTCGAGAGTGAAAACCAATTGGCAATCACATTGGCAAGCGAGCGCCAGATCAAAATTAATCTTTCCAACGTGGAACTAAGTCGACTTACCAAGGAGTTGGAACGCAACGTCAAGTTGTGGAAACAGCGGGCGGTTGCAAAATCTGAAATAGATACATTGTCCTCGGGCGTCCAGAAAGCAAAAGAGGATGTAGCGTTGGCGAAACTACCGTTGCAAGACTCGGAAGTTGCCGAAATTGAGTCGAAGCTTCACACGCTTGACTCGTGTCACTGCGAGCGAGTGCACCAAATTGAAACTGAGACAACTGTTTTGCGGAATCAACTTAAGGCGGCAAGTACCGAGATCGAGTTGCTTGAGATGAAGATTGCTCAATGTGAGATTGTGGCGACCCGCGATGGCTTGGTTTCGCAATGTGCCATTCAGGTTGGCGAATGGGTGGTCCCAGGGCCGCTGAATATCACGGTGTCGCAAAAAGGGTTTATGGCAGAGGCATTTCTGCCATCTGCACTAATCGGGAACGTTAAAAACGGCGATCGGGCAGCGATTTCACTTGATGGACTTAATTGGCTGATCAACGGATCTTTGTTTGCAAACGTTGCCATGATCTCGCCGGATCTTGTGCAAGAAGAAGTCGTTAATGGTGACGGGTCCACGGTTGTCATCGACGGTTATCGGGTTTGGATGAACCTTGAGTCGAATGAGGATTTTGGCAAGTGGGACAGTGTTCGCTTGGGAATGACCGGTTCGGTTGAAATTCAAACGGGAAAAAAGAGTCTCGCGATCTACATGCTTGAGCAGGCGGTAGGCAACGGTTGGATTCCTTCGATGTGACGAGAAATTAATAAGACTAAATTGAATTGACTGACGGTACGCGCCCTGTCCTCAGTCATTAATTCGTCGGGCGCCTAGAGGTATAACGATGACCAAAACGCTGACAAATGTTGACTCCCCTGCAACGACCGTGGAAAGTCTGTTTGTTCCCATGACGGAAGATCAGATGGCCGCTGCCAAAGGTGGAACGGATTGGCCAGATTGGCTGGACGATTTGATCGACCAGTTTGAGGATCTTCTGGAGTACCTAGATGGGATTCTGAACGAAGATCCAGATGATTTTGACGAAGCCGAATGGATCGATCTTGAAGAAAACCTTGCTGAGGATGGATACGTTCCCTACACGGAAGAGGAGATTGCCCAAGATTGGTAGTTCGTCAACCGACAATTGCGAGCATCGTTTGCAATGACCATGCTCGCATTGTCGATTAGTTGATTAGTTGAGCGTCAGGTTCATTCGAATTATTTTAATAAGTTCTTCGGATGCGGAGTCCTGTTCATAATTTAGCAAATCAAGGGAGCTTGAAATGCTCATGGCGTCGAGCAGATCAATGTCGGATTTCGAGTAATTTCCAATGATTCTAAATATGGAGACCCGTTCATTTTCATCCGTTGATTCGACGAGTCTGGATAGCAGGACTGAAATGTCGATGTCAAATAGACGAACGGTGTCAATGACCCGTTCTTTGAGGCTCGATGACCGCTTTACTGCGAGGATTTTCCAAATGCCCATGTCCGTGTTGTATTTCAGGGCATAGCACAATGCATTGGCTACTCGTTGCTCACGCATTTCAAGATCAGCCGTCATCATCTCACGGTGCCAGATGGACCCAATGCGAGGTTTTCCATCGACTCGCTTTCCGTGGACGATAGCAATCGGTAAAAAAGAATCCTCCAGCTTATCCCATTCTTCTTTTTGCGCACCGGCGGAAAGCGGTTTAAGAAATTTCGATTGGTAGTTCGCCGCAAAACTTGTCCAACTCGATGTGAAAACGGCACTCTCCTCGTCTTGTAGGTAGGGCTTTACCATTGGGGACGCCAACGTCGACCGAAACGCAAGTTCTTTTTTATAACGTCGCAACAGGGATGGCCTTGCACGCAAAGACTTCTTCACCAAAGATTCGGATAGCTCTCGAACCTCACTGATTCTTGATTCCGGAACATGTTTGGAACGGCGAACGGCATTTAAAGCAATCGCCAACGAGTAATATTCGGCCCACTCAGGGTGTTTTTTGTTAGCCCGTTCCCGTTCCACTTTTCGGAGACGCCGTCTGACTTCAAAAATAAAATTGTCGAGATCTTTTGTTTCCCAAAAATCTATCTCAAGGCCAACCGCGTGATTAATTGCGATTGCAATTCGAGTTGTCAAAACCGGCCGCTTTTTGTTCTCGATTGCAACTTTCATAGATTTCTGCAGCATCGATCGACAGTAGCGAGCTTTCATTGATTCGTTCGAATGTGCGAGCTGACGCGTCCGATCAAGCAAGTCTTCCCAGGTCACTAATTTCGAATCCAGTTCAAAACTATCGGAGGTTTCAAAAGCGTGACCCAATTTGAAACGAGCGTTCGATATGAGCATTTCTCCTATCTCGTGGCGCGAAATGTCTTCGGGCGTTGCATGCGTTTCTGACTTGGAGGAACCTGCACGTCGGATCATCTTACCAACGTGGATTTTCTGATGTTCCCTTGATTCGCGAGGCGTGAAATTTGTAAAGCTGTCAAAGCTTACGTCGACTAACAACGGACCATTGGCTAGGTATCTCGCGTCAATATCATTGTCAATAATTGCGTAGTTGAGATCGATAATTCGTTTCCATTTTGGGTCTGCTATTGACGGAATGTCCTCAGCCAAAAGACGGTGCCGCGATTCTCCGTAGGGATCGTTGTAGTTCGACCAGACTGCCATTAGTTTTGGGTCATCTCCTGCTGCTTGAAGGCCATCACTTACGTCAATAAGGTGCATCGTCTCTCTAGAAATCAATGCTGAAAAGTCAGCGGGTGACAGGTCGTAAGTGATCTTCCAGTCTGCTGAATCTCGATGCCAAATCGCGGAAACGACCTGTTCTCTGTGTCCGTTAAACCAAGGTTGAACAACAACAGGGCGGTACTGATACGCACGCATTTCGGCAGATAGCTTTTTGAATTGAGTCAAAGGCATTTCAAAGCAAACTGCAAAACGGCGTGTCACCTTGCCGCCGCAACCTTCGACGATCTCATTGATCGAGTCGGGTAGGTCGGGCCGAAGTTCTTCAATGCCATCGACGGATGGTGATTCGAAGATGATCTTCGAAAGCTGTTGTCGTTTCGACTCCTTGAGGGTGGAAGCAACGATGTCAGTATCAATCGTCAACTCACGCAACGCTTCGACTTCGTCAGGTCTGGCATCAAGTAGTCTCTTTCTCAGAAGCGGGCCTAGTTCTGGCCGATCTTTCAAAAGAACGATGGCCAAGCGAATTTTTTCTTCCAATAGCAGATCACTTGTCGCGACTGACTCAAATGACTTCTCAATTGCAGCGTATGCTTCTTCGGGTGCGAAGGCCGACAATTCCTGGTATGTAAAAATGACGTCACTAATTGGCGTTGTCTGAATGACCGAAACTAAATCTCGCAATGCGTCATCACGGCGATGCCTGTTGAGCAGAGATTGTGAGAGGAAAAAAACGAACGCAAGTAATGACAGAAGTAAGCCAAGGCGTACCAATTTTCGAGTCGCTGCCGCCATCAGTTTTGATTCAGCTTCGGACCAACAGCTCTTGCTGGTTCCAGCTTGGAAACGGAAATAGCTATATAGGCTGGGCAGATTTCCCGAGGCTGGTTGAGCCTTCCAGATGCTTGCATATCGGGCTAGTTGAATCGAAAGTTGTTCACTCCTTGTGAGTGCACGATTCCGAGATGCTTCTTCAAGCAAGACTTCCTGTGGCAATACATTGATGGCGAATTTCAGAGTATCCGCAAAATCATGAGCCGTCGAAAAACGCTCCTCGGGGTTCTTTCTGAGTGCCCGAAAGCAAATCTCTTCCAGTTGGATTGTCGCAACGTTGTCTTTGATCTGACGAGGCGGACGAACAGGTTGAGTGAGAATGTTCTGGTGAATTTCAACTTTTGTGTCACCCTGAAACGGAAGACGCTTTGCGATCACAAGGTAAAGAATGACGCCAAGTGACCAGATGTCTGTCCGGCCATCCAGCTTGTCGCTGTGTCCTCGTACCTGTTCGGGCGACATGAAAGCGGTTGTTCCAGCTCGCTCGCCACTTTTGTCTTTCTGCAAATCTTCATGAAGTGCCAGACCATAGTCGAGAATCCTTGGCGCGCCATCGAGGCCAATAATGATATTGTCTGGTTTGATATCGCGATGTGCAAACCCACATTGGTGAATCTCATGAAGTCCTTCAGCGGTCTTGACCAAAAGCCGCAGCACTTCAACTAGCGACAGTTGATCCGTTGCAAGCTTTTGGTATAGCGACTCCCCTTTGATAAACTCCATTGCGACCCAAGGATTGCCGCTTTCGTCTTTGCCGGTATCGTAAACTTTGGGGATTGACGGATGTTCGATCTGTGAGAGGACATTTGCCTCATTAACGATGCACTTTACACTTTGCGTGATGTTCGCGTCCATATCTTGTCGCAATAGCTTCATGGCAACAGCTTGGTTTGCCTTTGGGTCATGTGCGAGAAACACCTCCGAAAACCCGCCTGCTCCCAAAGGGGAAATGATTCGGTAGCGTCCTATCTGCTGCCCTGCCACAACTGTGGCGAATGGCAATTCTGCGTCGAGAGCCGCGTCTTCTTCGCTGCCAGCGATTCGGTTTTCTGCGAAAACCTTAACAACTTCATTTGAGAAATCCGGGTATCGGCGAAAATAGTCGCCGATGCTATTGTTGGAACTCGAAGTCACGTTGTGGAATACTTCTAAGCGAAGAAGTTCAAGAAATAGTTCGGGTCGATCCTGTTCACCCACGATCTGAAGCCAGTCATCGATACAGACCTGCTGTTCGTGTTTGAGGAGATTCTCAAACTGTTCACATACTTCATGGATCAGTTCCAGTAGTTCGACGCGATTACTACTCATCCTGCGACCAAACCTCCCTTACAAAACTCAGGTATCGCTGAACGGTCGGCAATGAAATATCTGTCTTTTCTGAAATCTCTCTAAGCGTGAATCCTTGCATTCGAAGCTTCACGACTTCAATCATCTTTTTAGGTAGTTGGTTCAGGCGATAGCGGCTCTCATCCGCGACCATTGCCGCAAATTCGGGCGTAGGTTCCGCCCCCGGAATGTTGTCAATGTGGTTGATTTCGAATGTAGAACACGAAGAATGCATTGTTTGCGTAGAATCTTGGCGGAGGCGATCCACTCCTTTTCGTGAGCGACGAATTTGATCGATTGATTTCCTTGTTGCTATCTTGGTAAGCAATCTCCACAGGTCGTGTCTGCTGGAAATGTTGGGGTAAACACCTTCCTTGATTTTTCGAAAGCAAACTTCGCACGTGTCGATCAACACGTCCTCTTCGTCGCTAACCTCCGTTCGGGAGGACTCAAGTTTCTGGCAGATCAGTGAAGTCAGTCTTTGCAGGTAAAAGGGCCAAAGCTTGTCGCAAGCGGAGCTGTGACCGTTCCGCAGTTGCGCAATCCAGTCCGTAACAGATGAGCTGATTTCCATCGGTAATAAAACTTGCAGAAAATTGGAAGTGATTGAAAGTTTTGCTTGTCTAACTGTCTAATCACTTCGTTTTATTGTATGGACGAGAATGTTGCAAACACTTGGCAAAAAAACTTGCGGTGTAAAACACGCCAATTTAGCGTTTAGTCAATCGGTGCTGCGAGTTTTGACAATTGCCAAAAGTGGAATCCTGTTGTTGTGTTTCGATTACCTAAAGAATCACATAAGGAGATTGCATGACCCCAAGGATGACTCATGATGATCCCGAACGATATTGACCAAATTGTTGCTGAATTCGAAGCGACTTGGAAACCCAAAGTATCAGTTTTGCATGACTTTATTCGTCAACGGGACGCGATTGTCGGTTCAATCGTTCAGATCCAGTTGCTGCGTAAGGATCTTCGGTTGCGGCTTCTCGCAGGCATGATGCCATCATCATCCAATTATGAAAGACACTTTCCTCATTTGGAGCAAGAGATTGATAAGCTGGTCGCGGAAGAAGTTATAAGTATTGCGAATCAGGCGAGTCCTGTCGAGGATCAATTTGGAGAGCTTCCGCAGCAGCTTGACAACTACGAAATTGTTCGACAGGTCGGGCGTGACAGGGTAAGCGTTCATTATGAAGCCAACCAGGTTTCCTTGGATAGGAAAGTTAGTGTTCGTGTTTTGCTTTTTCCGACTTCTGACGCAATTTCGAAGGCATGTCGCGTTGCGTTGCTCGAGCATCCAAATTGTGAGAGTACGTTGGATGTGGTCAAGATTGGTTCAACGTTCATTGTCGTCAGCCAATTTGAAAGTGGGACCTCGCTCTCTAAGATTTTGGACAACCGTTCTGGCGTGATCTCGGCAAGGCGTTGTGTCTCGTGGATCCGTAGTGTGGGTGAAGCATTGTTGGAATCGCACAGGCTAGATGTTTCGCATCTTAACATTTCACCGGAAAACATCATTGTGCGCGACAATGACGAGGCCGTTCTGATTAATGCAAATTTTGAGCAACGGGTCCCGCAACTAGATGCCTGTCTGGGCGATGTAAGTCATGAGCAACTTCCTTTTCCCTATCGCAGTATTACACGGGGAGTAGGGGGCCATTGGGCTCCTGCTTGCGATGACACCGTGGCACTTGGGCTTATCCTGTTTCAATTATTGACGAGACTTCCGCTGGAAAGTTTCTATCGTGCCAAACCGCTTCCGCAGGAATCAATGCGACTGAAGAAGCTGATTGCGGATCAGCTTCTCTATGCGGACAACATCGAGCCGGAACTTAAGTCAATTTGCAAACGGGCAACGCTTGGTGTGATGGAAGACTGCAATACCTTTTCATTGGCAGGCTTTTGTACCGAGCTTGCAGCTTGGGAGCGGCCGAAAGTTGCAATCGATATTGCGAACTTTCATCGTGGGCACAACTTCGCAGAGTTCGCAGGCCCAAAGTCTGTCTCGACAAAGTTTTCGGCTGGAAGTGAACCAAGACACTCGATAAAGACTTCGGTCGCGAGAGGATTGCAGTGGATTGGCGAGCTAAGAGATAGCTCTGGCAGCTAGCGCTTGTCATGTCGTAAGGAAATAGAAGGAAAGGTCGAAACTCGTTCCGCCTATTAGTCTCGATGGTTTTTCACGGTAAATTCTTGAACCACGCTGAGCACAATTATCATCAATTGCTGCGGCAGTTCGAAGAAAGAAATCGGCTTGGACGATGTACGCCTTTGCAGTTTATTGAGGAGCTCGGATCACCACCTCCTTCCTTGCCGTTTCAGATTGAGATCATTGCGGTCGACATCGAATTGTCTTTGTGCAACGGAATCAAGCCCTCGTTGCGGTCATATCTGAACGACTTTCCTTACCTTGCGGACAATATCCCTGGCGTCTACGCTGAAGTCGTCAACACCTTCATTCAGAATTTCTGTCCGATCCGCTGTAAGAGGGGAGCCTTCGAGAGTACACAGGACTATGAAGTCGGAGACGAGATCGATCGGGGCGGAATGGGAGTTGTTTACCATGCAGTTCAAAAATCGGTTGGCCGACAAGTGGCGCTTAAAGTTCTTTTTCTCAAAAGAGAGGATATCTTTGCCGAAGCAAAAAAGGTTGCGTCTTTGAATCATCGCAATATTTGTCGGATTTTCGATGTCGGGCGAATCGGCGAATTT
Organism: uncultured Pirellulaceae bacterium; assembly: GCA_964352885.1. Taxonomy (GTDB): domain Bacteria; phylum Planctomycetota; class Planctomycetia; order Pirellulales; family Pirellulaceae; genus Mariniblastus. The sequence goes on from CAYGUE010000029.1 coordinate 20,904, forward strand.
CCGTTTATGGCGATGCAGCTTGTTCACGGCGAAACCTTGAAGAAGATTTTGGAGCAGAACCGGTTCTCGATTGCAGAATCCGTCACTACCGTGATCCAGATCGCAGCTGCACTGGAAGCGTCGCACCGGGCCAACCTCGTTCATTTCGACGTGAAGCCAAGTAATGTTCTCGTCAACGCGAATGGGCATGCTTGGCTAACTGATTTTGGTCTTGCGAGAAGAAGATCTGAGTTGTCACTCAAGTCAGGGGCGTTGCAACCTGCGTCACCGGTTTACTGCTCTCCTGAGCAACTTAGCCTTCAGTACGGCGATCGTGGATTTCGATCTGATATCTACAGCCTTGGATTGGTGCTGTACGAACTGTTGACTGGCAGGCGAGTCTACGATGGCGAAACGAGTGATATCATTGATCAACTCAAACACGACCCTCCCAGACGGCCAACTGACTACGACGCTGCAATCGGGGTTGAGCTAGAACGAATCTGCCTGAAAGCAATTGAGAAGCAACCGAGCGACAGATTTGCCTCAATGTCACAGTTTCGAGAGTCCTTGGTTGCGTTCGCGATTCAGTCTGGTTTCGACACCAAGTAATCCACCTATCGCATCATGTTTCGCAAGTCGCTTTCTACGGACATGAGAGCAGCTTTCTTTTTTTGACTCAGCTCATGTTCCCGCAGTTCGGCTTCAGAAAGTTGATATTGGAGCTTCCTTGTACTTTCAAGGATTTTACTGACACATTCCGTCAATGTTATTGCATCAAGCGGTTTGTGGATAACTGAGTCAGCGCCCTTTCGAATAGTGGTTTCCGTTGACTCTTCAGAAACGTCCGAGGTGATCGCGACGATGGGTACTGTCCGCAAGTGTTCGAAAGTACGAATAAGTTTAATCAGGAAGTTGCCGCTGACTTCAGGCATGTTGATGTCGGTCAGGATAATGTCGGGTGTGACATAGCGAAGCGTCTCGACTGCTTCAACTGGGTCGGTGAAAGCGAATACGTTTTTGAAACCAGCGATGGAAAAAAATTCTGTGTACACGTTCAGGATGATTGGTTCATCATCGATCATGAAGATCTTTGCTGATTTCGATTCCTCTTGGGACATTAGACAGTCATCTTCCGAGTTCTTCCTGTCAGTAAATTTGTTCATCTTGCTTCCATTTATTGCGAAGAATCAGCTTGTCTGTTTTCAACTGCTGAAAGCTAGGTTGCTACATCGGGAAGCCAGTCAGAAATCGAAGGGGTGTTCCCTCGTTCCAGTTCAATTACAGGGTAAACCCTAGGAAGAAGTTTCAGTTGAACCGCACGATAGAGAGCGGATGTGAGGTAGGTGTTTTCGATGGTCGGACAGATTTGACACGGGCGTTTTTTTCAATGGCGACCCACCGGAAAGGAAACATTGGATGGTTTTGTTTCCGATACTCAGGCGCGAACTTCGTCTTTTTGAATTTTCCTAATTGACGACGATCAAGTGGTGATCGACACACTTACATGGATTCTTCGTGCGGCCGGATTCAGGAATGTGTTCGGATTTACACGTGCCAACGAAGCAATCGATATGCTTCGATGTTTACGCCCCGATCTTATTCTGACAGATATCCACATGCCCGATGTAAGTGGAACCAAACTAACGCAACTCGTTCGTGAGTTTGAACATCTCAAAGCAATACCGATCGTGGCCATCACGGCAGACGATCGACAGGAAACCGCTGACAGAATGCTCACCCAAGGTGCTGACTCGGTTTTGGTAAAACCCGTTTCCGAGAAATTATTGGTCAAACACTTGACCGGCATGCATTCGGCTGAATTTTAGAGCGGAATTACGGTCATGTCGCTGAGGTGTTCAATCTCAACAGAGATGAGCAACTCGAGGACTTCGCTAAACTCCGGGCGGTGGGATGGATTTCTCGAGAGCATCTTGCGAACGAGGCGATACAAAGGTTTGGGGCAAAGCGGCTGACGAATCATCAAATCCACGGCGGATTGTTTCCGCAATGCCTGTTTGATCACATCGACGGACGATCCCGTGAAAGGAGTCTGTCGTGTGAGCGACTGGTAGATTAGCACTCCTAGCGAGAACACGTCACTTGATGTACTGGCTCGATAGCCATCTGTAAAACATTCAGGTGCCATGTATCGGGCTGCTTGAAGCTGATCGTGAGGTAACCAAGTGCGTTCACCGACGCCGTGAGATTGGGACCAACCAATGAGTTTGACCCGCCCAGTTCTACCCAGAAGAACATGGGACGGGTCGAGCCCAAGGTAAACGCGTCCGCACAGATGTCCTGCGTGGACTCCTTCGGCGATTTGCCGCAGGACCCACATCAGGCGGTTAATTGCAACTTGCTGAGCTGAAGCGAAAAAGCGGTCCAGAGATCTGCCATACACCCATGGTTGAACAAGAAAGAATGGAGCGACATCCAATTCTGCGTCCAAGAGGCGAATCACTGCATTGTGTCTGATTGCTTCGGTCGCGAGGGATTCACGTCCAAGCCGATCGATGGCCTTCTGCTTGTGCGCGTGAGACAGCATCGGATTGATGGTCTTGATCACGTAGTCAAAATCTGAATTTTGAGACAGTGTCTTTGGCCGTGCTCGATAAATGTCATACCATCTTCCTCCGGTGACTTGTGGCCCAAGTTTCCAGCAGGAGATGATCTCCTCCTGTTCGTTGATTTGAGTACCAGTGAGTGTCATGGAGGGTAGTGTCGATGGTTGAAGAGTCACTTGCGATACCCTTCTCTTCGGCATGCAACACACTGATTTGGAACGTGACTTCAAATAGTCTGGTAACGCCGTTGCTTCTCCCCACGCAGGTCTTTCCGCCTGAGACGGCTCGCGAAAAAGCCTAAACCTGCACTCGGGCATGTTCCAAATGCCGCTGAAATGATATTCTTACAGGGCAGGTCAACCAATCGATACAAAAGGAGCTGCTGCGGATGGTTATTGAAGAAAGATTAGCCGAGCTAGGCCTCGAGTTGCCGGCAGCTCCAAGTGCTGTTGCGGTTTATCGTCCGTCGTTGATTGTTGGGGATCTCTGCTATACCTCAGGCCATTTGCCAGTAAACACGGACGGCAGCCTGCATCTCGGTTGCCTCGGAAGCAACGCTGATCAGGAAGCAGGGTACTCGGCCGCGAAGCAGGCGGGGCTGGCGATTTTGTCGACACTCAAAGCTGAATTGGGCTCGCTGGATCGGGTCTCTCGCGTGATCAAGCTCTTCGGGATGGTTAACTGTGTGCCTGAGTTCACCGCCCATCCGGCCGTTATTAACGGATGTAGCGAGTTGATGCGTGAAGTTTTTGGAGAAGAGGTAGGTGTCGGTACTCGCAGCGCCGTCGGCGTTTCGTCATTGCCGCTGGGCGTGATGGTAGAAATCGAAGCAATAGTTGAGATCAAATCCTGAGTTGGAACAGATGAGCATTTTTGACCACGATTATTCAGTGCCAGAAGGCCTCTCGGATCGCTTGGAACTGGTCCTGAGGAGAATCGAATTCGCAAGACGCTACACTTTGCTTCTGTTGGAAGACCTTTCCGAAGAAGATTGGTTCTGGACGCCGGAGGCCTATCCGACGCATGTCGCGTGGCAAGTTGGCCATATCTCAATGTCTCACTACGGACTGACGCTGTTTCGACAACGCGGCAGGGCCGAGGTTGATACTTCCCTGATGTCTGGGAAGTTTCGCAAGCTTTTCATGAAAGGCACGACTCCGAAGACGGGGGCAGAAAACTATCCATCGTCTTCGGAGATCCTTGAAGTGTTGCGCCGCGTTTACGACCAAACGGTTGCGGAAATATCCACTTTCGAATCGCAACTTGACGAACCAGTCGACGCTCCGCACGCTGCTTTTGGCACAAAGTTCGGAAGTCTGTTATTCGTTGCAGACCATGAAATGCTGCATGCCGGGCAGATCGGTATGCTCCGCAGACTAATGGGAAAAGAGCCGCTCAGATAGAACGGCTTAAGCCAAATTTTGCTTAATCGGCGCTTACTTTTCTCGTTCTACAGAGATCGCAAGTCAGCGAGTAGTTGACCGTTACCAAACCCTAGCTCCTCAAACGCTTTATCAAGATCGTTTTCCATATCCGACGTTGAAACTTTCAGCGATCGGATTCGATCCGAAGAAACTAAGTCAGAACTGCTGACCAAGGCATAGTTGGTCTGTAATGGCTGATATGCAAATCTAGGCTGAATCGAAATAGACGAATCATTCACAGTTTTTAATTTCCAAAACTCGTCTTGCTGTAGATCAGCCAGTGCCGGTGCCGGGCTGGGAGAAATCGGACTGGTGCCAACATCAGAACCGCCGCCAGCGTAGCTCGATCTCATCATGCCGTCGTTACATGGCGAGCTGGAGTCTAGGCTGAAGAACGATCCGGCTACGCCAAATTCGCCGAAGTTGAAAGCGTTGTTCCATAGATTTGGGGTGAACTCAAGGTTTCCGTAAATGTAGCCCGCATCAATTCCACCGATGGCCGTAGTTGTTCCCTCAAAACTTTCAACCGTGTCAGCTGTGAAGTTCGCAAGGGCAAGCAATCGGTCCGATCCGGCGGGAGTAAAATTGGTCCACGCAGTGTTGTCATTTGCTTGCCATTGATCGCCAACCAGACGAACGGCGACGATGTTTGTCGCTGCGTCGTGTCGAGTCCCAAATCGTGACACAACATTCTCGGATGAGTACATCAAATATCCCATTCCGGAAGCGTTGTCGGAAACTGCAACACCACGATTTAAATCACCGGTAGCACGGAAAAGGAGTTGACCTTCTGACTGAAAGATAGAACCCGTTACGCCGAATTCGCCACGATTGAAACTTCCTTTCCAAACGTTCGGTACGACTTCAACGTCTCCACCGGAGTAGCCGGATTGAATTCCATTCACGATTGAGCTTGTGCCATGCAACATCATCACCGTATCGTTTGAGAAATCCAACTCAGCAAGCAGTCGATCAGATTCTGCTGGCGCAAAATCGATCCAAGCGAAGTTAGTGTTGTATTGCCACCGACCATCTTCATTTCGGACCGCAACCAAATTCTCTGCGGATCCTTGATAGGTAGAGAATCGGGAAGAAAACTCCGGCCGCGAGTACAACAAGTATCCCTGCCCCGTTGCATCATCTGAAACCGCAACACCGTTACCGGTTTTGCCAACTGCTTCGATGCCGAACTCCCCGCCGACAATAAAGAAGTTGCCGGAAACCCCGATTTCACCTCGGTTGAATCCACCTGCCCAGACATTGGCCTCAAACAACAGGTCCCCTGAAGAGTACCCTGCATTGACGCCGTTAATGGTTGTCTCGGAATCGACCATCCGTGAAACTTCGTCATTTGTGAAGTCAACTTCGGCAAGTAATCTATCAGAGCTAACGGGAGAAAAATTCGTCCACTGGAAATTATCGTTGTATTGCCATTGAGACCCCGCGAGTCGAACTGCGATTAAATGTTCTGCATTGTTGCGGTACGCAGAGAACCGAGTTGAAACGTTGTCGGCTGAATACATGATGTAGCCACTGCCTCGGGCGCCATCCGATATCGCAATACCTGAGCCCGTTGCTCCCAACGGGATTTCCAAGTGGTCAAAACATGGTGCTTCGCTAATCGCAGAAATCGCAATGCCCGCGAGGGAAACATCAGGCGAGCGATTAATCGCATCGACTGTAATGACAATATTCCCATTGGTGTCGGCGGTTACAAGTTGTGCGTAGTCGCCAAGCGATTCAGCCGAGTCGCCGATTTGGCCATTGATGTTGAGTTGAGATCTGTCGAAGAATTGATCGAAAGTGATTTCGGCGCCGTCACCCTGAATCGTAACGCGTTGAGATATCGCGGCATAGAAACCTTCCAGCCCCAGCACGTACAGTTCGTAGTTTTGAAGAGGAATGAGATCAGAGTACGTCAGAACAAACGACTCTCCACCACTGTAAATCTGACCATCGACGTTCTGAAGCAATTGTGAGTGTCGTGGCACGGTCGAAGGGTCGGCGGTTACGCCGAAATCCTGCCACGTGCCGCTGGCTTGAGCAATCGTCAAATCGATCGAAGAAACAACTCCGTCCTCGCCGAGAAGATCGTTGAAGGTTCCATTGCTACCGCCGTTGACGGTCAGCCATGTACTAGGGGAAATGCCATTGTTTCTGTCAAAATCGACGCCGACGACGACGACAGAATCACCGGACTCATTGTCAATTACTTCGGCGTTGATACTGCCCAGTACAAGCGAATCAGGATAGTTTGTTGGGTCAGTCGTTGACGTAACTTCGTGCGTGATGGTGCTCGTGTGCAGACCTTCGACATTTAAATCATCGATTGCTTGAACAAAAACCGTGGCGGGATCCGTGCCGCTGATAGCGACCTCAACCGACGAAGAGAAATTGACCCCATCAAGGCTAAGTTCCGTTTGATCGTCCGCAGAAGCGGAAACCGTCACGGTGCCAAACGGGATACTGTCCAGCGAAATCGTGTATGAATCGTTCAAGCCTCCTTCAGCAACGGTTGTCGAACCAGAAGACTCTGCCAGAGTCACGCCAGGGACGATTGGAGCGTTCGGTTCGATGGTCAAGTCTGCATCATTGATGTCGAAGAAAATGTTCCCGGAGCCTTTGATTTTTATTCGGGCACTGGTCGTAGACGTGTTGGGAATGACGACGAGGGTCGTTCCATTGTTGGCAACGCCTTCGGCCAATAGGGTTCCGAACGTCAAACCGCCGTCGATTGAGAGGTAGATGTCGACGTTGGGCGTATCAATTCCATTGGCAGTCGTTCCTGCAACATCCCAAGTAATGCTCTGAGTCGTACCCGATGTCCATGTCTCAGCAGTGTTCTGAGACGTGAGCATAAAAGGAGTGCCAGTTGGATTTACGTCGACGGTTGTATCATCGACTGCCACACCACCGCCGCCAGCGGCATTGTCGCGAACGACAACGCGGAAGTTCATTGTGCGATCCGTCGTTGGGAGCGTCTCTCCGACTACGGTCGTGTTCGTCAACACGCTGTTGATCGTAGGAAAAGCACGTGTTGGACTCGCTGTCGGATCAAATGTGCGAAACAGCGGACTGGCTCCATTGTCTCCCGCGTTGACTGCCTGTTGAGGTCCAAGGTCTCGTTGTTCCCAGCTATAAGTAAGCGAAGAGTTTCCATCCGCGTCGGAGCCGATTGCGCTCAATTCGAATGGAGTTCCAGCCGGGATTACATAACTCGGGCCCGCTTCGACGGTTGGAGCACTATTTGTAGTGTCAATGATAGTTGCCGCGGCGCCACCTGCCCCAGTCGTGACGTGTTCACGAATCTGATCGATGCTGAATGAGTGAAACATCGGATCGCTATTGAGTTGCAAATCGTCGCTCCCGCAAATTCCGGCGTACGCCTGAATCGTTGTTCCACTTCCCGGTTCAAATGATGCATTACCTGACCACGCGCCGCCACAGGCACCATTGGCGCCATTGAATGTGTGTGAACCGGCATACTGGTGACCCATTTCGTGAGCCACAAAGTCAACATAGAATGGATCCCCAATCGGGGATGGAAGTCCCGTCACGCCTTGAGCTTTTCGACCATTGACTCCGACGCTTCCGAGGGAAGCAACACCGCCGCCACCCGTACTAAAGACATGGCCGATGTCGTAGTTGGAGCTGCCGATCACCGCGTCCACGTTGGCTTGGTTCTCGCCAAGCATCGCGAAGCCGTTGAGGTTTGAATATGGGTCGGAGGCGGCATCGAGGTAGATCAGTTGGTCGTTATTCTCAACCAACAGCATCCTGACCGCGACGTCGGTCTCGTAAATGCTGTTCACCCGATTCATTGCTGTAACGACAGCCGCCATGGTGTCTTCGGTCGTGCCGCCGTGGAATTGAGAGTATTCGCCTGTTGTTGCGACTGCTGCTCGGAAGGTTCGTAATTCACCACCAAAAGAATCGCCTGCGTTCAACCGCGAAACACCGCCATCGGTTGAATGTTCATGGTCGGATTCTTTTCCGGAGTCATGATCATGACCGTCGTTGTGGTCGTGATCATCATCCAAAACGTCAAGTTCCACAAACGTTGATCCTGGCTGGGCAAGCGCATCATGAACGTAGTAGCTCGCATAAACCGAAGTCTCTAGGTGATAGTACGGATCAATGTAATAGTCACCGCCATTGGGAGCCATCACGCTCGCGTGCAAACCTCTGTGCGAAAAGTCGAACCGTACTTTCACGGAGGGATCATCAACGCCCTGTCCGCTGTAAGTTTTGATACCAGGAAACTTTGCTGCAAGGCCAGGCTCCATGATCGGTGACTCAACAACAGAGAACTTCTGCCAAGCGTCGTCAGGAGTTGGCAAGCTGACGAAGATCGGATTGGCAACCGCGTCACGGGTGAACTCCAAAGGAGCTTCGCCCAAACTGGCGCCCAACTGCTTGTCATTCAATGCGAACAATTCAACGTGTTGGGCTTGAACGTGAATTCGATCCCCGGGCTGAGAAATAGATTCCGACGTTATCGGCGTCCAAACACCATCCAGTGAAGCTGCAGGATTCAGGTCGCCAGCGAGGAGAACTCTGGGTTCGAGAACATTGTATTCATTTCGAGGCTGTCGATCGCGACTTGAATTCGGGCGAGCGTTTGAGGATTTACGTTTGGAATGAGGCATGGGGAGGTACCTGAAGTTTTTTAAGTTGGCAGCGTATAGTTTAGCGTAGTCGCGAACGGGGAATACAAAACACGACTGGGACAGTTTGACTGGAGATCACCACAGAATCAATCAGGTTTGGCGGCAAAATTTCGAGTGACAGAAGATTTTGAGGCTGCCGATCGAATCCATGAGAAAGGCAAGGAAAGATCCTCACCTTTCATGATCGCATCTCAAGTGTTACTGGTTTCTTTGTCGCTGGTACCGCCGTTTTACACCGAAGTTTCGGCAGTTAAGAAACTATGAATCGCGATCACGCCGCATCCCCTCTATCTCGGGAGCTGAGTTATCTGAGTTAGCTGCTTTCGAAGCTTTCTTGAGCTTTGCCTTAAGGTCTGCGAAGTCTTTTTCATCCAAACCAAGTCGCTCGATCAGATCATCAACCAGAGGTTTCTTTTCGATATCCGAGTGAACGTGCTTGCCATCTTTGTCGATTACCATCAGTGTTGGAAAGGCCTGAACGCCAAATTGTTCAGCCAGCGAGCCTTTGGCGTCAACCACATTCGGCCACGGAATCTTATTTTTCTTGCAGAATCGACTGACCGCCTGCTTTTCGTCCGACGCGATACCAACGATCTCAACGCCGTGATCTTTGAAGGCTTCACGGATCAACTTCAATGATGGCATTGCCGCAACGCAGGGACCGCACCATGTGCCCCAGAAATCGAGCACGATAATTTTTCCTTTGTAATCCGCGAGACTGATCTCCTCATCATCAAACGTCTTGCCGTTGAATGAAGGGTCATCCAAAAGCGGCGGAGGATCCATGTTGCCGAAGCCTTGCATGTCGAATTCCTCCATGAATTTTTGCATCTTGGCCATGGTTCGATCTTCGTCGACGCCATCATACGTCCATGAGTCCCCTGATTTCTTCATGCGAACGACTTGTGGCGGTCCCTGCATCATGATCTCCATGTCTGCACCGCCGGTATCCTTCTCTCCAGGAATGGGTTTCATGTTCACGTCAAGAAAAATCGTGTCACCATCGACCTCAAACGCCTCGACGTCTCCAATCGCTGGATGCAAGTGAAATGGTGATCCTGACTGAGCTTTCCAGATCGCCCCGACGATCTCCCATTGCTTACCAGTTGCTTCCAGTTTTTTCTGAGCTTTCGCTGGATCGCCATCGAACATCAGTTTGGCGACATCATCCAGTTCGTACTTTGCCTTTACTTCGTCGATTCTCCTGACGACTTCATCAAGACCGGGAGGCAATCCGCCTCCGCCCGCATTTGCGACTTCTTCGCCAATTGCCAGAGAGTAGCAGACCTCAATGACCAATGAATTTCTGCCCTTGTCGGACATCTTTTCTTTCAACGCGTCCCACTGTGCGCCCTTTAAAAGTGCTCCAAATTTGGCTAGCGCCTCTTTGGCTGCCACGACGTCAGCCGTTTCTTTCGGTTCGACTGTTTCATCGGACTGGCCTTGTCCCCAGACAAAGGCCGAGCAAAACGCTATCAGTAGCAGTGGAAAGCACAGGGAGGATGTTATCTTCATCGAACGTTCCTGAAATGTGATGTGAGCGAGCAAGCAGTGTTTCCTCATATGGAAGCAGCGACAAGTGCAATTTAGTGCCCTCAGGAAAACGAAGATTGTTTTGGTGAGGCTAAGCAGGTGTTTCTGGCCGAGTTCTTGCGACCTCCGTGCAAATGAAAGATAATCCGGAGTCCCGAAAAGCTTGCAAACAGGAAACGCAACGCCATGACGGATTTGTAAAATCGAATAATTTCTGGGCACATTCAACCCCCATTTTTCTCAACGGATTGTCGCGTGCGTGGACTCAAACTGAAGATTTTCTTGTTGGTCGGTATCGGGCTCCTACCGATCTGCATCATCGGTTGCGAGCGAACTCCCGCGGTTGATGTTGTCTCGACCAGCTTGCCATTGGATATCGAGTACGATGCTGCGACAGCTGCAATCGACTTTGGGGCAGACGCGACATTTTCTGAGGCGAATGAATCCAAAACACTCGCCTCTATTATAGAGGGAAAGCTTGCGGACTTGGGCGAGTTTTTCGCGAGACAGTTGAAGGGGATTTCTCCGACGAAGCCCGAATTCCTGAGCCCGGCGTTTTCAGGGACCGGCATCGACAGACTGAAATTCGACGTCCGTTTTAATGGCGATCGAATCGTGATAGGCCGTTGGCAGTCATCGGAATCTGCCCCGAAGTTTGAAGGCGAGGATGCTCTGGAGCGTTTTATTGAAAACGTCCTGATTGGCTGGAAGCAAGCCAATCAGTTTGGGATCGAATTCAAAATCTATGGCACCGAAACGAAAGATGACGCCGTCACGGCAATGGTTGTAGCGGAAACGTTTGGACAGACCGAATCTGAATCCGGATTGCAGGCGACATCTCTGTGGGAAACGACTTGGAAACGTGACGCATCGTCCGGCGAGATTTCGCTTGAGTCGGTCAAAGTACTGGGGCGTGAAGAGTTGATGGTTCGCGCCTCAGGAGGCCAGCTACTGCGGGACTGTTCTGAGTCTGTTTTCAAGAAGTGCGGCGAATGGGAATCGCAGCTCAAATTTGGGCTCGATCAATGGGCCAGACAAATTCCTGGACTAAACGTTATTGGAAACCAGGGCGTTGCCGTTGGTGATATCGATGGAGATGGACTCGACGACCTGTACGTCTGCGAAGGACACGGCCTTGCGAATTTGATGCTGCTCCAAAATCCCAACGGAACCGTTCGCAACGTTGCCAATGAAGGCGGTGTTGATGTGCTCGATGAAACGAGAGCGGCATTGATCATTGATATCGACAATGACGGCGACCAGGATCTTGCGCTCACAACGGATGAGTATGTCGTGCTTTACTCAAACAATGGTGCTGAAAAATTTCAGTTAGAACGCAAAATGCGGATCGGCTACGACGGCTCAAGCTTGTCTGCCGCTGATTTTGATCTCGACGGTGACCTTGATCTGTTCGTTTGTAAATTCAAGAAGACACGCGATCAAATGGATTTTCTGTTTGTACCGGAAAACTATTCAAAAAGTGAATCAGGTGGTCGGAACGTTTTGCTGCGAAACGATGAAGGCTGGGTTTTTACCGACGTCACCGAAGAAGTAGGACTCACGGAAAACAATTGCGGGCATTCAAGGACGGCCGTTTGGGTCGATTTCGATTCTGACGGCGATCAGGATTTGTATGTCGCCAATGAGTGGAGTTCATCGCGTCTTTATGAGAACCAAAAAGGCTGGTTCAGTGATGTTACGGACAAAAAAGGTCTGGCGATGGGATCGCAAGCCCGAAGTGTTTCATTTGGTGATTTCAATCGTGATTCGAAACCGGATCTGTTTGTCGCCAATGACGCATCGAGTCGGCAGTATCGAGTCATTCAAAGTAGTCTTAATGCGAAAACGATTGATGTGGAAACTGGAAAATCGCTCATCGCCCAGTCCCAAGTTTGGTTCTCAAAGGACGATACAGAAAATAAATTCAAAGGCTATCCAATGCCAACTCCGATCTTTTCAACCGAATCGTCTTTCGGTTCGTCGGTCGCGGATTTGAACAATGACGGCTTAGACGATATCCTTGTCGCCAACGGGTATCTTTCTCGTACCGCGACGGAGGATCTGCAGGCGTTTTGGGCCAGATGTATCGTAGAGGAGCTTGGTGGGAAAGCTGAAAACGCATCGGCAATACGCGTTCGAGCTCATGAGGTTGGTGACTTGATTTGCGGTGGGTTCTCGATGTCGGGGAGTCAACGGAATCGTTGCTATTTGAACATTGGTCCAATCGGCTTCGCAAACTTCTCAGCTGGATCGGGAGTTGATTTGCTTAACGATGCTCGAGCCCTTGCAACATGTGACTGGGACAACGATGGTGACACTGACATCGTCATGATCTCGCGAAATGGGCCTCGGCTTCGGATTCTTTGCAATCAGCTCAAGTCGGACAACGACTCAATCAACGTTTCGTTGGCCGGCACGGTTTCAAATTCTGATGCGATCGGAGCTCGAATTGAAGTTTGGCTCGCGAACGTGAAGACTCCAATTGTTCGTTGGGTTTCCGCCGGGTCCGGATACCTCGCTCAATCATCCCGGAATATTCAAATTGGTTTAGGCAACGATGCATCCATTTTGAAAGTCGATGTTGTCTGGCCAGGCGGAAATCGGCAAACGTTTGCTGGCCTCAAGCCGAACGGATTCTATCGTCTGACAGAAAACGAACCTGAGGCGGCTGAACGAACGGCGAAACGTTTTGAGCTAGACACAAAGACTGGCTGGCTCGACGAAAACAGGGACTCTCCGCCTACCGGCAGAAGTGTCTTCTATCCCGCCTCCATCCTGCCGATGATCAGAATCCAAGGTCACGATCAAAACTGGTATCGTATCGAAAGCCAAACTGATGGGGCGTTGTTGGCGATCTTTCACAACGAGAAAACTGCGTCGGCGGATGCCTTACGTGATTTTGCCCGCAGCACTCAGCAACTGGAGGATGCTGACGTTGGGTGCGTTGCGGTGTTTTGCGAACGCGGTGAAACTGGGCTTTCGATGGAAGAGCAACGAAAGCTCTCTGGTGACATCACTGATGGGGCCCAATGGCTTTATCCTCGCGGCGTCGCGTCAAGATCCGCAATGGGAATACTGAAGTTGGCGTGTGGTGAATGGTTTAGTAACCAACATTTACCCGCGTTGCCTTTTGGGATCCTGCTGGATCGAAGCGGAGCCGTCAAAGCTTACTACCCTTCCGAGAGCCTTGGCTCACAGTCATTGCTTCGTGATGAATCACTGTTTGGGCCGGGCTACGGAGAGGATTGGAATGACCTCACAGGCAGATCCGGAAAGTGGATAAACACTCACCGTGTCGCCAACGTTACGCGATTAAAAGATCGTTTTGTCGAATTGGGGCTTGAGCTCGAAGCGGTAGATCTGAACCGTCGTTCCGCGCCAGCGACCGCAATGTTGTTGGCAACGCGGGCGATCGAACTCGCCTCGTTGAGTGATTTTGAATTGTCTGGAGTGTTCTTTGAGCGAGCGATAGCGGTTGATCCGAATTGCATTTTGGCTCACATTCAAAAAGGTGAACTGTTGCGAAAAATGGCAGCGGACCTGCCGGAAGGGAACTTAAAACGTAGCGAGTATCTCGAAGCAGCGGTCCGGAGTTTTGAGTCGGCTCTAGGCATCGACCCGGAAAATATTGACGCGGTCATTGGGTTTTCTGATGCCAACATAGATCAGATGTTGGTCAATCCGGCGATTGAAAAACTGCAGGACTACCTTTCCCATCAACCAGATTCGGCAAAAGTTCATGCGATACTTGGGCGGCTGTTTTTCTCGAAGGGGCAAGACGTGGAAGCGGCGATTCACCTAACGATGGCGTTCGACGATCATCCGACATTGCCCTATGTCGCAGGGGATCTCGGAGTTCTGTACTTACGCTCTGGAGAGGCAAGTCGTGCGAAGAAGTTTTTTCGCCTTGCGAATCGGCTCCAGCCAAGCGAGAGAAATATCCTTCGGCTTCTTGCCGAAGCCGAATTTGCGACTTCACAGTATCAGGAAGCCGTTCAACTGTTTGAAAAGTATCTGGAGGGCAATCCCGGGCATTTGCGAACAAACTGCATTTTGGCTTGGATTTTTTCAACCTGTCCTTACGAGGGCCAGCGAAACCCGGACCGCGGACTCAAGCTGATTTCCCCAATGGTCAAACTTTATGGCAATTCTTCGTTTGTCTTGGAGATCGCCGCTGCATGCCACGCAGAGAAAGGTGACTTTGAGAATGCCGTGAAACTGCAGCAAAGCGCCTTGCAAATGGTTCGAGACAATACGACCACCGACCGGTACACGGATGTTCAAAAGGAAGGGCTGCGAGAGAGAGTTGAGCTCTATCAAAACAAGCTCAACTATCGCAGCAATGAGCTTTCCCGGATTCCAATAAGACGCAGCGGCAGTCGTAATTAATCGCCTTGGTTTCGCCTACGAGTGAATCGCACGCAGGCTGGCAGTTTTATGGGCTCGTGAAGAGGTAATGAAAACGAATTCATGCTTGATTCAAAAAGTACTCCCGCATTGTGCGTGATGCTGATCTCGTTTTTGGGCAGCTCGCTTTTTGTTGGATCGATATATTCTCAAGAGACCGCATCTGATGTGACGCTGTCTGGACAAAAGTTGCGTTTGCCCGGGATAGCAACGCAGAAGCCCGAGACGGGTCGTTTCATTGCCCTGAGCGATGGTCGATTCATGATTCCCTACACCTCGAAAATTCCCGGGACCGAAATCGAGTTTACGATGATGCCCATTCCAGGCGGTACGTTTGAGATGGGTTCCGGTGACTCAGGAAATGTTGCTGAAGTACCGGTTTTTGACGTGAAGGTCGAGCCATTTTGGATGGCGAAATACGAAGTCACGTGGGCCGAGTTTGACCGCTTTATGAAGATGGAGGATTTCTTTAAAGAGTTTCACCGAAACGGTGTGCGGACAATCACAGAGAAGACGGCAATCGATGCTGTCACTGCACCTTCGACTCTTTATGACCCAAGTTACACCTACGATCTGGGAGAGTTGCCAAATCAACCTGCAGTGACGATGACGCAGTTTTCAGCAAAGCAGTACACGAAGTGGTTGAGTCTCTCAACTGGATTGTTCTATCGAATTCCCTTCGAATCCGAATGGGAATACGCTTGCCGAGCCGGCACCAAAACGAAATTCTATTTTGGCGATAATGAGCAAGACCTCTCCAAACACGCTTGGTTCGAAGGCAACGCCAACGACAAGTGCCACGCGGTCGGACAACTAAAACCGAATTCTTGGGGGCTCCACGACATGCTTGGTAATGCAAGCGAATGGACGCTTGATCAGTACGAAGAGCAAGGATACTTACACATCGATCTCAAGAACCTGCGTAGGCCACTTACGGTTGCGGAAACGTTCAATCGCCCGAAGACGCTCTACCCTCGCGTACTTCGCGGCGGAAGCATTGAACTTTTGGCTGACGATTGTCGATCCGCGTCTAGGCTAGGGTCCAGCAAGAAATGGAAAGACTGTGATCCAAATTATCCGCCGAGCCCATGGTGGTTTACCAGTGAAATTGGAGCGAGTGCAGGATTTCGAATCATTCGTCCACTGAACGAAGTCGACCGTCAAGCGAGAGAGACGTTTTGGAAGGCCGACCTGAAATCGATGGTTGAAGCGGTTAGGTTGCGGATTGACAATAGCGGTCGAGGCGCTGCTGCTCCCGTTGACGACAAGTTGCATGAAGACATCGAGGCACTGCGGACGAAAGCCAAGTCAGACAGGGAGTAGACTTTCAATGTCGCTCGGCTCTCGGATCCAAATGCAAGTGGCCAATCGCTATCGGTTCGGGGAACCGAGCGACAATAGAAACACCGTCACTGAATGTTCCGCCCGTTTCACGAGTGAATTGCACGTTTGCTGACAGCCATTGCGGCTTCCTGCATGATCTCGGAAAGCGTTGGATGAGCGTGACAGCAACGTGCCAAGTCTTCGCTGGATGCTCCGAAATTCATTGCGATCGCAGCTTCGGCAATCAAGTCGCCCGCTCGTGGGCCGATGGCATGAACGCCAAGGATCCGATCTGTTTCCGAATCGGCGAGGATCTTTATTTTGCCCTCGGGGGAACCCATGGCTCGAGCGCGACCGTTGGCGCCAAAGGGACTTGAGCCCTTCTTGTAGCTGACGCCTTCTGATTTCAATTGTTCTTCCGTTTTGCCGACTGACGCAATCTCGGGGTATGTGTAAACGATCGCAGGAATCGTGTCGTAGTTCACATGGCCAGCGCCTTTGACCAGTTGCTCAACAACGGCAATGCCTTCTTCCGATGCTTTGTGAGCCAGCATCGCGCCGCCGACACAATCGCCAACGGCGTAAACGCCATCAACCGATGTTTTCATGTGGTCGTCGGTCACGATGAAACCGCGTTGATCGACTTCAACGCCTGCGACATCAAGGCCAGCCGATTTCGTATTCGGCGATCGACCAGCGGAAACCAAAACACGATCGCATTCAATGGATTCGCCACCCTTAATCGTGACGATGCATTTGTCCCCTTTGCGTTTTACAGATTCAACCCACATTCCGGTACGGAACTGGAGTCCCTGTTTCTCGAATGTTCGTTGAGCTGCCCGGGCGATTTCCTGGTCAAGTCCACCAAGGACTTTATCCATCGCTTCGAGAATGATGACTTCGGAACCAAGTCGGCTCCAGACGGAGCCGAGTTCCAAGCCAATATAGCCGCCACCGACAACAACCAGCTTTCGCGGAACGCTGGTGTACGAAAGAGCCGCTGTGCTGTCGCCGATTCGATCTCCATCGAGCTCGATTCCCGGAAGCGACATGGGAACGCTGCCCGTCGCGATGATGATGTTCTTTGCAGTAACGGTGTCGCCGTTTGAAATCTCGATCTTATTCGAGCCAACGAACTTTCCTCGCCCGACGATTGCGGTCACTTTGTTCTTTTTCAGAAGCTGAGCAATGCCACCGGTGAGCGTGTCAACAACGCTGGACTTGCGTCGCATCATTGCGGCGAGATCAACCGTGAGTTTGGTCGCAGTGATGCCGTGCTCCATCATGTGATCACGGGCTTCCACCAATAGGTGACTCGATTCAAGAAGCGCCTTGCTCGGAATGCATCCCACTCGTAGGCAAGTACCACCAAACTTTTGATTCTCGTCGATGACGGCTGTCTTGAGTCCCAGTTGGGCACCTCGAATGGCGGCCACGTAGCCGCCGGGGCCACCGCCGAGGACGATCAGATCAAAGTTGTTTTCTGCCATGGTTGTAATTCTTTGTGATGATGTATCTGTTGCTTTTCAGAATGTTCCGTCGGCTGAAAGCAATTCTAAACTTCGAGGAACAAACGAGCTGGCTCTTCGAGAACTTCCTTAATCGTCTTCAGGAAGGTTACAGCTTCTTTGCCATCAACGATTCGGTGATCGTATGTCATCGCGATGTACATCATTGGTCGAATAACGATCTCTTTGTTAACGACGACCGCTCGGTCTTGGATTGAGTGTAATCCCAAAATTCCACTCTGTGGCGGGTTCACGATCGGCGTTGAAAGAAGCGACCCGTAAACGCCACCATTGCTGATCGTGAAAGTACCACCATCGATGTCGGCCGGCTTGATTTTGTTCTCCGCAGCGAGTGCTGCGAACGAACCAATGTTTCGCTCGATGTCCGCAAAGCTCATTCGTTCAGCGTTGCGAAGGATCGGAACGACTAGTCCCTTTCCGCCGCCGATAGCGATGCCGATATCGTGATAGTTTTTGCTAATAATGTTGTTGCCCCGAATCTCCGAATTGATCGCGGGGTAACGACGCAAGCCTTCCACAACGGCCTTAGCAAAGAACGACATAAAACCAAGCTTTACCCCGTGCTTTTTTAGAAATGCTTCCTTGTATTTGGATCGCAAGTCCATGACTGGTTTCATGTCAACTTCGTTGAACGTTGTCAACAATGCAGCTGTTTGTTGAGCTTCGACCAATCGCTTGGCAATCGTTCGCCGAATCATACTCATCGGCTTGGAAGTTTCATCGCGTGGACCCATCGAATCGTTCCACTCTTCGGTTTGAGCATCGAGTGCCGTTGGCGATGCAGCAGGAGCTTGTTGTCTGACGGGTGCAGGCGGGGGTGTGATCGCTGCAGGTGACGGCGGCGCGGATTGTGGCGTTGCTGCGGCAGGAGCTGTCGATGAAGCCGGTCCGCCGGGGCGAAGACCATTTGTTTCGACGTACTTTAAGACGTCTTCTTTCAGGAGGCGTCCGCCGGGTCCGGAAGGCTTGATCAGGTCAGCGGAAATTTTGTATTCGCTGAGCATCACTTGAGCAGCTGGCATAATCCAGCTTGCGCTCTCCCCGTCGATTGGAGGGGCATCCATGACGGCTGTGGAGTCCGAGTTGGCCCCAGCAGCTGATGTCCCCGAAGCCTGTCCGACACTTGCACCGTCACGTGTTGCCGTTTCATCGATCACGCACAACACGGCACCGACTGGGATGATTTCGCCTTCCGCGACCGCTACCGATGTAAGGATTCCCGAAACCGGAGCCGGCAGTGCTTGGGATGCTTTCTCAGATTCCAGCTCGACGATATCTTCGTCGCGCTCCACCCATTCGCCGGGTTTTTTTAGCCATTGGAAAACCTGAACTTCCTGAATCGAGTCTCCAAATTCAGGCACTTTAATTTCAGACATGAGTCTTGACTTCTATCGGAGTTGGTGAGGAATCGAACTTTGTGTTTCGACAGAGATGTATGCAGCTTGACAACTTTCATCTGCCATTCGCCTCAGAAACAAATCGGCGGCTGGGCAGCGAAAGTAAAAATTTGGTTGTGTAGGAGAATCGATCGGATTGGGTCGGGTTTAATGGAGATCATGACGTGCTTGCTGGCGCCTCGATACCCATTACCTCGTTGAACAGTTCCTGTTCTTCCATTTTGTGTGCATTTTTCGATCCCGTGGAGGGGCTTGCTGATTCTGGCCGGGTGATTCCACTGATTTCCCATTGATCTCCGAGCCCCATTTCGTCCCATTTGACTCTGATGAAGTACCAGGCCCCCATGTTTCGGGGCTCTTCCTGGACCCAATAGATCGGCGTATCAGCGTCATAGGCCTGCAGAATCTCCCGAAGCTGTTCAGCAGGAAACGGATAGAGCTGCTCAATCCGAATGATGGCGAAATTTTTCTTGTCGCGTTTTTCGCGTTCCTTCATCAGGTCAACAGCCACTTTGCCTGTGGCAATGATCAACCGAGAGGGATGATCATAAGGACCAACATCAGGATCGGTCAGAATTCGTTCGAATTTGCCCGTCGTGAACTCGTCTAGGCTCGACATGACCTTCGGTTCACGAAGCAGTGCTTTCGGAGTGAACACAACTAATGGCTTTCGCCATTTTCGAATGACTTGCCGACGTAAGAGATGAAAGTGTTGTGCCGCAGTTGTTG
The DNA here is from genome assembly GCA_964352885.1 of uncultured Pirellulaceae bacterium. GTDB lineage: Bacteria > Planctomycetota > Planctomycetia > Pirellulales > Pirellulaceae > Mariniblastus. The sequence goes on from CAYGUE010000029.1 coordinate 40,462, forward strand.
GATACGCAATCTGCACGTTGTGTTCGGCACAGCCAGTCAAGAATCTTTCCATGCGAGCACTGCAATGTTCCGGCCCGGAACCTTCGAATCCGTGAGGCAGCAGCATCACCAAGCCGCTAAGGCGATTCCATTTATCTTCGGCACTGAAAATGAATTGATCGATAATCACTTGGGCCGCATTTACAAAGTCGCCAAATTGAGCTTCCCAACAAATGAGCCCATCCGGCCAATCGAGGCTGTAGCCGTAGTCGAATCCGAGCACGCCCGCTTCGCTTAGCGGGCTGTTGATGATGTCGACGTTTGCCTGGGCCTCATCGATATGACGCATGATGTCATGGCGTCTGCCGTTATTCGCATCGTAGACAACAGCGTGACGTTGGCTGAAAGTACCTCGTCCAACATCCTGGCCGGTGAGGCGGACTGGATGCCCTTCGAGGGCGAGTGAACCAAAGGCCGCAAGTTCCGCCGTCGCCCAGTCGAGCGGACGATTGCCCGCAGCAGACTCTCCGCGAGCCTTCAGAATCCTGGCAAGCTTCCGGTTTGGAGTGAAGCCTTCCGGATAACTCGAAATTTGCTTTAGGATATAAGTAAGTTTGCCGGCGGGAACACCGGTGTCAGGATCGTTCGCCAAGTCTTCCATGCCGCCAGTATAGCCAGCCCACAGACCGTCACCGCTTTGTATGTCGGGCTTGAAGTTGGCTTTGTTGCTGGCTGCTTCGAATTCGCGATCAAGCCGCTCGCGACGTGCCTCCGCAATTGAGACAGCCTCCTCGGACGTCACCTCATGCATTTTCAGAAGACGATCGAGATAGCCATCGCGAACCGTTTTCCGATCATCGATCTTCTTATACATCATCGGTTGCGTGAATCTTGGTTCGTCGCTTTCGTTGTGTCCATGCCGACGATAACAGTACATGTCGATGACAACGTCGCGATGGAAAGTGCGACGGAACTCCATCGCAAGGTTGACCACCTGTGCAACGGCTTCAGGATCTTCGCCGTTTACATGGAAAATCGGAATCTGCAACATTTTTGCAATGTCGCTCGCGTAAGTCGTGCTTCGTCCGGCCGAAGGATTCGTCGTGAAACCAACTTGATTGTTGACGATGACGTGCAGCGTACCGCCGACCTTGTAGCCTGGAAGTTGGCTCATGTTGAGCGATTCCTGAACGACGCCTTCACCGGCGAAAGCCGCGTCCCCGTGGATCAGGATGCACATCGTTTTAGCTTGCCAGTTGTCGCCATCTCGATCCTGCTTGCTGCGGCAACGCCCCATCGCAACGGGATTTACAAACTCAAGATGGCTAGGGTTGAAGCACAGGGAAATATGTACGTCTTTGCCAGTGCTAGTCTTCCAATCGTTGCTGTAACCCATGTGGTACAGGACGTCTCCGCCGCCACGATTCGAATCAGGATCTGGGTCATCGAAGCCCCAGAAAATATTCTCAGAACGCTTACCCATAATGTTGGCAAGCACATTCAGTCGTCCTCGGTGAGCCATCCCCAAGACGACCTCATTGACATCATGCTCGCCAGCCTTCTCAAGAGCCAAATCCAAAAGTGGAATCAGCGTTTCAGCACCTTCGAGCGAAAACGTTTTCGCACCGGTGTACTTCCGCCGAACGAACTCTTCGAAGATGACAGCGTCAGTCAACTTCGTCAGAATCCGAATCTGCATCTTGCGATCGAGTTTGATTCTGTTTTGAGTGCTCTCCATTCGCGACTGCAACCAATACCTCACATCGTGGTTGTCGATGTGCATGAACTGGGCTCCGATCGAGCGGCAGTAGGTGTTGCGGAGAAGCTGGACAATCTCTTCAAGTGTCTGAAAGTTCTGACCCCCAACGGTTCGAGCCGAAAACTTCTGCTCGAGAATCCCAGGGTGGAGCCCATAAGATTCCGGATGCAGTTCGCTGTTCGTCTCGCGAGGCATTCCCAACGGATCAATGTTCGCTTCCAAATGGCCGCGCACGCGGAACCCTCGGACTAACTGGTCAACACGATCCTGAAGTTGAGCCACTGATTGGCTGTGGGGCGATGCGGTGTCTTCGGTTCCGCTGATCGTTCCTGGAATTGCCGGCAGTGACGCAATTTGCCCGTTCGATTCGAGGTTCTCGGGCTCGGGGGTGAAATCCCGGAAATACTGCTGCCATTCGGGGGGCAGAGAGCCAGGGTCTTTTTGATAGTCTTCGTAGAGGCTATCGACGTACGCGCGACTGAAAACGTTCATTTTCAATTAATTCAACGCCGTAGCGAGTATCGCAAGACGTCGTCAATGTTCGGGAGGATTTGGAATCAGGCCTGATGACTTTCCGCTTTCCAAATCTGAACAACAGGTCCCGATCTGGTCACGCCATAAACTCTATCCAATGTCCCCAATAGCGGCTACGTACATGACCGTAAAATCCGGGGAATGCAAAAGATTTTTTCACGGGCGTTTTGGAACTCAATACAAGCGTTTCGCGCTGCGAAGACATTTGAATGCAGGCAACAGAGGGTGTCGCGTTGCCATCATAAGTTCGGTTAACCACCCAACAGGCGGAGACCGTTCACGAGAATGTTAAGAATCATCCAACCGACAATCATCCCTGTCCAAGGAAAGACAACTTTCATGCGTTGTTGATGGTTTTTTTCGCGTTGCTCGATGGACCTTCGTGCAGACTCTTGATTCTTCCGCATCGTGTTGTTTGCGAAGTCGAAAGCAGCAGTGGAAGGAAATTCAACAGCAACATGAAATTGCCGACCGTTGACCTCCGAGCTAGTTTGTTGGGAAAGCCGTGATCACGCGGTTGTCAGCAAGCACGAGTTTGATCCGTTTCAGTTCCTTGCGTCCGTTTCGTTTTGCTTTCTTGCCGCCAGTGTGGCCAATCACACGGCCCATCGAGACCGTGTGAGTCATCTTATCGCCGGACTTTTCTGAGTCCGATTTGCTGGAGCCAGATTTCGCTAGTTCATAGGCTTCGTCGATCAGTTGCATGACTTCGACTGCATCGCCCACGAATACTCCGTGAGTTGGCTTCGAAATGTCGTCTTTACAGTGGAGCAAAACGTGTTCGATGCGATGCTCTTGACCACTGCCGTAAACGAGGCCAGCGGGCGACTTGTACTGCTTCCGTCCAATCTCCTTGAGCCAGTTGCGAGCAGCCTGCCCGGGGCTAAGGTTGTTGTTTGCCGGCGTGTTTTTGACTTGCGAGTCACGACTTCCGCTGCCCTGCTTTAAGTCGTTCTTGTTCGGATTTGACTCGGGAAGACTTACGTCGTATTTGAAATCCGTACCAGCGTTGTTGGCCTGTTGATCGCCGTCTTGGGTGATCGAAGGCAACGAGGTGTTGAACCACTTCTCTAGGGTCGGACGGCTGAAGTGATAAATGGCGGCCAAGATAACAAAGCCGATGACGACCCTTTGGCGGTAGTTGGGCTTTCGCTCTTTCGCGCGATCGTTCATGCGAGATTCGCCAGTGGAAGGTGGGTCAGTAAAAACATAGTGTCAACGAAATGTCGCATTGTGGCAACAGAAGACAACTGTCGGTCCATTGCATCGTGATTTTATTGCCATGGTCGAGTTCGACACTTACTTCCGTTCGATTCTCTTTTTCTTCGTCACCACCGGTGCCGTGATTTCGTCATGGACAATACATATCGTTGAGTTTCAAATGGCAGAAATTGCTTAGCCACAACGAATACATGTTTGACACAGTTGCAGCACAGATGATGTTGCTCAAATGCACCGGGGACGAGATATGGTCAGAGGATATGTGTCGAAGCGCCGGTGTGCCGGAAGCGTGGATCGAAGAGCTTGCTGAAAACTATGAATCAGGCTTCGATTTCGATACCAACACGATATACGCTGAGGACGGAAAGCTCACGAATCAATATCGTGGCGTTTCCGATCTGGCGTTGGCTCACAAGTTGGCGGATTTCATCGGGCTCGACTGGAAGAACGCGGTCACGCTGACGTTTAACCGGCGAAGTGAAGTTCAAGCGATCAAGGAGTTGTTGGACGAGTGGTAGTAATTCAGATGTCGGTTAGTCTCGTTTCCACACCCTCACGCCCATCGTAAGTCATCAACATGGCTCCGGGATTACCAAACTGACGCATGATGCTAAAGTGAAAGCCGTGCTCGTCAGGCCAAGGATACGCATAGATCAGGTCAAAGTCGCGAAGCTCCATATCCATTTCATCGTAAGCGGGTTCGGTGTGCTCGACGGTGCGAAAAATCTCGTCACCTTCTTCGATGTCGAGTTCAAAGCCATCGGGAATGAAGCTACCGACAAAGAATTCGGCGTCCGAGTCGTAAGATCCAGCGAGCTCCCACGCGAAGTCAACCAACACGGGTTCGATTTCGATGCCGTAGGATTCAAAGCCCAGTCGACTGGCCATAATTGTAACAACGCCCAATCCGGATCCCCATTCGAGGAATCTCAATCGCTTGTGTCGTTGTTCAAGTAGTGCATGGAATACTTGCTCAAAGTCCGCGCTGACATAGTTTGAGAAGCCGGGAGCCTTTAAGTGGGCGGCTCGGTGAGCTTCAGCCTCTTCCCAGAGTTGTTCGAACTCTTCAACCAAACCGTCATCGAGTTCTCCAATTGTCTTTCTTAAGTCCATCCTAAAATCCAACGGTTCGCACTTTTTCTCAGCTCTATCTTAGTGGCGGATTCAAAACTATGTAGGCGAGTCAGTCCCTGGCTCGCGGTAATGACATTCAGGGTCTCGGAGAGACCGAGCTACTATCCGCATTCGGCATTTTTAACCGGCTCCAGGCATAAAAAATAGACGGCCAACAAGTGCTGACCGTCTGCCGTCCCATCTCGAGCCCCGAGGGGCAATCGGTGGTTACACTTGTCTTCTACGCCGAAACACAAGGCCAATCCCCAAACCAATCAGGCATAGAGCTGCATTGGGTTCCGGAACGGCAGAGAGTGTGAAGTTGGAAAGCACGACCGAACTCGAGTTGTAGTTCACCATGAATGTGCCTTCGCCTCCTTCGGTCAGCAAGGTGCCACCGTCGCTGACGTTCATGAATTCGCCCGTGATTCCCTCTGACGCGAATGCGATCTGGAATGAGTCGGCACTGAAAGGATTGAAGCCTCCAAGCAAGTCCACCGACAATTCCCCATCAAGAGTCAGTTCGCCTTGAACAGTAAGCACATCGAAAAGTGATGCACTTTCGAGTTCCGTTTGCAATGCTGCAGTTGAAGAGAATACAGTATCGTCGAGCATCGTTAGATTTCCCGCTGAATTTCCCGGGGCAACCGTCCCGGCGACGCTTATCGGTCCAAATTGCACATCGACAATTCCATCGCCGGACAACAGGCTGCCAACAGTATTCGTGAGAGAAAATGCCTCAACTTCGCTTCCAGTTCCGGTGTCGATTGTACCGTGGTTGAGCAAGAAGTGAACGGAATCGAGCTTGGCACCATTGCTGGCCCGAAGTGTGCCGTCGTTTATGAAAGCGTTTGTACTGCCACTGATCGGGTCGATGGTCAGTGTACCACCCATGACGTCGGCTTCGATTGTGCCCCCAATTCCATTTTGAATATTGATTGAGTTTTCGCCAAGACTTCCTTCACCGATAACGATCTGACTTGCGATGTCGAGCACCGCACCAGTTGATCCGTTGACTCCGGCAAGTGATCCGCTAAGTCGAACGGTACCACCGCCCGTCAACGTTGCGCCGCCAGCTTGCACCTCAATGTCTGTGTTGGCACTAGTCGAGATGATCTCCATCAGTCCCTGGTTGTCGATGGTGCCTGAGATCTCGGTGTCGCTATTGTTGAGGGACTGCATGTTTCCCTGGAACGTGAGATCCTGTAAACGAGTCGTCGTGCTTGCAAGGATTTCCACAAAGCCGGAATCAACCGACCGCAGCGTTCCTCCAGTGACTGTCGATTCATTCAACTCAATTTTCGAACCGTTGAGTGCTTCGATCATGTTATTGTTGCTCATCTGAGTCGCAGAGATACGTAGCACACCACCATCGGATGCTCGAAGAGTTCCATCGTTGGTGAAGTTGTTGGTTGCATCCGCATCGATGTTGAGCATCTGTCCGCTGACGTTGGCGTCAACAAGGCCAGTTGCAGAGTTGATGATTCCGATGGTGTTTTCTCCGATCGAACCTTCGCCCCCAATCGTTTGGTCTCCAATTGTCAAAACGGTTCCGGTCAGTCCATTGATTCCCGCGTTAGTGCCGCTGAGCTTTACCGTGCCGCCGCCAGTGAGAATGGCCCCTCCCGTTTGTACTTCAAGGTCAGTGTTGGTGCTCGTCGCAAGAATCTCAATTGAACCAGTGTTGTTGATAGTCCCCAACAGCTCGGTGTCGCTATTGTTTAGCGTGACGATATTTCCGTTATTTGTAATATCCTCAAATCGAACGTCGCTGGATCCTTCGACGATGAATTGCCCGGTTCCCACTGAGTTGAGTGTTCCTCCAGTGATCGCCGAAGCATTGAACGACACCGTTGAGTCAGCCCCTGCTTCGATCAAGGCGCCATCGTTTGTAACGTTTGAACCAAGAAACCTGAGAGTTCCTTCGTTGGAAGCTTTCATGACACCCTTGTTGTCGACCCCATCCACGTTGGTGTCCACGGTAAGAGTTTTCGTGCTGACGTTCGCGTTGATGACTCCGGTTGAAGAGTTGACGATACCGATGGCGTTTTCTCCAATCGAGCCCTCGCCTTCGATCGTGTGGTCGCCGATCGTCAAGGTTCCAACTCCGTTGATTCCAGCATTGGCCCCGCTGAGTTGAACGGTTCCGCCGCCCGTCAGGGTTGCGCCGCCGGCTTGAACCTCAATGTCTGTGTTGGTCGATGTCGCGGCGATCTGGACGGTCCCGGTGTTGGTGATCGTTCCAGAAAATCCGGTGTCAGAGTTGTTCTGTGAGACCATGTTGCCGTTGATCGTGACGTCTTCGAAAAATACGTCCGCACTTCCATCAACCGTGAGTTGTCCCGTGCCAACGGAACTCAACGTGCCGTTGCTGATCGTCGATCCGAACATGCGCACTTCGGAGCCATTCTGAGCAATGATTTGACCACTGGTGTTGTCGACGTCCGTGTCGAGAATCCTCAAAACTCCGCCGCCGCTTGCCTGCATCGTTCCAGCGTTGGAAGCTCCAGCGGCGCTTGAGTCAACAGAAAGAAGCTGGCCGCTGACGTTCGAATCGATCAATCCGTTTGCCTGGTTGACGATACCGATCGTGTTTTCGCCAATACTTCCCTGCCCCTGAATCGTTTGGTCGACGATGGTCAGTGTGGAACCGCCGAGGCCATTGATGCCGGCATTTGCGCCGTTCAGCGTCACGGTTCCACCACCATCAAGCGTTGCACCAAGGGTATCGATTTCGATGTCCGTATTGGTTGAAGTTGCATTGATGTTGATGTTGCCACTGTTGATGACTGTGTTCTGAAACTGAAAGTCAGAATTGTTGCCGGTGTTAATTGTGCCCGCATTATTGAGCGTCGTCGTGCCTGTGCCTCCGAAGTCAAGGTTTAAACTGCCACCCAGGTTGACAATGCCATCCACATCGACAGTAAGTGAATTTAGGTCGACGCTGCCATTGAGTAACACCGGCGATGGAGCTCCAACGACCGCATCATCAGAGTTCCCTGTCGGAGCAAATCCACCTACCCAGTTTAAGCCGTTGAGCCAATTGCCATCGCCGTCAGCGTTGCTCCATATCTGTGCAGAAGCCGATGCTCCAAACACCGTAAAGAGAATTGCCGCGATGCCGAACGAAATGGCCAGCCTTGTTCTTCGCGTAAAGAACCAGTTGTGAACTTTCATGTTTATCCCACCATTGCAAAAATTGGACTGAGGCCAGGGAGTCTCTGCTGATTTCTGGTCCCAACCGGCGGAAATGAAGGCCGGTCATGCAATCAAGACGGAACAATCGTTACCAAGCGGACAAACTATCGCAAATTTTTGTGGACTTGGCGGCGCGAGGTTAAGATGCAGACGCCCCATTCCCACACGGATACCATGATGCTAGGTGACGACGAATTCACATCCCTTATGGATCAAGCACGCTCCGGCAACGATGAAGCAGCTCGAAAAATGGTTGAGCTCTACGAACCAGAAATTCGTCGAGCTGCCCGATTACGGCTGACCGATTCGAAGCTGCGTCAGCTAGTCGACTCAATCGATATCTGCCAGTCCGTTTTTGGAAAGTTCTTCGAGACCGCGCAGTCACCGAAGGGTATCGATCTTCAGAAACCAGAACAGCTTTTGGGGTTATTGGTCACGATGACCCGAAATCGCGTCGTCGATGAACACCGTCGTCAAACGGCGCAGAAGAGAAATGCTGGCGAAGCAGTCCTTGAAGCGATTCCGAACATGCTCGTATCGAATAGCCCAGGTCCAAAGACCGCCTGTGAGATGAAAGACATGCTTGCCGAAATTCGCTCAAAACTGACTGCCGAAGAACTTGAAGTTGCAGAATTTCGAGGCAACGGTCTGTCATGGGAAGAGATTGCAGAACGGGTAGGCGGTTCGTCAGACAGTCACCGAAAACGACTCGAACGTGCAGTTCAGCGAGTTCGAGATGAAATGGGTCAGCAGTGACGTTATTGACTTTTCGAGATCGTCAACTTGCCTTTTTCACGCAACCAGTTGATCACTTGGTCAGCCAACGTTTCAATTGGTAGATCGCCTTGCAGATGAATCTCAGGCTTCTCCGGAGCTTCGTAAGGAGCATCAATTCCCGTGAAACCTTTGATCTCGCCGGCGCGAGCTTTCTTATAGAGTCCTTTGGGGTCACGTTGCTCACAAATTTCGATCGGTGTGTCCACGAAAACTTCCACGAATTCGTTTTCCGATCCATCGATGCCGCCACGAGTAACGACGTCTCTAACCCGATCCCGGTCTGCGCGATAGGGACTCACGAACGCTGTCAACGCGATCATTCCTGAGCTGCAAAAAATTTCGGCAACGCAGCCGATGCGACGAATGTTCTCCTCGCGTTCCTGAGGTGCAAAGCCAAGGCCGAATCGTTTCGCAAATTCAGCACCATGAACCGGAGCAAGAATTTCTGCGCTAGCACTGAGTCCATGACGAATGTTGTCACCGTCGAGTAAGAAACTGCTGGCGCCTAACTCATTCAATTTTGCATCGACACAATTGGCGACCGTGCTCTTGCCGCTTCCGCTGAGTCCCGTGAACCAGATGACACAGCCGCGTGCTCGTTCAACGGAATGTTCGTGCCAGGTGACAAGTGTTTTTTCTTCAGACATGAAATCGTAGATTGGGGTTAGTCGCTCGTTTGATCGAATTAGTGTAACTGCTCTTCAACTTCTGGCGGACAGTCGAACCCTCTTCGACGAAGAAAATCCAGATACTGACTCGGCGAGTTCAGATTCTTCATCGAATCCAGCTCCGGATCGGCTTTACGGATTTCTTCCAGACTGATGCGTTTTGTATTTAGTTCCGTCGCCAAATCGGAAACTCTCAGCTGTCGGCGATCGATCATGGCCGCAATTTTTGGCAAGACGGAGCAGCGATAGATTGCCGTCATTCCATAGATTCTGTTCTTGGACGTCGGCATTGCCGCTTCGATATCTGGAGAGTCGATATCTTCGAGTGAGCTTTGAAGGATTTTTAGAACTTCAGGGCAAATCAGTGGCACGTCGCAGCTCGTGACGAAAGCCCAATCAGCCGACTCTGCCGCAGCTTCGATTCCGGCTCGGATTCCCTCGAGTGGTCCGGAGTCATCTCTTTCGTCAACAACGACGTGAAGCCTCTCGAGGTCGATCGCTTCGCTGATCTTGCGAACATCTGTCGCAGTCCGTGCGCTGGCCGCGGCGATGATTGGGCCATCTACCACGGTTGCCAACTTATCAATGACGCACTCAAGGAACGTCCGGCCGTGCAGCGGCAATCGAAATTTGTCGAAACCCATCCGACTGCTTTGACCGCCGCATAGTACGATGGCTGCGAGCAGATGTGGTTTGTTTGAATTGGGCACGTTTGAAATGTCTGTCGAAAAACGAATCGTGAATCGGCGACCAATCATAACCTGAATCGTACGCTAGGTGCGCGGGTGACGACCGAAGTTGCTTTGGGTTATGATTCCTCACGAATCAAGGCCACTAGTGGTCCGTTACACCTTAATTTTAGGGTAAACGTTCTTCAGTTTGATGCGGG
>CAYGUE010000030.1:0-14556 GCA_964352885.1 uncultured Pirellulaceae bacterium
TCCCCGCCGTTTGTCGCGAAAGAATCGCAGTTGGCACTTTCAACAGCGAAACCGCTCTCATCGCTACGCCAAAACCAGGCATCATCTTGTCGCATACAGATTCGGTTGCTTCTGGAGTTACGTCTCGTGCTGCCGGACCGGTCCCGCCTGTCGTAATCACGACACAGCATTTTTCGCATAGCTCGCTTAACGCCGCTTCGATTTCGGGAACATCGTCGGTGACCATCTTGGAGACATCAGTCCATCCGCTTTTGATGACGCGATCCAGATACTCACGAATCGCAGGGCCACCGCGATCTTCGTATTCTCCTCGCGTCGCACGATCGGAAATCGTCAATACGCCGAATCGAGCCGGTTCGCTCATTGTTTTGCCCCTTCGCTGGTCGGTTCCGTCGCGAAGAGGGAAGCCAGGAGCTCATTGCCTGCGTCGTGGTTTGGATTGTAAGCGAGCATCGAAAGTGTCACGTATCCTTGCCGCACAGCTTGGGTGTCCGTCAGAAACGGAGACGGCTTCGGTGCAGGATGATTTGTTGCCCAAAAATATGGTTTATCCTTCGGGTCGCGACCGGATTGAAACTGATAACCAAGCGGATTTGTTTCCACCGGCACAGCCAAAACTTCAGTCGCCTTGTTGCGTTCAGCAACGACTGAAGGAAAGTTGATGTTCGCAACCGACCGCGGCGGCAGATCGGTTTCGGTCAGCTTCTTGATGGTCGGCCACGCCAACGCGGCAACATTTTCGAATAGGGGATCGTCGCTGCCCTCGACGCTCAGCGAAATCGCCGGCACGTCAAACATAGAAGCTGCAAACGCTCCTCCTGCTGTGCCAGAATGACAAACGTTGACTCCGACGTTCAGTCCATTGTTGATTCCGCTGACCACCAAGTCCGGCTGCCAAGGACAAAGCTCATGCAATCCAAGCTTCACGCAATCTGCTGGTGTGCCATTAACTGTGTATCCAGTCAGCGAGCCGTCAGCGTCGTGAACCGGCTTTGGATTCAAAGGACGCATGAATGTGATCGCCTGGCTAATGCCGCTTTGTTCAATGCTCGGCGCGACAACAAATATCTCCGCATGTTTTCTCAGTTCGGCTTCCAGTGCTAGGATGCCCCCTGCAAAAAAGCCGTCATCGTTTGTGATTAGAATTCTCATTGATCGGTTCCTTTCTCTTTCGATTCAACTAGCTTATGAGCAATCAATTCGTCCATTTGTCCGGCAGACAGAATCGCTGCATTGAGCGGAATTCCGGCTTTGATGCCCGGCCGTTTATGATCAACTTCCGAGAGCCAACTGTCACGCGGGATAATATGTCTTTGCTTGATGATGGTGTTTTCAAATTGTGTCAGCGATAAGGCTTTCCATATCCAGAGCAGCAAGCGAGCTTGATATTTCTGGCTTGCAAAAAACACGCACTCGTTTCACGTAGTCGTCGAATTGCTTCTTTGCCAAAGTGTGAATCATAGGCGAAACTTCACCCAGCGGTCGCCACGACTCGGAACGCGAGTCGAAGATATCGACATTAAACTGCACTTCCAATTTGGCAGGCGGGGCATCAATCAAAACATCGTCTGCAGCGAGGTCCTGTCCGATCGCTGCAGCAATCGATGTCGCCAATTTCTCGCCGACTTCGGTCAGCTCCGCATAGGGACGCTGGGCAAGCGAACGATACAGCGATTCGCTTTCGACGAAGCTAAAATTGGCAGCACGTTTGTAAAGTTTCCTTCGTTCAGAAAATAGTCCGCTCAATAGATCGTGGACCGGTCCTGAATCGGAGCTTCGCTGTCGCCATCGCGAAACAAACTCGCTTTCACCAAACTGGAATTCAGCGCCCCAGTCGAACTGCTCGTTCGATTCTCTCGAGCGAAAGAAAGCTCTCTGTAACATCGCGGTCGCACTTCGAACAGCATGATGCCAGTAGACTTCGCTAAACATGACGTATCTGGCAAACACCATCAGCTCGGCAGCGGTTCGCCCCTTTGAGTTGATCGCTAAAGCGTCCCCTGGTTCATTCAAACACAGGCTGCGAATCAGCCGCGCTGAATCAAGGTTCTGACCGTATGGAACGCCCGCATGCAGACTGTCCCGGTAGAGGTAGTCCAGTTTATCGATGTCGATCGGACCCGAAAGGATCGAGGCCAGCAGACGCTCCGATTGTGATTTTGTTTTCTTTGTGATGATCCGCGCCACAAGCTCAGGACACGCATTCCAATCTTCTGCGATGCAAGCTTGCAACTCGTCGTCGGCAAGCCATTGCCGAGCGAGATTCTCATGACGAGGAACTCCCTCAAGCCCCATATCTTCGATCGGATGACAGAATGGCCAATGTCCGACATCGTGCAACAGCGCGGCCAACAGTAACGCCTCGATTTGTTCCGTCGAAACGAGCTCTCGAAAACGTGGCTGCCACGAAAGATGTCGCACGAACAGCAAACAGTTGCGATACACACCTAAAGAATGCTCAAACCGGGAATGATTGGCAGCCGGATAGACGAAAGAAACCAAACCCAATTGGCTGATCCGTTTCAACCGTTGGAAAACGGGGGTATCAATCAGCCGCATGATCCGTCGAGTAACCGGAACGTCAATCTGATTCGGTATGCGGAGCAATTGAGCGCTATCCTCGAGCGCCTGAATTTCCGGGATCGACATCTGCTCGCAGATTGATAAAGGCTCATTCATCAGATAACGAACATCATCATTGTGCCGGCCCAAAACGGCTCAGCGTACATGAGCAACGCTGTCGCAGTCTCCAAAGGCAACGCCTCAGGCTTTCCGAGGGCTCCGGGTAAAAATCCGATGCCTGCAATCATACGGCCGACAAGGCACAGCCCAAGATAGAGTCCGTAATGCACGACACCCATCAGAAAATCGATGTCGTAGCAGAGCATTGCCACCGCACCACCTCCGCCGGCCATAATGACGAGCGCAAAAATCCATGAACCGGTTTCGTAACTGTCACTGAAAGCATACTTTCCGATGGGCATCGCAATCCAAAGCAAGGCATAGACCGACGAACAAATCAGGATTCGAACCCAAAGCTCTTTTCCCACAAAGCCGCCAAGATCCTGGTCTCGCAACATGAGATATCCAGCGAAACAGATTGGCGGAGCGATCGCGAAAGCAGAAATCCAAAGTACCCATCCCGGAAACGCATGCTTGTCCGCGAACGTGAAATTGAAAACGAGAGCGCTGAGCAGGAATCCCACGATCAAACAAACGATCAGAGTGATATGCACTCCTGTGACCTTCATCTCCTTCCGACGAATCGGCTTAAGCACCGATTCACCCGAAGTTGTTTTCGGACCCGAAATCTCGGGTTCATGGACGAGGACTTGCTCGGACTTGGCCGGAATTTTGATCTTCGATTTGCATTTCGGGCAAGGGCCCTCCTTGCCAGCAAACTTGTCGCTAACGTTGAATCGAGTGTGGCACTTTGGACACGTTACGCGGATCGCCATATTCTGCTTTCTCGACCTGTCGTCGCTATCCAAGGTCCTGGAGTTCGTTTTCCGTGATCAAGCCGAACCCGTACGTCGCCAGCGTTAGCTGAGCCTGATCGATATTGTCGACCATGATCGCGACGACGGTCCGCTCTTTCTTCTGGACCATCAAGGTATAGGTTTGTAGCAAGTTAATCTCTGCTCGGAGAAGCGCAGTGCAAACGTCAAGCATTGGCTGCTCGGTCAGCGGCAATTCCAGCGCGATCAAATCGCTCTCGATAATCGCCAGCCCCGCACGTTCGAGAATTTCTCGGCCTTGTTCCGGATGGCTAAGGATCACCCGAAGGATACTACACTCAGCGGCGTCATTAATATTGAGCGCCATGATGCGGACCGGAGAGCCTCTGAATCGACGCAGGAGCCCATTGAGTGACCCGACACGGTTTTCCAGAAAGACGGTAAACTGCCGAATGGTCGGGTAGTCCCTTCCTCTCGCCGTTTCAAAATCGACCACGGCACCGAAGTCCTCACCTTCACTTCCCTGACTCATGAATTTTGCTCAACTGTAAAGAATGAACGGCTCGGCCCCATCATGGGAACGACAATTTGCTGCGGCGAGCAACCTTCAGTCGCTGAATCACGACCTTAAACAACAGAAAATGTAAGGCAAGCCATGGGCGGGGTCAATCCAACGGGAAATTCCCTGAGTATTCCGCTGGAACACCAGATGGAAATTCGCGTGCGGTACAAGGAAACCGATGCTCAAGGTCACGTTCACCATTCGAATTATCTTAACTATTTCGAGGTCGCCCGCACAGAAATGCTGCGGTCCAGCGGCAAATCTTATCGTGATCTCGAAGCCGATGGCGTCATGCTGGTTGTGGTAAAGGCAACCTGTGAATACAAACGCGGAGCTAAATACGATGACTTATTGACCGTTGATACTCGCTTGATCAAGGCCAAAGGCACTCGTATCGTTCATCGCTACGAGATTCGAAATGAATCTGGCGTTGTCTGTCTTGGAGAAACCGTTGTGGCGGCAGTCGATCGTGAAGGGCGTGTTAAACGGTTGCCCAAATGGCTGTGTGTTGAATCAGTTGAAAAGGCAATGATCTAGAACGTGAAGAGTCAAGCTTTGGCACCTCTCAAGATGGCTACGTCCGCCCTTGGCGGCGACGAAACTCGGCTTGCCAGCTTTCGAAGTGTTAGCCCTGAACGACTCTACTGTTGGGCTCATTAGCAACAGAGCCGGTTTCAAAACTGCTACACAAAAGTAGCTCGGCCTGTCCCAGACTGTGAAAATCGGGTTTCGCGTTTCTGGGGCAGACTCGCCTGCTGGGTTCTGAAACCACTGCTAGGTTTTTCGGACTGACGAGTCCCCATACCTAGCATTTGACCAAGCCGTCTTACGGTACGACGGGGCGAAAGCACTGCGGCCAGTAATATCCTTGCCCTACCCAGAACTGAATGTCCCTCGTGCAAAAACGTGATTGCAATTCGATATTGGGAGAGGGATTCGGCCTCAAACCATTCCACCGTTCGGTTGATCAAACCTCGGGAATTGAGCAGCTTTTTAAAACCCCTCAAACGTGTTCGCTGATTCAACCGCTTTGGTGCGTGTGGCCCACTCGACTGCACAAGCATGATGTCTGCGTTCAATGCGTGTTCCTTGGCCAACAAGTCCAGTTTTCAAATTTGAGGCTAAATAAACGGTTATGATGAACTGCGGAACCAATCGCTTTCATTCCTGTTTGACTGGACAGCTCATGCCAATATTCCGATCACTTTTAACCGCATTTTTCCTAAGTCTGGCATGTTTGCCCATGCAGGCGCAAGACGCTGCCGAATCGATTCGCGTCATGAGCTTCAACATCCGTTACGGAAAGGCGAACGATGGCGACAATCATTGGAGCTTGAGAAAAGAATTGGTCTCAAAAACGGTAATTGCTTTTGCCCCCGATCTTTTAGGGACTCAAGAGACGCTCGAATTTCAGGCTCAGTTTTTACGGGAAAGCTTGCCTGATTATTCGTACGTTGGACGAAGCCGCGAAGCGAACGAAGGTGGAGAACAGTGTGGGGTTTTTTTTCGGAATGAACGATTTACTAAATTAGCGGAGGGTCATTTCTGGTTGAGCAAGACGCCAAATCATCCCGGTTCCAAAAGCTGGGACTCGTCGCTTCCTCGAATGGCGAGTTGGGTCAAGCTTTGGGACCTTAAAGCAAAGCGGGCTATCGTTTTTGTTAATACGCACTTTGATCATCGGGGCGAACAGGCGCGGTTGGAATCGGCCAAGCTGATCGCTCGCCAGATATTGGATCTGGCGGACGGATTGCCAGTTGTGTTGACAGGAGACTTTAATACGGCTGAATCGAGTGAGCCTTATCAAGCTTTGTTTGAAACCGAAAATGGCAAGTCGATGTTGGTGGACTCTTTTCGAGTCAAAAATCCAAATGTGACGAACCAGACGGGAACGTTTAACGGATTCACTGGCAAGTTGGACGGTGCGAGAATCGATTGGATTGGAGTGACGCGTGGGTTTGGGATTTTGGAAGCGGATATCGATCGGACGAATGAAGGCGGGCGATGGCCTTCGGATCATTGCCCGGTAACAACGGTGATTGGCTATGGAAAGAGATGAAAGGATTCAAAGGCTAGTTTTTTTTGACAGCAAGCTCAATGAGATCGCATAGAACGATGGCCGGTTCAGCACTGGCTTGGCGGATACGGGACGGTGATCCGTGGGTACAGCTGATGCTTGACCCGTCACAATTCCACTTAGCGCGGGTACAATCTTTGAAATGAAAACAAATGTCAAGATCTTCGAATCAAAAACCAAGATGGGCCAAGCTGCTGCCGAAGCGGGCGCCTTGGAAATCAATGCAGCCATCCGTCAAAATGGATTTGCGAATATCATCGTTGCCACCGGCGCGTCGCAATTTGAAATGCTCGAGCACCTGGTCACGTTGGACGTTCCTTGGCAGTATGTGACGGTCTTTCATCTTGATGAGTACATCGGAATCCCCATCACCCATCCAGCTTCGTTTCGCAACTATTTGTGGAATCGATTCGCCAGCCGACTCCCTGTTCCAACGGCGGGCTTTCATTTCCTCGATGCCGAAACAGATCCGGAAGTGGAATGTGCTCGAGTCAACGACTTGATTGGAAACGTCGAAATCGTGCTGGCGATGGTTGGAATCGGTGAGAACGGGCATCTTGCGTTTAATGACCCCCCAGCCGACTTTGAAACTGAACAACCTTTTCTGATTGTGAGTTTGGATGAAGCGTGTCGACGACAACAGTTGGGCGAGGGATGGTTCCCTACCCTCGACGATGTCCCAACGCAAGCGATCTCGATGTCGATTCGGCAAATCATGAAATCAAAATCGATCATTTGCACCGTGCCGGACAAACGAAAATCCATCGCCGTTAAACAATGCGTTGAATCCGAGGTGACGCCTGATTGGCCAGCTTCCATTCTGCAGCAACACCACAACTGCAGATTTTTTCTTGATCAGACCGCCGCGTCCAAATTGAGTTGAGTTGAGTTGAGTTGAATCAACATTTTCCGTAGCCAGTTTGCGAGTCTCGTTTGAAACCAATCGATCTACAGATCAATGGCTACGCAGGAACGGATTTTAACAGTCCCTGCTCCGCTGATGAAATCAATCGTGCCTGCGAGTTGCTCGCTCAGGACAACGTTGGCGGAATTCTGGCGACCGTCATCACCGCTGACATTCCGATCATGATGCAGCGATTGGAAATTGTTGCGCAAGCGAGAAACGAGAATGCTCTAACTCGGAAAATGATCGTTGGCATTCACATTGAAGGCCCGTTCATTTCGAATGAACCGGGTTACGTCGGCGCCCACAATCCAAAACTCACCATGCCCGCATCTGTTGATGTGATGAAGCGATTGCATGAAGCCGCGAGCGGAATAACTCGTTTGGTAACACTGGCTCCAGAAAACGATCCCCAAGGCGAACTAACCCAATGGCTGGTTGATCAGAACATCATCGTTGCGGCCGGTCACACCAACGCCTCGCGTGAACAAATTGCCGCTTCAATCGACAGCGGACTAAGCATGTTTACGCATTTGGGTAACGGTTGCCCAATGAAGATGCACCGCCACGACAATATCATTCAGCGAGCGCTATGCTTTTCCGAAAAACTCTGGTGCTGTTTTATTGCTGACGGAGTCCACGTAGACTTTTTTGCATTGAAGAACTACCTCAAGATCGCCGGCATCAACCGCAGCATTATTGTTACCGATGCGATTTCGGCCGCTCGACTTGGTCCCGGGAATTATCGACTTGGCGATTGGGAAATTGCAGTTGGCGATGACTTGATCGCAATGTCACCAGACAGATCACATTTCATTGGTTCAACGATGACAATTCCCCGAACGATTGAGAATTTACAACAAATCGGATTTTGCACAGATGAAGTAAACCAGCTCATTTCGACCAATCCACGAATTGCCTTGGGATTGCCAGAGTCAGAACTGACCGAGGCGAATCAATGAAGTTGAACGACGTTGGACCCGCGATCATTGTTGCTGCCGTTGTACTTGGCCCTGGAAGCATACTGGTCAGCTCAAAAGTCGGCGCAGAATTTGGATTCATGGCGATCCCCATTTTGATCTGCGCATGCGTTTTGATGTTGGGCATGGTGACGATGAGCGCCAGAATTGGCGTCGTCTATGACCGTACACCCGGAGAAGAACTGACGGCGCGACTCGGACGCATCCCTTCATTCCTCGTTGGACTTGCGTTATTTGGAATCGTGGCAATATTTCAATCCACCAATAACATGGCAATCATTGCTGGGCTCGAACCCGTTCTCTCAGGAATGCAGTGGTTTAATCGTGCGGAAATCAAACTTGGACTTCTGGTTGGCGTCAACGCCATCGTCTTGATTGCGCTTTACGCGTCGCGTGATCTTTACAAGCAAGTTGAAAAGCTGATGAAGTTACTGATCCTGATCATGATGGCTGCGTTTCTACTGAACTTTTGTTTTGTATTGTTCAGCCCACCAGGAAATGAGTCAGCCGTCGAGCTAACGCCATCCAAAGATTCGAATCCCGACTACCTTTTGCTGATTGGACTCATTGGAACAACTTTCTCCGTCGCCGGCGCCTATTACCAGGCGTATCTTGTGCGCGAAAAAGACTGGTCTCGTGAGAATCTGTCCCAGGGAGTTTTCGATTCCGCAGTTGGCGTTGCTGTTCTATGTTTGATGACGGGAGTGATCATTTGCACGTCTGTACTAATGTTCTATGGTAGGCCAGAAGGAGTCGAACTTTCGAACGTAGGTGCCCTCGCGTTGCAGCTTGAGCCAGTCTTTGGGAAATCAGCCGTCTGGATTTTTTCTGCAGGAATTCTTGCCGGCGGATTCAGTTCATTCTTAATCAACGCGATTATTGGCGG
Source organism: uncultured Pirellulaceae bacterium (assembly GCA_964352885.1). Lineage (GTDB taxonomy): Bacteria > Planctomycetota > Planctomycetia > Pirellulales > Pirellulaceae > Mariniblastus. The sequence continues at coordinate 8,868 of CAYGUE010000030.1, forward strand.
CACCATTTTTTCCGATAGTCTCGGATTGGGATCAAAGCTCTCTCAAGCGTGGCCCAAGCACTTTACCGCGATCGCCTTGTTGATTGGACTCGTGTTTGGCGGCAGTTCAATACTTAGCAAGGGCAGCACGGTCCACTTGATCACATTCGCGCAAGCACTCACCGTCGTCGGAATTCCCGCAATTGCGCTGGCTATCCTTTATCTTGGCACGAGACCTGAACTGAGCCCAACAACTTCTCCACCAAAGTGGATGAAACTGCTGGTCGCTATCGGGACGGTCCTTGCATTCGCGTTGGCGATTAACACGATTTACAAAGTCAATCAGAAACTGAACCCGAGGCCGGCGACGGCAATATTCCGCGGTCCAGAAAAACCAATCAACAACTTGGCAGTAACGCATCCAAATCAGCTCAAGAAGGAAGTAGGGAACACTCGACCAATCGCTGATTGGCCATTTTATCGGCAAAGCGAGTGTCCGCTTCCGTTTTCTCAAACGGCAACTCAGTTGCATATGTCGTAACTAAATCAAACAGCGACTGGCTTGCCTGATGAAGCCGATTCGTAAATTGCGTCGATGACTCGCATGAGCGCCAACGCCTGCGTCGGCGTGTTGAGCGGCTCCTCTTTGCCTTCCAGTGAAGCAATGAAGTTTTCAGCTGAGCGTTTGCGGCCCATGTCTTCGCACTCTTCGACTTCGATCGTTTTATTAACTGCCTTGCCGTCTTCCTGAACGTAAACTTCGCACGTGTCGATTGCCGTTTCGTCCAATCCGTCAGTGCCAAATAGTCGCTCGACTTTTCCGCCGCCTTGGGTGCCTTGGAATACGACCGAGACTTCTTCACGTTTGACCATTTCAGCCCAAGAGACCTGAAGTGACAGGACCTGTCCGGTTTTGAAAGTCACAAACCCATGTGCAGCGGCTTCGACATCCGTAACTCCGTCGGCTTTGTCGGGAATCCCCCACGGGCCTTTGAACTGTTTGTCATCAATGAAATCGCTAAACGTCTGACCAAGAACGTGAGCAGGTTCAGGATATCCCATGAAGTGCATCGCCAAGTCAACCATGTGCAGCAAGTCGATCAGCGGACCGCCGCCAGACAGTGCTTTGGTCGTGAACCAACCGCCGAAGCCCGGAATTCCTGTTCGACGAATCCATTTTGCCTGCGCCGAGTTAATGGTTCCCAGCGTGCCGTCGGCAACCATCTCCATCATCTTGTAAGATTCCGGTCGGGCGCGATTGTTAAAATTGAACATCAACGTCTTACCGGCAGCATCTGCGGCGGCAATCATTTGCTCGACTTCGGCGGCGGAGATCGCGGGAGGCTTCTCGCAGAAAACATGCTTGCCAGCGTTAAGACACTGAATCGCAAGCGGAGCATGAAACTTGTTCGGAACGATAATACTGACAGCATCAATATCTGCTTCCGCCAACATCATATCGACATCAGAGTAGATGTTGGGAACATTCCATTCTTTGGCAGCGGCTTCGGCAGACACTTGATTCATGTCAGCGATGGCGACGATTTCGGCACCGGCTTCTTTAAATCCGCCTGCGTGATACTGGAGCATTCCTCCGGCGCCAATGATTCCAACTTTGGTCGACATGGTGTTGTCTCTTTCTTAAGCGACTGGATAAACAAATTCACGGGATGAGAATCGTCCATCGCAGACTTCGCGTTTCTGATCCGTCTATGGATGCAAAAAGATTGCATTCGAACGCAATTTTGTAGCAGATTTCGTCGCAATTTCCAGCAAGCAATCGAGACGCAGGCGAACGTAGCATCGGTTTGATCGCTCAAGACGGGTTTGCCACTCGTTGTCGTGGTTCACAGTTGGTAGTTTGTGGCTCATGGACAATCGATTAACGTGAAAAAGCCCGAGTCGCAGCAATGCTGCACGGGCTTTTTATATTTGCCTTTCACGACTCCGCATGATTCATTTTCCAGCACGACGGCGAGGGATAAGGCCGAGTATTCCTAGTGCAGACAACATTAGAAATGAACTGGGTTCGGGAACAGCCGAAACGATGGGTTGGTAGTTGATACCCAACGCAGACGTGTAGTTCACGTTTTCCATCAGATTCATATTCTCATCAAAGAAACGAATTCCAAAATTCGCAGTTTGAGTGAAATCGTTCGTGATGACAACTTTGACTTGCTCGCCATCTAGACCTCTAAGCTCTGCCCGGGCAGTTTCTTCATAGTACAACGTGACTCCGATGCTCGATAGTTCGTCCAACTGAACCAGAGGGATAATGCCCGGCCTGCTGTCAAAATTGACGCCACGATAGCTGTCGACCAATTGCGGACCGAATGCTTCGCCGGGGAAATAGTTATCCAGCGATTCCCTGACAGTATTACTTGATTGTCCCAAATCAGCACCATCATTTAGCGGAAGTGCGTCAAGGTCTTCGTATCGAACCAGCGACAAAGCACGGCTAGTCGCAGTCACATCAGCTTGGGCAAATTGTCCAAACGTCTGCATGGCATGATCGAATGACCCGTCACTAAGAATTGCAATTTCAACAAACGTTGGAGACGAACTGTTCGCGAAGACGTTCGCGCAGCTATCGAATCGGTCAACCTGAGCCGGCAAGGCTTTATCCACGAATCTACTTGGTCGATTATCGACTATAGGATCTCGCGTTTCTTGTTAATGTAATCCCAAACGACGAAGCGATCCAAATCGCCTCCAGCGGTAAAGAACACGCGGCCCTTGGTGGATTCGCTTAGCCGATGGGCAAATCGAATGTCGTCTTCCGACTGAGACCAACTGGGGACCAGAAATGTATTGATCGTGATTCCTTCGTTGGAACACATGGCGGCCTCCCGAAGCGTTGCCTCTTCGGTTTTCGGGTGTGGCGGATAGAGCATGTAGAGCGTTGAGTCTTCAAAGTGGGCTGTTGGTAACCCGTCGGTTATCAACATCACTTGCTTGTTCGGCGTGTTCACGTTGGCCAGAAGTTGCCGAGCGAGCCGCAATGAATGTTGAATGTTCGTGAAGTGCGGATGCACCATATGCTCACTGACTTCTTCCTTACTCATGTCAACTTTTAGCTGCACGACCGGATGGTGGATCGTCACTGGTTTGGGCATCAAATCAATGATCTCACCCTGACGACGAACTTTGCCAAACGTGTACATCTCGATGAAGTTCAAATAATCGCCAGGGTACTCACGGCGAATCAGCCCGTCCATCGCCAGAGCCATACGCTTCACGTTGACGTACTGCCCGTCGTGACGCATTGAGCCACTCATGTCCATGATGATCACAGTTGCGGCTTTGGGATTGTTTCGAGTCTGATGGATCTCGATATCATCGGACTTGAGCCGAATCGGACGTTGGCTCGAATCGCGAACCATAGCATTGATCAGCGTTTGCGGCACGTCCATGTTCGCGATCGAGTCACCAAACTCGTAAGGCTTCGTCGCTTGCATCTCAACAGCGCCTTCACCGTTGACCGCTGCATCGTAGTGGCGGCCGCTGTTCGATTCATTGAGGTGGCTGAAGATTCGCAAAAGAAGTTTGTTTTGAAACGTCCGGTAGGCTTTCGGCGTCAGTTCGTATTTGCCCTCCTTTTTCGAAAAGCCCTGCTCTTCTGCGGCACGCTCAATGTAATCCTTAATCTGACGCTGCATTTCTTCGAGAGAGTGCCGTTGATTCTCGTCGAGAAACTGGCTCATTTCTTCAACGTCAAGAATCGCGATCTGCCCGTTTTGTTTGGCGTCCTCGATTTGCTTCAGCAGTTCTTCAATTTTTTCCAACGCTTGCTTCAGCTCAATCGCTTCTGGAATCGTGAGCGACGCGCGACCGGTGAAATTGTATTTTGCATGCAGCTCATCGATCTGGTACTTGTCCTGCAAGCGTGCGATAACTGACATCAAATGTTGAGCCGCTTCGTCGGCGTCGTTGTTGACTCGATACCACAGATTCTCCAGACCATACAGCTGCTCACGATTGACGGCTTCGTCATAGTCGGACCTCAGTGAGTCATCCATTGGAGGCGCAGTTTTTGCTTTTTTTCGAAACACCTTTCCGGCTTTTTTCCTGACGGATTCGGTTTCGTACTTCTCTAGCAGCTTACGTTTTTGATCTTCCAGCGTCGCTTTTATGAAATCGAGGCTGGGTCCGAACTGAGAAAGCTGAGACGGATCGATCTTGATCGCCCGAGCCATTTCCTCTTCGGTCAGCGGTCGTTGAGAGCCAAACACAAGCATCTGCTCCATCATTGGCGAAACGATGTCGGCCTGTTCCTGCCGTGGCCCGGGGAAATTAACGGGATCATACTTTGTATAGGTTTGAAGTATCCCACCATGTGGGCGTTTCAATTTATTTTCCGGTTTCATGGGCGAATCATCTTCAGACTATCCAGGCACAAACTCTTTCGCGGACTCAATCGAGCAAGCGAAAGCTGCGAGAAGGATTGCAGCGTTCTCGATATCGTCAAGTGAGATTACTTCGACGGCACTGTGCATGTAACGGTTCGGTATCCCGATCAGACCCGTTGCGACGCCGCCGCGGCTAACCTGCATGACGTTCGAATCGTTCGGTGCGGCTCGTCCGAGTGCACTCGCTTGTATAGGTAGGGCACTTTTGCCAGTCGCCAACTCATGAAACCTCGCATTGACTTTTTCGTTAACGTTGGGGCCACGAACAACGACAGGGCCGTGCCCGAGCCGAATGTTTCCCTGTTGATTCGGATCGATCTTTGGACAGTCCGTTGCGTGAGTCACATCAATCGCGACGCCGACGTGCGGATCGATGCTAAAAGCAGCGGTCTTCGCTCCACGCAATCCAATCTCTTCCTGCACAGTGCTGACAGCATAGACGCCAATCTTGACGCCGGCTTTAGCTGCGATCCGGAGTGCCTCGACCGCAACCCAAACTCCGGTGCGATTGTCGGTCGCAGGAGCCGAGATAAAATTGTTTCTTAATCGAGTCATGCCAAGCTTGAGCGTAACGCTATCTCCGATTCGAACTAGCGCCTCTGCTTCCGCGCGGTCCGCAGCACCGATATCGATCCAGAGTTCTTTCGCTTTGACGACCATTTTTCGTTCGCCTTCATCCAATAGGTGAATTGCCTTCCGTGCAATCACACCTTGGATCGGGCCACTCTTGGACCAGATCGTCATCTGCTGGCCGATAAGCTGCTGCGGATCCCATCCGCCCACGGTTTGTGTGTAGATAAATCCTTCTTCATCGATGTACGAAACGATCAATCCAATCTGATCGCAATGTCCGGCGAACATGAGTCGAATATCAGCGTCAGGATTCTTACAAAGGATCAGGTTCCCGTGCGAGTCGGTTTCCATCGAGTCGACGAAACCCGATGCATAGTCGCGGACGACCGACTGAACTGGCTCTTCATAGCCGGATACGCCCGGAGCATTCAACAGGTTTTCAAAGAATTTTGCGGAGGCTTCGTTCACGTCATTCCTCAATCGAGAGTTACCAACAGAAGTCCCCTTAATTTACCGTTGATCCCCGCGAATCGCCACCACATGGAAAAGCAACTACAATCACGAGATTATTTTCCATTTGGTCGCAGTACTTCCAACGCGTAGGCAACATGTTTTTCTCGATAGCAATTTTCGGTCTGGCAATTCGCATTTCATTGGCACTGTTCGGTACCACGAACCAGTACCTTGCAACGCTGCCAGAGCAACCAAACTTCGTCATCATCTTTATC